>CAWJFC010000001.1:0-343816 GCA_963841945.1 uncultured Acidobacteriaceae bacterium
AATCAGGTAGCGCACTCGGTGTTCCCGGAAGATTCGATCTTCCGCATCGATCACTTCCTCGGGAAGGAGGCGATCATGAATATCCTTTATTTCCGCTTCGCGAACTCTTTCCTGGAGCCAATCTGGAACCGCAACTACGTGGCGAGCGTCCAGATCACCCTATCCGAGGATTTTGGCGTCGGGAAGCGCGGCGCGTTTTACGAAACAGCTGGCTGTCTGCGCGACGTGATCGAGAACCATCTCTTCCAGGTCGCCGCACTACTTGCCATGGAGCCTCCGGCGGGTAGGGACTTTGGCGCCGTGCACAACGAGAAAGCCAAGGTTTTTCAAGCCATGCGCCCTCTGACCCCCGACGACTTGGTGCGCGGCCAGTATGCCGGCTATCGCAAGGAAGCAGACGTGGCGAAGAACTCCGACGTCGAAACTTTCTGCGCCCTGCGGCTGTTCATCGATTCCTGGCGCTGGGAGGGAGTGCCGTGGTATCTACGCTCCGGCAAGTATCTGGCAGACACCGCCACCGAGGTCATGGTGGAGTTGAAGCCACCGCCTCAGAGGCTCTTCGCCGACTCAGCGCCAATTCCAAAGTCCGGCCCGGCCAACTACCTGCGCTTCCGCCTCTCCCCCAACTCAGCCATCGCCCTCGCCGCTCGCGTCAAACTCGCAGGGAAGGAGTTCGTCGGGGACCAGCGAGAGCTCTACCTATTCGAAGAACAGCCGGGAGAGGAATCGCCTTACGAGCGGCTCTTGGGCGACGCCATGATCGGCGATGGAGCACTCTTTACCCGTGAGGACGCGGTTGAGGCCGCATGGGCGGTTGTCGATCCAGTGCTTAAGACCCATCACCGGGCTCGCCCCTACAAACGCCACAGCTGGGGACCGAAAGAGGCTGACACGATCATCGGTTCAGACAGTTGTTGGCACAACCCAGGCCCCGAGGAGGCATCCGCCTCAGTTTCTGGACGGACTACGAAGAGAAAACGATGATTCCCGCCACCGGAGCTTCCGAAACACAGAAGTTCGGGCACTGATTCGGGAGGAAGCCACTGATAAGGCCAAGCCCGATCAGGCGCGGGTCAAGCCGTACGCATCCAAAACGTCCCGCAGCGTCACAATCCCTTCCAAACTTATGCACATCCGCGCGGCTCACGACCGGCAGGATCTCGATCTGGTTGGCGCCCATGCGTTCGAGCGCCAAATCAAGTCCCGGGTCGGAGTGGACGTGCGGAAAAGCCAGCGCATCCACGAGATCGCCGACTTTCTTATCCGCGCCTTCGGCCCGTTCTTGCTCCAGCTTCGCAAGATTGACGACGCCAATTACACCGCGCCGATCCGTCACCAGCCAGGTTCTTGACGCACTCGATCGCACTCGCTCCAGCGCTTCCCGAACTCGAACGTAGAGGTCGAATTTCGGGAACGGAATCTTCTGTAAGAGGCGAACGCCACTGCAGTTCGGCAGTGGCGTTCATGGTTGCGGGGGGCGGATTTGAACCGCCGACCTTTGGGTTATGCGATCTGACTCACCTTTCGATGAGAGTCGGACTGTACCTTCATCCACGTGGGATGCTCGCCATCCAGTCTCTACGCCTTCCCCCATTATTCCGGGGGCTTGGTTCGGTATTGCCTTATCGCTCGCGCGACGTAGGTTCCACCGACTTTGACGAGTGATCTTCCGGCACATTGCTGCACCGGACGCCCAATTTGCAACGCTCGATTAGGAACTCCAAGATTCCAAGGAACTCTTGGGAATCCTAAGGAGCGGGAGGTTATGAGCCCAACGAGCTACCAGACTGCTCCACCCCGCAGAAAAATCATAACAGCGCGCTTGTGCATGGTCAAACTTCTAGAGACTTTTTCGGGACGACGTTTGTCCCGACTTCGCGGGCGTCGAATTTCGTCACTCGATTAATTGGCCCCTCCCTTGGCCGAGTCTCATGCGGCTTCGTAAGCAGTTTCCGCACGTTGAAGCCCCAAACTGGCGGCCGCATCAGACTGTATAATCAGAGTCTCCCATGAGCTATCAGGTCCTGGCGCGCAAGTATCGTCCCCAGAAATTCTCCGACGTGATCGGCCAGGAACACGTCACGCGCACGCTTCAGAATGCCATCGCCCAGGAGCGCATAGCGCACGGATACATTTTCAGCGGACACCGCGGTATTGGAAAAACAACCGTCGCGCGGATTCTGGCGATGGCGTTGAATTGCCGCTCTTCCAACAGGCCGGTTGCTGAACCTTGCGGCATCTGCGAATCCTGCACGGAGGTTCGGGCCGGTAATTCGGTTGACGTGATCGAAATCGACGCGGCCACCAACCGGGGCATCGACGAGATCCGTGAACTGCGCGATGCGGCCCGCTATCGGCCGGCCCGCGACCGCTTCAAGATCTACATTCTTGACGAAGCGCACCAGATTACCGATGCGGCCTTTAATGCGCTCTTGAAAACGCTGGAAGAGCCTCCCGGCCACATCATCTTCATGATGGCGACCACGCAACCCGAGGATATCCCGCAAACGATCCGCTCGCGCTGCCAGCATTTCAATTTTCGTGCTGTGAAGTTCGAGGACATCCTGCAACAGCTACGCGACATCACCGGGCAGGAAAAGATTGCCGCGGACGATGACGCGCTGGCGCTGCTCGCCGAGGCCGGCGATGGCTCGATGCGCGATGCGCTTTCGATTCTCGACCAGGCGATTGCCTCCACGGCCGAGCATCTTACGCTGGAGTCGGTGCGCGGCCTGATCGGCTCGGCTCCGGCGGTTGCGCTTGAGAACGTCATGCAGGCGGTCGCGGAGAGCGCCAGCGACAAGATTCTGTTGCTGGTCGACGAGTTGCAAAGCGAAGGGCATAGCCCGACTCACTTCGCGCGCCAACTGGTGCGCTTCTTGCGCAATGTGACCGTCGCCAAGATCGCGGGCGAGAATTCTGCGCTGCTGCAAGTTTCATCCGATGAACGCGCGCGCGTGGCGCGCGTGGCTGAGTTGTTCACGGAAGAAGAGCTGGCCCGGCATCTGCAAATTATGCTGCGCACGCACGGCGAACTTGGCTATCGGCAAGAGCAGCGTTTCCATCTGGAACTCGGGCTGCTGAAGATGGCGCACGCGCAGCGCCTGCTGCCGATCGAGCAACTGCTTAGCGACGTGGCCGCGACGGCTGGACCTGGACGCCCTGGAGTCGTTAAGAGCATGCCTGCGTCCGCGGAAGTTCGAAGAAGCAATGAACCGGCAACTCAGGGCCGATCAACCTCCGTTTCTCCATTCGCGGCCGACACGGCGCGCAAGGGCATTCCGAAGGCGGAATTATCCACGGAGACACCAATCGTTGCTGCGCGTTCGGTTCCCGCGGCCACGAATGTGGTAATGATGGGATCGGTGGCTCCCGCTATTGCCGAATTGGATCGGGAACCGTCCAATGAAGCCCGATCGAGTGAGATTCCGGTCGCGCCATCCTTGGCGACGGCCGATTCGTTGCGTGAAGTTGTCCTGAACGCTCTTAGCAACCAGCCTATGCTCGCTGGCATGCTTGAAACTGCGAATTGGACTTTGGAGGGCAGCTCGCTGACTGCCAAGGTCGCGGCGTCGAGCGTGATGATCGAGATGTCGTTCACCGCCGACGCGCGCCGGGTCGCGGCAGCGGCCGCCAGTGGCGCGGCTGGGCGTCCAGTCCGGATACAAGTGCTCCCCGGAGGAACGGCTCAAGGCGAGCCACGCCCGGCGAAAGAGAAATTCGGCAATGGAAACGGGGCGAACATCGCGAGCGCCCGCAGCCGCGCCGAGCACGATCCGGTCGTGCGCCGCATGCAGGAGAAATTCGGAGCGGAGATCCGCACCGTGATTGATTATCGAGAGAAAGGAAGGAGCTAATCTCTAATTAGCGATTGATGATTTGCGGTTTGTGAGCTCGACGAGCATCTGAAAACTGGAAGCTGGTTCGACTGCTTAATTGCAAATCGCAAATTGTTTTGAATTTCTTATGTCTGGATTCAATCTCCAAGAGATGATGCAGCAGGCCAAGCAGCAGGCCGAGATTCTGCAGAAGAAGATGGAGCAGACCGTCGTTGAAACGTCGTCCGGCGGGGGTTCGGTCACCGTAAAAATGGACGGACGCAAACAGGTACTCTCGATCAGGATCGATCCCGAGGCAGTTAAGGCGGGAGATGTTGAAATGCTACAGGACCTGGTCCTTGCCGCGGTGAACGAAGCGGGACGCAAAGTCGATGAAACCATGAAATCGAGTCTGGGAGGAATGCTGGGAGGACTCGGAGGGCTTCTCTGAATTGGTAATTGTAATCGGTAATTTGCGACGCGACCGAAGATCAACCGGCTGCCCGATTTCCAATCACAAGTTCCCCATCACAAATCACAAATCCAATGTCCAAATTTGCCGAGCCGATGACCCGGCTCATCGACCAACTCAAGAAACTACCCGGCGTGGGCGGCAAGAGCGCCCAGCGCCTCGCATTTCATATTCTGCGTTCAAGCGAAGAAGACGCGGGCGCATTAGCCGCTGCCATTCGTGACGTCAAAGCCAGTCTCCGTCTCTGTTCGGTGTGCAATAACATCACCGACGTCGATCCCTGCGTGTACTGCAGTAGCCCCACCCGCAATCAAAAACTCATTTGCGTGGTGGAGGAGCCCACCAACATTGCCGCGGTCGAGAAGACCCGCCATTTCAATGGTGTCTATCACGTGCTGCATGGATCGCTCTCGCCGTTGCATGGGGTCGGACCGGAGCAATTGCGAATCGCGAATTTACTCAGCCGGGCCACCCAGGATGACGTCGAGGAAGTCATCCTCGCCACCAATCCGACGGTTGAAGGAGAAGCCACCGCGACCTACCTCGCGCAGCAACTCAAGAAACAAGGTTTGCGCGTCACGCGCATCGCGATGGGAATTCCCGTCGGCAGCGACATCGAATACACCGACGAGGTCACCATGCTGAAGGCGATGGAGGGCCGTCGTGATATGTAGGAGTGTTTCCGCGTTGCGGCGCGGACTCAATTCACGTGTCTTCGCGGGAAGTGAATGCCCAAACTACGCTCGACGTACCGCCGATGCCAATACATATGGGCTTGACCCGCGTACTCCACCCTCTTAACATTTTGGTAAACCATCCTCGATGACAATGCAGAGCACAGCGCGCCAGAATGTAAATCGTAGCCCATGGGATGATGCATGAGCCTGAAAGACGGGGAAGGTGGAAAGTTGCGCCAGGAGGAAGAAGTTGTCCGCGCGGAGCCGCCTTCAATTCCCCGCGGTCGACCCTACCAACGGCCGGCCTTCCGGTTTGAGCGCGTGTTTGAAACGATGGCGTTGGCGTGCGGCAAAATCAGCCCCACGCAGTCTCATTGCCGCTTCAACCGGAAGAGTTCTTGATTCCGAACCGTCGCCAACCCAGCTGTCGACAGCACGTTACCAATGTTATTCGGCGTGGTCATGCCGCAAGAATCCGGCTGTTCGTCTGAAATATCATCTTCTAATAAAGGATGTCGATCGCCGGGCATCCTTTCCCGCGTCTCTCGATTTGGAGGAGCGATGTACCCACTGCGCAATCTTTGCTTAAGTTTACTTATTCTTGGCCTACAGCCTTCGGCGATTGCACAAAGCTCCGCGCACATTGGACGAGTTGACGACTGGAGTTCTCACCACCTTGTGGTCAGCGGAGGGCCTACGGCGGCGAACTTAAAGGCGGCCGAGACCGAGCCTCGAATTTTTTTCTTTCTGGCCGACCGCAATCTCGTGCGCACGCAAAACGGAGGATTGCAGCCAGTCTCCTCCGCACCGGAACCTGCAAAGCAATTGTTGCCGGCAGAAAAGCTGGATGGCGGAGGCGGCGGCATCACGATTGGTTCGCTCATTCATCGCGACTGGAGCGTCAGCCTCGGCAATGGTGGCGTTTCGCAATCGAAGTTTCCCGCCAAGTACAGCTTTAACGTTAACGGCACGCCCAGCTGTACAGCCGATTTCGCGATCTTCGCTTTAAACGTCGCGGGCGCCACCAACGGACAGGCAAACATTGTCGGGATCGACGAACTCTATAGCGGTACCGGTCCTAACGGCCTTTGCGGCACCGCTCCGACAGTCACTTGGGCATACAACGGCAGCACAGCCGGCGGATCGGTTTTGACTTCCCCAACAATTTCGCTGGACGGTACCAAGATCGCGTACGTTGAGAGTGCATCGGCATCGTCCATCTTCCATGTTCTGACCGTAAAAGCGGGACAGGGAACCGTCGCGAAAGCGGCAGCACCCACCGCAAATGGCAGCTGTACCTCAGGGACGACCGGTACATCCTGCCTGGTATCCACGACCTACTCGTCATCCGCCACCACCACCCTAGCCGATGCCTGGGTGGACTACCAGACGGATAAGGCTTTCGTGGCCAGCGATGACGGCAAGGTTTCGCGCATCAGTTGCGTCTTCAATTGCGCGCTCAACGCGCAGCCTACGGTCGACTGGACGTTTACGCTTCCGGTAAAAGGTACAGGCGGCGCGCAACCAGTGCCGAGCAGTTCGGTTTACGACTATCCGAGCGGCCGACTCTTTATCGCCGATCAATTAGGCGAGGTATGGGTGATCAACGCCGGCGGCGGCACACCGTCCCTGAATGCCGGACCCGTCATGGTAGGCGGAGGTGGTTGCACCGTCGCGCACCCTCCCGGCCGGACCGGTACCGGTGGTGATTGCACCGCTACTGGAACGGCCTACGGTATTCCCGATGGCGTCATTCTGGATGCATCGGGCGGCGCCCAGACGATTTTCGTCGTCTCCGGCAACGATGGCATTTCGGGCAGCGCCGCAGTGCTGGCGCAATTTTCCATGAATCTTACCAATGAGGTAACCGTTGCAATCGGCGAAGGCGGAGTCAACCTTTATAGTGGCGCCTTCAATAACGGATATTGGGGCTCGACCCCGGCCACGTCGGGCGACCTTTTCGTGTGCGGAACGGGGCCTGCCGATACCACGCCATACATTTACTGGGTTGGTTTCACCAATTACCCCGCTATGAATTCGACGACCGCGGGCAATGTCACGCGCAGCGGCCCGGCCGGAGCGCCGTGCGTTCCCTTCACGGAGTTCTACAATCCAAACCAGAACTTGGGCGGAGTCACGGGAGACCACGATGAACTCATGGGCGGCGTGATTGCCGCCGGCACCAGTGGCCTGATGATCACGGACGATATCAGCACCTTGCCCCTCCTCAAAGGACTGAATGACGTAAACGAGGCGGGCGGAGTGAGCGGCGTGATCGTCGATAACGTCAGCACCAGCGCACAAGCTGCGAGCATGTACTTCGGAACGTTAACCAACCACACCGCGATCAAGCTGACGCAGTTGAATTCGAAATAGAGCGCGGCCGAGCCCAGGCTCTGCATTGTTATGCGGGAAACTGTGCAAGCGTTTGAACAGCCTGCCTGCGACTCAAACCGCGAACTATGGAAACATTCCAGGGCAACTAATTTATTTTCTGCGGTTTACAAGAATTTCAAAAGCCATTCTTTAAAGAAGCGGGGGCTGGCACGTTATTTGCTCTCTTGGAACCTGCATCCGCTCCTTGACTTTGACTGGCGCCGGGAACCGCGGAGTCAACCAGGGCCGCAAAAGTTCTCTCAGCCAGTCGCGCCGGGCTGCGATGTAACCGCATCCCAACCGACGCTAAGAAACCGGGTTAAACAGCCCGGTTTTCTTTTTGCTGAAAAACATCACTGGCGCCCCTCGGACGGATCCCGACTGACTGCTTCGAGGAACGCGTTGGCCTCGTCTCCGGCCGACACCAGCCCCTCAGGCAATGCGCCGCGATTGTAGTCCGCCATTCTGTTTTTCCATTTCAAAAATTCGGTGATGCTTTGAGGTTCGATGCGCAGCTCCACTCGCCGCAAACTGGCGAGCAGCAAATTCATCTCGTACTCGAAGCCCACCGGCGACCGCAGATTTTTTGCCGACCTTTTCGTGATCTCAATTCCATGTCCCCGAATTTCCAGCAGGCCCCAACCGGCGGGAAGGTCTTCGCTCGCCAGCATCCCGTGAGGCGCAAGATAGTAGCGTTGCGCTCCGACCCCAATTTCAGGCTGTCTCCTCCACGGCTTGGCGCGATCCACAAGAAAATCCGCGCGCGTCACTTTACACTCGACCAGCACCGAATGGCACGCCTTCTTCCATCCAATGGCGTCAGGCATCTCTCCGCTGACGCAAGCCTGCTCGGAGAGTACGACGCCACAGCGGTAGCGTCTCAGCCACGACACTGCCATTGAAACCAATTTTGCGTGAGTCACCAATCCAGATTGGAGGGGAAAAGCGCGCTTGCAAAGTGCCTGCCTTGCTACTCGCCCCGCCTCACACAATTCTCGCCCAATATGGCAGCATGTATTTGCAGTCAAATCTAATGTGGGGAAACATCGATGAGCGAACACTTTCAGGACATTGGCGATCTGCGGTTTTTGAAGGAGATGGGGAAACTTGCGCCCACGGAGTTCAATGCTTGGCTGAACCTCGATAAGATTGTCGGACGCGAAGATGGCGCGGTTCCGAGAAAATATCGCGAATTGATTGCGTTGGGCGTTGCCTTGACCACGCAGTGCCCGTACTGCATCGAGGTGCACGTAAAGAACGCCAAAGCGGCAGGCGCTTCGCGCGAAGAGATAACCGAGACCACATTCATCACAGCGGCCTTGCGCGCGGGCGGCGCGGCCACGCACGGCGCGATGGCGATAAAACTCTACGATTTGTAAGTCTTTTTCGCTTGCACAATAATCGCGCGAAACTGGTGCCGAGCGCAGCCTATCCGCGGCTCACCGCTCTGTTGTGAACACTAGCCGCGCGTAGCGGCTTGACCATCACTGGCATTCTTAGGACGGTTTCCAGGAGATGGCGCGCCGCCGCTACTTCTTCCGCCGAACGGTCGAGGGGCGAGTAGCCGGAGGAGTGCACGCGGACGATTCGGTCACTGAGTTCGACTGTAAGTTTTGGCGCGATGCCGTTGTGCGCATCAAGCGCCTTCACGAAACGCAACACACCTGCGAGTTGCATCGCCAGGTGCCGATCAGGAAGCTCCAGAGACTGAAGGGCCTTGCTGCTCGAACGCGGCAGCGCTCCGCGATGATAACGTGCGACCACCGCAGCCAGATTGAGCTCGCGCGCGCTCCATCCGAGCGGGCGAGGGAGCTTGCGAATCATGCGATAGGAAGTTTTTTGATGGCTGTTCTGGCCCTTGGCTTTCCCGACATCGTGCATAAAGGCAGCCGCCTGCAGGATGTCCTTGGAATCGTGCCCCGAACCCTCCGCCAGCATTCTGGCGTGCGTGAGTCCTTCATACAATTGAAGCGCGAGTTGTGTCACACGCTGCGAGTGTGCGAAATCGGGATCGAGGTAGGATGCCCAAACGCGCAACCGGCTTAAGGCGGCCACTCGCAGTTGCGGGCCCGAGGGCAGTTCGGCCCGCCACACTCGCCATAACGATTCTTTGCCGATCATCATCTCGCGGTAGCGTTCGACACGGCGATTACGTTCGTGAACTATTTTTTCGCGCCAGCGCTTGCGGCTTTCGAGGTCGGGAAAGGCTCGCACCGCGAGCGCTGTGGCCCAGAGCACATCCAGATCGTGCACTTCCCCGAGTAAGTCTTGCAGCTCCTTGAGATCGTTTCCCCATTTCGCATGTTGCTGCGGAAGAAAGTTTTCCACCGTGTAGCGGAAGCGCTTGATGCCGATGCGCAGTTCGTGCAGCGCGACCTGCGAACGCGAGCGTATGGCGCGTCTGTGAAGCTCGTAGGCGGCGGTCCATTTCTCGAGTGCGAGGTGCTGGTAGACCACGCTTCCGGGACGCACGCGGGCGGCGCGCCGCGGCAGGCTCCTGCTCCACTGCCTCCAGTGCTTGCGGTCGAACTGCTCAAGATCTTTCCACGCGAGTTGTTTGCACTCCGCCTCGCGTGCATGCACATGATCGAGTAATTTTGCGACGGCCAGGTCGGATGCTTTTCCAGGGCCCGCAAGTTTCTCAATCCACTCTTCGAGCACCTGCATATCACGCAGTTCGCCGAGAGCGCGAAAGAGTTTTCGTCCCGCCTTCTTCATCTCGTTCCATGCCGGGTCTGAATCGAGAACGATCAACCCGTCGGCGAGCGAGCGACAACGGCGGATGGCAACTCGAAGATCATGCACAGGGTCGGCTTCAAAACCGGCCGCGGCGCGATCGCACTCGACAAGCACGCGCTCCATCCAGGCACGGAGACCGACTTTTGGCTTTGGCTTCGAATTCGCGGACTTTGGTGCAGGAGGCGCCGCAGAATTTGTTACGACCCTCGGACCGGGTCTCGAGATTGGAATCGCTGCCAAACGGCCGCTCCTATTTTTCTCAGCGGTATTTTCGCGAAACTATTGTCGCTTCTTTGACCGGAATGTTCCAGAAGGAAGGGCCGCCCCCAGGGGCTCCCCCCCGTCGCGCCGGACTCCTGGAATCAATACTTTACGCGGGTTTTCCCGCCAAAGTATTGATCCTAGACAACTTACACGGAAAGTATTCCGGAATAAGGAGTTAGCCCATAAAATCGCGCGGAAATGATTTTGGGGCAACTTCGAGATGCGTCCACGAATATACGGACGAGCCTCGAAACTGCCCCAATCAATGATCCGATTATAACTACGAAGTCAAGCTCAGGTCTGTGCGGGCATGGAAATCCGCGCCATCGTGCGGCTTTGCGCACGACCAGAAGTCGTGCCCTTCACGGTCCTGCGCGAATCCGAATCTGTTTACCCGCGCGTCACTCTTATGCGATCAGTACTCTCTTATGCGCTCAAGACCTTCTCGCGCTCCTCCGCATCCTGGCGCTCCTTCGCGTGGATTGGAGGGAAGGGCGAATTCCAGCACCTCTTCGATTGTCTTGACGTAATGCGGGGTCAAGCCTTGCAGCTGCTCGGGCGTGAGGTCCTCCTCGACGTTGGTGCGGTTGTCGGCGGGGAGGATGACGTCGTGCACACCGGCGCGCTTGGCGGCGAGAACTTTTTCTTTTATGCCGCCGACCGGAAGCACGTTGCCGCTCAGCGTAATTTCGCCGGTCATTGCGGTCAGCGGGCGAACTTGCTTGCCCGTGAGCAGCGAGACTAACGCAGTCACAATCGTGACACCGGCCGAGGGGCCATCTTTCGGGATGGCGCCTGCGGGCACGTGAATGTGAATGTCGTGGTTGGCGAAAAATTCTTCGTCGACTCCAAGTTCGCGAGCGTTCGATCGCACCCAGCTCAGCGCTGCCTGCATCGATTCGCGCATCACATCCTGAATCTGACCCGTGATCGTGAGGCCGCCCTTGCCTTTCATCTGGTTGGCTTCCACGAAGAGCACGTCGCCGCCCGACGGAGTCCATGCCAGTCCTACGACTACGCCCGCGCGTTTTGTGCGCTCGGCGATTTCACCTTCGCTGCGAATCTTGATGCCGCCCAGAAATTCAATGACGACTTCCTGGGTGACGACCAGTTTGTCGGTCTTCCCTTCCGCGAGCCGGCGCGCCTGCTTGCGGCAAATCGTGCCGATCGTGCGCTCCAGGTTGCGCACGCCGGCTTCGCGCGTGTAGTGGCGGATTACGAAGCTAACTGTCTCTTCGGGAAATTCAATCTGATCTTTGGTGATCCCGTTCTCATCAATCTGCCGCGGAATCAGATACTGGAATGCGATGTGAACTTTCTCTTCTTCGGTGTAGCCCTGCAGCTCGATGATCTCCATGCGGTCGCGCAGCGGCTCGGCGATGGGGTCGAGCATGTTCGCGGTCGTTATGAAAAGGACCTTGGAGAGGTCGAAAGTCACGTCGAGATAATTGTCGCGGAAAGTCGAGTTCTGTTCGGGATCGAGCGCTTCAAGCAGAGCCGAAGCAGGATCGCCACGGAAGTCGCGACCAACCTTGTCGATCTCGTCGAGCATGAAGACCGGGTCTTTGGTCTCGGCGCGGCGAATACCTTGAATGATCTGGCCCGGCAACGCGCCGATGTAGGTGCGGCGATGGCCGCGGATTTCGGCCTCGTCATGAACACCGCCGAGAGACAAGCGGACAAATTTTCGGCCGAGCGCACGAGCGATCGACTTGCCGAGTGAAGTCTTGCCGACGCCCGGAGGTCCGACGAAGCAGAGGATTGGTCCCTTCATGTTCGGCTTCAGCCGGCGGACGGAAAGATAGTCAAGAATGCGGTCTTTGACCTTCTGCAAATCGTAGTGATCGGTGTCGAGAATCTCTTTGGCTTTCGGAATTTCAATTTCCTGGCCGGAAGTTTTTTGCCACGGCAGCACGGCCAGCCACTCGATGTAATTGCGCGTAACCGAATAGTCGGCAGCCATGGGAGACATGCGGGATAGACGGCCCAGTTCTTTGAGCGCTTCTTTCTTCACGTCGTCGGGCATGCCGGCGGATTCGATCTTCTGCTTGAGTTCTTCCGTGTCGCGCGCGCCCTCGTCCTGCTCGCCCAGCTCTTTCTGGATCGCCTTCATCTGCTCGCGCAGGTAATACTCACGCTGCGTCTGCTGGACTCGATCCTGCACTTCGGACTGGATCTTGTTGCGCAGTTGCTGGACTTCCAGTTCTTTCGCGAGGTGCTGATTGATTTTTTCGAGGCGGATGCGAACATCGGTGGTTTCGAGCGTGTCCTGCTTGTCGGCGGTGGAGAGCGACGGCAACGACGATGCAATGAAATCGACTAAGCGGCCGGGCTCTTCAATATTCATGGCAACCGTGGATAGCTCGTCCGACAAGGTCGGCGAGCCGGCTACGATCTGCTGGAAAAGAGTCAGCACGTTGCGCTGAAGCGCTTCGATCTCGGAATCTTTCGGAGGAATGGTCTCCGGAACGGTGACCACCTGCGCCCGCATGAACGGCGAGAGTTGGGCGAAGTCGGTGAGGCGAACGCGCTCCAGACCCTCGGCAAACACAAAGAGGCTCTGGTTCGGCATCTTGACGACTTTGTGGACGACCGCCAGCGTCCCTATCGAATAAAGGTCGGTGGGCTGGGGCGTATCGACGCGCGCCTCACGCTGGGCCACAACCACGATGGTCTTATCGTCGCCGAGAGAGTTGATCAGTTGCACTGAACTTTCCCGCCCGACGGTCAAGGGCAGCACGGCATGCGGAAATAGAACCGTGTCACGGACGGGCAGAATCGGCAAAGAGCGCCCGGCGGATTCATAAGAAGCGGAAGTAGGGGTAGTAATATCGCTCATGATGTTCTCTTGAGTCACTTGTACTCAACTTTTGATGAAGACAGCCTCCAAAAAGATGCAGGGCGGAGGGTAGGCTGTTGAATTCTAGACCTTTTTTAGGTTTTTGCAAGACACGGAAAGACCGGTGGCCATCCCTGGTAACGGAGCGAGCTACCGATGGGACACGCTTCGAGAAGAAGATATCGGCGCGGCGCGCGGGTCCATCAATTACGTAAAGGACGGGCCCCGAAAGGCCCGCCTAAAACCGCCTAGAACACGTGTTTAGCGTGATCGCCCTTGAACAATAGGACCTTCAGCACCCGTTCATTGGCGCCGTTGAGCTCAAAGATCTTTTGCGTCTGATTCACGGGCTCGGCGAGCGCCTCAAGCGTGCACTTGGCGCGAACTTCGACCGGATTTTTCACTCCAAGCTGCCGGAAGACCATGATGTGGTCCGCACCTTCCATGACGTGCTGAATCTGGTAGTCACCAGCGGGCAGGAGCGTGTCTGCCACACGGACTCTTTCCGAGAACGTCAGACGGTAGCTATCGGAGATCCCCATCGAATTCTGGCCGGCAAAGGCGCAGGCCCCCAGCAACAATAAACAACTTACGATCACAACCGCAGCCTTGATCAAACGCATACGCGTCCTCTCTTTCAAGTTTCAAGCCCTTCACTTTTAGGCTACGCGGGGCGCCCAGCGGGCGCTGTGCAGTGCCTCACATCGACCCGTGATGAATGACAGTCGGAAGTAACCATACCGCCGGCGCGGCGGTAACCGTCACCAATCACGGTTAATGGAAATTAGAGATTCGCGGGAGTGCCGCGCGCTGGGCAATTGCAGAGTTCGAAGGCTTAACGTGCCTGGCGGTAAATCCCCAGCACCTTGACCAGATCGGTGATCTCGCCGAGGTGCCGCAACGCATTACGCGAGTCTTCGTCGTCTCCCCGCAGAAGGTCGACAAAGAAGACATACTCCCAGGGACGCCCGCGCATGGGCCGGGATTCGATTTTGCTCAGGCTGATGTCGCGAAGGGCGAAGACGCTCAACGACTTGAAGAGCGAGCCCGGAATATTTTTTGTGCTGAAGGCAAGTGAGGTCTTGTCGGCGCTAGGCGACGGGCGAGACTTGCCGCGGCGAATCAGGAAGAAACGCGTGAAATTTCGTTTGTCGTCTTCAATGCCGGCTTTCAAAATCTTCCCGCCATAGACTTCGGCGGCACGGCGGCTGGCGATACCGGCCGCATCCGTCAACCCTTCCGAGACCACGTGTTTCACACTTCCGGCGGTGTCATAAAACGGGGCCGGCTCCAGCTTGGGATTCTTCGCGAACAGGTCGCGGCATTGATCGAGCGCCACCGGGTGGGAAAATACCCGCCTCACATCGTGCAGCCTGGTGCCGGGCACGGCGATCAAATTGTGGACGATGCGCATGCGGAACTCGCGCACGATGTGCACGTCGCTCGTGAGGAGCAGGTCGAAATGCTCGGCGACTGAACCCGCCAGCGAATTTTCAATTGGAATAACAGCTCCGTCCACACTGCCGCGTTTAACTCGGTCAAAGACCTCGCGCGAACGAGCGCAGGGCACGAGTTTGGCGGAAGGCAGCATTGCCTTGGCCGCCTCGTGGCTGAATGACCCAAGCTCCCCTTGAATGGCGATTTTCATCCGATTTCTTCCTTACTTTCTTTCTCGCTCTCTTTCTCGCTTTCCTGGGGCGTCAATTCCTTCACCATTTCCAGAGCATCGAGCTGACCTGAATAATATCCGCGGACGGTCTTTTCGACGAAATATCCTTTTTGTTTGTAGAAACGTATGGCCGCCTCATTGTTGACGGCGGTTTCGAGGGCCACCGTCCGGGCACCGGCTTCGCGCAACTGATCCTCGGCCGACTGGAGCAGTGCCGATCCGACGCCCAGGCGCCGCGCTTCCGCGACAACGTCGATCGTTATGATGTGCCCGCTGCGACGCCGCGCCTCGGCAACGATGAAACCGAGCACTGAGTTGGGCTTGCCATCGGCTTCGCCCTCCGCCACCAGCGTAAACGCCCCGGCGCGCCGCATATAAAACGCCAGTTCCGGCCGGGAGTAGGCCATTTGTGCGTCAAAACAGGCTTGGTCAATGCACCAGAGCCTTTCGAAATCTGTTTTTTGGAATTTTCGAATCTCAAATGGCACGTCCGCCATTCTACCGGGAGAAAAGGTTTGCAGCCCATTTGGCTGCCAAGCGATTTTTTTCGTTCCCTCCCCTTGCGCATCCGCATCTGACAGACGTACGATCTGTCCCATAGAGAGAGGCTGCACGTGGGGCGCTGGATCCTATTCGACCTCGGCACGGCAGGGATTCTGGTCCTTGTCTGGTATAGCTGGTTTGTTCGCTATAACCGCCGGCGCGCTGCCAGTGTCCTTGAGTGGGTGCAGGCCGCGTGCCTCGGCAGGGGTCGCCTCGATGGCCTGCAATGGCAAGCTTGCAGCTCCCGCCTCCGCGCCACTTTGCATCTCTCCTCGCGCTGGTTCGACGAAGTGCGGCTCACCATAAAATTGCTGCCGCGGCCACTTCCCGTGCAATGGGCTCTTAGCCGCTGGCACGAGCAGCAAGAGACTCTGACTTTCGAAGCCGATATGGGCTTCCCTCCCGGGTTCCACCTCGACATCCTTCGTCACCGCTGGTCGGGGCAGACGGGTACAAAGACTACCAACCGCAAATGGACGATCTCCCGTCCCGGTCCGGTGGTTCTTACTACAAAAGAAGATTGGCCCGTGGAGTTGACTCCGGTTGTAAATGCTTTGGCCACCTGGCGCGACAAGGATTTCGTCAGCGTCCGCTTTAACCAGCGCTCACCCCACTTCACCGCGACGGTAGCCTTGGCAAATCTGTCCGATCAACAGGCCGCAGCCTCGCTGCTAGGACTGTTCCGAGAACTTGCCGCCAGTTCCTCGGCGCGGCAACACTAGAAGATCGCCCTTCGTCTTTCGATTTTTGTTCCAGAATAAGATGGTGAGTTGCTCTATTCCGGTTCGGCCACAAACCGGTAGCCCACGCCCCGCACGGTCAGTAGATGACGGGGCCGCGCCGGATCTTCTTCGATATAACGCCGCAACCGCACCACAAAGTTGTCGATGGCGCGCGTGTCGGTGTCTTCGTGCAGGCCCCACACATCCTCGAGCAGCGCCTTACGCGAAACGACGCGCCCCGCGCTTTGGACCAGATAGCGCAGGAGATCGGCTTCCATGACGGTTAGATGAATCGTGTTTCCAAGCGAGCGGAGTTCGAGTTCGGCAAAGTCGATCGATTTTCCGGCGAAGGCGAAGACATCGTTTTCGGGGTGATGATCTTCGGAATGCTCGGCGGTCGAGCCAACCCTCGACGGCGCCGATTGGGAAGACTTATGGCCGCTCATCTGGGGGCCATCGGCAGAAGAAGTGCGCCCCGCACTGCTGCTTTCGGTGGCAACGGCTTGGCGCGCCCATGCGCTTCGCCGCAGCAATCCCTCGAGACGCGCGATTAGAATCGACAGCTCAAACGGCTTGGGCAGATAGTCGTCGGCGCCGGAAGCAAAGCCCTGCAAAACATCCTCCGGGCGCCCGCGCGCCGTCAGCATCAGAATCGGAACATAGTTCTTTTGCTCGCGCAGCACCGATGCTACCTCGAAGCCGCTTTTTCCCGGCAGCATCACATCGAGAATGACCGCATCGAAATGTTCCGCGGGATCGACCAAGCGCGAGAGCGCCCCTTCGCCGTCACCAGCTACTTCCGCCTCATGGCCTTCTTCCTGCAGATTGAAGCGCAACCCCTGGGCGAGATGCGCCTCGTCTTCCACGATCAGCACGCGGCTCATGCGGTCCTCGTTCCGGCACCCTGCGATTCGGCGCGTAGGTCTGCCGACGATTCAACATGCGGTTCTTCGGCTATTCGGGGTAGATCAAGCGTCACGGTCGTTCCCTGCCCCGCGCCGTCACTTTCAGCGAACACACGGCCACCATGGTTGCGGGCGATCGCGCGCACGATGAACAAGCCGAGACCGGTTCCCTTCACGCGGGCCCGGCCGCGCTGCCGCACGCGATAAAAGCGCTTGAAGATTCGCTTCAGCTCATTCTGAGCAATACCGACGCCGCGGTCGCGCACGCGCAGGATGACGCGCTCCCCGCCCGATGCAAGTTCGACCGTAATGTGAACGCCATCGGGCGAATACTTCACCGCATTGTCGAGCAGATTGGTGACTGCCGTGTGAAGCTCTTCCGCATCCCCCAACACCTGAGCGGGCGCTTGCAGCGCCGGCGCGGCTGCGGCCGCGCGATACGTGAGACTCTCTTCGGACAGGTGATGGCGCGCGCGGGCCAAATCCACGCATTCCGCCACCACGGCGTTCATATCCACGGGCAAGCGTTGCGCCTGGGCTTTGGCCTTCTTTTGCGCGAGCGCGCCTGCCTTCAGCACCTGCTCGACGGTACCCATGAGCCGCTCGGTATCGACCAGCATGAGCTGATAAAACTCGCGCCGCCGCGCTTCATCGATCTCGCGGCGCTGCAAGGTTTCGAGATAGAGGCGGATCGAAGCAATCGGCGTTTTCAGTTCGTGGGTAACCGCGTTGATGAAGCTGTCATGTTGCTCGTTACGCCGAATCTCACGCACCAGAAAAATCGTGTTCAGCACGAAGCCGGTAACGATGGCGCCGAAGAAAATAATTCCCAGAAAAACTTTGATTCCTTCGCGCCAGTTGAGGATGATCCAGCCGCTGCCCACGGCAAACGCGACCGCAGCCAGGATGACTCCGAAGCTGAGGAAGAAAGCAATCGCCTTGCGCCTGCTGGAGATTCGCACAGAAAGATTGTAGCGGGGCGAGGGAATGGTGTCAGGTTAGAAGAAGGTCTGGAGTTCCCTGGGTGATCGCAATATGCGCCCGGACCAGCTACCGTTTTTCAGCGCCGTTGGCGGGCCTGCGAGCCTCTTGCCCCTTTGCGTTGCCGGTAGCCTGCAACGGGTCAAGAAGAAAATTCCAGCGCTGGCTATTGTATTGCGACTGCCAGGAGTGCCCGACATTGGGTTCCCAGATGAACTGGACTACGACGTTGTTTGAGCAACCGATGGCAACATTACCGGTCATACCCGGCATGCCCGGAGTGGGCGCATCATTCAGGTAGTTGGGGGCGCCATTGAGACAAAGAGGCTCGGTGGTCTGGAGCGTGGTACAGCCGTTGGCCTGCACCCAGTAGTTAAAGGTGTCGTCAACCGTATCCAGCGTGAAGGTAACGCCGTTGTATTTTGTCGTTCCGTAGCCGCAAGGCGGCAGAATGTCATCTTCGGTACCCTGCCATTCCTGGACCGAGATTGGCGGGAACGGGCTTGGCAGCGTTGGAACGGGCAGCGGCGGTGGGACGATCCCTTGCTCCGCGACCAGTTGTCCCGAGCCGGGAATAACCGCCGACACGAGACCCGAGAGTTCGACTCCAACCCGCTCGGCCATTTCCGCGCCCGAGGAAAATCCGGCGAGATAGACCATGCTCGGATTCACGCCATACTGAGCGGTCAGAGTCTGGATGAGCTGGCCGAGGAAGCCGATATCGTCGGGGCATTCTCCGTCAGATGAACCACATTCCTCGGCATAGGGAAATGCTCCCCCGTTCGCCCCATAAGGAGCGCAGGTTTGCGTTCCGTCCATGCAATAGGCGTTCCAGTTCCATTGATGCGTCGTCGGGTTGTAGGTGGAGGCAGGTTTAACGAGAATGAAACAGTATTGGTCGGCGATCGCTTGCCATCCCCAATTGAGCGAAATGATGGGCTCCGGGTCGTCTCCAGTAGCAACAGTCGTCCGCGTTCCATGCAGCATCAGCAGCATGGCCGGCGCCGGACTCGTGGGCAGGTTCCCGGGCACATAGACCTCGTAATTACGGGTGACGTTATTCCACGTCATCGAGGAATCGTTGAAAGTTCCCGTGCCACATCCGCCGGTCACCGTCTCAATCACCACATTTGACGTGCTGGGGGCTAACAACGTGCTGCCGTCATAGACCGCGGTGATCGAATCAGTGCCCGCGGGTAATTTGGCGGTCGTGTAGCTGGCGACACCGCTCGGAGAGAGTGCTTCTGTCCCAAGCTTCGTCGTCCCGTTATAAAACGATACATCGCCGGTGGGCGTGCCGCTGGAGCTGGTTACGGTGGCGGTAAAAGTCACGGACAGCCCGTAGTTTATTGGGTTTTGCGAGGAAACCAGAGTTGTGGTCGTGGGGACTTTGTCGACTGTCTCTTTCACCGCATTCGACGTACTGCCGCCATAGGTGCCGTCGCTGGTGTAGACCGCCTTGATCGTGTAGGTAGCGGGCGCCAATGTGTAAATGGTAAATGTGGCTGTGCCGCCGCTCAACGTTCCGCTTCCCAGAGTGCTGCCACCTTGCGTGAACGCCACGGATTCCCCATCCGGCGGCGCCGGCGTGACCGATGCCGTGAATGTCACCGCGTCTCCATAGGTGGATGGATTCGGAGAAGCGGTAAGTACCGTCGTCGTTTTGATCAACGAGGCACTTAGCGGCGCGGAGGCTCCAATCAAAAGGAGGATCGTGACTGCGGCCATTTTCATCACGGGATTCCAGCCTCTGGTGGCGGGTGAGTGGGTCGAAATCTTGAGGTGCGGCGGGGGAGCGCCAACAGCGTGGAGCAAAGAATACTCAGTGTGAGCGCGCTTTGTCAACGCAGATGAGGGGAGCAAACCCAAAAGGAAAAGGCTCCCAATCGGCCACTAGAGCCCGATTCGGGAGCCTGGAGAACAAAAACTGAATGCCGGTCGCTGGCCTTAGTCGTTGCCTGCGGCCGAGGCAATCAACGCTGCCGCGCGCACATCCCGCACCAACTCAGGCTTCGGCGGCAAATTGTGGACTGTCAGCTTATAGACATGCCGCGCCAGGCCCATCTTCTTCAGTAGCCAGATTCCGTACCAATTGAAATCAATCTCGTACCACGCCATGCCATGCCGCGCGGAGACCGGATGCGCATGATGATTGTTGTGCCAGCCCTCGCCAAAAGTGAGCAAGGCCACGAAGAGATTGTTGGTTGACATGTCTTTGGTCGCGAACCGTCGCGAGCCCCAGACGTGCGTGACCGAGTTCACCATCCAGGTGGCGTGCAGCCCGACGACCACCCGGGCAAACACTCCCCAAAGCAGCCAAGGCAACCCGCCGATCGCGTAAAGGATGACCCCGACGATCACGTTGCTCGTCCAGTGATACTTGCTTAGCCAGACATGAACCTTGTCCTTGGTGAGATCGGGAACGTAACGCGCCAGAGTGGTTGCGTCGTGGTGCATCGACTTCCCGGTAAGGATCCATCCCATGTGCGCCCACCACTTGCCATCGATCGGCGAATGCGGATCGCCTTCTTCGTCGGAAAATTGATGGTGAATGCGATGCGTCGCGACCCAGAAAATCGGGCCGCCCTCGAGCGCCAGGGTGGCGCACCAGGTCAGAAAATATTCCACCCACTTCGGAGTCTTATAGCCGCGGTGCGTCAACAGCCGGTGGTAAGCCATGCCGATGCCGAGACTGCCCGAAACCCACCACAGGAAACACGCTACAAAAAATGCCTTCCACGTAAAGAAAAACAGCGCCGCCACCGCGCCCAGGTGAAACAGAATCATGGCCGTCGCAGTGACCCAGTTGATGCCGTCGTTTTCACTGCGGTCTTTTCGCAGGCTGGTGATATTCTCCAACACCGGCTCCAGTTTGTTCATCGGTTCTCTCTCTCCACATCGGCCTTGAGTGCTGTGTTTGCGATGTGCCCATGTGACTCTATCAAGGCTGCTGCCGAAGCTTTGTAATACTTCTGTAATGCTTGCTCAGGAAAGGGGTTACGGGGGTTCAAGACCCTCCAGAAGGGAGCCGGGAGTGTCTGTAGTTCAGAGCCTTAAGCCGCGCTCTCAGGTGACCACAGTGATTCCGTATACCCCGTCGCGTGACATGTGACCTTTTCCCCGGAGCCTGGCAGACGTAGAATCCCCCGGTAGCACTTTGCACCGTAATGGTAACCGTGACCGGAACGAGAGGAGGTCCCGTGTTGAGCAAGTCGTTTTCTCAATCATCCTGGCTGCGACCACTAATCCTGATCGCGCTGCTGGTTCTTGCGGGCGCCGTTGGAGCCCAGGAAACTCAGTCCCCCGCCAAACCCGAGTACAAGATCCCGCCGGCGGACGCGCAGAAGGCCAACCCAGTGAAGCCGACAGCCGAGTCGGTCGCCAGGGGTAAGAAGGTGTATGCCATCGATTGCGCGCTCTGTCACGGCGAAAACGGTGACGGCAAAGGCGACATGGCGTCGGACATCAAGAACATTCCCGACCTCACCAATCCGGACGTTCAGAAGAACGCCACGGACGGCGCATGGTACTACATCATCCGCCATGGCAAAGGCGATATGCCCGCCGAGGACGCGGGACGCGCGAAAGATGAAGAGGTCTGGAACATCGTGAATTATCTGCGGACGCTCGGGAAGAAGTAGGAACCGCGGACACTATAGATTCGCGCTCGATTACCGCGCAGCCGAACACCTCTACGCAAAAACCGCCCGCGTGTTCGGGACACCTGCGGAGGACACTTATTACCGAGTCTACTTCTACGCTCCGCCCTTAATCTCTACGCCCGCCCATTTCTCCAGCAACGTGAGCGTTGCTGCGTAATCGAGATCGCGTTGCCCTTCTTCGGCGGCCACGTCGTAGACCTCTTCAACCGCTTCGAGTCCGGGAAGCCGCACTCGCTTTTCGCGTGCGGCTTCGAGTGCCAGGTGAATATCCTTCAGCATGAGGCGCAACGGAAAATTCGGCGAGAAGTCACGCTTCAAAATAAATGGAGCTTTGTATTCCACCACCCCCGACCGCACCATTGACGCCAGAATCAGTGGTATCAATTTGTCGACGTCGACGCCCAGTTTCGTCGCCAGCGTCAGCGCTTCGGCAAAGCCTTCGTAGATGAGCGCGATCTGTAGATTCATCACCAACTTGGTGGCCTGGCCCTTGCCCGTCTCGCCCATGCGGAACACCTGCTTGCCCATCGCGTCGAATAATGGTTGCAGACGCGCGATCACCGCCTCGTCGCCTCCGACCATGAAGATCAGGCTTCCGCTGGCCGCGGCAATCTTTGACCCGGTCATCGGAGCATCCACGTAGTCGACGCCCCGCGCCTTCACGCGCTCCGCAAAACGCTGCGTCGCCGACGGAGAGATGGTGCTCGAGTCCGCAATAATCATGCCCGGCGCAAGCGACGACTCGGCCCCGCCCTCGCCAAACAGAACGCTCTCCACCGCCTTCGTATCGGAAACGCACAGCCAGATCGCTTCCACACCGTTCGCCGCGTCCGCCGGAGATGAGGCGCGGCGCGCGCCTTCCACCTCTTTGTCCGTCCCCGCGGTACGATTCCAAATCGCGACTTCATGTCCTGCTTTGACAAGGTTCGCGGCCATCGACCGGCCCATAATTCCAAGTCCCAGAAAAGCTACGCGCATCGCATTCTTCCCCTCTTCTCGAAAACTCCACGAACTTCTTTGGAGATCCCTTTAGACAACTTCAATTACCAACCTCGATTAGATATGACCACGAAAGTAACGGTCAAGAAAAACGCAAACTGGCATACACTGGTTGTCACCAATTGAACCACATCAGGACAATTGCGCCAGCGCTGACAAATCGGCGTCTTTAAGCGTCCGGTCTGCCTTTTGCGGCATCCAATCCTTAGTGATTGTGAACGGAAGCGTTGAAAGGCTGTCCTTTGGAGCTGGGCGGTTGCACGGATTGCTTACGAACCAGGCTCTAGCCCGCGGTTCTCGTATTTGCAGGCTGCTCGGGGCCCATAGCTATTTATGTTGAAGTCATCGTTAAAGAATCCAGCACTCCGCAAGCGAGCCAGCAACTTCACCCGTCTCATCCGCCACTCCGCCATAACTCCGCGCACGGGACGTACACACAAACCGCAGCTCGTCTCGAATGGCGAACTCGGCGTTACATTCATTGGCCATGCCAGTTTCTTCCTCCAAATGGGAGGAATGAACATCATCGTCGATCCGAATTTTGCGCGCTGGCTGTTCGTGCTGAAGCGTCTGCGCCAGCCTGGCTTACACTTGCGAGAATTGCCTCCCATGGACGTCGTGCTGGTGACGCACGCCCACTTTGACCATCTTCATCGGCAATCGTTGCGCACCATCGCGCGGCAGACGCGCCGTGAAACCGGCAGCGCGCCGACCCTCATTGTCCCGCACCATGTTTTTGACCTGGTGTCGGACCTCGGCTTCAAAGAAATTATTGAAATGGAGTGGTGGAACACGCACCGCGAGGGCGCGCTCGAAGTCACGCATGTGCCGTCGCGCCATTGGGGAGCGCGTGTGCTCAAAGATTCGCACCGCGGCTATGGGGGCTATGTGCTGCGCGCCGGGGAACACTCCGTCTATCACGCCGGCGACACCGCTTATTTCAATGGCTTCCGCGAGATCGGCCGGCGCCTCCATCCTGAACTCGCGCTGCTGCCGATCGGAGCCTACAACCCCCCGCAGTTTCGTAATGTCCATACCAACCCGGCCGACGCCATGCAGGCCTTTCTCGACCTCAAATCGCGCTGGATGGTACCGATGCACTATGGCACTTTCCGCTTGTCGCACGAGCCGATTGAAGAGCCGTTGCAGTTGCTGGCGCGAGAGGCGAGCGCGGCGGGGGTAAAAGATAAGGTTGTGGTGCTGGAAGAGGGCGTGACGCGGCTGTTCTAATCTGTTATGGGTCCGGCGGCTTCCATCAAACCGCCGGACATCTCGCCGGCTACTCTGGAACCTGGTTTCTGGGTCTCCTCGAACCTACTGAAAAGCCGGACGTATGGTGATGTTGGGCGGCTGGCTGCAAGCGGGCGAATACCTCTTCGCCGCTGGCTTCTTCACCCGACTTCAAATCGTAGGTATGCACGGTCGAAACCGGCGTGAGCCGGATCTTTCCGTCAGCCGAACGCGCAACAAAGGTCAGAAATAACCCGGGCACTCGCAGCACGGTCAGCGATTCCGGCGATACACTATGCTGCTTCGCGACGGCACCGATCGTGCGCGCGATCAAGCGTGTCATGTTGGGTTCGCCCATGCCGACTGGGACATAATGAGAATCTCTGCCCTTAAGAAAGATTCCCAGATAGTTCTCGTCATTGAAATACACCGGCACAATCAAACCTGTTAAGGGCTGAACCAGGGATTCGATCGGCCGTCCCTGCTGGTATGCCGCTAACTCATTGAGGGCCACGCTAGCGAGCTGGATCGGAGCACCGACGGCGCCCTTGCTCAACGTCCGCGGCAGCGCCGTGGTCGCGATTTTTCGCACGCTACCGGCGGCTTGGTTTTCCAGCCGCTTTGGCAACCCTCGCTCGGCTTCCGCAGAACCGGCTTCAATGTTG
Organism: uncultured Acidobacteriaceae bacterium; assembly: GCA_963841945.1. Lineage (GTDB taxonomy): Bacteria > Acidobacteriota > Terriglobia > Terriglobales > Acidobacteriaceae > Acidiflorens. The sequence continues at coordinate 24,562 of CAWJFC010000001.1, forward strand.
GCCATCACTTGATTTAAAGGCTGCGTCATCGCCGGGCACGTCGACATATTGGCGGTTGTCATGGGAACGGAAGTGGGTTCATCGGTGGCAATCTGTGCGTGTCCGGTAATCCCGAACCATGGGAACTCGAACGTGGTGGTGATCCCCATGCTTCCCTGATCGCTCGACGCCGTGGCATCCGTCATCAGAAGAATGAAGTGCGACGATTCCCCGGGCGGAATCGGCTGGAGGTAAATCTGGACATTGCTGCCGGTAACGTCCCGGCTCGCCCGCTCCACGGGAAGAGTGCCCAATGAGTCTGGCCTATAGGCGACTGCTACTGTCGCCCGCCCAAAATTCTGGATCGTCAGCTGGGTAATGTCTCCGGGCGACGAAGCCGAATTCATCACCCGGTAGTAGAAGTCAAGGTTTTGCGACCCATTCTCCTGAACGACTCGTTCCTGAATCTGTCCGGAGGTCGGGAATAATCCGCCGGTTGCGAACGGGGCGACGCGATCCGAGATTACGGTCCCGGCGAGGTTGGGCGCCTGCGCCTCGGTCAGGCCAACTACCGGCATCACGCCGTTCGTTGGCAGGTTGAAAATCAACTGGGGCTGGGTGCCACCGTAGCTGGGGTCGAACCAGTCACCCTCATGGGTGTGACTCCCAAACGGAGTGTCACCCGTATCCTGCGACCACTCGTCGTACGACATACACTCGAAATCACCCTGGCCTTGTGGTTCGGGATTATTGACGTACACCCATTGGTTGCCCTGAGCATCCGTCTCATAACCCGTCACGACCTGGATATGGGCACCGCAACACGGGTACCAAGACCAGCCGAAAGCAAACGGCTCGTTGACAACCCAAATCTGATAGCGAAGTTGGTCCCACGTCAAGGTCGACCCGGTCGAATTCCCGTAGAGGTTGAACGGGTACTGCGGATTTGGTCCTCCGTCGCCAACATCGCAGGAGCAGGAGCTCCCGTTGGAACAGCAATCCGACCAGGCGGTTGTACAGCCGGAGTTGGCAGGTGGCTGAGGCTCCGGGCCGTTTGGGTTGAACATCGCATTCGCTTCCATGCACTGTTGTACGACCGGTAACGGATCCACATAGTTATCGATCATTTGGCCGCACGCGGCCCAGCACCATTCCGACTGCTGTTGCCCTACAACCGGAACGATCAAGTTATAGGCAGCCGGAGTATTAGCCGGAAGCTGGCTGGGGGGCACAATGTTTTGAGCTTTGACGACAGGAGAAAGGAAACAAATCAGGCACAGAGCGGTCACGGTGACCACTACGTAATTCGGGCTCTTCATGGTGATCTCCCCTCAAGTAACTCGAAGTAAGGTTAGGAGAACGGAGTCCCTGGGCATCTAGGAAGCACTAACGCCGCACAGATTTTTCCGATTCGCTGGAAAAATAGATAGTGCGTTCGGATACGCGAACGTTTCAGAGATTATTTTGTGGAACTTGAGCCGTGGCGCTGAGGAAAAAAAACAAAAGAAGCGTCCGCAATCTTGAATACTCGGGAAAACTCGGCACGGCGCGTTGGCGAAAACGTGGGTGCTCATTCGTTTCCTCTTTGCAAACGACCGGACGCGCGGCCTTTGGGCCGGACACAGGTCCCTCTTGGCCGTTCTCGGAGGCCTAGAAGCTGTCGGCCAAATGTAACCCCGACCCCGGTCGTGCATCCAATCTACAGGCGCAGGCACATGCTATACTGCGCTGAGACGGGGTGGGTCATTCCCTCCAAGAGCCTGCCCGAGGATTTTGAAACATGGCCGGTAGTTCTCGTCGTTCTCTCTTCCTGGTAGTTTTTGTCCTTGCGCTGTTCGGCTTGCTCGGCATGCTCTTCGCCCAGAAGATCAGCCCATCCGCCGTACCCAGCACCGACTCCGACGTCCGCGACAGCTTCAAGCAGTTCACGGAGGTTTACGAGACGGTCGAGGAGAACTACGCCGATCCGGTCAACCCCGACAAGGCGATCTACGACGGGGCCATCCCGAGCATGCTGCATCAGCTCGATCCGCACTCCAATTTCTTCGATCCCAAGTCTTATTCGCAGCTGCGCGAAGAGCAGCGCGGCAAGTATTACGGCGTTGGGATGACGGTTGGGCCGCGCAACAATAAGGTCATCGTGATTGCGCCTTTTGTCGGCACGCCCGCCTATCGCGCCGGCATCCGGCCGGGAGACATTATCGCCGCCATCGACGGCAAGTCCACCGACAATATGAGCACTACCGACGTCGCTGACTTGCTCAAAGGCCCGAAAGGCACCACCGTCCGCATCACCATGTTGCGCGAAGGCGCAGACCATCCGCTCGAATTCAGCGTGGTACGCGATGAGATTCCGCGTTTCAGCGTCGACCTTCACTTCATGATCCGGCCGGGCATCGGCTACATGCACATTTCGGGTTTCCAGGAGACGACCGAGCACGAAGTCAGCGAGGCTCTCGATCAGATGGGCGATCTGAAGGGTCTGGTTCTCGATCTCCGCCAGAATCCCGGCGGGTTGTTGAGCGAAGGCGTGGGCGTGGCCGACAAGTTCCTGAAGAAGGGCCAGCTCATCGTTTCACACCATGGACGCTCTTCACCGGAGAAGCGTTACGTCGCCTCGCACGGCAACGGCGGCAAGGATTATCCGCTAGTCGTTCTGGTCAATCGCGGCACAGCTTCCGCGGCGGAAATCGTCTCGGGAGCGATTCAGGATCATGATCGTGGCCTCATTGTCGGCGAAACTACCTTCGGCAAGGGCCTCGTACAAACCGTCTATCCGCTAGCCGAAAATACCGGGCTGGCACTAACCACCGCCAAGTACTACACGCCGAGCGGCCGCCTGATTCAGCGCGACTATAGCAACATCTCGCTCTACGACTACTACTACGAGCGCGAGAATGACGACAACACCACCAACCGGGAGGTCAAGCTGACCGATAGTGGCCGCACCGTCTATGGCGGCGGCGGCATCACTCCCGACGTAAAGCTGCCACCCTACAAGTCCAATAAGTTTCAGGACACGGTCCTCCAGCATTACGCGCTCTTCAACTTCGCCAAGAATTATTCCAACTCACACAAAGTAACGCAGAGCTTCGAAGTGGATGATGTAATCCTGCAGGATTTCCGCAAGTTCCTCGACTCGGAGAAGATTCCGTATACCGAGGGTGAGCTGATCGAAAACAATGACTGGCTCCGCTCGAATATCAAGAGCGAAATCTTCATCGACGCCTTCGGGCAGGAAGAAGGCATGAAGGTACGCGCAGAGACCGATCCTGACGTGGTCAAGGCGCTCGAACTGATGCCACAGGCGCGCGCGCTGGCCGACAATGCTCGCAAGATTATTGCAGAACGAAACTCCGCTCCGCCGGTCCGCCGGTAGGAAATTCCGATTGCAATTCAACCCAACAAGGCCCGCCTAGCGGGCCTTTATTTTTTGTCGCTCTGATTCAAAACCGGCCGATTGCATCTTAACTGCCCTGAAAATGTACCCAATCCTGCGATGTCTCCCTGGCCGGCTACGAGCGTAACTTTCCGAAGCGCCTGAAGAGCGACTCGGCTTTTGAGGGCGTGCATTCCCTGCCGCCGTCCGGCGCGAATCAGGGAAAATAACCGGCTCCGAATTCGTGCCCATGCCGGGACGCACCAAGCCCCGTTTCTTACCCCGCTCAACATTCTCGCGAAATGGCTCTTGAGTGTGGCTGCGAGAAGCCCTAAAGTACATAGGCACATGGGCCCAGATGCCTTTCCGATTGCAATGCTCGTTCTCCGGCCACGAATTCAGTTCCGGCCGGAGATTCTCGGACCGTGGACACTCGCGGTCGTCGTGGCGCTGTGGGCGGGCGTTTTGGATTGGCGCTTCCGCAGAATTCCGAACTGGCTGACGGTTTCAGGTGCGGTCGCGGGAGTTGCGGCAAACACAATCCTGTTTCGATGGACAGGTCTAAAGGCGGCATCGCTGGGGATGTTGCTCGGCCTCGCGCTCCTGCTACCCTTCGTGCTGGTGCGCAGCCTCGGCGCCGGAGACTGGAAACTGGTTGGAGCGCTCGGAGCATGTCTCGGGCCGCGCTGGTTGCTGGCCGTGCTCTTTGGCGCGATTCTAGTAGCCGGCGCGATGGCGCTCGCCGTTATTATTTGGAAAGGGCGACTGAAGCGGACGCTTCTCAACATTCTGCATCTGCTGGCCTCGGTCTTTAGTTTGCGGATGCCAGGCACGGAGGTATCGCTCGACAATCCCGAGTCGACTAAAATTCCCTTCGGTGTCGCGGTAGCGGTGGCCGTGGTTCTTTATGGAATCGTTGCGGCGATGGGGAAAGCCTGAGCGGATTTGTAATAGATAATTGGTAATTGAAAATCTGGGCGCTTTGAAATTTCGGGTTTTTCAATTGCGAATTACCAATCACAAATCGCTAACACAGAGATGAAACTTCGAGCTCACAAACTGGGAAACACAGAGGGGGCCGAGATCGCCGAGGCGGCTTTGGTGATGCCGGTCGTGTTTATTTTCCTCCTCGGCATTATCTGGTTTGGGCGCGCGTTCAATATTTACTCGACGATCACTCAGGCCGCGCAGCAAGGGGCAATCGTCGCGGCTAGGCCGGTTTGCGCCACCTGCTCCTCTCTCCCACAAGGTTGGCCCCACGACCTGAGTTTCCAGGGAGATCAGGCCGTCGTCACGGCGGTCACCAATGTGATGCAAGCCTCCAGCCTGGACCCGAATCAAATTTTGGGTGGCCCCGGCACACTGGCTCCGGGATGCAGCGTGACTTCCAGCATTCAGATCTGCCGCGAATTAGTGGTGAGTAACGTCGTGACCGGCGGACCGGTTGCTACATGTACCGCGCCTGTGCAGTCCCAGGTGTGCGGAGTTACCGTGAGCTTTCGATTCCCGGTCTCCCTTTCTGTCCCTTTTACCTCTCTCGCCACCGGATCGGTAACCTTGAGCGCGCAGGCACAAAGCAGGATGGAGAACTAACGTGTTTTGGCCGGCAAAATTGCGCTCGATAGCCGCCGTCCCACGCCGGACTCGGCCACCCTTCGAATGGCTATACCATTGCGAAGGTTCGGCCATCCTAGAATTTGCGGTCACCATTCCACTGCTCGTAGTTTTCGTGGTCGGTATTTTCGACTTCAGCGGCGCTTTCAACCAGAAGCAGAAAATTGAGCAGGCGGCGCAAGAAGGCGCGATCGTGGCGGGCGCGCAGCCCACCAGCGACATCTACGTCGGCAGCGCGAACCCTCCCTCACTGCAGCCGGTGGTGGCAGCCGTGTTTAATTCGCTGGCGGGGGCGGGCGTCCTGCCTTTGGCTTCGAGCTCAGGTAACTGTTCCCTGAGTCCGGCTCCGACGGGGGTTGAGACCACAGGACTGCTGATTTGGACATACACGATCAGCGGCTGCGCCAATGGCACGTCGGCGAGCGATCAACTGACCATCACCATCAATCGCGGGTGGGTGGTGGCGGGCTCGAACACTGCTCCCTCCGTTGTCGGAACTTCCGTCGCTGTGAGTTTTCCCTATCATTGGCGTTTCAACAGCGTCATCCAGGTTTTGATTCCCGGAGCCAGCTACCAGGCGATCACGAACGTCACCGAGACCGCCTACGTCCATAACCAGATGTAACGCAGCCCCCACGTTCTCCTCTAGCCTCACTACATGGTTCGCCTGACTGACACATTCCCTTGCGTGATCTAGTCTCTCCCTGGAGTCAGGATTCCCCACAGACGTTTCAACCAGGAGATGAGCATGAGATTTCGCAGATATGGATTGCTGTTGGCGCTGCTTGCCGGCACCGCATTCGCAATGCCACGCCAGGACGATCAGAGCGCCAAGCAGGACATGAAAGACGCCGGCCATGATACGAAGCAGGCGGCCAAGGACACCGGTCACGCGACCAAGAAGGCCGCCAAGAAAACCGGACACGCGGCCAAAAAGACCACTCACAAGGCCGCCCAGAAAACCGACCATGGCGCACAGAAGGTCGAGAACAAGACCGAGCCGAATCCGCCGCAGAACGAGTAGAGCTTCCCAAATAACAGCGCGAGCCGGCGCCCTTTTTGCGGATCGCCGGCTCGCGCTTCTTGCCACGAGTTTTAGTTTAATTTCCGGTTACTCCTTTCATGCTGTTGCAGTGTTATCCACAAGCCACTTCTTTGTGGATGAAGCCTTCGGAAGAATGTCCAGGTACATCACGGCATAATGGAAGGCCACCGCCGCCGCCGTCACCGTGGCCAGCGTCAAAGCGAACTCCGTCCACTTGGGAACGTAGTGGAATCCGGAGGTGCGCTCGAGTGCCGTCACCGAGACGTTCAGGCGATTCGCGATAAAGCCCATCACCACCAGCGAGCAGGTGAAGTATAGCGACTGAGGATTGGTTCGGATCTTCTCCTGGCTCAGGAGAATGATGGGAGCGATCACGAACAATGCGATCTCCAGCCAGAACAATGCCGCTTCCTGTCTCCACATAAAGATGTAAGCCGCGCCTCCATGGGTGACCAGATCAATTCCGCGGAACAGCGCGTAGACGTAGAGCAATGGAGCAATCACCTGGCTCATCTCGGTGAGGACGCTCGGATCGACCCGAGCATTCAACGAGCGAGTGCACAGGTAAACCGCCATGATGGTTGCGGCCAGTCCAGCCGGGACCGCCGAGAGATAGAACAAGGTCGGCAAGTACTGGCTGTACCAGATGGGATCGAGTTTCCCTTTGGTCAGAAGATAGAGTCCGCCGAGGAACGACTGATGCAGTGACGAGAGCACGGCTCCGATCATGACCAGACCGATCAGGATCTCGTGGTGCCACTTCAGGTAGAGGTTGCGCAGGCGCGGCAACGGAATCTTCTCGACCAGAGAAGGAGAAAACTCGAGCGAGAGGACCGTGGTGTACAGCATCACGCACCACGACACCTCGAACAGCACCGAGTGCCGGTTCCACATCACGATGGGATGCCAGATTCTCCACGGCAGTCCAAGTTCATACATCATGCCGGTGCAGACCGTCAGATAGCCAAGGAATGAAAGAAGAACTGACGCTCGCACGACCGGACGATAACGTTCAAAGCCGAGCACGTAAACGGCAGCCGCAATGGCAAAGCCTCCAGCCGAGATCCCGACGCCGCAGAGCGTGCCGAGCCCGACCCACAGGCCCCAGGGCTGCGCGTCCACCAGATTCGTCGAGGCATGGAAGCCGAGCGCGAAGCGCGCATAGGCCGCGTAGACTCCGGCCGCCATAATGATAGTCACGATCACCCGCCACATCGTAAGCTTCGGCACTGCCAATTTTGAGAATGATAAGCGAGACATACGTTAGCTCCTTTCTGACTTGCTGCCGGCTGGAATCCCGGTCTGTTCTGCAACGTTTCCGCGAATCTCGGCCCATGCGACCTGCTTGCGCCGGTTCGTGATCCAGTACAAGCCCGCCAGCAGGCTTCCGCCCACGAGCACCACCGTGGGCACGTCGCCCAGCGCGTTGGCCGTCAAGATCGGCATCGCCTGCTTCGGCGCTGCGATGAAGCCCAGGTCTTCAAACGGCACATCCGAGATGAAAAAGACCGATGTTCCGCCTGCTTCTTCCACGCCGTAGATCTTTTTGACGTACTTCGAATCGAGCAATACCCGCTTCTGCGCTTCTATGAGAATGTCGTCACGCCAGCCGACAATCGACGCCTGCACCGGGCACGCCTCCACGCACGCGGGCGGTTGTCCTTTAACCTGGCGCGCGTAGCACATATCGCATTTCTTCACGAAGGGGACAAGTTTGTTCCATTCGTACTTCGGCACATTGAATGGGCAGGCCACGATGCAGTAGCGGCAGCCGATGCACTTCGAGCTGTCGTACGTTACCGGCCCCAGTTCCGTCTTCTTCAGCGCTCCCACCAGGCACGCTGACGCGCACGCCGGATCCTCGCAGTTCATGCACATCCGCCGCACGTAACGGTCTCCGTGATCCTCCACGATCGTGAATGCCGTCGGAGATAACTTTGTCTCAGTTTCCATCGGGAAGCCGTGAATCTGCTTGCAGGCTTGCTCGCAGCTCCGGCATCCGATGCACTTCGTAATGTCGATCAGGATTGCTTTTGTCCTTGGCATTTTCTTTCTCCTCGTCCTTCTCTCTCGCCCAGGGCCGCAATGCAGCCGCTCAGTTCAGGAAGAACTCTTTGATCAGCTTCTGGCGAATAGCGGGTTCAATCTGCGGAAGCACGTCGGTCGCGGGCACGCCGCCATCCTGCGCAAACGCCGGGTTCGCGCTGGCCAGGGCCGAGTTCAAACGCGATACGCTGTAGTGCATCCAGGGTGCGACCATCGGTCCCTTCAGCAGGTTCTTCTCGTTGGTCGTCAGGTCCGGGGATTTCAGTACGGCAAACCAGCCATCTTTATAGGGGTCGCTGGAGGCAATCGCCGGGTTCTTCACCACGTCGTCGTTGATCGCCATCACCACACCCTCCACCGGGGAGAGCAGATCGAAGGACGCTCCGCCGGCATGAATCGTCGCCAAACGCTGTCCCTGGCGGATCCAGCGGCTCGGCTCGGAAACATCGATGCGATCGATTTTGCCCACCAGATCGGCGCCAAACTGATCGAGGCCAATGCGCGCATTGTCGCCCGCCTCATGCAGAACCCAGGTGTGCCCAGGGTGGAAGCTGTAATCCTGCGGAATCGAGAAGCCCGCCTGTTTCGCCATCACCGGAACCCGCGGACGAACCACTACGGTGTTTTCGGCTTGCGGGGCCTGTGGCAGTCGGAAATAGAAATAGTTAATGGAGATGACCACTAGAAACGTCAGCAGCACGAAAAGTATGGACATGACATTCTCCCGGCGCGGTGCGTGACGCTCTTCTTTTGGCACCGCTCGCCATCTTTGCTAGTGCACGCGGATGGCTATTCCCGCCGGAATTTTCTGTCGTTTGCCTGCAATGGTTTGGAGGGAATCGTGACTGCGAGGTGCGTTTCGCGCCTATTGCACTTTGCAAGTCGCTACTGCGTTTTGCAGGGGTGGGACGATTCGACGAACTTGCAGGGTTACGTTAGTACAGGCTCTTTCTTGAGTTTGCGTAACAACGAGGTGGGATGAATGCCGAGGATTCTTGCGGCTTGCGTTTTGTTATTGCCGGTGGCTGCCAGTACTTTTTGAATGTACTCGTCGGTCAGCTCGCGCAGCGTAACCAGCGGTTCTTCGGCCGAATGTTCCGTAAACGGGTTATGCACCACGGTGTCAAGCGGCTCGGCCGCGCGGATTTCCTCCGGCAGCGAAAACACATCAATGTAGCCTTCGTGCGCCAGAATCATCGTCCGCTCGATCACGTTCTTCAATTCACGAATGTTTCCCGGCCACGGGTACTCTTCCAGAAGCTCCGCGGCCTCGGGCGTAAAGCCGATGAAGCTCTTCTTCAATTCCTGGTTGAAGTGCTGCATCATGCCGAGCGCGAGCGGCATGATGTCTTCCGTTCGCTCGCGCAGCGGCGGAATAAACAGCGGTACGACGTTGAGCCGGTAAAACAGGTCTTCCCGAAAGCGTCCTTGTGCGACCGCTTCTTTCAGATTCGTATTCGTGGCAGCAATCAGCCGCACGTCCACTTTGATAGGCTTCGTTCCTCCCAGCCGCATGAACGTTCCTTCTTCCAGCACGCGCAGCAGTTTCGCCTGCACGCTGGCGGACATGTTGCCAATCTCGTCCATAAACAGTGTCCCGCAATGCGCGCGCTCCAGCAGGCCTTCCTTGCGGCGCCGCGCATCGGTAAACGCGCCGGGTTCAAAACCGAACAACTCGCTCTCCAGCAGCGCATCCGGCAGGGTGGCGCAATTCAGTTCCAGCAACAGTTGGCTGGCGCGCGGGCTGGCATAGTGAATGGCGCGCGCCAGAACGCCTTTTCCCGTGCCGCTTTCGCCTTGAACCAGAATTGTCGTGTGGTCGCTCTCGGCCGCTTTGCGGGCCATTTCCAGCATCTCGCGCATCGCCGCATTCTGCGTCACCACTTTGCCGAAGTCATACTGCCCCTTCGCCGTTTCGACGGTGTCCCGCAAGCGCACGCGTAAGGACAGCATCTCCGATGCCCGCCGCAGCGTCGCCGTCAGATCCGCCAGATGAAACGGTTTAATCAGGTAGTCGTAAGCGCCCAGCTTCATCGCCTCGACTGCGCGGTCGACCATGTGATACGCGCTCATCATCACCACAATCGTCGATGGCGCAGTGCTCTTGATCTGCCGCAGCACCTCAACCCCATCGATGCCGGGGAGCACGATATCCAGCAACACCATGGGCGGCTTTTCTTCATGGAAAGTCTTCAGTGCATCTTCGCCGGACGCCGCGGTGAGAACTTCAAATCCCTCCCCAACCAGTCCGCGGCTCACCGTCCGCAGGGTGAGCGCTTCGTCGTCAACCACCAGCACCGAATAGGCCATGGCTATTGAATGATTACCTCCTGGCTCTCTTCGCCTTCTTTTTCGCTGGGAGAAACCGTGAGTTGGCGGAACGGCAATGTGATCTTGACGGTGGTTCCACGCTGCCCGGTGCTTTCGATCTCAATTTCGCCTTCGTGGCTGCGCACATACGCCTGGCTGATGCTCAATCCGAGGCCGGTTCCCTTTCCCCGCTTGGTGGTAAAGAAGGGCTCGAAGACGTGCGGCAGTACATCGGCGGGAATCCCGCATCCCGTGTCAATGACCCGGATCTCCACTTTTTCGCTCTCCGGCAATCGGTCGGCGAAAACGGTAATTCGCCCGCCCTCCGAGGTCGCCTGCGCGGCATTCAGCAACAGGTTCATCAGCACCTGCGAAAGCTGATTCGCATCCACGCAGATCACCGGCAGGTCTTGCGCCACCAGATTTTGAAGAATCTTTCCGTGGAGCATGGGCTGATGTTCAAGAAACGTCAGCGTGTCGGAGACCAGACGGTGCAGATTTACCTTGCTCAGGATGAGCGGAGCCGGCCGCGCATAATCCATCAGGCTGCGCAGCGTCATCGAGATCCGCTTCGCGCACTCGATGCACTGTTCAATCTCGGCGCGTTCTTCACCCTCGGTGCCGCCCAGCTCCAGTTCAAGGTGAGAAAGAATGCCCAGCAGCGGATTGTTGATCTCATGCGCCGCCCCAAGTGCCAGTTGCGCCAGCGCAGCATATTTTTCATATTCCGCCAGCTGCGCCTGAAACTGGCTTTTTTCCTTATTAAGCTTGCCTTCCTCGGAAAAGCGCCGAAACAGCTCCTCCATCGCCGAATCCCGCTCCCGCTCGAGCTGCTTGACGACCAACAGGGTCTGCTCGATCCGCTCCGCCAGACCGCGATTCAGCCGCCGATCCACGGTCCAGAACGCGATCATCAGCGCGAGCGCAACCACAACAATCGGAAATACATAGAAGATCAAGCGCTGGCGGCCTCCCTGGCCGGCCCGGTCGACGACACCTATCGATCCACTTAAACATTGCGCCAAATGCTCGCCAAAATCCGTGATTCGAGTCACTGGCAGGGCGTCTGCACATCACGCCCGGCTCGGATCGGAACGGGGCGCAACCGGTGATCGACGTCACATTTAAGACAGCCAAGTCTTAAGGGCAGGGTGGATGGTCACGACCAATCGGAGGGTAAATTCGCAGAATCTTCCCATGCTCATGCATTAAGCGGGCATGCAGTAAGCGGGAATGAAAGTGTGGGCCGCGGTCTTACCTCACCCGCGGCCCATTACGCGTCCGGGCTAAAAGTGGAACCCGAGCTGCGCTGTCAGGGTGCGGGGCGTCACATAATGCGTCCCGCTGAAGGTTGAAAGAAAGTTATACAACGCCGTTTTGTTGGTTACATTGATGGCCGTGAGCGTAAGGCTCCACTTGTAATGGTCGCCCTTGAACAGATTGTCTTCGCCCAAGGAAACATCGAACAGATTGCGCGAGGCGATGCGCGGCGGGTTGTGGTCGTCGTTCTCGGTATTGATTCCCGGAATTCGGACTAAATTAGACGTGAATTGTGAGGCCGGGCACACACCCGAAGGAATGGGAATAGTCGGAGTTGCGCGCACGCCATTGCACGCGAGTCCGGCCTCGTATTCCTGATCCGCGCTTAAAGGGTTTCCGAAAACGTCTTGCAGCAGAATGGCCGGTTGCCCGCCAAGTGTGGTCGATTGCGGGCAATCGTTATATCCCGTTACCCCATAGCATGGCGTGTCGCCGGCCACCAGTCCGCTGTCATAGCGCCAGTTAAAGCCCACCCACGGGCCAAGCTTCCAGGGCTGGTATTGAAAGTGGGTAGTCTGGTTGAACTTTTCGTCATGGTCAATACGGAAAGGCACCCCCGGCGCTCCCACCGTCGCGCCGGCGCCACCAATCTGCGGCGGAAAGAAGCGCGCTGCCACGCTCGAAAAAACGAACAACGCCGAGAATCCGTGAAGGTTGGGCACGCTCACCCGCCCTGCATATCCGGGAATCTTCGAGTTGTGCCATTCGATCGGAAACGTGATTGGAGTGTTGCCGAGCACGCTGAAATCGTAGCCATTGTGCGTGTACTTCGTGATCCACTCACCGGAAAAGACCAGATACCGTCCAAAGGCTTGCTCGAGACCGGCATGAAATTCGTTGCGAAAGCCGGGACTCAGCACTCCACTCACTTCCGGGGAACAGAGAAGAAGTGGCGCCAGCACAGCGTTGCCGCAACCGGTGCTGGAAAGTATCAGATTTTCGTTGAAGGGAGATTCCAGAGTTCGGGCATAAGAAACTCGAAGAATCGTGTTGGTCCGCTTGACGTTGTATGAGACTCCGAGACGCGGCTCGGCCTGGCGCGCGATGGAGAGTCCGTTATAGAAATCGCCACGAATCCCGAGGTTCAGAGACCAGTTTCCCTTGCTGACTACGTCGCGAAGATAGAGCGCCAACTCCTTCACGTCCGTGTGTCCGCTGAAGGCGTAAAGCCCGCCCCCGCGGGTCAGGTCGTAGGGAAACAGGGTTGAATTGAAAGCCGGGTAAAACGCGCTGTTAGGCGCATTGGGATTAAAGTACGGGCTCGCAGAATCGGCGACATTGGGCGCGAACCCGAAGCCGGCACATTGTGAGGGATCGGTGAAACCCGGCACAGGAACATTCGCGTCGGTCGCTGTAGATAGAGTTAAGCAGGGTGCGTTGTAAGCTGGATCGACGATGCCCACCCTGTCGTTTTCATTCAGAAGCGTCTGTTCGTAAGTAACTCCCGCTTTGATCTGATTGACCCCTTTGACGTATGAGATATCCGACCTAATTCCCGCATTGGTGAGCGTGCGGTTCTGCCCCACGGACTGTCTCTGCAGACTCGGCGGACCGAGATCCGCGAAAGGATCGTTGCTGGGGTAGTAGTTGTAATCGTCCCGGCGCACGAACCCGCCTAAAGTGAATACCGAATGCGTGTTCACCAGATGCGTCCATGAAGGCGCGATGTTGAAGGTTCCGATCTTGGAGCGCTGGTCGTTCGGTCCAACAGCAGGTCCTGGGGTAAAGCCCGTCGGATTGCCGATAGGAACCACGCCCCCATAGTTCTCTTCCATCGGAAGAACTCCATCCAATCCACTCCAGGCCGTGGCCGTCTGGGAATCGATCGAGTTTGGCGTCTGAAACCAGCTCCGGCTGTAGCCGAAATTAAGGTGAATCGAGTCATTGGTCGAAACCTGGTAGTCGACGCGGTCGAAAAGGTTTTCCTCATTGCCGCGATCATGCATTACCGCGAATTCAGGCGGATCGAGAAATCGGCCGCTGTTCAAACCGCCGATCGAAATGAAGTTCCCCCAGTTTTTCCCGCCATAAGCGACGTCGGCATTGACATCGGTGCTTCCAAACGAGCCATATGAGGCGGTCACGTCGCCATGCGGTGTGGTTACACCTTGCCCCGAGCGCGTCGTCGCCACAATCACCACGCTGGTCTTGCCTCCATACTCTGCTGGAGGTGCGCCCGAGATGACTTCCATCGACTGGATGGAATCGACGGGAATCTGGTTGGAGAAGACTTTGCTTTGCTGGTCCGTTATAGCCTGGCCGTCGAGCGAGAACGAATTCTCCGCATGATCGCCGATCCCGTGAAAAAGACCGTTCGAGTCGGCAGCGACCCCCGGGGTCGAGAGCGTAACCAGCGAACTCAACGACGACGATTCACTCTCCAGCGGAAGCTTCTCGATCAAGTCCTTGTCGATGTCCTGGTGGAACGTCGGATCATTCTCGATCAAGTCTCCTCCGGTAGCCTCCACGCTAACCGTGGTGGAAGATCCGGTTACCTCAAGGTTGACCTTGAGGCTGACCGGAACAACCGACCGTACTTCCACGTCCTGCACGTTCTCCGCGAATCCCGTTGCCATCACCGTCATGTGATAGGGATTGAATGGCACGTTCGAAAAGCTAAAATTCCCTTTGCTGTCGGTGGTGGTTGTTCGGTCATATCCGCTGATCGTTTGGTGAATCTCGACCGTTGCATTTGCAACCACCGCACCGGATGGGTCCAGGACCGTTCCATTCAGCGATCCCGAACTTCCGCCCGACTGAGCGTAAGCCTGAAACGCCAGAGGAGAAAAGAGAACCACCATAAAAGCCGCACGAAGCGACTTCTTGTAAGAAGCCTGCATGAATTCCTCCAGAAAAATGAGTGCCGGTATCAAAGATCAGGACGCGGTTGGCGGTACGAAAGTGGCAACCGGTCTGTGCGCGAAAGATTGCAACGGATCTTTAGATGGCAGGAGGAGGGCGGACGGATAGCGCGAAAAAGACCAGCCGCTGCTTCCGAGAAACCACCCGCGTCAGAACGGTGGATAGAATCAGGAAGCTGGTGCAGATGAGTGCGGATTTCGCCTGGGGAGCGGCCGAGTGGGCTGCGACACACACTGTACACTTTGCCGACTCTTCCGCGCTCGCGTGCTGATGCATCACGACTGCGATTGCCGACCAAAGCGTCAGCAACAGCAACAGACACGCTATTTTTTTCGATATCGAACCCAAGCTGCGACCCCGGACGCCAATTCGCCGATCTACATCAGTATCAACACTATAACCCAACTGCGCCCGAGGATGCTGGCCTTCTTGCGTAACGCACGGTCGTAGCCTCGTCTCTGCCCGGCATCAACCCCCGCCGGCCATGATGGTTCGTAGAAAGCGCGGCGGCTTGCGGGCTTTGACAGCTTGCTCGAAGCCATAGGCGAGTTTGATGAGCGTCGGTTCGCTCCAGGCTCGCCCGAAGAATGAGATGCCGACCGGCAGGCCGAATACAAAACCTGCTGTCACGTTGATGTTGGGATATCCGGCGACGGCAGAGGCGTTGGAACTGCCTCCGGCGGCATGGTCGCCGTTGACGAGGTCGGTAAGCCAAGCAGGGCTGCCGGTAGGCGCAACGATCGCGTCCAATTGGTGCTTGTCCATGAGCGCGTCGATGCCCTCGCTTCGCGTGAGTTGGCGATTCTTCGCGAGGGCGTCGAGATATTCCTTTTCCGTCAGCGGTCCCTTTTCTTCCGCCTTTATGAACAGATCCTGTCCGAAGTAGAGCATCTCTTTTTCGCGATTGCGCTCATTGAATTCGATGATGTCTTTGAGCGTATGCACCGGCGCGTTTGGTCCGAGGCGACCCAGGTAGGCGTTAAGCCCGGCCTTCAACTCATACATAAAAACTAACAGTTCGGAGTCGTCGAACTTGCCGAAAGTCTCGATATCGGCGGGATCGACCAGCGTCGCCCCATGTTTTCTCAGAACGTCGAGCGACTGCTCCATGAGGGGGTCAACCGCATCGTTGAAGCCGAAGTATTTTCGAGCCACGCCGATGCGCGCGCCCTTGAGGCCGTTGGGATCGCAGAATTGCGCGTAATCGGTTTGCGATTTGCCCGCGCTGGCGTTGGTGGCATCGTCATCGGAGTCGATCCCGGCAAGCGCCCCGAGAAGAATCGCAGCATCGCGCACCGTGCGGCACATGGGGCCGGCCGTGTCTTGCGATTGGGAGATGGGAATAATTCCGGCGCGGCTGATGAGCCCGACTGTCGGCTTGATGCCGACGATGCCATTGGCTGACGACGGGCAGACGATCGAGCCGTCAGTCTCCGTGCCGATTCCGGCAGCGGCAAGATTTGCCGAAATACCTGCGCCCGTCCCGGAACTCGATCCGCAGGGATTGCGGTCCAGCGCATAAGGATTCTTCGTCAGGCCGCCACGGCCGCTCCATCCGCTGGTGGAGTGGCTGGAGCGGATGTTGGCCCACTCGCTGAGGTTAGTTTTGCCGAAGATGATCGCACCGCTGGCGCGCAGCTTTTGTGCCACGAAAGAATCTTTGGGCACTTTTGCGCCAACCAGCGCAAGCGAACCAGCGGTCGTCATCATGCGGTCGGCGGTGGCAATGTTGTCTTTAATCAACACCGGGATCCCGTGCAGCGGTCCGCGCACATTTCCCGCCTTGCGCTCTTTGTCGAGCGCGTCGGCGATCGCGAGCGCATCGGGATTCATTTCAATGACACTGTTGAGGACGGGACGGCCCTCGTCGTCGCGCATGTCGATGTCGGAAACTCGCACCCAGTATTTCTCGACCAGCGACCGGGCGGTGAATTTGCCCGATTTCAACCCATCTTGCAGCTCTGCGATCGTGATCTCTTCGAGATCGAAAGGTTTGGGTTCGTACACGGGGGCACATTTGCCGGAGGCTCCGCGCTCGGCAGCAGACATTTCTCGCGCTCCGCTGAGAGCGGGACGGAGCGTGAGGGCAGCGGTGGTCCCTCCGAGCGCGGCGGTTTGGAGAAAAGAGCGGCGCGTTGAGTTCGACATGCGCTCAACTATAGCGAAGATATTTGAATTCCGGTTAGACGCGATAGCAAGATCAGGCTGAGCTTTCGCCTTCGAGGTTGGTGATCGAATCGCTCCTTGCGCTCGCCAATTACTTGCGCGGGCCCGCGGCGGCAAGAATCTCCTGCGGCACTTCCCGGATCGTGATGCAGAATTCGAACATCGGCGTTTCGGTGCCGCGTCCCCACCGGTTAACATCCCAGTGGGCGCGTATCGATTTCACCTCGGGCAAGCCTGTGAGATCGACGAGCAGAGGATTTTCTCCGCGGTAGAACTTTTGCTCGAAGACAGCAATCGCTTTGGGATCGAAGGTTGTGCCGTCGGCGGAGCCTTGAATGCTGACGTCGATCGACTCTTGCTCAATGATATCGGTGATGGCGAAGTTGAGGAGAAATACGCGCGTTGTGCCGGAGCTGACGTCAAGAGCAGGACCGTCTCCCTTGGCGGTTGCCACGGTTTTATCGGGGACGAGGAAGGCTTCGATCATGACTGGCAAGTTTAGCAGAACAGCCGCCGGGTTAGACTCGCGTCCCGCTCTTCAGTGGGGAGTCGCCGCTTACCGGTGACCGATCACCGCTTCTGGATTTCAGATCAGCGGGACAAAATCCAAAAATTGACGCAGTAATGGCCCCACCGCTTCCGGGCGCTCCCATGGGGCGTAGTGTCCCGCCTTCGGAATCATCTTCAGGCGGCTGCCGGGAATGTTCTGCCGCATCAGTTCGCCATCGGCTGCGGTCGAGAGCGTGTCCTCCTCGCCGATTACGATCAGCGTCGGCAGAGTAATGTGCTTGAGATCGGGAGTCGAATCAGGGCGCTCGGCCATGCCGCGAAGCACCAGGCTGATATCCTCGGGCGACATTTTGCGCATCATCCGGAGAGCGCCCTCGACCAGGTCCGGTCGCGATGAGACAGTGGTTGTTCCCAGCAGCTTCGGAATCATGCCCTGCAAAAATTGCTCGGTTCCCTGCCCAAGGATGAGGTCGGCATTCTTAAGCCGATTCGCGCGGGCTTCGGTGGTATCCGGCTGCGGACGCGTGTCGCAGAGCGCCAGCGCCGACACTCGCCCTCGATATCGGCGAAGGAACTCGAAGAGGATGTAACCCCCGATGGAGCAGACGATAAATGCAGCCTTGCCTACGTCGCAGGCGTCCATGATGCGGGCGATGTCAGCCGCATGCTTTCCCATAAGGGCCGGGCCTTGGCCAATTTCAGATTCGCCGTGTCCGCGGAGATCGGGCAGAATCAGCCGATAGCGCGACAGCAGCGCGGGAATGACTGGCAGCCAGAATTCATGATGCGCGGGAAAGGGATGAAGAAGCACTACTGGAGGGCCGTCCCCCTGAACCTCATAAAAGATCTCGGCGTCATCGCTGTGCAGCGTGGGCATCGCGATCAGGGTATCAGAGACCGGTTCTCAGTTCTCTGCGCTCCACCCCCTACCCGGCAACCGTCTGGTGCGTCTGTACGACCACCGGCGGCAGCGCATGCTCCTCAGGAATAATGATCCAGGCCAGAACGTAAGCAATCAAGCCCGGGAAGAATCCTGAAGCGAAGGTAAGAAACACCCACAGGATACGGACGAGCGAAGTGTCCAGGCCAAGGTGCTCAGAGAGGCCGGAGCAAACTCCCGCGATCTTGCGATTGAAGCGCGGGCGCATCAGCTTCGAAGTGCAGTGGGGGTAAGCGACGGCGCGGCCGCAGCTCGAGCAATAACGGGCTTGATCGGAAAGAGTTGTGCCGCAGGCGTTGCAGTACATAGTGCCGGAGTTGATGCCGCCGGAGTTGATGCCGCCAGAGTTCATGCCGCCGGAGTTCATGGTCCACCCCCTGATCAAATTATACGAGTGAGCCGGTCGAAATGTTCCCCCGGGGACGTTCGTGGATGACCGCGGGACTGCCCCCGGGTAGCGGCTGAATCAGCCGCTACTGACTCTCGCGATTCCTGTCAGAGTCTGGATAAACGGGGATATAATGATTGCCCCATAGTCGATCGAGTTAGCTCCTTACCCCCTGAACTCGGTCGCAAACAGCATCACCGTCTCGCTGGAGGCCGTATGAAGTCTCTCCCTCTCGCCCTATTCGCCGCACTCACCTTCGCCGTCCTCCTGACGCCGGTCGTTGCGCAGTCTCACCCCCAGCCGGACGCATCCGCCATCGCGCCTCAGAGTTCCATCGCTCCGCAGCCAGAGGTTGCCCAATCAACAGTTCCTCAGTCAGACCGGCCTGACTACGAGCATCCCTGTCCCTCAAAGACTAAGTGGTACGAGGACGACGGCGGTCCCTACGTGACCGAGCCTTTCACCCTGGGCGCAACCGCCAACATGAGCGAATATTGCCACAACGTCTATCATGATATTTGCACCGGTGAAATGCTCTTCTATGTCTACAGCAAGGGTGCCTGGAATGAACTCGGCGCCGGCACTCACGCCGGGGAGTGCGCCTGGCAATTGACCACCAGCGCATTCTCCGCCGGAAACCAGCGCCTGAAGGCCGTTTACACAGACGACCAGGACGGCTTCGGTTCCAGCTCCGCCCTTGTCACTCTCAATGTCCAGAAGTGGCCCACCACCACAACTCTCACCTCGTCGCAGGATCCATCGATCTATAAGCAGGATGTAACCTTCACCGCCACAGCCGTGCCCGATCCGAACGCGCCCGCGACTCCGACCGGAAAGATCAAATTCTCCGATGGCTCAAAAGTATTAGGGACCGTGGTCGTAGACGCCAATGGCATAGCCACCCTGACCACACAGAATCTTCCCGCCGGAATGGACCCGATCACCGCCCAATATCTCGGCGACTCCGATAACGCCGCCAGCACTTCGCCCGGTTCTGATTCAGGTCGTGAATCCCGCAGATGAAGAGACAAGTTCGGCCCCAAGTGCCGTGGGAGCCAGCGCCGGGCTCAGCAACCGCGCGTCCGACGCACCCGCTGTTGCAAAATCGCAGCCTCAGTCTTCGCCTGCCTATACCTGCCGGACAACAACCACACTCTCCACCTCGGGCTCGCCCTCAATGACCACGCTCGACGTCACCTTCACCTCGCTGAGTTCTCAAGGACCGACCTGCAAGGGTCAGCAGAACTACGGGTGCAACGGCGAGGTGGTTTTTTACAACGATCACCAGCAGATCGGCAGCGCCAATCTCAACGTCGGCTGTGCGGC
This sequence comes from uncultured Acidobacteriaceae bacterium, assembly GCA_963841945.1. GTDB lineage: Bacteria > Acidobacteriota > Terriglobia > Terriglobales > Acidobacteriaceae > Acidiflorens. The sequence goes on from CAWJFC010000001.1 coordinate 44,447, forward strand.
TTCAATGGACACAACTTCCCTGTCCGCCGGAACGCACCATATCTCGGCAACCTTCTATCCGGAGAGACCCTGGAACCGCAGCTCTGCCGAACTCACACAGGTCATCGATAAGTGGCCGACCGCCAGTTCGCTGACTTCAACGCCCAACCCATCCAACGACAATCAGGATGTGACGTTCACCGCGAACGTCACTTCGCCCCAAGTAGGACCGTTGCCGACCGGCAAGGTTAAGTTTCTCGACGGTGCGAAAAGCCTGGGAGCGGCGTCCGTCGACGCAAACGGCAACGCCACGATCACAACCAGGCGTCTAGCCGTTGGCACGGACTCCATTACCTCGGAATATCTTGGAGATGGAAACAATCTGACAAGTCAGGCGGCCCTGCAGCAGGTCGTAAATCCGTAAGAACCCCGAGCCAGCGAGGAAATTCCTAGATTTGGTTTTCTCCGTGACTCCGTGTCTCCGTGGTGAGACTAAAACCGGGCCCCGCCCCACAGCCTACTTCTCTGCCATCGCCCCAACCAGCGACTCGAAGATCTTGAATCCATCCGTGCAGCCCAGTTCCGGTTCAGCCGACCGCTCCGGATGCGGCATCATCCCCAGCACATTCCGTCCCGCGCTGCAAATCCCGGCAATATTTTCAATCGAGCCATTCGGATTCGCCTCCGCCGTAACCTCGCCCTGCGCGTTCACATAGCGGAACACGATGCGCTCGTCCCGTTTCAACTCCGCCAGCGTCGCCTCGTCGCAAAAATAATTCCCTTCCATGTGCCCGATCGGAATCGTCAGCACTTCCCCTTTTGCGCATGCGCCCGTAAACGGCGTCTGATTATTTTCCACGCGCACATGCACCGGCTTGCAGACATACTTCAGCCCAACATTGCGCATCAGCGCCCCCGGCAAAAGCCCGGCCTCGCACAAAATCTGGAACCCATTGCAGATCCCCATCACCAACCCGCCCCCATCGGCAAACTTGCGCACCGACTGCATCACCGGAGAGAACTTCGCAATCGCGCCCGTCCTCAGATAATCGCCATAAGCAAACCCGCCGGGCACAATGATCGCATCGCAGTTCTGCAAATCCTGCGAGTCATGCCAAAGAAAAACAGCTTTCTGCCGAGCCACCTGCTCAACCGTCCAGAAAGCATCGTGATCGCAATTCGAACCGGGGAAAATAATGACGCCAAATTTCATGAGCAATTCACCCTAACTAAATTTAGCAGATACAGCCCCCGCTTGGATTAAACCGACGCATACCCAAAGAAAGCGAGCCGAGCGCGTCATTCCCCCGCGAGAGTTCAACGTGCATAGCCGCGAGCTTACGCCAGTTGACCCGGATACTTGGTTCATGACAATGACGATGCCTTGATCGTCGTGGCCTTCGCATCCCACTGGAACACCTCACCGAGCGGCACGTTGAAAACCTGGGCGATACGGAATGCAGCCTCTAATGACGGCGAATACTTCCCTGCCTCGATGGCGGCTATCGTCTGCCGGGTGAGGCCGATGCGTTGGCCAAGCTCAGCCTGCGACATTTCGCCGTTCATGAAACGCAGAATGCGAATGCGATTGGAAATCGATCCTTGCATCACGATGACGCCTGCGCGCGATGGCTCGTCACGACTATGCCGTAGTGAACGACTTCCGCGGCAACGATCCAGAAAACCGCGGCATTCACGATGGTCCATCCGGTGGAACTGAAGGGCATGAAGCAGCCCACCAGGATCATGCCGGCGATGAGCACATAGTAAGCGGCACTGATCGAGCGGTGTTCAATTGCACGATCCCGTTCGTCCATTGGCAGGCGCTCCTGCCCGGGGGAAAGACGGAGATACAGATAACCAGCGCCCAGGATGAGCATCCGCCCAATCGAAGCCATTGCAAACAGACCAAGCGGGTGTAGGTGAGGCAATGGCTCCCAACGGACGGGTCCCCTCATAGCCAGCGTAAAGTACGGGCCGTAGGCGAGGGCCATCGCGATGAGCGATAGCCAGGCGATTTTTTCTCGGTATGACATTTAAACCTCCTTAATTCCAGCGAGAATTCCAGCGAGGCTTAATGTATCAAATAGATGACATAGTGTAAATAAATATATACATCATGTAAATAAAACATACCCATTGGTCGTGGGGTTGGCTCCGCAAGCGTGCCCTTTGCGATGGTCTAGCCCAAGATGGCATCTGGCTCTGTCAGTTATCCAAAACAGGGCCGCTCCCGCAACGGACAACTCCCTCCTACTCGCCCGCGCGAGGCGTTTAAGCCATTGCCACATCTTGCCCACCCCGGATTCATCACAATTTCACTGTGTCGGCCGTCCTAGACTGGACCGCGCAATCAAGCAAAAATCAATCGGCAAAGCGATCGCCGAAAAGCGCAAATGAGCAAAGCTCCCGCAAAACGGCGCCGGCCAAGCCTAGCAAAATCAATACTTTACCCGTAAACAGAGGGGGCTCAATACTTTAGCGGGAAAATCCCCCTAACCCAATGATTCCATGAAGAATCGCCCAAGGGGGTCCAACCCCAGGCGGGTCGAAGACAAAACCCCCTCATAAAGCAGTCACTGGGAACTGGCAACTGGGAACCGGCAACTGGCAACCGGCAACTGGGCACTGAACTATGAACCAAGCAATCATTCATAAGCGAATAGCGAACAGCGAATAGCCAATAGCGAACAACCAATTCATAAAGGAGTCACACCATGCCATCATTCGAATCAGCTCCAGCCACTCATTGTCATCACGTTCGCAGCAGCGGCGTCCGCTGCGGATCGCTCGCCCTCCGCGATAAACGCTATTGTTACTATCATCAGCGCTCGCGCCCGCTCATGGTTGGCTCCAAAAACCGCGGTACGCCTGTCCTCCTGGCCCTTCCGCTCTTCGAAGACGCTCATGCCATTCAAGCCACTCTGCACAGCGTCGTCTTCCATCTCCTCGAAGGAACCATGGATCACAAAACCGGCAGCCTCCTTCTCTACGCCATGCAGATCGCGTCCTCGAATCTTAAACACATGAAAATTGAAACGCCCGCTCCCGGCGAATCCGTCGTCGACCTTCCCAAACTCAGCGAAATCCCCGATCCTGAGCCCCACCAGGAAACCTCGCGCCTGAATTCGCACACCACGCGTCGCACGCATTTTCCCTATACTCCGACGGTCCAGGACGAATATTACGACGACATCATGCGCCAGACGCGCGAACTCCGCGAGCATCCCGAGGAAGTCGGCAAAGAAACATTCGACCCCGATTTGCCAACCGATCTCTCCCAGACAATGAACTCACTCGAGGGCGACTGGGTCCAGCGAGGTCTGGAAAGGCTGAAAGCGGAAGAGAAAAAGGTAGAAGACAAAAGAGCAGAAGAGAAAGAAGCGGAAGCGAAAGAATCCGCGAAGAAAGACTCCTCGCCCGATGACGAGCCTTCTTCGGGCAAGCTGCCTCCCGGCTCAATCCACGGCTGCGCGAGCGTAAAACATCGCGCCAACGGTAGTCGAGGACTTCCTAAAACGCCCAGCGCAGCAGCGTCGTCCCGACCGTAAAGCCCGCGCCTACCGCGGCCAGCAGCACGAGGTTTCCTTTTTTCAGGCGGCCGTCTTCGATGGCCGTTTGCATGGCCAGCGGAATCGTGGCGCCGGTCGTGTTGCCGTAGCGTTCGATGTTGATCACGACTTTTTCCGGCGGAAGTTTCAGCCGGTCGGCGGTCGCGCTGATGATGCGCAGGTTGGCCTGATGCGGAATCATCAGGTCGATATCATTGCCGGTCAGGTTATTGCGCTGCAGAATATCGGTGCATGCCTCGGACATTTTGCGCACCGCGAACTTGAAGACGGCCGATCCGTCCTGGTGAACATAATGCATCTTCTTGTCGACCGTTTCGTGCGACGAAGGATTCAAACTTCCGCCGCCCGGCATGTAGAGCGAAACGCCGCCCGAGCCATCGACCTCGTGCATGAAGTCGATGAGCCCGATGTCGCCGTCGGCCTCGCTCACCGCTTCGAGAATGACTGCGCCCGCGCCGTCACCGAAGAGCACGCAGGTCGCGCGATCCGTGTAGTCGATGATCGACGACATGACGTCAGCGCCGATCACCATGACTTTCTTGTGCGCGCCCGTCCGCACAAACTGCGCTCCCACTTGCAGCGCATAGACGAATTGCGAGCAGCCGGCCTGGAGATCGAAGCCCCAGACTTTCTTCGCGCCGATTTTGTCCTGCACCAGGCAAGCAGTCGCCGGAAACATCATGTCAGGCGTCACGGTGGCGACGATGATGGCATCAAGCTCGTCGGCGCTGATGCCCCGCTGGGCCAGCGCGCGGCGCGCCGCTTCGGCGGCCAGGTCGCTCGTCCCGACGCCTTTATCGGCAATGTGGCGCTCTTTGATGCCGACCCGCGACATGATCCAGTCGTTGGTGGTTTCGACCATTTTTTCAAGGTCGGCGTTGGTGAGAAGGCGAGGCGGAACGTAGGTACCAAGAGCGCTGATCTTGACGCGCTGGAGCTGGGTCAATGAGGTCTCCTATAGATGAAGAACCGAAGATGAAGTTGAAACTTATTATTTTGAACGATGAGCGCGGGAATGTCTAACTTTTTGCGTCGAATTGCGGCCGCGACTCAGGCGAGGAGCACAACCAGCGTGTAGATGCCGAGAGTCGCGCCCACAACAGGGTCGGAGACGGAGAGCACCGCGGCCAGGATCGCAAGAGCGCGGGATGACCGACGGCCGCTGGCGAGCATCGCGCCCGCAACAATTCCAACCGCGCCAGCGGCCGCGGAGAGAATAATCGCGAACGTGTAGACAACATGGAACGCCGCCATCAACGGATACGGATCGGCAACCCGCGAGAGAAGCGCGCCGAACATGACGGTTGCGGTGGGCGTGAACAGAATAAGCCAGATTCCGCCCGCCAGCCGCAGGATTCCATAGACGATCCAGCACAGCCCAAGGGTTGGGCGGCGAAGACTAGGAGCGACCGAGCCAACGGACGTCGAAGTGGACATCGAAGTGGACATCGCCGATCTTAGATGCAGACTAAGGAGGCACGGTCTGGTATGCGGAAACAGAAAATCGAAAATAATTTCCTGGGGTGAGGGAATTTTGACGGGATCGTCGCTTTCCAGAGTGAGCAGCAATTTGGTTAACACCCAAATTCAAAATCACTTCCTGGAGAAAAGATCATGAAACGCGTCAGCTTTGTTCGCAGTATCGTACGTACCGCCGCAACCACACTGCTGTGCCTCGGCCTCGCCGCGGCCGGCTTCGCCGCCACCAATCCACTGAACGAACCGAACGGGCTCGCCGTTGACGCCAGTGGGAATCTCTATGTCGCCAACACGGGCACCAACAGCATTCTCGTGTTCAACTCGAAATACAAGCTGCAGTCCACCAAGACCATCACTCAGGGCGTCAACCATCCGACCGCCGTCGCGGTCGACCCGATTGGGAACGTGTGGGTCGCGAACTACGCGCAGAATGGAGGCAGCATTACCGAATACGCCGGAACCAAGCAGAACACCGGCGCCACCATCACCGAGGGCGTGAGTTCGCCGCTGGCGTTGGCAATCGACGGCATGGGTAATGTGTGGGTTCAGAACGCCGAATCCTACGTCGACGTCTACGCTCAGCCGCTGACAGTCTTCGGCCCTGGCACGCCGGCACTGGTTCAGACGTTCAATACCGGCGCAACTCTCTACGGCATTGCCGTGCAGGAAAATACAGTTGCCCTGGCCACCACCAATCTTGGGGTGGGCTTCGCTTCGGCGCTGTCGACGATCACCAGCGGCTCATTTAATGCGTCGGCGTCGGTTGGTAATGACTCCGGAATCGCGCTCGCTTCCGACGGCCAAGGCGATTTTTACATCGCGAATTTGGACGGTTCGGTGTGGATCGTTTATACCAACGCCACCGAGGGCAGCTTCCTTCAGCTGGACTTTACCCCGGCGGGAATGGCCATCGACAAGGTGAACGGCCGAGTCTACTTCTCGTTCTTCCAAGGCAATGAGATTCTCGTCTACAGCACAACCACGGGCGCTCTGTTGGAAACGATCAAGTAAGGGCTCGGGTTCGACACCCGTCTCTAGCAATCGGCGGACAGCCCACCAGCTGTCCGCCGTTATTTTTTGGAATTTGTCGCCGCTATTTTTGCTTCTTGTCCCAATCTTCGCGCGACATCGCTTTGATCGGCTCCTGCTTCTTGCCTTGCAGCGCGCTATTGATCGCCGGAAGCGCGGTTTCATCAACAGACTTCAGTTTGGCTCCCGCATCGTCCAACTCCTTTTCGAGCACGGTCGTGCGTTCGACCTCCTGTTGCGTCGGACGTCCGGAATAGCCGTTGATTGCGCCATAGAGATCGCCGAGATGCTCGCGCAGCTTTTCTTCACCGGTGATTGCTCCTCCTTCTTTTACCGCGACCAGCGTTTCGCGGAAGTCGTTGAGCTGGGCGAGAAGTTTGTTGAGCTGATCCTTCAACTGCGCGTCCGTCGCGGCGGCCGCGCGCGCTTTGGTTTGTTCGCGCAGATCGTTCGTTGCATCGACCACGTAAGTCAGCTGCGCCAGGTCGTTGTAGAGCTTCCACACAACCTTGTGCTGCAACGCGCGATCCGCGGGAGTGCTCTTGCTGCGCGGATCAGGCACGAGCTTGACCGTCGATGTATAGGTCTCCTTGCCCTTGGTCATCTTTACGGTGTAAGTGCCTTCCTGCACCTGCGGACCGTAGAAGAGGAATTCGTTCTCCACCAGACCCGCAGCCGGTGGAACCTTCGGCGGCTTCGCGCGTTCGGGCCACTCGAGCCGGTTCAAGCCGCGACGTTTATCGCCCTGAATCGAAGTGAGCAGCGTGCCTTTATCGTCGTAGACATCGACCTTCAGGTCGCCGAAAATGTGGCGCTTTCTCTGGTAATAGGCAATGAAGGCGGTTTCGGGAAGCGTGCGTCCCATGAATTCCGCATCGCCGTCGGCGCGTTGTTCGCCCGCCGGAAGTTCGAGCACGGACGGACGCGACGGAAGCATCACCACATCCTTGGCAAGAACTTCAGGCGTCAGTGCGCGCAGCGGAGTGAGATCGTCGAGAATCCAGACGCCTCGGCCATGCGTGGCGAGAATCAGGTCAGACTCGCGCGGCTGAATCGCAATATCGCGCACCGCGACGTTCGGCAAATCGCCCTTGAACTGCGCCCAATGCGTGCCCGAGTCAATGGAGATGAAGAGCCCCAACTCGGTGCCGACGAAGAGCAGCTTCGGATTGACAAGGTCTTCGCGCACCACATGTGCATAACCGTGAAGATCGGGCGTCGAGAGCGATGTCCAGGTCTTGCCGTAATCGTTGGTGCGGTAGATGTAGGTCTTCATGTCGCCAGTCGCATGGCCGTCGAAAGTCGCGTAGGCAACCGCCGGATCGAAGTGTCCCGCCTCGACGGTCGAGACCCAGGTGTTCGCGGGCAGCCCGGGAACGCTTGCAATCACGTTCGTCCAGTGTTTACCGCCGTCGCGCGTGACCTGGACATTGCCGTCGTCGGTGCCAACCCAGATCACCTCGCCGTGCTTGGGCGACTCGGAGATCGTGTAGATGGTCTCGTACTTCTCGGCGTCGGAGTTATCGATCGTCAAGCCACCGGAGAGTTCCTGATGCTGGCGCTCCGGATTGTTGGTGGTGAGATCGGGCGAAATGCGATCCCAGGATTCCCCGTGATCGCGCGAGCGGAACAGGAACTGCCCGCCGAGATAAATCGTCCCCTTTGCGTTCGGACTAAGAGCGATGGGCGAGTTCCAGTTGAAGCGGAAGTCGGGTTCGCCCGCGCGCGGCAGCGGTTTAATGTCGCGTGATTCACCGGTGCTCTTGCGGAAACGCGAGATCCTTCCACCCTGATATTCGGCATAGGCGAAGTCCGGATCGGAGGGATCGGAGAACGACCAGAATCCGTCACCGATGCCAATCACGCGCCATGCGCGATTGGGAATGCCATCGATGCCGCGCGAGGCGCCCATCCAGGTGCCGTTATCCTGCAATCCGCCATAGACGTTGTAAGGATCGGCCATGTCGGCGCTGACGTGATAGAACTGCGCCACCGGAATGTCGTTCAGGAAGCGCCAGTGATTGGCGAGATCGAGCGACTGATAAACGCCGCCGTCGTTGCCGCATAGCATCTGGTCTGGATTGCTCGGGTTGATCCAGAGCGCATGAAAATCGCCATGGACCCCTGAGTCAGGGCCTTCGGTGTTGATGGCCGAGCTAAAGCTCTTACCGCCATCTTCGCTGACCGTGAAGAAGAAGCCGGGCTTGTAAACACGGTCGGGATTCTTGGGATCGACGATGAGGCGCGCGAAGTAGAACGGGCGTCCGCTGATGTTGAACGAGTTGTTCACTTCGGTCCAACCGTCACCGGCATTGTCGGATCGGAAGAGCGCGGTGTGATTGCGGGCTTCCACCACCGCATAAACGCGGTTGTGATCGCTGGGCGCAACTGCCATGCCGATGCGGCCCAGATCGCCTTCGGGCAGGCCTTTGCGCAGTTCGTGCCAGGTTGCGCCCGCGTCGGTGGACTTGAAGAAGCCGCTGCCCGGCCCGCCGGAGCGAAAGTTCCAGGGCTCGCGGCGCACGTCCCACATGGCCGCATAGATTACGCTCGGATCCTGCGGATCCATCGCCATCTCCGCGCAACCGGTGCTGTCATTGCGGTAGAGAATCTTGTTCCATGTCTTCCCGCCATCGCTGGTCTTGTAGACACCGCGCTCGGTGTTGGAATTCCAGAGATGGCCGAGAGCGCAAGCGTAAACGGTCTTGCCATCTTTCGGGTTGATCAATATGCGGCTTACGTGCTCGGAATCCGCCAGACCCATCGCATCCCAGTTCTCACCGCCGTCGCGCGAACGATAAACGCCAGTGCCGACCGAGACGCTGTTGCGGACCCATGATTCGCCGGTTCCGACCCAAACCGTCTTCGGATCGGAGGGATCGATGGCAATCGAGCCGATCGATTGCGATGGCTCCTTGTCAAAGATGGGCTTGAAGGTGATGCCCCCATCGCGCGAGCGCCAGACGCCGCCGCTGGCCGAGCCGATATAGATCGTCAGCTTCTCGCCCTCGCGGACGGCCGCAATGTCGGCGATGCGTCCGCCCATTACCGCCGGGCCAATGGAGCGGATCGGGAGACCGCTGATTACGTCGGAGTCGAGCGTGACCTCCTGCGCGATGGCGGAAGTGGCGGCGAGGAATGTGAGGACGGAAACGATGGTGGCAAGGCAAAACAGACGCAAAGCAGCGAGCATGATCACCTCGAATGAAGTTGCGCGACGGCAGGGCACATCTACCGCGAATGCACGTAGCGACGGAGAAAGAACCTTCCGGAGTTTCCCCGCCTCTTCGTGCCTTCGTGGTTGGTTTTATTGCCTCTCATCTCTGTAGCGATAACGGATGCTCCTATTTGTTCGGAGGAGTTGGAGTCGTAGGCGGGGTCTTGGGCGCGTCGGGGCTGGCGGGAGTTGCCGTCTTTGGCGGCTCAGCCGCAGCCGGCGCGGCCGGAGCCGCGGGAGCCGGCGGTGGCATCTTGAAGATCGAATCGTCCACCGGCACATTCAGCTCAATCTTTGAGATCGTGATCTTTTGCTTCTGGTCGCTTCCCTTGGCGCCGCTCTCGACTGCGAACGGAAAAATGATGCCATCGACTTCCTTGTAGTCTCCAATGGAAGATTCGAATTCGTGCTCGGTCCCGCGCACCGTGCGAGTGGTGTCCTCCTTAATCTCGAGGAAGGAATCGGCGTCGATATATTCGGTCTGCACGTCGCCATTCTTCAGACTAACCTTGAGTTTGTACGCGTCCGTGCCTTCAACTTTCTCCTTGCCGAGCAGTTCAACGGTGTTCCCCTTCGCCTTGTAGTCGACAAGCGGTCCGTCGAGATCGGCCGTTTCCTGCATTTCCTTGGCATCATCGGCCGACATCAGCTCAGCGTCTTTCTTGCCCATGAAGGGCATGATCTGCCAAGCCTTCGACCCGTCATAGGCTTGGACCGCGGTCAATCCCTGAATCGTGAACTCCAGACGCGCCATGTCGGGACGCTTCTGGATCATCACGCCCGGCGCTTCCATGCCCGGGCCCATAGCCAGTGTCGCCGTCGTTTTGATCGACTTCACGCTTTTGAGTTTGTCCATGCCGCCGCGGGCCTGGATATTCTTGGCAATGACCTCGTCAACAGTTTGAGCCCGCAGGCCGGGAATGAGCACCGCGCAAGCGACGAGTGCCAGACAGACTTTTTTCACCATGGATAATCTCCTTAGAAGTTGACACCAGAGTTTGACCGCGGAAAGCTCCCCGATTCACACGAAGAGGTATTGTACGCCCATCGATCCCGGTTGACTGTCGCGCGCGGCACCCGTTTAGCGGGGCCTTTGCCTCGATATCAGTCCCCCAAATTGACGTGATCACGCTCACAGACGGACGCCACTCCTCCGGCTATCGTTACCTCGTTGTTACGAAGCAGGGGAAAGGTTTGTTCCATGACGACTACGCTCCAGCCCGCCACCACAACCCGCGTTTTGAACCCCAACCTGGCCCAGAAGATCATGAGCCCCGAAGAAGCGGCAGCCCTGATTCAGTCAGGTGACCAGATTGGCATGAGCGGCTTTACCGGATCGGGCTACCCGAAAGCGGTACCGATGCAACTGGCAAGACGGATCTCGGACGCGAACTTCCGCGGGCAGAAGTTTCGTGTGAGCGTTTTTACCGGGGCCTCGACTGGACCGGAACTGGACGGCGCTTTGGCAATGGCCGGCGGAATCAACCTCCGCCTGCCGTACCAGTCCGACCCCGAGACTCGCAAGCGTATCAACGCCGGCGAGATGGAGTACATGGATATTCACCTAAGCCATGTGGCCCAGTTCGTGGAGTATGGATTCCTGGGCAAGCTGGACGTTGCGCTGATCGAGGTTACAGCGGTTCTGGAAGATGGGCGGGTGATCCCGAGTTCGTCGATCGGAAACAATAAGACGTGGATCGATCAGGCCGAGCGCGTAATTCTCGAAGTCAATTCCTGGCAGCCACTCGCGCTCGAGGGCATGCACGATATTTACTACGGCCTGGAACCGCCCCCAAATCGCAAGCCGATTCCGCTCACCAAAACCGGGCAGCGTATTGGATCGCCGTATCTGGAGCTTCCGCCTGAAAAAGTCGTGGCCATCGTGCTCACGGATTCTCCCGACCGCAATAGCGCGTTCAAGCCGCCCGACAAGGCTTCCAAGCAGATTGCCGGACACATTCTTGAATTCCTGAGCTGGGAGGTGCAGAAGGGCCGCATGCCCGCGAACTTGCTGCCCTTGCAATCGGGCGTCGGCAACATTGCCAACGCCGTTCTTTTTGGGCTTGAAGAAGGAAAGTTCGAAGGGCTGACCTCCTACACCGAAGTCATTCAGGACGGCATGATCAAGCTGTTGAAATCCGGCAAGCTGACCTCGGCTTCGGCCACGGCTTTTTCGCTGAGCCCCGACATGCTCGACGAGGTCAATGCCGACATGGCGAGTTATCGCGAACGCATCGTGCTGCGCCCGCAAGAGATTTCCAACAACCCCGGAATCATCCGGCGGCTGGGCGTGATTGCCATGAACGGCATGATCGAGGCCGACATCTACGGCAACGTCAATTCGACGCACGTGATGGGATCGCGCATCCAGAATGGCATTGGCGGATCGGGAGACTTCGCGCGCAACGGATACCTTTCCATCTTCATGGCGCCGTCGATCGCACAAAAAGGCACCATCTCGACGATCGTGCCGATGGTCTCGCACGTCGACCATACCGAACATGACGTCCAGGTGGTGGTGACCGAGCAGGGGCTGGCCGATCTGCGCGGCCTGTCGCCCCGCCAGCGCGCGCATTTGATCATCGAGAAATGCGCCGGCGGCGATTACAAGGCACAGCTACTGGATTATCTGAATCGGGCGGAACGGCTCTCGTATGGGAAGCACACGCCGCATCTTTTGACCGAATCGCTCGGCTGGCACAGCCGGTATCTGCGCACTGGGGATATGCGGGTGCGAGAAGGAAACTAGATCGCCCGAGTCCACCAATCGACGGGCTAACCTATGCGAAACGTGCGCAGATTAGCCCTCACATCAGCGCATCCTGCCCGCCAATTCACCGAACCACGGCAGCGCGAAGCGCTCTCCCTGCCAAGCCTTGACGGAGAGCACAATCCACAGGAAAAGCATGGCCAGCGAGGCGAGGATTCCAAAGAGCAGGAAGACTACTGCCGCGGCGACATTCGAGAGATAGAGCGCGATAAGCGTGAGCACCACGAATAGCGCCCATATGAGCAGGCTCTGCCAGGCATGAAAGCGCAGAAAACGGTGGGTGCGGAATCCCGGCAGCAGCAATAAAATTGCTGCCGGAATGAACGTGAAATAAGCGAGCGCGCCGAGGGCGCGATCCTCGGCAGGCAACGGCCTCATCGACCATCCACAGGCGGGACAAAACGCCGCGTCTGTGGGCATCTCGGTTTCGCAGTGCGGGCAGCGCGACGGAGTCGGCTGCGCTTGCCTGACCCTCATCGTTATACGATTCGCCGCTCATCGCTTTTCTTTCGGGAAACTCCTAGCTTGGAAGTGTCCGGCCGGGCCTCTTCTTTTTGAGCGTTGCCCGCACCGTCCCTGCAATCGGCGCAGATTCCGTAAATCTGAAAGGTGTGGCGGGTAGTGAGGTAATTGTGCTTGCGGCCAATCTCCTTCTCGATATCGCCGACTTCTGGGGAAAAGAATTCCACTGACGCACCGCATTCGGTGCAAACCATGTGGTGATGGCTGCGGCGATTGTATTGATGCTCGTAGCGAGCGATGCCGTCGTGGAACGCAACCTCGCTGGCCAGCCCGCAACCGGCAAGGAGTTTGAGCGTGCGATAGACCGTCGTGAAACCGATGCCCGCATCCTTCTTCTTGACGAGACGGTGAAGTTCGTCGGTGGAGAGATGCTCGCGGGTCTCCAGAAACGTGCGCAGAATGGTATTGCGCTGCTCGGTCTGCTTAAGTCCCACGCGCCGCAGATGCTGCAGAAAAATCCCCTCGGCCTCGCGAATGCTCTCGCGCGAGATGCTGGGATGATCGTCGATGCGCTTCTGTAGCATACGGACGTTTGCGTTGGAAACATGATACTGGCCGGGATTGAGTTGCGCCAACACTGAGTTGCGCCAACCACGAAGAATGCGAAGGTACATGGGGGAAATCTCACGACCCGAAACCTTCGTGATACTTCGTATCCTTCGTGGTTCCTGGTCTCCCGGCGTCCACTCGCAAACCGAGCCATAACAGCTCGCCGTCCCTCTTAAGCCAGTCAGTCGCTAAGCTACAATTCCAGAATGGCTGTAACCGCTTCTTTGCCTGAGGTCCGAGCCCGGAGTGGGGCGGCACGGATCCTCTTAGCCATCGTCGTATTGGTTCTGATCGCGATCGTGTGCCTCACGGGCTGGGCCTGGTGGACTGCGCGCGCGAATCTTCCTCAGCTCGACGGCGCGATTGCCGTGCCGGGAATCTCGTCTCAGGTTCGCGTGGTGCGCGACGAGCAGGGCGTGCCCACCATCGAGGCCGCAACGCTCGAAGATCTATTTTTTGCGCAGGGCTACGTAACCGCGCAGGACCGGCTCTGGCAGATGGACATAATGCGTCGTGCGGCAGCGGGCGAGCTATCCGAGGTCGTCGGCGAAGCTACGCTGAAAATCGACCGCCAGCAGCGCATTCTAGGCTTGCGGTCCGTTGCCGAAGCGGCTGCAAAGAAGGTCGAGGGCCGTGATCGCGCCTACCTCGAAGCCTATGCGCGCGGCGTCAATGCTTTCATCGATTCCCATCCTGACCTGATGCCGATGGAGTTCCGGCTGTTGTGCGCATCCTCGAACGCTCTTTATCTTTTCCACTGTCCGGCCGCCGAGGCGGCGCGTTATCGCATTCGCCCCTGGTCCATCACCGATTCGTTTCTGATCGGCGCCAATATGGTGCAGGAGCTGAATCACTACGGTTATGCGCGAGCGCTGACCCGCGAAAAGATTCTGGCCAAAATCGGGCCGGAGTTGACCGCGGACCTTTATGCGAATTCCTCCTGGCGCGATCGCCCCCCCACCGACTTCCGTGGCATGGACGAGCAGTCGGCGGCATCGGGAGACGCGGACGACGATGACGATGACGATGATGACGTCGATCCGGAAGGCGCGCCGACGAATATTACTTCGATCGAACCGCTTTTCTATCCGGCGCAGTTGTCCCCGTCTGATCTATCGGAGGCCGAGACCTTCCGCCCCGGCTCGAACGATTGGGTCGTCTCCGGGCAGCACACCGTGACCGGTAAGCCGCTGCTGTCGAATGATATGCACCTCGACCATCAAATGCCAAACCTCTGGTTCGAGGCGCATCTGAAGAGCGGCAAATTTGACGTCGCCGGAGTCACGCTCCCGGGCGTGCCATTTGTGATCGTCGGCCACAACGCGCGCATCGGCTGGGGATTCACAAACGTGGGGCCGACCGTCGAGGACGATTTCATCGAAGAGTTCAACGATCAGGGAGAATACAAAACGCCCGCCGGGTGGGCGAATCCAGAGCATCGGCAGGAGGTGATTCACGTCAAGGGCAAACCCGACGTGACGCTCGACGTCGTTACCACGCGACATGGGCCGATCATCACCGATCTGATTCCGGGCGAGACCCGGAGGATCGCGCTGCGTTGGACGCTCTATGACGGAATCGGCTTGCCGTTTTTCGATGTCAATTCCGCCGACAATTGGGATAGTTTTCGCGCTGCCTTTTCCAAACTCGCCGCCCCGGGGCAGAATGTCGTGTACGCCGATGTGGATGGCAACATCGGCTATCAGGCAACGGGTCACGTGCCGATTCGCGCCTCCGGCGATGGCAGTTTACCGGTGAGCGGGAGCGACGATGCGCACGAATGGAAGGGATATATTCCCTACGACGACATGCCGCACACCTACGATCCGCCCAATGGAATTATTGCCACGGCAAATGGGCGGATCGCGCCCGACGGCTACAAGTATTCGATCAGCACTGAATGGGAGGCGCCCTGGAGGACGGACCGCATCTATCGCGTGCTCGAATCGGGCAAGAGGTTTTCGCCCGCGGATATGTTGGCGCTTCAAATGGATGTGTCGTCAACCTACGATCGTTTGATCGCTGACAAGTTTGTCTATGCGCTCGATCATGCGCCCAGGCTGTCTGACCGGGCGAAGCGCGCAGCGGACATTTTGCGCGACTGGGATGGGCGGATGTCAGCCGACTCGCCGGCGCCGACGATCGAGACCAAAGCTCGGCTGGAACTCGTGCGTATGCTGCTCGAGCCGAAGCTGGGTAAGGCCGCTGGCGATTCTTCCAAAGGCGCGGCCACCGGCGCTCCGCCCGGTCCGGCGGACGTCAAGGAAACTGGCGAGTTGACCTGGAAGAGCTATCGCTGGGGCATGTCGACGGTGTGGCTCGAAAATGTGCTGAACAAGCAACCCCCGCGCTGGCTGCCGCCGGATTACTCCGATTACACCGCGCTGCTCACCGCAGCCATGGAGAGCGCGCTCTCGCAAAAAGATGTGCCGGCCGATCTGAACAGATGGAAATGGGGAGAGAATTATCCGGTTGAGATCGATCACCCCGTGCTCAGCCAGTTGCCCTTGCTCGGGCGTTTCACCGGGCCGGGGCGTCATCCGCTTAGCGGCGACAACTACACGGTCAAGGCGGTGGGCCGGCATTTTGGCCCCTCCGAGCGCGCGACCTGGAATTTTGCGAACTTCGACGAGAGCACGCTGAATTTGGTAACCGGCGAAAGCGGAGTGTTTCCGAGCCCGTACTATCTCGACCAGTGGAAGGCGTGGTTCGGGGGTTCAACCTTCACGCTTCCTTTTTCGGATAAGGCAGTCGCAAGGCACAGAGCCCATGAGGTGACCTTGTCGCCTCGTTGAAGAATCGGCTTCAATCACTTTGCCAGGTGGCGCGCATAGAGCGAGAGCGCGCTCACATCCAGAAACATGTGCGCGATTACCACCGGCAGGATGCGCCGCGTACGTACAAAATAAATCGAGAACAATAAGAACGTCGAGGCGTGCAGGATGGCCGGCGCCAGCCCCTGGTAAAGGTGATATGAACTCTGCACGAGCACGCTCACAAAAACTGCGAGCGCGGTGTTGTTATAAAAATATTCCATCTCGGTGATCAGGAAGCCGCGAACAATCAGCTCTTCGTGAAACGGATTTAGAAGCACGAACACGACGGTCCAGATCGAGATGCGGTTTCCGAACAAGGCAGCGTCGTTGAAACTCCGTTGCCAGTCGTGGCCCAACGCCCCGTACACCGCAAGCAAGGCAATGGCGACCACAAAACCTATCGGGAACGCTCCAAAGAACAAGGCAAACGAATGTCCTATTTCCGTGATCCGCATGGGCAGTTCTACGCCGATATCTCTCAATCCGCGTTTCTGAACATGCAAGACGAGATAAAGGCACGCGAGACCCGTCAGCTGAAAAACAACCGCGATAAACATCCGGCGCGGAGTCGCGGCGTGAAGAGTTCGATGCCCGAAAAAGACGATCAGTGAGCTAATGATCGGCAGCGCAAACGCGACCGTCAATACCAGCCAGCATTGCAGCTTGCGGGAAGATCGCCCTGTTGCCGGAGCATGCGGAGGAACCGCGGGGTCTGAGGTCATCAGACCTGCTTTAGAAATCCACCGTTTTCACGTCCACAAAGTAGCCGACCAGGCCGAAGACTACGCCCGGATGGTCCGGGTTCGTTCCGATATAGGCCAGCGCATCCTGGGTTACGTCGTAGATCAGCAGCGATCCACCCTGCACCACATACACGACCGTTCTCTGCGCGATGGGCTGGAGGCCTGTGGCATCGCCGTTCTCGGGCGGAATTAACACGCCACCCGCGGGAACGTTGCCGACGGCGGTGGTCAGCGTGTTGTAGATGGAGAGGCAGCCGCGAATTTCTGCGCCTTGCGGTGGAGGCTGTTGCGGAATGATCTCCGTGCAAGTGTGCGCTCCGATGAAGAGCTGTCCGTTGGCGCCCATGGCGATGCGATTGTGATAGCCGTCGGTAATCGCGATGCCAGTAGTCTCGATGCTCATACTGTTGAGGTCAAAAATCGTCAGCTCTCCACAGTTGAGCGTTTCGCCTTGCGCGCCGAGGCAAGTGAATGACGGACCGCCGTTCGCATACGGGGTGCCCGCCAGATACATCGTCGAGCCATCGACCAATGCCTCGGTTGCCGCAGGCACGGGGACGGCGACGCCCGGCGGATTGCAGGTCAGCGAATTCGGATCACATGATGAAAGGTCGAAAGGCTGCACACTGGCCTGCGTGCCCCCGCACTCCGCGCCGCAATTGATGACATAAGCGGTGGTGTCGTCAGGCGTGAAATAGGCTTGCACCGGGCGATCGAAACCTGGGACCGGAATCGCCGGGCAGGGACTCACCCCAATGTCGCTCGGCGTAATCACAAAAACATACGCGGGAGAGAGATTGGCGCAACCCTGGCCGTACAGTGTCGCCAAAACGTCCGTGAACGCGAGCAGACGGTTGCCGCCGTTCGTCATCGCTAAAAAATGGACCGACGGCATATTAATCTGTCCAGAAAGAGCGCCCGAGTTGAGGCTGACGATCTGAATATAGCCGGGATTCTGTGCGGGCACGGGCCCGTTCGGAATCGCGACGTAAGCGGTCGTGCTGTCCGGCGAGACCACGAAGCTCTCCGTATACGACGGCAGCGTAAAGTGCGCGGCGTTAGACTCGCTGGCATTATTGATAATGCTGAACTGGTTATCGGAAGACTGCGTATTGGTTCCGCTGAAGACCAACGTTTGCGACCGGTTGGGTGTTACCACCATCATCCCCGGCGTATTGCCCGCCGAAATCGGCGCCAAGCCAAGAGGATAAACGTCGGTTTGCGCATTGACAATGAAAATGCCGGCCGCGGTGGTGCCCGATACGCTGTTGGAGACAAAGGCGCGCGTATGAAGGCCACTGGTATGTGTACTAGCCGTCTGCGTGCCTCCGCAGTTCGCCAAAACAGCGCTGAATGCCGTGAGGCCGAGCAGCAGAATCAGGATTTTCCACACACGCTGACTACCCGAGCTGGTTTTGATCAAACCGGAAACTCCAACCTCGTAAGGGAATAATCTCTTGGATGCAAGAACAGGGATTATAACAAACGTCAAAGTTGCATGGCTTTTACCGGCAAAATCCTGGGGGAAAGGGAAACGTGCTCGAAAGCCAGGGACTTTTCGTAATTCCAGCTTCGGCTCCGTCTAATGCCAGATTTCCGGCCATTCCTGTATTCTCAGAAGGATGCCGCGGGACTTTAAAGAACGGCTGCAGCGTTCGCTCCCGTCCTCTGTGATGGAGCCATGGGCACGCTCCTCTATGCTAAAGGAATTTTCATCAATCGCTGCTATGACGAGCTGAATGTCTCTCAGCCCGACCTGATTCGTGGCATTCACCACGAATACCTGCAAGCCGGCGCGGAGATCATTGAAACGAACACCTTTGGCGGAAATAGCTTCCGCCTCGGCCGCCATAGCCTGGCGGATCGCGTCCACATGATCAATTATGCGGGCGCACGGCTGGCTCGCGAGGCCGCCAAAAGCTTTGACGTCTGGGTCGCGGGCTCAATCGGCCCGCTCGGCATTCGCATCGAGCCGCTCGGCAAAACTTCGTTTGAAGAAGCGCGCGCTTCGTTTCGCCAGCAGGTTGCCGCTCTGGTCGAGGGCGGGGTCGACCTCCTCATGCTGGAAACCTTCGGCTACCTCGAGGAAATTCATCAGGCCATAATGGCTTGCCGCGATGTGGACCCGAAAATTCCCATCGTCGCGCACGTCACCATCGATGAAGATGGCAACTGCCTCGACGGCTCCGATCCGGAGACCTTCGGCGCGCGCCTGACCGAATGGAACGTGGATGTCGCCGGCATAAACTGCAGCGTCGGTCCCGTGGCCATGCTCGACGCCATCGAGCGACTGCGCGCAGTCACTTCCCTGCCGCTCGCCGCCCAGCCCAACGCCGGCATGCCTCGTTCCGTTGAGGGCCGCAACATCTATCTGTGCTCGCCCGAATACATGGCCAGCTACACACGCAAGTTTGTCGCCGCCGGCGTACAACTCGTCGGCGGATGTTGCGGCACTACGCCCGACCATATCCGCGCCATGAAGTCTTCCCTGCGCGTCCAGGGAGCACGCGGGAACAAAGCAGTCTCGGAGGCGGCTCACTCCGCGGCAGCGCCTTCCTTGCCGGCCAGTGTTCCCCTCGCCCAACGGTCACGACTCGGCGCCAAAATCGCCGGCGGCGAGTTCGTCACCATGGTCGAAATCGTCCCGCCCAAAGGCATCGACATCAAGAAAGAGATCGAGGGCGCGAAGTTCGTAAAGTCCGTGGGCGTCGATGCGGTCAACATCCCAGACAGCCCACGCGCTTCAGCTCGCATGAGCAATCAGGCGCTTTCCCTGCTCATGCAGCAATCGGTTGGCATCGAGGCAGTCCTGCACTACACCTGCCGCGACCGAAATGTACTCGGCATTCAATCGGACCTGCTCGGCGCGGCGGCCACCGGCATCAACAACCTGCTCTGTATCACCGGCGACCCGCCGAAAATGGGCAACTATCCCGATGCTACGGCCGTCTTTGACGTGGATGCGATCGGACTCGTCAATATTGTCCACAACCTGAATCGCGGCCTGGACTTGGGTGGCAATCCAATTGGCGTCGGAACCAGCTTCGTGATCGGGGTCGGGGCCAATCCCGGCTTGTCCGATCTTGACGAAGAGGTCCGCCGCTTCGAATACAAAGTACAAGCCGGTGCCGAGTATGCCGTCACGCAGCCGGTCTTCGATCTTCGGCTGCTGGAGATATTTCTGAAACGCATCGAGCATTGCCGGATTCCGGTCATCGCTGGCATTTGGCCGTTGGTCAGCGCGCGCAACGCTGAGTTCATGAAGAACGAGCTACGCGTCTCCGTGCCCGATGAAATTCTCAGCCGGATGACCAAGGCCAATACGCCCGATGCCGCCCGCGAAGAGGGCGTGGCCATTGCGCGCGAGATGCTGAGCGCCGTTCGCGACCAGGTCCAGGGAGCGCAGATCAGCGCTCCGCTCAGCCGCTACGCCTCCGCCATCGACGTGCTTGAGGCCCTCGGCTCCAATCGACCGGCCGCGCTGTAGCTTTTTGCAACAGGATTCTGTTAAAAAACTCTGCTCCGCGAAAGGTTTTCAACAAGTGTTGTGGGAATTTATTTTTGGGACTTCCCGTGTCCCACTGATTACAAATTTCGACGGTTTTATCTGGACAATTCTTCCCCCAAACGGCATTACAATAGATGCAGGAGCAGATCGAATTGGCGAAGTTTGAAGAATGCCTCGACCGGTTAGAGAAAATCGTGCTGGAACTGGAAAAAGGAGAGGTTCCGCTGGAAAAGTCTCTGACCCTTTTTGAAGAAGGCATGCAACTCTCCGCATCCTGCCGCAAGCAGCTGGAGGAAGCGGAAGGAAAAGTAGAGATTCTGTTGAAACAGAACGGCAAACTCCAAACTGAACCGTTCGAGCCCCCGACCGAGAAGGCGTTGCGCAAGTAACGCTTGTTCGCGCTCGGAGATAAAACGCCTGTGCTAGCAAGTTGCTGTCGCAGCCAGAGGCCGCCGCAAACCAGCGGTGAATCAGGGGGGATTTATGGAACCACTCAGTCTCGTCGTCTATCACAATGACCCAGGAACTGCTCAAGCTCTGATGGTCAGCCTTTCGCAACATTTTGCTCCCGTCAAACTTGTAAAACATTACGAAGAAGTATCGCCGACCGTCGCCCGGGAGCGCGCCGCCGTTCTGGTGCTGGACCTGGAAGCGTCCCAATCGGACGCCATCCGGCATCTACACCAGAAATTCCCGTCGCTCTGTATCGTCGCGACCCACCGACTGGCCGATGATCGCGTCTGGACCGAAGCCATGAATCAGGGAGCCGCCGACGTGTGCCAGCCTCGCAAGGAGCAGGTTGTTGACTCCGTGTTGCGCGAGCGCCGCCATTGCGCCGCCGCAGCAGCCTGAAACTCCACGATGACGGAAAGGGCGCCCCAGGGCGCCCTTTTTCATTTCCGCTCTTGCCGCTGTAACTTTTCGCTGGCTTCGCGGTATCGTCTCTGAAGCCCGCGCCCATGGATTTCGACGACCTCTATCTCGGCTATTCCCGGCACGTCCGCCGCTTTGCCCTGTTTCTTTTGGGCGACCCCGCCTTGGCTGACGACATCACCTCTGAAACCTTCGTGCGCGCATGGACTACTCTGGGAGAGATTCGTACCCCAACCGTCAAGTCCTACCTGTTTGCTATCGCCCGTAACCTTTGCCGAGACGCGCTTCGCCAACGGGCGAGGCAGACCGGATTCGAGGACATCGCGCCCTTGTTCGATACGCGGCCCCGCCCGGATTCCCATCTCGAGTCGAAATTGGAGTTGCAAGCCGTGCTTTCCGAATTGGCCCACTTCGCCGAGGTTGACCGCACCGCATTGCTTTTGCGGGTGCAGGAGGGAATGTCCTACGACGAAATAGCCCGCACCCTGGAAATCTCACCCGTTGCGGCTCGGGTGAAGGTTCATCGGGCCCGGCTTCGATTAATGCGCGTGCGCGCCACGCTTCTGGAGGTTATCCATGAACGTCGATCGTGAAATAGTCATTGACTTACTGCCTGTCTATTTTTCAGGAGAGGCCAGTTCTCAAACGGCGGCCCTCGTCGAAACCCACTTTCGTCAGGATCCCGAGTTCGAGCGTCTGGCGCGCCAGGGCGCCGGATCGCTGGACGCGCTGCGGGACGTTGCCGTGTCCATGAATGCCGACAAGGAAAAAAAAGAGCTCGATAAGGCCAAGGCCGCTGCCCGCTACAGAATAATGATGAGAAACTTGCTGATCGTTGCGGCGATGTATTCCCTCCTATCTCTACTGCTCATGGCCATCGAACATTTTCATTTCACTCTTAAAAATTCCCATGTCCTCAACACCGGAGCCGCCCTCTCGATCTGTGCCCTTGCAATGTGGTTTACCTATGGGTTCTGCTATCTTCGGCAGCGTTCGGTCAAGTAAGAGGCTGGGCGTGTCTGTACGCGTTGAGCAGTTAGCCCGGTCCGCGCCGTTGATTGTTCTACAACGATTGTTATACTGCGGGGCGATGCTGAAACAGATTCTCGACGAAGGACGCGCCGCCGCCGATGCCGCGCTGGAACAACTTCTCCCTCCCGCCACGCAGCACCCGACTTCCATCCATCAGGCCATGCGGCACAGCGTCTTTGCCGGCGGCAAGCGTCTGCGCCCGATCCTTTGTATGGAAGCCGGACGCATGATCACGGCTGCATCCCTGGCGTGCGAATCCAGCGCAGCACATCTCGCCAGCAGTCCCTGCTACGCCGCCGAGGCCTTTGCCGATGCCGCTCCTCTTCCGGCCGGCATCGAAAATCTTGGCGCGGCGCTCGAAATGCTCCACACTTATTCGCTCATTCACGACGATCTGCCCGCGCTCGACAATGACGATCTCCGCCGCGGCCGCCCGACCTGTCACAAAGCCTTCGGCGAAGCCATTGCAATTCTCGCAGGCGATGCTCTCCAAACGCAGGCCTATGAAGTCCTCGCCCAGCTTCGCTGCCCTCCAGAAGCGCGGGTTTCCATCATCCGCGAGATCGCTCACGGGACGGGCACCATCGACGGCATGATCGGCGGCCAGGTGGTTGACCTCGAGGCCGAGCACCGGAAGCCCGACCTCGCCACCCTCGAATACATCCACCGCTCCAAAACCGCGGCGCTCATTACGGCCAGCGTCGTCAGCGGAGGAATTTACGCCGGCGCCGATCTGGCCGACACCGAGCGCCTGCGCATCTACGGCCAGTCGATCGGCCTCGCGTTTCAGATCGTCGACGACGTTCTCGATGTAACTCAGACCTCCGAGCAACTCGGCAAGACCGCGGGCAAAGACACCGCCGCCGAAAAGACGACTTATCCGGCGCTCTTTGGCATAGACGAGTCTCTCCGTCGCGCCGATGCCCTGGTGGACCGCGCCTGCGGGCAGCTCGACAAATTCGGCCCCCGAGCTGACACCTTGAAAGAGCTGGCGCGCTATCTGGTCGCCAGGAAGAACTAGCATTCACGTTGGGGAAGTAAAACCAGCCAAGAAAAACCAACGCCCGTTCCACAACCATCATCCAACCGCTATCGCAAGCCTCTCGCGTAAAATCGCGCCCAAGAATTTCGATCGAAAACATCGATGCCGCACCTCGCTAGCAACGCGCTAATCTGGTCAATCGCAGCCATCAGCATCGCGCTGATGCTGATCCGTCCGCGCGGCCTCCCCGAAGCCGTCCCGACCGCCGGTGGAGCATTGTTGCTCTGCGTTCTCCGTCTCATTCCATTGTCGCTGGCCGCGCACGCTGTTGCCGAAGGCACGGACGTCTATCTCTTCCTCACCGGAATGATGTTGCTCTCCGAACTCGCCAAGAAGTACGGTGTCTTTGACTGGCTGGCCAACATCGCGGCCGGGCATGCTGATGGCTCTCCCACTCGGCTCTTTACGCTGATTTACGCGGTCGGCACCGCCGTCACCATTCTGATGTCGAACGATGCAACCGCTGTCGTCCTTACGCCCGCCGTGCTGACCGCCGTCAAGCGAGCCAAGGCCCCGCCCGTGCCGTATCTCTTCGTGTGTGCGTTTATCGCGAACGCCGCCAGCTTTGTTCTGCCGATTTCGAATCCCGCGAACCTGGTCGTCTTTCATTCCGGAATGCCGCCGCTCGGCCGATGGCTGGCGATGTTCGCCGCACCCTCCGCAGTCTCGATCGCGGTCACCTATCTTCTTCTTCGCTGGTATTTCCGCGAAGACATGCAAACAAACTGCAATGGCGATGAGTCGGTGGTCTCGCTCTCTACCACCGGACGGATTTCATTCTTCGGAATTCTCAGCGTTGCCGCGGTTCTCCTCGCCGCCTCCGCGATGAAGATCGACCTTGGCCTGCCCACCTGCCTCGCTGCCATGGTCGTCACCGCCATCGTTCTGATTCGTGAAAAGGCCAGTCCCGCGCCACTTCTCGGAGAGATCAGCTGGAGCATTCTGCCGCTGGTCGCCGCGCTCTTTGTAATCGTCGAAGCCGTCAACAGCGCGGGCGCGCTCGGAGTGCTTCACGAAATCTTACTGAAAGCCAATCGCTGGCCCGCGGCCGCCTCTGCGCTTGCGATCGGAGGCGTGATCGGCTTTGCCACAAATCTCATAAACAACCTGCCGCTCGGCCTGATTGCGGGAGCAACTCTGCACACCGCGCAAGTTCAAGCCGCCGCGCAAAAGGCCGTCCTGATCGGCGTTGACCTCGGCCCGAATCTCTCCATCACCGGCTCGCTCGCAACCATTCTTTGGCTGATCGCGATCCGCCGCGACGGCCTGCAAATCAGCGGATGGAAATTTCTGCGTGCCGGCCTCGTCATCATGCCGCCCACGCTGCTGCTTGCTCTGATGGCGGACTTGCTGATCCGACCTGCGCTCTGAGTAGCTCGTGCGCCGATTCAGCAACCTGCTACCGATGCCCATCCCCGCCCCGGCGCTATAATGATCGCGAAATCGGGCCCTCCATTATGACCAACACCCCTCTGAATAGCGATCATCGCCACAAAGAGCATCGCAACAACGCCGACAACCAGAACGATCGGGACCTCGGCATGCACTGCCCCATCTCGCGCCGCGACTTCCTCAACGGAGTAGCACTCACCATCGGCAGCACCATGCTTCCGCACTCCGCGCTGGCGTTCGAAGACGCGCCCTTCGCTCCCGAAAAAGCGGCCAGTTACTATCCGCCGGCGCTTATGGGCATGCGCGGCAATCACGAAGGCTCCTACACCTACGCGCACGGCTTGCGCGATGGCGACAAGTGGAATGGCTCGGGTGCACCCCAAAGCACCGGTGAAACTTACGATCTGGTCGTTGTCGGAGGCGGCATCAGCGGACTCGCCGCCGCCTACTTCTACCGGCAGCACGCCGGCAAGAAAGCCCGCATCCTCATTCTCGACAATCACGACGACTTCGGCGGCCACGCCAAGCGCAACGAATTCCGCGTCGGCGACCGCACGGTGCTGGCGCATGGCGGCACCATGTCGATCGAGCACCCCAAGCTCTACAGCAAGGTTGCGATGGGACTGCTGGTCGATCTCGGCATCGACACCAACAAGTTCTACAAAGATTTCGACCGCACCCTCTACAGCAAGCTCGGCACGGCCATGTTCTACGACAAAGCGACCTTCGGCGAAGACCGCATCGTGCCCGGCATGGGCGCAACTCCGTGGGCAGAGTTCCTCGCAAACTCGCCGCTGCCCGAGGACCCGTCCGCAACGACATCGTGCGCATCTACACCGAGAAAAAAGATTACCTGCCCGGCCTGACCCGCCAGCAGAAGATCGAAAAGCTGCGTAAGACCAGCTACTCGGATTTTCTGACCAAGATTTGCGGCCTCAATCCCGCCGCGCTTCCCTTTTTCCAGAGCTTATACCAACGATCTGTTCGCCCTCCGCATCGACGGCGTCTCTGCGCTCGATTGCTATCAGGCGGGTGACGATTACCACGCCATTAGCTTTGCCGGCTTCGACGCGGATGGAGTTGGAGGAACCCGAGGCCGGCGGCGGCAAGCTCCACTACCGCCAGACCGAGCCTTACATCTTTCATTTCCCGGACGGCAACGCCTCGATCACGCGGCTGCTGGTGCGTAGTCTCATTCCCGGAACCATTCCCGGCCACACCATGGAAGACGTGGTCACCGCGCGCTGCGACTATGCCAAGCTCGACGACGCCAGTTCGCCGGTTCGCGTCCGCCTCAACAGCACTGCCGTTCACATCGCTCATGTAGGATCAGCCAACGCTCGCGACGCCAAGTCCGCGAAGCAGGTCGAGATCGCCTACGACCGCGGCGACAAGCTGCAATCGGTGCGCGCCGAGCGCTGCATCCTCGCCTGCTACAACGTGATGATCCCGTACATCTGTCCCGACCTGCCGGAGAAGCAGAAAGAGGGGCTCTCATACCTCGTCAAGTCTCCGCTCGTCTACACCCACGTCGCGCTCACCAACTGGACCAGCTTCCACAAACTGGGCGTGCACCAGATCGTTTCGCCGGGCAGCTTCCATTCCTTCACTCATCTCGATTTCCCGGTCAGTATTGGCGACTACCATTTCCCAAGCCATCCCGAAGAGCCGATGGTGCTCTTCATGCTGCGCACGCCGTGCAAGCCAGGACTGCCCGCGCGCGACCAGAACCGCGCCGGACGCATGGAACTGATGGACACTCCGTTTGAAACCTTCGAGCGCAACATTCGCGCCCAACTCGGAGCCATGCTGGGCACAGTCGGCTTCGATCCCGCACGCGACATCGCGGGAATCACCGTGAACCGCTGGGCCCATGGTTACTCGTTCATGCCGAACTCGCTGTGGGATCCGGAGTGGAAAGAGGGCGAAGAGCCATGGGTGATCGGGCGAAAACCATTCGGGCGGATCGCGATTGCAAATTCAGACTCAGGCGCGTCGGCGGAGACGGATTGCGCGATTGACCAGGCGCATCGGGCCGTGGGGGAGATTTTGAAGACGTAGCTTTTTTCGTAGCTTTTTTTGTAACTTCTTTCCGTAGCTTTTTTCGTAACTCGGTTTCGGAGCCTCTTCTTTCGCCCCCTCGGGCTTGATTCAAGGTCGCCTCTTACCCAGGGCTTGCGCCGTGGGCTCCAATCTTACGCCCGCTTCGCGGCTACATCGGGGCGTCTCCACCGATTGTGCGCTCTACATTCATTGTGGCGTTGGCTGCGGCTAAGTCAAGGAGTTTGTTCTGGGAAAGCGTCGCCGCTGTTCCGCGCGGAAAACCTGACATTCCGCTGCATTGGTCCGTGGTTCCCACCCTTGCAAAGAACGCAAGGATGGGGCAGCCTCTGTCATGTGGACTCAACCAAGAATCAAGTGTGGTCCACCCGCTTATTGAAGGGAGACCTCCGGTGAAAATACGAACGACATGCTTGCTTAGTATAGGCGCTTTGTTCCTGCCGCTTACTGTCAGCGCCTCCACTGTGGATTTTCCAGTTCTGGAGCAGTTGAGAATTCCCCCCTACCCTTACTTAGCCAGACTCGCAGAAACAGAGGGTACGATTGGAGTGGACGTTAGTCTTGATACTCAATGCGGTGTTACAGGCGTGAAGGTCGGAAAGGGCGACCCTCGGTTAAAGGAGGAGGTTATGCGTAGCTTCTACGAGGATCCTGCAGTGCCTCTGCGGTTCCATCCCTGTGCAATGTCTGAACCGGTTGTCGTACACATTTCGTATGTTTTCTCACTTCAGGGGCAAGCGACCAATCAATGGTCGCAGAGCGAAGCAAGTGTGACCACGGACCATGGAAGATCGTTCAATATCGCGATAATGACGGCTCCTCCCGACCTGAAAGCTCTCGGTTTGCAGAAAATCAAGCAACGAGCCAAAGGAGGCGTCCACGGCAATCTCAATGTCGGCAGCCGTCAGCCCAGTGAAGGCTTTCATGCCGTAGATTCAGAAGCACGTAAGAGTGGGGTGGGTGAGTCAGTCCAGACAGTATTCACCTCGCCTAACTATTTTCAAATGTGGTTTCTTCAAGGAGATGTGAAAGTCGAAGCAGATCTCACCCCGGATTGCCGAGTGTCGAACGCAAGGACGTTGTCGGGTCAGGTGCTGCTCAGTGAAGAGGTCTTGCGCGCTGTCCGCCAGTGGCAATTCCCAGGGTGCTCCAGCGAGAAGCGAACGCTGCAGCTTGTCTTCCACTTCTTGCTTACAGAACCAGATAGTCCGAGCCCATACGGGAATTGGGCGCCCACCCACTTTGAGATTCTGAGCCCAAATGAGTTCAAGGTCAGGACCGTAGGGCCTGACCGTATCTTCTTCGATGAGTTCAAGGACCGTAATTAGCTGTCCTTCGCCAAAACTAGATCGGGTAGAAGTGTTAGCTTTTTCAATGACCGGCGGACGGCCCGCCTTTGCCATCGCTCTTTTCCTTTCCCCTTTTGAAACTGTGGAGGCCCACGGTCAAAAGGCTGGGCCGCACATCATCGGTGATTAGAACTTGGCGCGAACCTGGGGCACTGACCGGCGCCATTCCCTCCGGCCTGATCCAGCCATTGCATCCCCGCCCGCCTGACGCTACAGTAGTCAAAGCTCTGGCGGTCTCCCACCTCGCGGTTTGCATCCCTTTCCTCACGGCTGATTTGCGTGCAATAGCTGCAGTATGTGTGCAACTAAAAGCGGCAGTGGAAAAGTAGGCCCTATATATGGTGTTTTCATGCTTGACCCCTGCCGCCATTCGCCGTTAAAGTTGGTGAAACATCGGTTCGAAACCGGGATGCGAAACTCGAACGCGCGTCAATTTCAAGCCAGCATCCTGATCTGCGAATCAACGGAACCTTGATAGTCAACACTGATAGTTAACACTCTCAAGAATTCCAGCAGTGCAGGTCACCAGCCAGCGCAGACGGGCGCGATTCCGCCGGAACAGAAATGTCAGCAATGCAGAGAGGTTGTGGCTTTTGACCTGGGGCAGGAAAACCCGGCTGGCACGGGCTGCGGTTGAGGGAGTAGGGGTCCTTCGACTGCGCGGGGCTTTGCTTCGCACGCCCCGCTCCGCTCAGGATGACAGCAGGAATGCTCAGGTTGACAGCAGGAAAAAGTCTGGCGCTGGTCGGGATGAAATCGGGAGCAAGACTGCCGCCTGGTCTGGCGCTGGTCGGGATGACATCGCAAAAAGTCACGCGTACAGAGCGTGGGTATCCGCGCCCGGCATTTCGGCGTCACATATAGATACGTATTGCCGTCATAGGCATTGCCGTCGCGTTTCGCACGTTGTTTTAGGTTCATGGTTTTAGGGTTCGTTATTCTTAGGCTCGTTTTTCTAGGCTCGTGGTTTTAGGCTTTTCGTTTTTATGCTTTCGCGTTAAGGAGTGACCTTGCTCAAACTGAAGAAGCTGCAAATCCTCGGATTCAAGTCCTTCTGTGATCGTACCGAGCTGAAGTTTCATGGCGAAGGCATCGCGGCCATCATCGGACCGAACGGCTGCGGCAAATCGAATATCGCCGACGCGATTTCGTGGGTGCTGGGCGAGCAGTCGGCCAAGACGCTGCGCGGCTCGCGCATGGAAGACGTCATCTTCGCCGGCACGCGCGACCGCAATCCTACCGGCATGGCCGAGGTCAGTCTGACGCTGATCGATCCCGAGGTTTACAGCGGAGCCGACTCCAATGCGCCGACCGAGATTGAGATTCAGGACGATTTGAGCGAAGAGAATTGGGACGAAGCCGAGTTGCGTACGCAGGCCGCGGCGGAGACTGAGCGGGCTGTGGAAGAGGCACAGCCGGGAAAAACGGAGGAAGTGGAAGGGGCCGTGAATGCCGCGGATGGAAATGCGGCGAATGGGGTAGCGACAATTAGTATGGCGGATACGCGGTCGCCTACCGCGGAAGGCGAGGCGCCGGACGCAGGAGGCGGGGCAAGCCCCGTCTCTACGGAAGCCCATGGCATCGCGGTAGTTGCAGGAGTCCAGGTTGTTCAGCCGCAAGTCGTATTAAAGATTCGCCGCCGCAAATTTAATCAGACGCCATCGCACGCCGGCGAGATCGCGGTCACGCGCCGCCTGTTCCGCAGTGGAGACAGCGAGTACCTGCTCAACGGAAAGCTCTGCCGCCTGCGCGATATTCAGGAACTCTTCATGGGCACCGGCCTCGGGCCCGAGTCATACGCGCTCATCGAGCAGGGACGCATCGGCCAGATCCTCAGCAGCCGTCCCACCGACCGCCGCAACATTATTGAAGAGGCTGCCGGGATCACGAAATTCAAAACAAAAAAGCGCCTCGCGGAAGCGCGCCTTGAAGAATCGAAGCTGAATCTCAACCGCGTCAATGACATCTTCGAAGAAGTCACGCGCCAGATGAATTCGCTGAAACGCCAGGCCAGCAAGGCCGAGCGCTATGGACGCCTGCGCGACGAGATGCGCGCCAAACTGCGGGTGGTGCTCGCCAGCAAATTCACAGTGATGGATCGCGAGAGCGCCACGCTCGATAGCGAGATCGCCCAATTGGGTGAGCAGATTCGCGAACTCACCGAGGGCGTTCAGCAATCAGAAGCCGAGCACTCCGAACGCACGCAACGCGGCTACGCGATCGAGACGGAAGCCCGGCAGAATCGCGACCGCCTGAGCCAGATCGCGATGGAGACCGACCGCAACAAGGCGCGCATCAAGACGAACGAAGAGCGCGCGGCGGAACTCGTCGTGCGCATGGCGTCGTCGGAAGCGGAACTCACGCAGGCAAACGAGCGCCTGCAATTACTCGAGGCAGAGCAGTCCGAGCATGTGCGCGTGCTCGAATCGGCGGCCGCCGATCTCGCGGCAGCGCAGGAGGAACTGGAACTCAGCCAGCAAGACGCAACCAGCGCGGCGGCCGAACTGGCGGCGCTCGAACAGGGTCAGGAATCATGTCGCTCGGCGATTCTTGAAGCCGTCGGCCAGTCCTCGAACCTGCGCAATCAGCTCACGCAATCGCAGGAGCGCCTTGCCGGCATGGATCGAGAAGAGCAGCGTCTGCGAGCTGAAAACGAGAATGCGACAACGCAGTCAGAAGCCTTTGGCGGGCAGCGCGGACAGCTGGCATTGGAATTTGAAACCGTTTCGCAGCGCGCCTGCAACCTGGCTTCTGAACTCGCGAACCTGCGCTCGACGCTCGAAACAAAGCGCACGCAGGAGCACGAGACCAAGCGCCACCTCGATTCGATCCGCGCGGAATACGCGACCGCGCTCGGCAAAAAAGGATCGCTCGAAGCTGTCATCGCCGAGCACGGCTATTCGACCGAGTCAGTCCGCCGCCTGTTTCAATCGGGTGCGATGCAGGGCGGCCACATGCCGGCCGGAGTGCTGGCCGACTTTCTTGAGGTCGAGCCACGTTACGAGCGCGTAGTCGAAGATTTTCTGCGCGACGAGTTGAATTACATTGTGGTCAAGAGCTGGGACGCCGCCGATGAGGGCTTGCGGCTGCTGCGCTCCGACGTTGATGGCCGGGCCACCTTCCTTGTGCACCCAGAAGATTCGCAGGCGAAATTTTCGTTCGTCGCCGATGAGAGCACGCACTATGCGCCCACCGACGATACCGTTCTCCCGCTGAAGAAATCGATTCGTGTTCTCAATGGATTCGGCAAGTCGTTGGAGGTGATTCTGCCGAAGCTGGGCAATGGCTACATCGTTCCCGATGCCGCTATCGGCCGGCAGCTTGCGCTCTCCAGTCCCGATGCGTTCTTCCTGTCCCAGTCCGGCGAGTGCTTTCACAATGTCACCGTTACCGGAGGCAAGCAGCGCAGCGAAGGCCCGCTTTCGATGAAGCGCGAGCTGCGCGACGTGATGCAGTTGCTGGAGAATCTGGAACGCGCTCTGCGCGAAAACGAGATTCTCGCGCTTACGCTGGGCCGCGAAATTCGCGAGCACACTTCCCTGCTCGACCGCCTCGAAGAAGAAAAGCGCGAGGCGGAAAAGCAGGTGATGACATCCGGCCATCTCCTGAAGCAGCTCGATGGCGAGATGTCGCGCGTCCGCGAGCGCATTGACGTTATCGCTCGAGAACTGCACAGACTGGCATCGGAGCGGCAGGAACAGGATTCTTTTATCGCAGCGCGACAAGCGGAGCTGACTACGATCGACGAAGCGCGCTCGCAATTTGAAGCTCAACTTGCGGCCGGACAGGACCAACTCGCCGCCCTGCGCAGCCGCCGCGACCTGGCTGCCGAAACGACTTCACAGCGCGCGGCGCGCGTGGCCACTCTCGCAGAACGCCATCGATCCGCGACCGCGCTGCTGCAGCGCATCGAGGGTGTGGTTACGGAAATGCGCGAGCGGGCAACCGCGCTGCAATCGCAAATGCAGTCAGCCACCGAAGAAATTGCCCGGCGCCAGGAAGAAAATGTCCGCCTGATCGAACAGCTCACCGAATTCGACGCCGAACGCAACGCTGCCGAAACTCGCGCCGAACTGCTGCAATGCGAGTCCGAACAAGTCCGCACGCGCATGGCGGAAATTGAAGAACTGCTCCGAACCACCCGCCAGCAG
Organism: uncultured Acidobacteriaceae bacterium; assembly: GCA_963841945.1. Taxonomy (GTDB): domain Bacteria; phylum Acidobacteriota; class Terriglobia; order Terriglobales; family Acidobacteriaceae; genus Acidiflorens. Next base: position 76,531 of record CAWJFC010000001.1, read on the forward strand.
CTCGATTCCGCCCGCGACCGCCGTGGCGAACTTCAGGCGCAGGCCGCCAAGCTGGCCTCCGATCTCCAGCACCTCGCCGATACCTGTCTCAATGAGCTCAGCATCGAGCGTGACGTGCTGCTCGCCGATACCAACATAGTTGGTCTGATCGGCGAAGAACTGGCCGCCGCCGACCAAGCCTATCGCGAGATGCGCACGCGCCTCGACGCCATGGGGCCGGTCAATATGATGGCGCTCGAAGAGTACAAAGAGACGGCGGAGCGGCACGAGTTCCTGCAGACGCAACGCAAGGACCTGATCGACGCCATAGAGAACACCACCGCCACCATCAAAGAGATCGATCAGGTTTCGCGGCAGAAATTCGAAGAGGCCTTCCACAAGATCAACGCCAATTTCCAGATGACCTTCCGCAAGCTCTTCGGCGGAGGTGACGCCTTCATGCGCCTCACCGACATCGAAAACAGCGCGGAGAGCGGCATTGACGTGGTTGCCTCGCCTCCGGGCAAGAAGCTTCAAAGCGTGCTCCTACTCTCCGGCGGCGAAAAGGCCCTGACGGCGCTCGCGTTGCTGGTCGGAATTTTCCAGTACACGCCCAGCCCGTTCTGCATTCTCGACGAGGTCGACGCGCCGCTCGACGAAGCCAACATCGGCCGCTTCACCGAACTGGTGCGCGAGATGAGCCTCGAAACGCAGTTCATCCTCATAACGCACAGCAAGAAGACGATGAGCATCGCTCCAGTGCTCTACGGCGTGACCATGCAGGAGCCGGGAATTTCGAAACTGGTGTCGGTGCGGTTCGGGGCGGCTTAGGAGATTCGATGGACTCACCGCAGGAAGCTTCGGAAGTTAACCTGTCGCAGAGCGTGGAAGAATGGCAGATCGAGCAGATCAAGGCCGGTATCGCCGAGGCTGATCGCGGAGAGTTCGCCACCGACGAAGAAGTCGAGGAAACAGTCAGACGTTTGACGATCCTGCGCAACCGAAAATTTTCTCCGCACTCTTGACGCGCCCGCCATTTTTCTGCTTGCTCGCCGCCCAAAATCGCCGTCTTTTTTTCCAGAGTCTTCCTCAACTTTTCCACACCGCTGATCGCGCAAACCGGGCCACGGGCGGTCGTTCTCGCTTACACTGAAAGAGTCAACTTTTTTCCTTCCGGCGGCGGCCACCCCAACCTGCCCCCTGTGATCGAAGGCGTTGACAAATTCCCTGACGCGGCTAGAATACGCGTCAGTTTTCTCCCGGTTAGAAGCGCACATGAGCCCAGAAATTCTCGATCCTGTATTACTTGAAACCGACTATAAAGACCTCGACCTTTTCGCCAGCGGAAAGGTCCGCGACGTCTACAACCTTGACGCCGACCACCTGCTCTTCGTCGCCACCGACCGTATCTCGGCGTTCGACTATGTGCTGGCCACCGGCATCCCGCACAAGGGCCGCGTGCTCACGCAGATGTCGCTGTTCTGGTTCGACTTCCTCAAGGACATCGTTCCCAACCATCTCGTCACGGCCGACGTAAGCCGCTACCCGCAAGCCGTTCGGGCTCATGCGGACGAGTTGCGCGGCCGCTCCATGATGGTCATGCGCGCCCAGATGTTCCCCGTCGAGTGCGTCGCCCGCGGCTATCTCTCCGGCTCCGGCTGGAAGGAGTACAAGGCGAGCGGCACGGTCTGCGGCATCAAGCTGCCCGCCGGACTCAAAGAGTCCGACAAATTGCCCGAGCCAATCTTCACTCCGGCCACCAAGGAGACCACCGGCCACGACATCAACATCTCGTTCGAAGAGATGTGCAAGCTGATCGACCCGAAAGTCAGCGCGCAACTCCGCGACCTCACCTTGCGTGTCTACACCAAGGCCGCCGACTATGCGCGCACACGCGGCATTCTCATCGCCGATACCAAGTTTGAATTTGGCATGACCGCGCAGGGCATTACCCTCGCGGATGAAGTTCTTACACCAGATTCGTCGCGCTTCTGGCCGGCCGACACCTATTCACCGGGCAAAGCGCAGAATTCGTACGACAAACAATATGTAAGGGATTACCTCGAAGAAATTCGCTGGAATAAGCAACCGCCGGCACCCGCCCTCCCGCAAGAGGTGGCGCGCCGGACGAGCGAAAAGTATCTTGAGGCGTTTCGTCAGCTGTCGGGACGCGAGTTGGAGGTCTAGCCGTTACGCTCGCTCCATGTGATTCACGATGAGCGTTGCCGACTGGATCATCCTGGCATTCCTGGTTTTTTCCGTGGTCGGAGCGGCCATGGAAGGCTTTTTTCATGAGGCCTTTCATCTGGCGGGTCTGGTCCTCGGTTATTTGCTGGCCGCGTGGCAATACCAGCGGCTGGCAAACTGGTTCGCGCCCTATTTGAAGACCCAATGGGTTGGTGAGATTGCCGGTTTTCTCATCATCTTTTTCGCCGTTTTGATTCTGGCTGGTCTTGCCGGCCGGGTCGCGCGCTGGGCGATGAAGAAAGCCGGGTTAAGTTCGATCGACAGGTTTCTTGGGGCTCTGTTGGGATTGGTCAGAGGCGTTCTGGTGGTGGCCATCGTGCTCACCGTCATGACTGCCTTTGCCCCGGCTGCGCGCTGGCTTGAGCAATCCCAGCTCGCTCCGTATTTCCTGGTAGGCGGAAGGGCGGCAATCTGGCTCGCACCGTCGGAATTGCGCCATCGCTTCTACCAGGGACTGGATTACTTGCGGCACGCGCCGTCGGCCTCGGATAGCACTCAACCGAAGCCGATCGAGCCGGCGAGGTAGCCAGCTTTAGAAGTTCGCTCTGTTTCGATGGTGCGGAAACGAGGCATCCGTGAAGGACCAGTTGGAAGCACTCATACTGCAAATGTACAAAAGCAATATTCTCTACTCCGAGGCAGTGCGCGAATTCAAAAAGCGTTTCATCGTAACCGTGCTGGAGGAGAATCGCGGTAACCAGTGCAAAGCTGCCCGCGAATTGGGCATGCACCGCAACACTCTCAGCCGCACCATGCAGGAGCTTAAGATCGACGTTCGCCCGCTTCGCGCCGGAGCCAAGCGTCCGCCCCGCAGCGCGCGGCCCGCGGCCATCCTTGACCGGAAACAGATCCGCTAGCCATCTGCGTCAACTTGCCAGAAAGACTCTGCGACAATAAAAAGGGCGGCCCCAAATAGGCCGCCCAATTCTTGCTCCTGAGTTGTATTTCGCCGGGGCGCTGATTACTGCGCTGGCTTCCTGTGCACTGGTGTCTTCTTCGGCGCCGCCTTTACCAGCATGGCTCCGTCGTCCATGGTCATGACAAACGGCTTCGGCGTATACGATGTCGGCGTTCCCTGGAACTGGAAATCCGTATCCTCTTTCGGCATATCCTTTTTCGGAATTGCCGCCGTCATCGTCAAGTCGATGTCCGCCTTCTTCGCCTCGATGTCATCCTCGCTGCCGGCGAGCATCAGTTTGGTCGCTTTGCCCGTCGTGTCGATGCTGATAATGTGAGCCACCATCTGCAGCGGCTTGCCTTTGAGAGTCGTCCACACCTTGTCTACGTCCGGCGCATTGCCTTCCGACAGGCACAGTTGCCACTCGGCAAAGTTCATCTCCTCGACCTTCTTCTGCTTCACAATGTCGGCACACTGCTGTGCGGGAGTTGGCGGAACATATTGCGTGACCGCGATGCCCGCCGGCGTGGTGGCCGTCGTCGCCTTCGCCATCAGATCCGTCCAGCCGTCGTCCGAGCCGTGGAACCGGTCGTACTTGCTCTGCCCGAACTTCGCAATCTGCGCCTTGCCCGCGCCCTGCGCCAGATCGGCCGCGCGCGCGATGTAGAAGAGTCCATCAATCTCCTTGTCGGCGCCCTCGCATCCCGCCGGAGGAGCAGGAGTTTGACTGGGATCGCTGCCCGCGGGTGGTGCCGGAGGGCAAACCGGTGGGCTCAAGTAAGCCAGTGCCAGCGGATATACATCGCGCAGGCTGGTGGCGTCCGGAGCATCCGCCTGAACCGCCGCTGACAGGTATTCCTGCGCCTTCACATAATCCTTGGCTTGAAATGCAGCCATGCCGGCGGCGCCGTTAAAGATGTCCGCTGTTTCCGTTTTCAGCTTCTGGAAATCGGCGTCCGTCGTGCCTTCCGACTTGGTCGCGGTCTGCAGACACTGCAATCCCTTCACACCAAACTGTCCCGCTTCCGTCAGACTCTGCGCGGCGCCTGCGCCCCCTTGCTCGGCGGTAGCGCGCTTTGTAAACGACAGCAACGCCAGCGCCCGCAGATTGCACGGGTTCGCCTGCAGTACCTTCAGCGCTGTCTCTTGCGCCTTCGCGGCGTTGCCCGTTTGCCCGTAGGCGCTCATCAGAAGTTCGAGCGCGTCTTCCTTCATCACGCTGTTCGGATACTGGGTGAGAAACGCCTCCAGCCCACTGATCTTGGCACTTGCGTCCTGCTGCTGGATCGCTCCGACATAAGCGTTATATTCGGCGGGATCCTTGATCTCTTTCTTTTGGGCGGGCGGAGTGGACGCGGCCCCCTGGGCGGGTGCCGGAGTGGTTTGCGCGACGGCGGTAATGGCGGCTACCAGCAACATCGCAAGAACGATCTTCTTCATTCCTGTGGCTCCTTCATTATTTAGGAAGCGGATTCACGTACAGCCCGGCAATAGCAGAGCCGGTCTTCACGGCGAACTGCACCGTGAGAGTACCCCCGTAAATCCTCGGCCGCACGCACGAGCAAGGAGCGGCGTAAGAATTATTCCGGTGAGCCGGATTATAAGGATGTCCTTCCGCTTAGGCAAGCAAACTTGCGTATCGATGCCCTCCCTCGCTGCTTGGATGCGAAAAAGTTCTGGGGCGTCGAGAATTGAGGCCTCACAGCACTCCCCGGCTCGCCCATCCAGCCTACAATCAATCATCGAAGCCGAGTCGCGAAAATGCCGCAGTCCGGGCGTGACGAGAGCAGTTTCGAGCGTTGCTGTTACCAGCGAATGCGGCGGCGCAGGAGCATATTTTGAGCCAGATCGAGAGCCCGAACCGAAGTCATAGCCAGAACGAGGAACGAGGCGAATCCACGCCACTTTCGCAACAAGTCGCCGTCATAACCGGCGCTGGGAGAGGCATCGGGGCAGCCATCGCCGCCAAACTCGCCCGCCTGGGAGCTCTCACCATCCTCTGCGGACGCACCCGCGCCGCCCTCGAACAGACCGCTGCGGCCATTCAAAACAGCGGTGGGCAGAGTGCGATCATGGAGTGCGACGTCACCGATCTGCGCTCCGTGGAGTCACTCGCCGTGCGCGTCGATCGCACCTTCGGACGCCTCGATATTCTCGTCAACAACGCCGGCATCATGGGACCGCCCGGCCCGCTTCACGAGCTGGCGCCCGAAGCCTGGGACCAGATCTTCAATACCAACCTGCGCGGCGTCTATTACACCATTCGCAACCTCGCCCCGCTCATGATCCGCGGCGGGAGCGGACACATCATTAATATCTCGTCGCTCGCCGGCAAGAACGCCTTGCCCAATGGCGCCGCCTACTCCGCCTCAAAATGGGGACTGAACGGACTAACGTACTCGCTGGCCGAAGAACTGCGCGCCCATAACATTCGCGTCTCGGTGATATGTCCGGGATCGGTAAATACAGACTTCAGTGGTCACCCAGGAAAGAAAGCGGAACGGATGCTGCAAGCGAGCGACGTGGCTCACGCGGTAGCCATGATCGTGACCCAGGCGCCGCAATGCTTCGCCAGCGAAATCCTGCTGCGGCCGACGCAGAAGCCATAGCAACTGCAAGCTACGAGCGATGAGCTGTGAGCGATGAGCTGCGGGCGATGAGCTACGAGCTTCTAGCTAAGACCAAGCCTTCCAGGAGCCAGATAAACGACCGGGCTTTGCACGGGACATAGCATGGTTTGAACTGCTCAAAGCTCCAAACTCGAAGCTCGTAGCTCGAAGCCAATTACTTCTTGAACAAATTCTCAAACGCCTGCCGCGCATCGTTGGGCCGCTGCGCCTGCTTGCTCGAAGTCTCTTTTTCCAGCCGCACCCGGATCGAAAAAAACGTGCAGTCGTTCCGCTTATCTTTCGGTGAAATCCTCGCTGGAATCGGCTGGTTGCATTCAAAGCGGCTGGAAGGATCGAAGTGTTCGCACTGCTTACAGGAATGCAAATCGGATTTGCACTTCGGACATTGCCCCAGCGTCGCGCTCAAATTCTCCAGGATCGCTCCACACTCGGCGCATCGCGAAACCGTCCGCGTTCCCGGCATATTCAGCGGACGTGGGCCAAAGGTATTGTCGCGCCGAGCCGCCGGCGTTGGCTTCTCCATCCTCTTTTGCGGCTCGCTCCCCGAATCCTGGTACCCGCGCTGCCGGTATTTGCGATCGGACAAAAATCCCTCCTGAAACGCCTCATTCTGCGCCTTTGCCCTGCCTTTCACAAGACCTACTTTTCCACTCCCACGGCAACCCGCGCTCCCCGCGCAACATCTATCCTGCGCGGCGGGCCATGAATTGTCTTTCACATATCCCGGTGCTACCATCCGAACAGGATCGGAATCGATAGGAGGCATTTATGTCAGATCGTGACAGCAGCAGTTTCCTCTGGTTTCTCGCGGGTCTCGGCGTAGGCGCCGTGGTTGGAGTCCTCTATGCCCCGAAGGCCGGCGACGAGATGCGCGACACCATTCGCAGCAAGGCCCAGGAAGGCGCCGACCGCGCCCGCCAGCAGGCTCGCCGCGCGCGCGAACAGGCTTCAGACTGGGTCGATCGCGGCCGTGACGTGATCAATCAGCAAAAAGAACAGTTCCGCAGCGCCTATGAGGCTGGCCGCCAGGCTTACAACGAAACGACGTCGCCCGCCGCCACCGCCGAGCCGCCGAAGAATATGTAACGTCAGCTGAGGAGCAGCCGATGAACGATAACCTGTTAACAGTTTTTATCGCCGTGACCGCCGGCGCAGTCGTCATCCAGGCCGGAATCCTGGTGGCTCTCTATCTGTCCGTCCGCAAGAGCACCGCGAAAATGGACGCCCTCTCGACCGAACTCAAAGAGAAAGCGATTCCCACGATTGAATCGGTGCAGAGCTTCATCACCGAGGTCCGCCCGAGAATCGATACCATCAGCTCCAACGTGGCCGAGTCCAGCACGCTGATCAAGCACCAACTCGAGCGCCTCGACGCCACCCTCACCGATGTTCTCGATCGCACGCGCCTGCAAGTAATTCGCGCCGATGAACTCCTCAATCGCACCATGGACAAGGTCGAAGAGACCAGCGAAATGGTGCACAAGACGGTCGTCTCTCCGCTGCGCCAGGTTAGCGGCGTGATGAACGCCCTTTACACGGGAGTCGAAGTCTTTCTAGGCAACAAGCGGCGCACCGGCAAAAACGGCATGGGCGTGCCGCAAGACGAGATGTTCATCTGAATTTGTAATTTCTGATTTGTAACTTGAAATTGAAAATTGGCAATTTGGAAACCGCAAGGCTTTGCGGTCCAAATTGCCAATTACAATTTACCGCCAACTACAAATTACTTACTTCTCGTCCCCGTTCTCTTCTCCGCCTGACACCCGCGCGCTCCGCGGATCCGGCACGAATATCGACGGCACTCTCTGCTCCGCTGCCAGCTTCTGAAAGTTCCCGATGTCCACATTCCTCACCGCGTCCCACTGCGCCAGCAATTCATCGGTTTGCTTTTTCAGCTTATCGAACTGGTCATACTCCGCCGCCGTCGGCGCGGCATCCGCGTTCCCGGAAACGGCCATCGAAAGAAACGCCAGTTTGCCATCGATCCCAGGTGCGTATGCCAGTGAATCCTCGCTCGCCGCGATCTTGAAATTGATCAGCGGATCGCGCACCGCCACCAGCCTCGCGTCCAGTGCAGTCACGCCGTCCAGCAAGGTCTTCGCAGCCTCCGGTCCCACGCGCCGCCGCAGTCCATCCAACTGATCGCGCACATCCTGAATCTCGTTCACGGCATCGTAAACCCGGTTCAACTGATCCCGCAGATCCATTTCCAGCTTGAACTGCTTTTCGAGATCCGCCTGCGAAACCGTCACCCTCGGATCGATCTTCAACTCAAACGACTCGGTCTCCGTCTTGCCATCAGCCGTCAGCCGCACCTGATATTTTCCCGGAACCGCCAGCGGCCCGCGCGCGCCATCGCCATACTCCCACAAGTAATAGCCCGGCACGCGATGCGCCTCTTCATAATGCAAATCCCAGACGAAACGATTTAGTCCGTCTTCCACCTTGATCTGTTTTTCCGGCTTCTTATCATCCGGATCGAGCGGCTCATCGAGCGGCTCTTTCCGCTTGCTTGAATAGCTGCGAATCACGCTCCCGCTCGCATCCAGGATGTCGATCTTCACCTCTTCCTTATCCTTCGGCGCTTTCTTCACGTAGTAATAAATGATCGCGCCGTTCGGCGGATTCTTGCCGTTAAAGGCCATTCGCCCGCCCGGCGCCTCTTCTCCACCACCCGAGTGCTCACGATAAGCGACCGCCGGCGCATACAGATATACGTCCTCGTTCACGATCGAATCCGCGTACTGACGCAGCGGCGTCACGTCATCCAGAATCCAGAATGCCCGGCCATGCGTCGCCACCACCAGGTCGTCATTCTTCACCACCAGATCGTGCACCGGCGCATTCGGCAGATTCAATTGCAGGCTGCGCCAATGCTCGCCATCGTCAAACGAGACAAACACGCCGCGCTCCGTGCCCGCATACAAAAGCCCCTTGCGCTTCGGATCTTCGCGCACCGCGCGCACAAACGCGCCCTCCGGAATCCCGCTTCCAATCTTCTTCCACGTCGCCCCGTAGTCGGTCGTCTTATAAATGTAGATCCCAATGTCGTCGTTCTGGTGCCGGTCGACCGCCACATAAGCCTTCCCTGCTTCGAGTGGCGACGCCTCAATCAGACTCACCCGGCTCCACTCTGGCAGATCTTTCGGCGTCACATTTGTCCAGTTTTTTCCCTCGTCGCGGGTGACCTGCACCAGCCCGTCATCCGTCCCGGCCCAGATCAATCCCTTCGCCACCGGCGACGCCGCAATCGAAAACACCGTGTCGTAATATTCGGTCCCCGTATCGTCGATCGTCACCGGACCGCCCGAAGCCTGCTGCTTCGACTTATCGTTTCGCGTCAGGTCCGGACTGATCGCCTCCCAGTGCACGCCTCCATCCGTCGTTTTGAAGACGCGCTCCCCGCCGTAATAAAGAACATTCGGATCAAGAGGCGAAGTCACCAGCGGCGCCGTCCATTGAAAACGATGCTGCAACTTCGCCGCCCCGCCCCCGTCGCCTAACTCCGGCGAGACCGCGATGTTCTGCACCTGACCGGTGCGCCGGTCAAAGCGCGTCAGATTTCCCTGATAATCCCCGGCATAAACAATGTTCGGGTCGGTCGGATAGGGCGCAATGTATCCCGCCTCGCCCCCGCCCACCGGATACCAGTCGTCGCGCCCGATCGCGCCATCGTCGCTCCGGCTCGCGATCGCCACGCTTGAACTATCCTGCTGCGAGCCGTACACGTAATACGGCGTCCGCGTGTCCGTCACCACGTGATAAAACTGCCCCGTCGGCTGGTTATCCTGCCGCGTCCATGACTTCCCGCCATCCACGCTCACCGTCACGCCGCCGTCGTTCGACGCGATCATGCGCTTGGTGTTCTCAGGATCGATCCACAGGCCATGATTGTCGCCATGCGGCACTCTCACCTTGTTGAAATTCCGCCCTCCATCCGTCGACTTGAAAAATTCCACATCCGCCACATACACCGTGTCGGGATCCTGCGGATCGGCAATCACATGCATGTAGTACCACGGCCGCTGGGTCAGGCTGTGGCTGCCATTCACCTGCTCCCAGGTCTCTCCATCGTCATCCGAGCGGTAGAGGCCCCCGTCTTCCTTGGCCTCGATGATCGCGTACACGCGATCCGAATTCGCCGCAACCGCCACCCCCACGCGCCCATACGGTCCGTTCGGCAATCCGTGCTCCTCAAGATGCTTCCAGGTCGTGCCCCCGTCGTTCGATCGATAAAGCCCGCTCCCCGGTCCGCCGCTGTCCAGCACCCAGGGGGCACGCCGCACCTGCCACATGGCGGCAAACAAAATGTTCGGATTATGCGGGTCGAACGCCACATCGACCGCGCCCGTGTTCTCGTCTTTATAAAGCACCTTCTCCCACGTCTTGCCGCCGTCCGTCGTCCGGAAAACTCCGCGCTCTGCATTCGGACCATAGGGATGTCCCAGCGCCGCCACAAACACCATGTCCGGATTCCGCGGATTGATGATCACTTTTCCGATCGCGCGCGAATCCTTCAGCCCCACGTTCTTCCAGCTCTTACCCGCGTCCAGCGACTTCCAGACGCCATCGCCCTGGGCAATATTTCCGCGCAGGCAAGCCTCGCCCGTTCCCACATACACGACATTCGGATCCGCCGTTGCCACCGCTACGCTGCCGATCGCGGGCGCGCCGTCATGATCAAAAACCGAAGCCCACGTGTTCCCGCCATCCGTCGACTTCCACACTCCTCCGCCCGTCGCGCCAAAATAATAGGTCGTCGGATCGCCCGGAATCCCCGCCGTCGTGAGCGACCGCCCGCCGCGAAACGGCCCAATGTTGCGATATTTCATTCCGCGAAACTGCGGGTCGCCCTCCTGCTTTTCCTTTTCGGCGTTCGCGATCTCGACGGGCTGTTGCGTGGCCGGCGTTTCCTTTTGCACCGTATCGAGCTTCCGATTGCGTTCCTTTTGTTGCGAAAAGGAAAAGGTCGCGGCAAAGAAAACAAGCAGCGCAAGCAAGGCGCCGCGCATAAGCAGTCGCTGGTTCATGAAATTTTGATCCCCAAAAACAGATTAGGCTTTCAGTCTATGGTAATGCCAAGCAAGCCAAAACGTAAAACGACATAGGCGAAAACGAAACCCAGGCACCCCGCAATTTTTTCAGATGACTCGATGGCCCGATCACCCGATGACCCGATCTGAGAGCTCGATCTGACGACCCGATTTCAATGCCGCATCCACCTAGTCAACGGCCCAGTCACGAAAGCCCAACCGAATTCACCGCCTCTCAGCCTAAAATGTCTCAAACATTTCTCCAATTTTCTGTTTGAAACAGAATGCGCTGAGAATGAAACGGCAGTTCACAACCAGCGAGGTCATCGTGCTCACCGGCATCACCGCCCGCCAGCTCCAGTGGTGGGATGAGCGCGGCCTCGTGACGCCGACCCGTCAAGGCCATCGCCGCATCTATTCCTGGGACCAGCTTGTAACCGCCGCCGTCATTTGCCAGCTTCGCCGCCGCGGCTTCTCTTTGCAGCGCATGCGCAGGGTGATTGCATTCCTCGAGCGCGAGTTCGGCACCAGCCTCGCCGCTACCGTCCGCGCCGCCTCCGAGTATCACCTGCTCACCGACGGCACGCATCTCTTCCTGCGCTCCTCCGCCCGCCAGGTCGTCGACCTGCTCAAGAATTCCTCGCAGCCCATGTTCGATATCTGCCTGAGCGACGAGGTCCGGCGCGTGCGCGCTCAGATTCGATCTCGCACAGCTGAATCGCCAAAAACCGAATACGAGAAAATTCGGATCGCAAAAAACGGCTTCGTCAGCCGCGTCTTTTAAAAAAAATTCAGCGTCCGAGCGGACCCGGCCCCTAAGCCGCGCCCGCAGAGCGTAAACGGAGACCGGGAGGAATGATGATCGGCGAACTCAGCATCATCAACGAGTGGATTCCCGAACAAATGGAACCGGGCACAGTCTTCGTGCTCGAAAATGCCGGCGAGGTCGGCGAAAAAGAAGATCCCTACTGGGCTGTGCTTTCCTGCCCGGTCTGCGGCACCCTCGGTCTTATTACGCGTAAACAGATGGCTGGCCTGCTGCCCACCATCTGCGGCTCCTCGCAGTGCTCCGCGCAATTTTTCATCAAAGACGAAGTCATCACGCCCCGCAAACCTTTCTAGATCGACTAACCGGCCCGCGCTTATTTCTCCGCGAACTCCCTTTTGCGAATTCAGTGATCCCCTCAGAAAAAATTGGAGCGGGTCCACGAAATCGGCGAATCACCCGATCCCTCACTCCACATTCAACGGAGCCGCCACCGACCCAACCCGGCCGTTCAGTTCGTCGCGGGCAACAATTCGAACGCTGTATTCACCGGGCGCCAGGTCGAGTGCTCCGCGATAGCTGATCCCTTTTTGCCGGGTCGTCGCCAGCGCGCTCGGATCGAGATGAAGGTCAAACTTCTTGCCCACCGGCAGGCCGGCCTGCTCTCCATTCGCGGTTGTGGCCACCGCCACAAAATCCAATTCGACATGATTCTTATCGTTGACGTCGATCAAACTACTATCCGGCTCGATGTGCACGATAAAGCGAACGCTTTTCTTCCCTGCTTCCTTGCTCGGCACAACATCGTCCCAATGCGCCACCAGTGACAAAGCCGTGTAGTCGAGAGGTGACTTCAAGGCCAGCGCGATGTCGCTGTCATTCGTGGCTTCCGGATTTTCGGTGGCGTTGGTCACAAAAAATCCGTTGCGCGCCCGCACCTCCACATGATCGCGCTTCACCTTCACCGCCAGCTTGCGCCATCCGGTCTTCGGATTCGACCGGTCGAGATAGTAGCCAATCATGTAATACTGCGCGGAATCGCGCACTGCATCCCGAAAACCTTTCGTCAGATCGTTCGAATTCAAATACGCCCGCCCACCCGTTGCCGCGGCAAATGTTTCGAAGGTTGCTTGCGTGTTCACCTGCTTGAAGCCGACACTCCGCATGTCGTTGCTGAACTCCGCGGTCCCACCCTTCATTTCCGTGGACGCAGTAGGCATATCCGGCTCCGGCCCCTTGACGTCAACCGCGTACACCGCGATTTGCGCGTCATTGAGCAGTTGCCACGTGCGTTCATATTGAGGCCTCACGTCAGCCATGGTGGCCTGTGCCGGCAGAGCAAGTTCCATGGTGGTGTCACTCACGCTGAATGGAAAACCGCCGCTCGCCCAGATCAGTGCCTTGCGCCCAGGAATTCCCGCCAGTTGCTGCGCCACCTGCTGCATCGCGTCCAGCGTGTAGGTAATGGCGACGCGCTGCTGGAATGATTCGAAATTCTTTGTCGAGTCTTCAATTGCAGTCTGGAGTGCGGCCGCCTCCGCTGACACCGCGCTCATCAACGCAGTTACAGGTGGTCCGCTGGGACCCGCCGTCATCCCGCTAACCCCGCCCGTGGCGCTTCCCACCGGATTGGCTGCTCCCGTGACTGTTGCCACATCTCCCGGCGTGTCCACTAACTGTGACGGCTGGCCCAACACCTTATGCAGCGCGGCAATCAACACCCGCGGATCGCTCGTGAAATCGTGAATAACATGAACGCCCCGTCGATCCAATACGTACAGGCCCGTGGGCTCACGCGAGTCCAGCGACTGACTCAGATATTTAAGCAGTTGATTGCGCAGATAGGCCTGATCCGCGGACGAGGTGTTCAGAACATCCAATACAATCAGCGTAATTCGCCGCGTCGCCCTGCCCGACACGCTCAAGCTATTGCTGAACTCGTTTGGCTTCAGCGGACGCGACAAACGCACCGGATCGCTTGTGATCTCCTCGAAAGTTGCGACCTGTCGCTCCGAACCGTTTTCAAGAATCGTGAAGTCTTCTTTCTTTAAGCCCGCAATGTGATTGCCTGACTTGTCGGTCACCACGGTTGGTACAAGAACAAGCTCGGTACGCGATGTGAATTTCACTTCGGCGCCGTTCGGTTTCTCCTTGTCTTCCTTCTGGGCGGCGGCAAGGGTACAGATGATGCATATACAAAGAACGAAACTAGCGATGGTCGTCAGGGTACGGACAAGGACAAATCGCAACATCGTGCGCTTGAAGCGGCTAAAGCCATCGGATGTTCCCATACTCAAACCTCCCAGTCGCGTGGCGAGCGGACATTCAATCCGCTGTCGTACAGATCGGAGAACAAACCCTTCTTTCGTCTCAGTACTCCTGATCCTAGTCTGGCTCATCGCCTGTTTATGTAACGTTGTGTAACTTCATTCGGCGCCAGCAATTGCGGGAGTATCATGACCTGTAATTTGTGTTTATCAGGCTAGCATCTCGATTGCGAGAGGAGCCTCCATGCGTTGCATTTCTTTTCCTTCTCTTATCTTCTTTGCATCTCTCTTTGCCCTTTCGCTTGCCGCAATAGGACAGACAAACGCTCCGCCCCAACTCCGCCCTCGCCCAACTACCCCTCCACCGGGCGGAGGGAACGAGCAGATCATTCTCGATGTACAGGTGACCGACAAGTCCGGCGCGCCGATTCGCGGTCTGGAGAATCGCGACTTCACTCTGCTCGACGCCAACCAGCCGCAAAGTATCCTCTCCTTTCAAGCCATCGAAGGTGGAACTACGCCCGATCAGCCCGTCGAAATGGTTCTTGTCATCGATTCCGTCAACACTCCTTTCCGCGCCATCTCTTTTGAACGCGACCAGATCAGGAAATTCCTTCTTCAGAATGCCGCTAAGCTTCTACTCCCCACCTCGCTCGTGCTCTTTTCAGAGACCAGTACCAGGATGCAAACCGCGCCTTCTCGCGACGGAAATGTCTTGGCGGCTCTCCTGGATCAATATGAAGGTTCCCTGCGCTCGGGCAATCTGACCAATGGCGGTCACTGGGGTGCGGCCGAAAGCGTGCAAATGTCACTCAAGGCCCTTCTCGGAATCCTCAATCAGGAGGCGCAACGCCCCGGCCGCAAGCTGCTCATCTGGTTCAGCCGAGGTTGGCCGGTCGCCGGCCAGGGCGGTGTCCGCACCGAGAGGGAGACACAGCAACTCTTCGACTGGATCACCAGCGTATCCGCCGCTTTGCAGCAATCGCGCGTCACTCTCTACAGCATCGACGCGCTCAGCCTCCGCAATGCCGGCTCCATCCGCAACTCTTATTACGAGACGTTCTTGAAACCCGCGACCTCCGCCTCGCGCGCGCAACCCGGCGATTTGGGCTTGCCTGTCATCGCAGTGCAGAGCGGCGGCCGCGTCTTCAATTCGTCTGGGGATATCACGGCCGCTCTCGAACGTTGCGTCGCCGATGCCGGCTACTCTTACGCTCTCTCGTTCGCGGCCCCTCGGGCGGCTCATGCCGATGAGTATCATCCCCTCGAGGTCAAGATCGACAAACCAGGGGTGACGGTCCGCACCCGCTTCGGCTACTACGCGCAACCTTAGCCGCCAGTATCGCAGCCCGCCCTACTTCCGATACTTCCTCATCAGCGCCGCATACCGCGCGTCCCCACGCAGCGAAGCAAAATAAGGACTGTCATCCAGCGCGGGAAAGTCGCGGAATCCCATCTCCAACGTCTTCTGCAACTCCGCCAGCCCTTTCTCTTTATCTCCCTTCGCCGAATACGCCGACACTCAACCAATAATGGATCAAAATTGAGCCAGCACCCGCTAACCGGCCACCTGGATGAACGTCAGAAGTAGAATCGGAACTCGAACTGGCGCAACCCAGGAATTGTCTGGAGGCAGGACATGCAGCTATACAAATCTCTCAAGAACTATTGTTTGGCAGGCTGTCTGGCGGGTTCTCTGCTCCTCATCCCCTGCGCGACTTTTGCCCAAAGCAAGTCCAACTCGGCCACGCCCGCCCGACTAACAGTGGCCGCTCAACATGACGGCCAGCACGATTTTGATTTCGAACTGGGCACGTGGAAGATCCATCTCAAGCGCCGCCTCCATCCGCTGACCGGCTCCAACACATGGGTTGAATTCGACGGCACTTCGGCGACAAGCAAGCTTTGGGACGGCCGCGCTCAGATCGAGGAATTCGAAACCAACGCCGCCGGCGACTACATCGAAGGCCTTACCCTGCGTACCTACAACCCGCAAACCCGCGAGTGGAGCCTTTATTGGGCCAATAGCAAGGACGGCAAAGTGGTCGTGCCGCAGATCGGCCAGTTCGAGGGCAGCACCGGCGAGTTTTACGCACAGGATACGCTGAACGGAAAGAGCATCTTTGTCCGCTTCATCTGGTCCAAGACGGACACCAGCGTTCCTCATTTTGAACAGTCATTCTCGGAGGATGGCGGCAAGACCTGGGAGGTGAATTGGATTACGGATCAGACGCACGTTCCCGAGGACGAATTCGAAAAAGCGCGAGCTGCAACGCTGGCCGCAAAGCCCGCAAAGTAAACGGACCGTCGACTCGACAAGAGTGAGCCAATCGAACTACGTCGACTGTGCTAAGGTATCCCGATGCCAACCGCCCTCATCACCGGGACCAGCACAGGAATCGGCCTCGAAACCGCGCTCCACTTCGCCCGCAACGGCTACCGCGTCTACGCCGGAGCTCGCAGGCCCGAGGTCGTGGCGCAGCATCCGAACATCGTCCCCGTCAGGCTCGACGTTGACGATGACGCCAGCGTAACTGCCTGTGTCGCCCAGGTTCTCCGCGAATCCGGAGCCATCGATGTGCTCGTCAACAACGCCGGCATCGGCAAGGGCGGCGCCATCGAACTCGTCCCCATCGAAAAAGCCCGCGCGATGTTCGAGACAAATTTCTGGGGCGCGGTTCGCATGATGCAAGCCGTTCTGCCATCTATGCGCGAGCGCCGCAGCGGCACCATCGTCAACGTTACCTCGCTCATGGGCCACATTACGCTCGGCTGCCATGGTTTCTACGCCGCCACCAAATACGCTCTCTCGGCCATCAGCGAGACGTTAGCCATCGAAGCCAAGCCGCTCGGCATTAGGGTCGCAATCATCGAGCCCGGCGTTATTCTGACTCCCATCTGGAGCAAGGGCGAAACTCTGATGCCCGAAAAGCACGACTATCGGCAAGCGATGGGGCGTCTCTGGCGCATGTTCAGTGCCCAACTGGAAGGAGGTACGTTGCCCGATGTGGTAGCCAGTACCATCTACCAGGCCGTAGAAGAAGGCGCATCAAAGCTGCGTTATCCAGTAGGACCCGATGCCGAAGTAATCGCAGCCGCGCGTGATCGCATGACCGTAGCCGAGTGGGCGTCACTCCTGAGTGAAGAAGATGAAGAGAAGTTCCTGGAGAGAGCGGAAGCGGCCTTCGGAGCCGATCTAATGAATCCGCCATCACTAAACGAAAGATTGAGAAAAGGCCTGGAAAAAACCAGCGCCGCCTAACGGCAGCTGAAAGCAATGTCTATTTTTTAATGGATCGCGCGAATAAACACGAATGAAACCAAACACGGAAAAGAATAAACACAAATAGAAAAAAGAAGTTAGATTTCGATCCGCGAAAATCCGTGAAATCCGCGGAAAAGAATTTGTTCGCCAGATCTCTACCGCGTCTCCCGCGCCGCCAGCCGTACTGGAATCTGCTCCACGATCTCGATATCAAATCCCTCCAGCGCCGCCACCCTCCGCGGATGGTTCGTCAGCAGCCGAATCCGCTTCAGATTCAAATCCGATAGAATCTGCGCTCCCAGCCCGATCTCGCGCTGCGTCTTCCGCTCGCTGTCCGGCAAGGTCGGCAGCCGCCGCTCGCGATGAAAGGTCAAAAACGACTGTTCCCCAATCTTCTCCGCCGAAAATCCCCGCGAACTCTGATGCAGATAAATCAGCGCCCCGCGATCCTCCCCGGCAATCGTCTCGAGCGACGCCTCCAGCGTCTTATTGCATTCGCATCCCGTCGCTCCAAACACGTCGCCCAGCAGGCAATGCGCATGCATCCGCACCAGCACCGGCGCGTTTGAATCGCTGATGTCGCCGCGGATCAGCGCAATATGCGAATCGCCGCCATCCACCTCGCTCTCATACGCAATCAGCCGGAACTCGCCATGCTTGGTCTCGACCATCGCCTCGCCCACCCGATGCACATACCGCTCATGCTGCATGCGATAGCGGATCAGTTCCGCCACCGTCAGCATCATCATGTTGTGCACGCGGCAAAAGTCGATCAGGTCCGGGATCCGCGCCATCGTCCCGTCGTCCTTCATGATCTCGCAGATGATTCCCGCCGGTACCAGTCCCGCCAGCCGCGCCAGGTCAACGGAAGCCTCGGTTTGTCCCGCTCGCACCAGCACTCCGCCTTTCCGCGCGCGCAGTGGAAACACATGCCCCGGCCGCGCCAAATCCGCAGGCCGTGTCGCCGGATCGATCGCCACCTGTATCGTGTGGCACCGGTCATACGCCGAGATCCCCGTAGTCACGCCCTCGCGCGCATCAATTGCCTCGCAAAACGCCGTCCCATACTGCGAGGTGTTTTCGGCCGTCATATTGCCGATCCGCAGATGATCCAGCCGTTCCTCGGTCATCGCCAGGCAAACCAGCCCGCGCCCATACTTGGCCATAAAATTAATGGCCTCGGGCGAGACCTTCTCGGCCGCTAGCGTCAGATCGCCTTCGTTCTCGCGATCCTCGTCGTCAACAACCACAATCATCCGCCCCTCGCGAATCTCGCGAATGGCCGTCTCAACGTCGGTAAATGGTGGGTGGGTCATATTTCCCCTGCCAGCATACTACGATGATTTCGGCGTCTGTCCCGCCGTCAAACCGCGAAAGAGCTCCCGCCATTGGCAGATGCGATTTTGCTTGGCTCGAAGCTCGTAGCTCATAGCTCTCTAAAAAAGAAAGGGTCGCCCAAGGCGACCCTCGATTCCAAATCTCATAACTTACAGCGTCGATTCAATCTCAAATCCCCAAGCTTCAAGCAACGGCTCCGGGATGTACTTCGAGTTCTTGTTCCGGCGCGCCCACTCGCGCAGCCGCGTCGACCGCAAATACTGGTCCGGAGACAACTTATATTCGTGTACCACCTGTTCGAACTCGGTTATGGTGGGGGTCACGGGCCCGATGGGCTCTGGCTTTCCCCAGTTGGGGTTTCCGCGTCGTTTTGCCATGAAAAATATGCCCTCTTAATCAGTGAAATAACTACGTTTTCTAATATTCCCACTGAGTTTGATTCCCAAAAGTCCTGAGGGGATTCACGGAAACACGGAACTGTCCCGCACCGCCCAGTCACTGTAGCACCTTTGGAAGCTATTGATAATATTGGGTTTTTCTGAGTTAGTCAATAGAAAAATGCGCACCCCCTCCGCCTCCATCATCATCCCCTTTGTAAACAGCCACTTGCGGCCAACCTTTTTATGGCACGAAAGTGTGCCTTTCGCCCCGCCAAAGGCCGCCTCTGCTACCTTCATCGGCAAGAACGCTCAAAACCCGCCACCGTGCGGCGAAAAATCCAACTCACCGCATGCTGTTGGGCAAACAATCCAGGATTACATCCGTAACCGCCCCCGCCCCCAATCGTATTGACCCTTCCGACTCAGAGACATACAGTCGAATTTGGGAGTAATCCGTCCGTCGCGCGTGTACCGGGCCGTTAAAGCGGCAATCGCCGGTCGCGTTAGGACTGTCAAAGGCTCCCGCAGCCATCGCAGCAGATAGTACCGCCGAGCGCAAAGTGTCTGGCCAATGAATCTGAAGTCGTTATTGCTGAGTTCGGATGAAAAAACGGTGCGCGTCCTGCGCCGCGTTCTCAGCGATTTGGAAATTGAAGTCGAGCATTGCGGTGGTCCGGATGCCGCCGTCCGCCGCATCACCCGCCAACGCTACGAAGCCATTATCGTCGACGCCTCCAACCACGAAGATGCCGCCAGCGTTATCCGCGCCATCAAGGCCGCTCCCGTCAACAAGCGGGCGCTCGCCATCGTCCTCGTCGAAAATAATGTGGGACTCAAGGGCGGCTTCGAAATGGGAGCCCATTTCGTTCTCCACAAACCCTTAGCCGTCGAACGTGCCAAAGCCAGCTTCCGCGCCGTCCGCGCTCTCATGAAGAGCGAGCGACGCCTCCAGCTCCGCGTTCCCGTTGATCTGCCCATTACCTGCATCGGCAACTCCCGCTATCCCGCCCGCACCATCGATCTCTGCGAAGGTGGAATGGCCATCAAATTCACCGGCCGCAAGGCCCGTGAAAATTCCCTTCGCTTCGCTTTGGAGCTGCCCGGCGTCGAAAGAGGCGTCTACGAAAAGCTGGAGATCCCCGGCGAACTCGCCTGGGAAGGCGATGAGTCCCGCGTTGGCGTGCGCTTCAAGGATGTCACCGAGAGCCAGCGCAATGCCCTTCGCAAGTGGCTCGCCGCCCACCTCCCCGAGCAGGAACCCGACGATCCGCCCGTCGTCTGCCAACTCAAAGACCTCAGTGCGGGCGCCTGTTATCTCACCACCAGTTCGCCGTTCCCCAAATCCAGCCGCGTCATTCTCTCCGTTCCGGCGCCTTCCGCGCCGGCGGGTGAAGCGCAAATCCGCGCCACCGGCGTGGTTCGCGTCACTCATCCCGAGTTTGGCATGGGCATCGAATTCCTGCGTACCACCGCCGAACACAAACAGCATGCTCATCGTCTGGTCGAAAGCCTCCGCGCCGCCCGCGACTCGGCCCAACTCCAGGTCGAACCCGACGGTCTCGATCCCGCGCCCGACGACAAGCCCACCACCTCCAAGTCGACCGACGACTCTCTCGTCCATCTTCTCCACGAGCAAGCGCAAGTCTCGGTCGAGGTCTTTCTCGAGCAGATGGAGCAAACCCACGAGCCTCAGGAATCCCGCTAACCACTGGCGCTTAATCCGTCTTCCCGACAAGGGCCCGAAAGCCTTCCCGACCTTCCACCGACGCCGCAAAGAGGTGCAAAAAGAAAGCCCACGGCGGAAGCCGTGGGCAAGAAACCCGTCCAACCTACATCTACCGCCCGGCCACCATCGCCGTCTCCACCCGCGCACCCTTCGTCTTCGCAATCTCCATCTCATACTTTCCTCTGAGCAACTCCCATCCCCCCTGCTGTCCCGGCAGCCAGATCCTGCTCAAAAAGTATTCGTTGCCATAGCGATGGAAGATGAAGTGTGCCTTCTCCGGCGTCGCTTCTTCTTGCGCTGGAAGTGCCAGGAAAATGGTTGAGACGCTGCCATCTTCATTGTGGATTCGCAGCCGCCCGTTCGCCACCCGCTCAATGGTGTAATCCCCCGCCTTCAGATGATCGTTCTCCACCGCAAAGCCAAATGGAACCGTCACCTTCATCTGTCCCGACCGCTGCGCAAACATCGGAACCGCCATCGCCAGCACCAACATCATCCCCGCCACTGCCATCAGATTCTTTTTCATAACCCCTCCTTGATTTAGGGCGACCTCAGTCGCGCTCACGAGTGCATTTACCGTCAGGTCACAAAAAAGAGGAATGCTCTGCAGGTGGAACGTCGGCAATTTCGAGGTGACCACGCAATCGACAGAAAGCGCGACATTTAGAATCCCAAGTGACCCAGAACCTAAAGGTCCGATGGTTGCATTACGAACTGGTTTCAGCGTCTAATCACACACATGATCAGCCCGCACACGCGACGGTCATAGTCGGTAACAATCTCGAGAGAGGCACTGGTCGGTGAACGATGTCGAAAATCGGTGACCGGTCACCAGTCACCGGAAGCACCGACCCCGCAAGGTAGCTCAACCTGGCGCCATGGCCATAGAAGACCCCAATCCGCCGGCCCGTATGTTCCGCTTCTCGAGCTTCGAACTCGACTTGCGCGCCGGCGAACTCCGCAAACATGGACTCCGGGTCAAGCTTCAGGATCAGCCGCTCCAGATCCTCGCCCTGCTCCTCGAAAAGCCCGGCGAGGTCGTCACCCGCGAACAACTCCGCGACCGTCTCTGGCCCGCCGACACCTTCGTCGACTTCGACCACAGCCTCAACAGCGCCGTAAAAAAACTGCGCCAGGCGCTAAACGACGATCCCGACGTCCCCCGCTTCATTGAAACTCTCCCTCGCCGCGGCTATCGCTTCATCGCCCCGGTATCGAATGGCTCAACCGCGCCGCAAGCGTCTTCCCCAGAAAACGCCGTGCCGCCTTCGACTCGCGCAACTGCACCCACTCCGCCTCCCGCCGATGGACCTCGTCACGTTCCTCACTGGAAGCTTTGGGCCGCGGGCGCCTTCGGCTTCGCGCTCGCGCTCAGTCTCGCCTTCTGGTTCCGCCCGCGCTCCCAGGAACTGTCCGAATCGCCCATTCGATTGGTGCCGCTCACTTCTTACTCCGGCAATGTATGTCGCGGTTCTTTCTCTCCCGATGGCAACCAGATCGCCTTTGCCTGGCGAGGTGAAGTGCGCGACGGCAATAGCCCTTCCGGCATCGACATCTTCATCAAACAAATCGGTGCCGAGAAGCCCCTACAGCTCACCCAGGATTTCGGTTTCAATTTCTATCCGGCCTGGTCTCCCGACGGCCGCTACATCGCTTTTCTTCACTGGAAACAAAACGAGCGGCCGGGCGTCTATCTCGTGCCAGCGCTCGGCGGCCCGCCGCGCAAAATTATCGACTTCGATCAGCCAACTAAGTGCAATCCCGGGTTGAGCTGGTCGCAGGATGGACGCTATCTCGTCTCCGCCTACGCACCCGACGACCAGCCCTGCCAGTTGAAGCGCATCGGCATCGAGGATCTGCACGTCGATTCCCTCACTTCACCTCCCGTGCCTTCAACCGGAGACTGGGATCCGCAATATTCGCCCGACGGCCAAAACATCGCTTTCATTCGAAATTCCAAAGACGTTGAAGACGTCTACGTGATGCCCGCCGCCGGCGGCACGCCCCGCCGTCTCACCTTCGACAATCGCCTGCTCTCCGGATTAGCCTGGTCCGCCGACAGCAAAGACATTATCTTTTCTTCGAATCGCGGCGGCGCAACCTGGGGCCTGTGGCGCATCGGCGCTGAAGGCGGTGGCACTCCCGATCGTCTCTCCATCGGCTCCGACCACGCCTATATGCCAAGCATCAGCCTCAAAGGCAACCGTCTCGCCTATGACAGCGGCATGTGGAATGAAAACATCTGGCGCGTCGCGATCGACCCCAATCATCGCCTCGAAAAACCGGAGCGCCTCATTTACTCCAGCTTGCAGGAAGAAGGTCCGCAGTATTCTCCCGATGGGAAGCGGATCGTCTTCCAGTCCACCCGCTCCGGCTTTTTTGAAATCTGGCGCGCCGATGCCGACGGATCCAACCTCGTTCAACTCACAAATTTCAGTGGTCCACTCACCGGCACTCCGCGCTGGTCGCCCGACGGCAAGCAGATCTCTTTCGACACTCGTCCCGGCGCGCATCCCAATGTTGAGGTCGTCAGCGCCGACGGCGGCCCGCCTCGCCGTTTCGTCAACGACTCGGCCGACGAAGGCGTCGCCAGTTGGTCGCACGATGGCCGCTGGCTTTATTTCGCCTCCAATCGCGCCGGCTCATGGCAAGTCTGGAAGAGGCGCCTGGATGGCGGTCCGCCCATTCAGGTCACCTCTAAAGGAGGCTTCGCCGCCTTCGAATCGCCCGACGGCAAAACTCTCTTCTACACAAAATTCAACGAGCCGGGAATGTGGACGGTTCCCGTCGATGGCGGACCCGAAACGAAAATCCTCAACGAACCTCCCGGCGGCTATTGGGGATACTTCGCACCCGGCATGGATGGCCTATATTTCCTGGGCGACGCCGGCACGCCGGAAAAACCGCGCCTCGGCTTCAAATTCTTCGACTACAAAACGCGCAAAGTGACCAACCTGGGCGACATGGAAAAATCGCCCTACGAAGGCGCACCCGGCTTTTCCGTCTCTCCCGACGGCCGCTATCTTCTATATGTCCAGTTAGACGAAAGCCGCGACAGCCTGATGCTGGCCGACAACTTCAAATAACATCGGGTCATCGGATGATCGGGCCATCGGGTCATCGAAGATCAAAATCGCAAACGCCCCCAGATAAAATGCGCGACGCAACATACGCGATCCAAAGACAAAATGCGCAAAGAAAAACCAGTCCCAGAGCACCAACTCTAAGACCCAGTTTTTCTCTGCGCACTCAAAAGGTTTTAGATGACCCGATCATCAGAGGACCCGATGGCTTGATCACCCAATGACCCGATCGCTTTACTCCTCTTTCCCGAACTGTTTCAGATCCTCCGGCCCATCCGCATGCACGGCCACCGGCTCTTTTCCCTGCACCAGCTCGCGAACTTTCTCCACCACATCCGGATTCGCCAGCGTAGTAATGTCGCCTGTAGCCATGTGATTTGAGATCGATGCCAGAATTCGCCGCATCAGTTTTCCCGACCGCGTCTTTGGCATATCCGGAACGATGTGCACGTGCTTCGGACGCGCAATCTTTCCGATAATCGTCTCAATCGCCTTGTTGACCTTGTCGACGATCTCCGGACCAGCCTGCACTCCCGGTTGCAGCGAGATATACACCTCCGGCACGCGGCCTTTTACCTCGTCCACCACCGGAACCACCGCCGCCTCCGCGACCTCCGGTACCGTCAGGCACGCCGACTCGATTTCCTTCGTGCCCAGCCGATGTCCGGCCACGTTGATCACGTCATCCACGCGTCCCAGAATCCGGAAGTACCCATCCACCGCTTGCACCGATCCGTCCGCCGCAAAATACGGCCAGTCCTGCCACCGTTTGCTGTTCGCGTCTTTGCAATACTTCCGGTAGTACTGGTTGACGAAACGATCCCTGTCTCCCCAGATCGTCTGCATAATCCCCGGCCACGGATTGCGAATAATAATGTTGCCCGCCTTGCCCGCGCCCGGCGGCATCACCTCGCCCATCTCGTCGAGAATCTCCGGATAAATTCCCGGCATTCCCGGCCCCGCGCTCCCCGGCTTCATCGGATCGAGTGCCGGCTTCGTCGAGCACAAAAATCCGCCCGTCTCCGTCTGCCACCACGTATCCACGATCACTGCCTCGCGCTTGCCAACCGCGTCGTAATACCAGCGCCACACCTCCGGCTCGATCGGTTCGCCCACCGAAGTCATGTGCTTGAAGTGATAGTTGTACTTTGCCGGTTCGTCGGGCCCGGTCTTGCGCAACATGCGGATAGCCGTCGGCGAAGTGTGGAAGATGTTCACATCCAGCCGCTCTGCAATCCGCCACGGCCGCCCCGGATCCGGATAATTCGGCACTCCCTCATACATCACGCTCGTCGCCGCCAGCGCCAGCGGCCCATAGACAATATAAGAATGACCCGTGATCCATCCAATGTCCGCCATGCACCAGTACACGTCTTCCGGATGCAGGTCCTGAATATATTTCGTCGTCCCCGTCGCATACGCGAGATACCCGCCCGTGCGATGCTGGCATCCCTTCGGCTTCCCCGTGCTGCCGCTCGTGTACATCAAAAACAGCGGATGCTCCGCGTCCACCGAAACCGGCGGCACAATCTCTCCCGCATAATTCGGCAGAATCTCGTCGACCCAGAAGTCGCGATGCTGCACAAACGGCGTATTGGTCGCGCTCTTTCCTGATTGCCGCCGCCACACCAGCACCTTCTCGATGGTGTGTCCTTCCTTCTTCGCGACCTCGACCGCGATCTCCGCCGCCGCCTTGTGATCGAGCATCTTTCCGCCGCGATAGTATCCGTCCATCGTGATCAGCACCGGGCTCTTGCAATCCGCTGCCCGCGTCCCGCACGCCTCGCCGCTGAATCCGCCAAACACCACCGAGTGGATTACGCCCAACCGCGCACAAGCCAGCATCGTGATCGGCAACTCCGGCACCATCGGCATATGGATCGTCACCCGATCGCCCGCCTTCAATCCGCAATGGTCCCGCAACAGCGCCGCAAACTCGTTCACCCGCACATACAACTCGCGGTACGTCACCGAAATAATCTGGTCGCCCTCCGGCTCCGGCACAAAAATCAGCGCCGCCTTGTTCTTGTATTTCGCGAGATGCCGGTCCACGCAGTTGTAGGAAGCATTCAGCTTCCCGCCCACAAACCATTTCCAGAACGGCGGTTCGCTCGTGTCCAGCGTCGTGTGCCAGTACTGGTCCCAGTCCAGCATGTCAGCGTATTCCCGGAAGCATTCCGGAAATTTATCTTCCGCGAACCGGTTCAGCACATCCGGGTCCGTCAAATTTGCCTGCCCGATAAATTTCGACGATGGATAGTAATATTCCTCTTCCCGCCAGTGCACTGCGATCTGCGCTTCAGTAGTCTCGATCACCGCTGCTTTCGAACGAATTTCCGCCATATCGGTTACCCCTCTTCTCCAATGAATTTGGTCGTGCTCGCAAGCGTTTGCTCCGCCACCGCATGCCGCGATGGCGGAGTCAACGGAGTCCTTCTCTCAAAGCCAAGCTCTAAAACGTCAAGCTCTAAACAACAAGCATTAAAACAAAAGGACGGCGAATCACGCCGCCCTTCACGCTACGCCGCCGACGGCGCCTTTCTTCCCACCAGCGCCGCTGCCGGCATCTCTGGGCGTTTGGCAGCCAGTTCGCACACCAGCGCTACCGCCGCCAGCCCCGCCGCCGTGTAAAACGCCATCTGATAATTGTGGTACTTGTCGTAGAGTATGCCACCGATGCGGCCGCCGAGCAGACCGGCCACGCCCCACGCCGTGAATAGCATTCCATAGTTGAGGCCCAGGTTCTTCGTTCCCCAGAAGTCGGCTGCCGTCGCTCCATTCACCGACAACTGCGTTCCGTAGCACCAGTAAACGATGAACAGCATCACGAACAATCCCACCACGTTGCCGCCCACAAAATACAAGATGGGCATGGCCACCATCGAGATGCCAATCATCAGGCGCAACACGTTGATGCGGCCCAGGTGATCCGACATCCAGGCCGAAAGAATTCGGCCGGAAGCGTTGCCCACCGCTCCCACCACCAATCCATAGGCCGCCAGCGTCGTGCTTGGAATGCCCACGCTCTTGGCGAATGGCACCAGTTGGCTGATCACCATCAAACCGGCAGCGCACCCTAACGCATATCCCACCCACATCAGGTAGAAGGTCGGCGTGCGCAGCACCTCGCCCGGCGTGAAGTCATAAGTCGTCGCCGCCGATTTGGAAGCCGGCGCCGGCACCCATCCCGCAGGCTTATATCCCGCCGGTGGATTCTTGAGCAGGAAAGAGCCAAATATCGTCATCACAAAAAAGATCCCGCCCAGCACTTGAAACGTCGTGCGCCAGCCATAAGTCGGAATCAGATAGTTCGCCGCCAGCGGCCCGAAGATCGCCGACCCCGCGCCATATCCGCCCACCGCCAGACCTACCGCCAGTCCGCGTTTGTCCGGGAACCATTTCGACATCACTGGAATCGGCGTCGCATACCCGAAGCCGTTGCCCAATCCCCCCAGTACGCCAAAGAAAATGAAAAACTTCGTCAAGCTATCAGCATACGAGCACATGAAAAATCCCAGGCTCACCAGAACCGCGCCGATTAACGAGATTTTGAACGGCCCCAACTTGTCCTGCAGCCGCCCCGCCACTATGAACGTCAGCGCAAACACCACTACTGCGATGATGAACACATTCGATGTGTCCGCCCTCTTCCAGTGGAACTCTTTTTCCAGTGGCGCCACAAACACGCTCCAGCCGTACAGCGAGCCCAGCGCCAGGTTCATTACTACTCCGCCGACCACATGCCACCATCGACTTATTCCCGTATATGAAGCCTCTGCAGTAGCCACAGTTTTTCTCCTTTGTGGAAGTGAACAACAAACCGGCGGCCCGCCTCGTTCGGGGTTCGCCGGGACGTTAAGACAGCGGCAACACTTTCCTCTTGTAGACCGTGTTCGCTAATGTCGCCATCGCGATGTACCACGCGACCAGCCCAGTGAGAAAGATCTCCCACCCGGCTACCGGTGCCGGACACTTGCCAACAACCACCAGGTCCAACAAGATGAAAGCCAGCAAGAGCAGCCAGAACAAGACCGACAAAAACTTTCCAACGCCCTGGACCGCGACGCAAAAGGCGAATGTGAACAGCGTCCACATCAGGAAAAAGCCCAGCACTTCGTGCGGACCCGCCGCAACACCTTTCCCGAAATTGGGCTCGTAGAAGAGCAGGAAGAACACCGCCCACCAGAACGCGCCATACGACATAAACGCCGATCCCCCGAAGATGCTTCCCTTCCGCAGGTCGATTATGCCGGCGACGAACTGCGCCGTTCCGCCAAAGGCGATTGCCATTGCCAAAGTCGGCCCCGGTCCCCAATAGCCGACATTGTGCAGTCCAGTTGCCATGGTTGTCGTGGCGAAACCCATCAAGCCCACTACTGCCGGGTTCGCCCACCACTCCTTCAACAAACCACTGTCTGTTACGTCCGCCATAGTGTTCTCCTTTCTTGTCGGTCTCTTTAGCCACCGCCCTATCGTCGCGTCAAGCAACCGCCGGTTCTACTTGCTCCAGCTCTCCGACTTCACCCAACTCCAAATGCTTGGTCTCAGGAGAGAAGAACAGACTTACAAAAGTCATGATCGAGCCGATCGTCAGGATCACCGCCGGCGACAGCCACAGATCCTGTTTCTCGATCCCCGCTACCACCGGAATCTTGTGCGCCCACAAAACATAAACGCTGAACCATGCCCCGATCAGTGCGCCTGACGAATATCCGAATCCCACTCCCGTCGCTCGCGTCTTGGTCGGGAACCTCTCGCACAGATACGCCGGCAACATGCCCCAAGCCAGCTTCAGCATCGCCGCCATCACGCATCCCGCGATCGCCATCCCAAGGTTCCGCGCCAACGCCGCGTGATACAGGATGTAGTAAACCGGGATCGCGAACACCACCAGAAACACGCAGTAATACTGCGTCAGAATCTTCCGCCCCGTCCGGTCTGACAGCCATCCGTAAAAGTTGTAACCAAGAAAGGACATGAAGAGCGCAAAGCCATAAATCAGGCTGTACTCCGTCGTCCCAAATCCGCGTCCGTTCAGCGTCAGGATGCTCGGCAGATACCCGTACACCGAGTAGTCGGTAAGAAATAGTCCCGTCATGAAGACGAGTACTTGCAGGAACGCCCACAACTGCGGCGGTACAAACAGACTCAGGAATGGCGCCTTCGAGACTTCGCCATTAGCCTTCGCCCGTTCAAACTCCGGCGACTCCGTCAGCGACGACCGGATCCACAACGCCAGCAACACCGGGATCGCGCCCGTCACAAACGCAATCCGCCAGCCGTACTTCAGCATGTTCGCATTGCCCACCGCGGCCGAGATCCCGGCCACCACCAGCGCCGCAAACACGTAACCCAGCGGAAATCCCGACTGCACAAATCCGGAAACCTGTCCTCGTTTTTTTTGCGGCGCAAATTCAATTGCGAAGGTATGTCCGACCGCGTATTCGCCACCAAAAAAGCAGCCCATCATGAATCGCAGTACGCTGAAGATCAGCCACGACCACGCTCCCACCTGCGCGTATGTCGGCAAAAATCCCGCCAGCACCGACATCACGCCCACGCCCGCGATCGTGAAAATCAGCAGATTCTTCCGCCCGATCTTGTCGGCATAATGTCCGAAGAATGCCGACCCCACCGGCCGCGCGGCCATCGTGATCGAGTAGAACAGCAGAACTTTCGTGTATTGCCAGGCTGCGGTTCCGCCCGGCGAGACGAATAACTTCCCCAAGATTGGAGCCATGACGACCACCATGGCCATGTCGTAGGCGTCGAGTCCGAAGCCCAGGAACTGCGAGAGCATCGCCTGCTTTGTCTCTCTCGAAAACCCTTGCCCGTCGGCCATTTGGCCCGCCCTTCGACTTCGAAAACCGCTCTACTTCTTTTGCAGAACCGCGTTCACCGTCAGTTCTGAACCGGGAGAAACCTCCAACTGCCGCTTCCACTCCGCAAATCCGTTCATCGTCACCACCACCACATGCGTGCCCGTGGCTAATCCCAGCACCGAGGGCGTGCTTCCCACGTACCGCCCGTCCACTGTCACTTCCGCTCCCGCGGGCGTCGAACTGAAACTGCACTTCGTGGTTTCCCGGCTCGAGCTTTCCGTCGCGATATCCAGCGGTGGTGCCGGCTCGGTGTCCGGGGCCGATCCCGGACTTGCCGCGGCTACGCCAGCCGTTCCTGAATTTGCCGGAGCCTCCACCGATTTGTCCTTTGCATCTCCACCGACTAGCTTGTAGAACTCGCTTATCAGCTTGCCTCGGTTGTCCACGTAGTACACGGTGACGCCCTTTTTCTCTCGTCTCGCCTCGAAATCCTCGCCCCTGGGCAAAGGCGTGCATTTCGAAAATCTCGACTCCGCCGTGCAGCTGATGCGAAATGGCGGCCCGTCGCCCGCCTGCACCACCAGCGTGTTCACCAACGTAGCGCCGCGCGTGGAGCGGCAGTACGCATCGAAAGTGAGTTGGTCGCAATCCAGCGGAACGCCATTGTTGCCGTCACTGCCCAAAGACCTGGTCTCAGAATCCAGAACCCTGATCCGCATCGTGTTGTTCCGCGACGCCGCGTTCGCCAACGTCGCCACCAGCGAAAGACCTGCCAACAAAGCCGCGATTCTGCTCATACTCATCGAATCAACCCCTCCGCTCGCGCCCTACAACGGCTGGTTTTGCCCCCTTGGGGTGCAAGTCCCACAGACGCATTTGGCGCCTTGCCTCAAAGATGCGGTACATTCTGCGCTCTCGGCTTGCTTCGCACAACAGCTTTCCTGTTGCGTGGCCTTGGGGAGAACTGGCTCGCCCCCGGGCCCCGCCCGAATCGAACCCGCCCCGTTTTCTCAGGAGCCAGTGCCCGTTATCCGCACCGGCCATTTCAGTACATCGGCCGAGCGTCCAGCGGGCCGGGTCTTGGCCCGCTGGCGTCGGAGTGTCTGCTCTAGAACGTAAAGATCGGCCCGAACTCTGTCCGGTGATCCTGCCATTCGTTGGAGGGATTTCCAGCAATCGTGTATATGTCGGCGTGGTCTAAACCACGGGTGGCATAGATCGACTGCTCGAAGGCGAATGTGGCCCAATTGTTGACCTTGTAGTACAGGGTCCCGATGGCCGACTTGCCCATCAAGAGCGGCAATGGGGCTGTCCCACCGCCGTTGTAGGCGGCGACGAAACCCGGATTATTCAGGTCACGATCCACCACCTGGTCTTTGCCCAAGGTGAACTGCAGCTGCCAGCCCGCGTTGTGACCGTGCGGATTGGCGTTAAACCACCGCGAAAGCGGCAAGCCGAGTTGCGCGAACCCGCCAAACGACCGGATGGGCCGCTGCGGAGCAACCACCGGGTTGACGCTGCAAGTCCCTCCGCCTTCCTCTCCAGGCGTAAAGCTGCCCAGCGGGCAACCCAGCACAGCGCCGCCGGCCGCAGCCAGTGGTCCGCCATCGAGAGTCGGCATCGGCCCCTCTAGACTCAAGGGATCCAACCCGCCCACATCGGTGGCGAAAGAGTTAATTTGGCCGCCGAAGTAGAAGCGCAGATCTCCTCCCCGATAGGCCGTTGCCACCAGCGTGAACCACCGAGTCGGCACTTGCACCACGATCTGGCCTCCATACATGTGGCTGGAAGCCTGAAAACCGTTCGGGAAGGTCGAACAATAATTCGTTGTTGCGCACATTTCCGCGTACGGCTCAGACGGTCCGACCGCCGACTGATTGTAGGCAATCGATGTGCGCGAGCCACGGAATCCAGCCAGCGCGATTTGAGCCGGGGCCACACCCCTGGCCTTGTCGAGCTGGTAACTCAACGCCACCCTGCTCTCCCATTCGGGACGGTCAGAGTCGGCGCCTTCGCGTTCTCCTTGCCCGAGCTGCCCGGCCAGACCGAGCGACCCGAGCTTTAGGATTTGACCCGAGCTCGGCATCATGATCCCGAGTTGTCCCTCGAGATTCACGTGGTTCTCTTTACTCAGCGTCTGAATAAACCCTCCCCGCAGTTGCGGCGAACGGGTGTAGATGTTTCCCCAATATGCGCCATTGAACGTCGTTTCCACGATGTTCATCAGTGCGCCCGATCCGAATAGCGTCCAGTCCTGTCCACCCACAAAGAAGATGTCGGTGTTCTCGCCGGCGTGATAATCCATGCGCACGTATGCCAGACGCAGCTGCGGCATATTACTGCGAATCGAGGAAACGTCGCGGTTGTCGACTTCGCTGAAGTTCCCTTCCAGGTCGCCCTCGATCTTGCCGGTCAGTGTCAGGTTCTTTGAAATGTCCGGCCATTCCAGGTTCAGCCCAAAGCGCGTCGATCGCGCTTTGACGTGGACCTCAGGATCCTGCGTTGGGCCCGTGCTCAAAATATTCCCGCTATTCAGCCAGATACCGGGGAACGGGAAGTCGTCGCCATCCGGATCGCTGCTGTCATGGACGACCGTTGCCTTAACAAAGCCGTAAGGCGCCAGCGTGAGTGGTCCCACTTTAAGTCCGGTTAGACCTCCCGTCTTCGGGGCATCGACCGGGAATACTCGCACCGGAGAGACCGCCGCGATTACCGCCGGCGGAGCGGGCTTTGGTGGTTCCGCTACCGGTGTCGCGGATTGCGTGATTGCCATCGGAAGAATCGGCGTGGTTGACGCCACCAGGTTCCGATCTACCTGTTGCGAAGCCGATGGCGTGCTCAGCGCTTCATAATCTGACGCGCTTAAAATTCCCTTCGCCTTCAACAGCTCCAGCAACTTCTCTCTTTGTTGCTCCGGCGTGCCCGTCAGCGACCTCGCTTCCTCGCTGTTCAACACACCCTTGCTCACCAGTAATTGCAACAGCGGATCGGCTGTTGCGGCAGGATTGCTTTGCCCCGCTGATGCCGGCCCAGGTAGGTTTTCGCCTATTCCTGCGGTCGAGATCAGAAGGCCGACGATTATCAGACTCCCAAAAATCGCGCTCCGTACTCGCATCCAATTTCCTCCTTGATGCCAAACTCCAGCCCATATCGGCGCGGCCCTACTGCAGGGGTCCGGTGGCACGACCGGCCGATGGCCGCAGATTTTGTTCCCCTTCGTTACCTTTGGCTGTGATCGCCGTCACATCAGTTCGTTCAAACCCACACCGTCTCCTGTGACCTTCCGCCCCATCCGCAAGCCCCTTGCGCGTCTTACCCTGTGATTCCCATCACAACTTCCTGTGATCCACGTCGCCACTTTGTCCGCTTTTATCCTTCATATTGGTGTTGGGTGCCGGGGGTTCATTCCCCCGCGCCAGGAAACGGCCACTCGCAAGTGATCCGAATTCGGTCGTTTAGCGAGCCTAGAAAAAAGGTTCCCAGCCGCGACGCGGCGCAAGAATGCAGCCCACGGCGCGAGCCGTGGGTGGAGAGTCGGACACGATGCAGCCCCGGAGGGGCGAAAGAACGGCAACAACACGGAGGGGCAACTGATTGGCCAGCGAAGGCCCCCGATCTCATCACACAAATCGCCGGCTCGTTCCCACTATGTGGGGTCGCTCTTTTAACCGCGCTGCCGGGCACCGCAGCCGCTGTCCTTAAGAAAGAGGAATTTCAATGAAGCGCAAGTTCAAGACCATGGACGGCAACGAGGCCGTTGCCAGCGTCGCTTATCGTGTCAATGAAGTCATCGCCATCTATCCGATTACTCCTTCATCGAACATGGGCGAGTGGGCCGATCAATGGGCCAGCGAGGGCAAGCTCAACATCTGGGGCACGATCCCGCAGGTCACCGAAATGCAAAGTGAAGGCGGAGCCGCCGGCGCCATCCATGGCGCGCTCCAGACCGGAGCCCTGGCCACCACCTTCACCGCCTCGCAAGGCCTCCTCTTAATGATCCCCAATATGAATAAGATCGCCGGCGAACTGACGCCCACCACCTTCCACGTCAGCGCCCGCACCATCGCTACCCACGCCCTCTCCATCTTCGGCGACCACAGCGATGTCATGTTCTGCCGCACCACCGGCTACGCCCTGCTTTCCTCTAACTCCGTGCAGGAGGCGATGGACCTCGCCCTGATCGCCCACGCCGCCACCCTCGAAACTCGCATCCCGTTCCTGCATTTCTTCGACGGCTTCCGCACCTCGCACGAGGTCAGCAAAATCGAAATCCTCAACGATGACGACCTCCGCGCCATGATCGACATGGATCGCGTCTTCGAGCATCGCCAGCGCGCTCTCTCACCCGACCATCCCGTCCTTCGCGGCACTGCGCAAAATCCCGACGTCTTCTTCCAGATGCGCGAGACCATCAATCCCATCTACGACGCCGCCCCCGACAAAGTCCAGGCCACCATGGACAAGTTCGCCAAAATCGTCGGCCGTCAATATCATCTCTTCGATTACGTCGGCGCCCCCGATGCCGACCGCGTCATTGTCATGATGGGCTCCGGCGCCGAAGCTGCCGAAGAAACCGTCAACGCTCTCAACGCCACCGGCGAAAAAGTCGGACTCCTCAAAGTCCGCCTCTATCGCCCCTTCTCTGTCAACCATTTTGCTGCAGCTCTGCCCGCTACAGTAAAGAAGCTCGCCGTCCTCGACCGCTGTAAAGAAGCGGGCGCAGCCGGCGAGCCTCTCTACCTCGATATAGTCAACGCCCTCCACGAATCTAAACGTCAGTCCATCGAAGTAATAGGCGGACGCTACGGCCTGAGCTCCAAAGAATTCACCCCTGCCATGGTGAAAGCCGTCTACGACAATCTCAACGCATCCACGCCGAAAAACCACTTCACCGTAGGCATCAACGACGATCTGGGCCACACCAGCCTTCCCTACGATCCATCCTTCTCCACCGAACCAGACTCGGTGGTCCGAGCCCAGTTCTACGGCCTCGGCGCAGACGGCACCGTAGGCGCCAATAAAAATTCCATCAAGATCATCGGCGAAAATACCCCCAACTACGCTCAGGGCTATTTCGTCTACGACTCCAAAAAATCCGGAGCCGTCACCACCTCGCACCTGCGCTTTGGCCCCAATCCCATCCACTCCACGTACTTAGTCTCGAAAGCCAACTTCGTAGCCTGCCATCAATGGATATTCCTCGAACGCTACGACATGCTCAGCGCCTTAGTCGACGGCGGCACGTTCCTCCTCAATAGTCCCTACAGCACCGAAGAAACCTGGGGCAAACTCCCGCGCAAAGTACAAGAGCAGCTCATCGCCAAAAAAGCCCGCTTCTTCGTCATCGACGCCTACTCCGTCGCGCGCGACACCGGTATGGGCAGCCGCATGAACACCATCCTTCAGGTCTGCTTCTTCGCCATCTCCAAAATCCTTCCCGGCGATGAGGCCATCGAAGCCATCCGCAAATCCATTCGCGACACTTACGGCCGCAAGGGCGAAGAAATCGTCGCCAAGAACATGAAGGCCGTCGACGAAACCCTCGCCCACCTCCATGAAGTAAAGGTTCCAGCCACCGTCAGCAGCACGCTCGAAATCGCCGACCCCTTCCCCATCTTCGCTCCCGACTTCGATCGCGACGTTCTCGGCACCATCTACGAAAATCGCGGCGACGAACTCCCCGTCAGCGCCTTCCCCATCGACGGTACCTTCCCCACCGGCACCGCCAAATGGGAGAAGCGCAATCTCGCTCTCGAAATCCCCGTCTGGGATACCAAAATCTGCATCCAGTGCGGCAAGTGCGCCATGGTCTGCCCGCACTCGGTCATCCGCATCAAGGCTTACGAGCCCGCAGTACTCGCCGGCGCGCCCGCCACCTTCAAATCCGCCGACGCCAAAGATAAAGAACTGGCCGGCCTCAAATACACCATTCAGGTCGCGCCTGAAGACTGCACCGGCTGCGCCATCTGCGTCGATATCTGCCCCGTCAAAAACAAGCAGGAGACGCGCCTCCGCGCCATCAACATGGAGCCGCAACCGCCGCTCCGCGTCCCCGAGCGCGACAACTGGAATTTCTTCCTCAACCTTCCCGAACTCGACCGCCGCAAAATTAAAGTCGGCGCCATCCGCTCTCAGCAGATCCAGGAGCCGCTCTTTGAATTCAGCGGAGCCTGCTCCGGCTGCGGCGAAACGCCTTACCTCAAACTCATGTCGCAGCTCTTCGGCGACCGCGCCCTCATCGCCAACGCCACCGGCTGCTCCTCCATCTACGGCGGCAATCTCCCCACCACTCCCTGGTCCAAGAACTCCGACGGCCGCGGTCCTGTCTGGTCCAACTCCCTCTTCGAAGACAACGCCGAATTCGGGCTCGGCTTCCGTCTCTCTATCGATAAGCAAACCGAATTTGCCCGCGAACTGGTGAAGCGCCAGAACGGCCACCTCGGCGACGAACTCATCAGCGGCCTGCTCAACTCGCCGCAAAAAGACGAGTCCGATATCTACGACCAGCGCGAGCGTGTAACTCAACTCAAAGACAAACTGAAAAACGTAGACACGCCCGACGCCAAACAGCTCCTCCAGCTAGCCGACATGCTGGTAAAGAAGAGCGTCTGGATCGTCGGCGGCGATGGCTGGGCGTACGACATCGGCTACGGCGGCCTGGATCACGTCATTGCCAGCGGCAAAAACGTCAACCTGTTAGTCCTCGACACCGAGGTCTACTCCAACACCGGCGGCCAGTCTTCCAAATCCACGCCTCGCGGAGCGGTCGCCAAATTCGCCGCCGGAGGCAAGCCCGGAGGCAAAAAAGATCTCGGCATGATGGCCATGAGTTACGGCAACGTCTACGTAGCCAGCGTGGCCATGGGCGCCAAAGACGAGCACACTCTCAAATCTTTCCTCGAAGCCGAAGCCTACGACGGTCCCAGCATCATCATCGCCTACGCCCACTGCATCGCCCACGGCATCGACATGACCACCGGCATGCAGGACCAGAAAGCGGCAGTAGATTCCGGCCAATGGCTGCTCTACCGCTACAATCCCGACCGCGCCGCAGCCGGAGAGAATCCGTTAACGCTAGACTCGCGCAGTCCCACCCGCAAAGTGCAGGACTTCATGCAGATGGAAACGCGTTTCAAAATGTTAACCAAGAGCAATCCAGAACACGCCAAGCTCCTCTGGGCCGAAGCCCAGCACGACGCCGAAGTAAGATACAAGTTCTACGAATACCTGGCTTCCAGAAAGTTGAGCGCCAAGCCAGAGTTAGTGGTGAAGTAGAAGCAAGCTCTGAGCCACGAGCTTCGAGCAAACAAGTAATGGAGACATTGGTGTAGGAGTATCGACCACGGTTTTGGTTGCTCAAAGCCCGTAGCTCAGAGCCGCTTTTCCGGGCTCAGAGTCAAATTGCAACAGAGCACACCATGAACGACTTCAAAGATTTGAAGGTCTGGGTGAAGGCACATCGGCTTACCTTGGATGTATACCGGTCCACGCGAACCTTCCCTAAAGAGGAGTTGTTTGGCCTGGTCTCTCAGATTCGACGTTCGGCTTCATCGATTGGGGCAAACATTGCCGAAGGGGTGGGACGAAAATCAACGGCGAGCTGACCCGATTTCTTCACATCGCGCGAGGCTCGGCCAGCGAACTCGAATACCACTTATTGCTATCGAAGGATTTAGAGTTGCTACCTCAGGACAGTTTTGAAACACTCAGTCGCGCCACGGAAGAAGTGCAGCGCATGCTGGCGTCGCTGATCCAGCAGGTTCAACCGGTCCAACGGATAAAAGTCGTACACAGAAAAACATCATAGGTGTAGCTTTTGCTTCTGCTGTCGCTTTTGCGGTTGCTTCTTCTGTCGCTGTTGCTGTTGCTGTTGCTTGCTTTTGTTGTTGGTGTTGTTTGCTCAGAGCTCAGAGCTCATAGCTCAGAGCCTTTCGAACGGAGAACAAAATGCTAGACCTAACCACGCGCTATCTAGGACTCCAACTCCGCACCCCGCTCGTCGCCTCAGCGTCCCCGCTCTCCCACGAAATCTCCTCCATCCGCCAGCTCGAAGACGCCGGCGCCTCTGCCGTCGTCCTCTACTCCCTCTTCGAAGAGCAACTACGCCAGGAGAGCCTCGAACTCGATTTCTATCTCAGCGAAGGCACCGAGAGCTATGCCGAAAGTCTGAGTTACTTTCCCGAGCCGCAGGAATTCCACCTCGGCCCCGACGACTATCTCGACCACATCCGCAAAGCCAAAGCCGCCGTCCAAATTCCCATCATCGCCAGCCTCAACGGCTCCTCCGTCGGCGGATGGATCCAATACGCCACCCAGATCGAAGAAGCCGGCGCCGATGCCCTCGAGTGCAACATCTACTGGATCGTCACCGACCCCAAAGTCACCTCCGCCGAAGTCGAACAGCACTACATCGACATCGTCAAAGCCGTGAAGACCGCCGTCCACATTCCGGTCGCGATCAAACTAAGTCCATTCTTCAGTAACTTCGCCAACATGGCCCAGCGCATCGACCAAGCCGGAGCCGACGGCCTCACGCTCTTCAACCGCTTCTATCAACCCGACATCGACTTAGAGGCTCTCGAACTCGCCCCGCACGTCTTACTAAGTACCCCGCAAGCCATGCGCCTTCCACTAACCTGGATCGGCATCCTCCACGGCAAGGTCAAAGCCAGCCTCGCCGCCACCAGCGGCATCCACACCGGCGACGACGTGATCAAACTCCTCATGGTCGGCGCCGACGTAACCATGCTCTGCTCCACCTTACTCCGCAACGGCATCAATCATCTGCGCGCCATCGAGCAAGGCGTTCGCCAATGGATGGAGTCCCACGAATACACCTCCATCAGCGAGATGAAAGGCAGCATGAGCCAAAAACGTTGCGCCGATCCCTCCGCCTTCGAGCGTGCCCAATACATGAAAGCGGTAAAAGGCGCCCAGCACATCGCGCTGACCACCAGATAAACACCGAGTCCGGTACAACGCTCTTAGAGAACGCTCTCATAGAGGAAAACAGTCCGTACCATTCTCTGCGCTGTCATCCTGAGCGCAGTGAGGCGATAGCCGAACGGAGTCGAAGGACCCCTACTCCCTCTTCACGGCGGGCCGTCGCCTCCCGGAATTCCCCGACTCTCCAGGCACATTCGCGGCGTACCGACCCGAGCCCGTCAAAGGAGCCGCGCGGGCCACGGCGCTAAGCCGATCGATAAAGCCGCGTGCCGCCCCACGCCAATTCCACGCCGGCAAAGGAGCCGCGAAGCGGCGTAAGAACGCAGCCCACGGCGCAAGCCGTGGGTGTAAAGCACAGCCCGACCAGCCCCGAAGGGGCGAAAGAACAGCAACGGAAGCGGCGCCGCCATCCTTCAACTCCCGCAGCGGCTTTGGCGCCAAGATAGGCACCCCATCCCATGCGGCTTTAGCCGCCGAGGCTAT
Organism: uncultured Acidobacteriaceae bacterium; assembly: GCA_963841945.1. Classification (GTDB taxonomy): domain Bacteria; phylum Acidobacteriota; class Terriglobia; order Terriglobales; family Acidobacteriaceae; genus Acidiflorens. Next base: position 115,394 of record CAWJFC010000001.1, read on the forward strand.
CACCTATTCCCAACCCGTGTTACACTCCGCTTTCCCAGGTGAGCCATGGAGCTACTCAACGTTGGTGCTGGCCGAACGGACGAAGAATACAAGGAAGCTCAGCAATGGCGTCGCGACGAACTCAAAGAAGATAGTCAGAAGGACGCGACTTACTTCTTCTACGCCGCCGGACTCGCCGCCACCAGCAGCGGCATCCTTCCTATCCAAATCCACTTCCTCATCAACATCGGTCTCTTCGACCTCTTAGCCCTTTACGGCCGCCGCTTCGGAGCAAACTTTCCCACCATAGCCGAAGGCACGGTAGTGCTGTGGATCCTCATCCTCTGCGCCCTGGGATTCGCCGCCCGCAAAGGATATCGCTGGGCTTTCCTTCTCGGCATCGCCCTCTACGCCGCGGATATGCTCGCTCTCATGGCCATCTTCTCCATCTGGGCCTTCGGAGTCCACGCCTTCTTCGTCTACCGCTGGTTCCAGGGGCAAAAAGCTCTCAAGGAGCTCCAGCAGACGGCATAGGGCCGTCGTACTTTTACAATCTCCGCTAGGAGAGTTTGGGGTGACGTAGATTTTGGGTGGCGCAGCGATTTACCGCTGCGATGACCGTCTCATTTAATGCCCGACTTTAGTCGCCGCGCGACGAACGGCCACACGGAACGGAATCGCAACAGCAACAGCCCCGGAGGGGCGGCCTACCTTAGCCCAGCGCTTCAGCGCTGGGAAAGTGGAAAGATGGATTCAAGTCCTGGAGGGACGACCCGAGTCTCGTAACAGACTCACGAAGTCCCCATGCGCGGTGAAGGGTAGCCCTGCCTTTGGCTTCATCGCGACTAGCAAGAGAGCGGGCGCCCCGTTCTTCGCGCGCTTCGCGAAGGGCGGGTGCCACAAACGCCCGCACAGGCGAAGCCGCGCCACCCCCTCAAGAATTCAAACGCGCTACACTGGAAGCTTGCGGAAACCCGCCCTTCTAGATATTTATGCGCGATGCCGGTTACCGAGAAGCTCTGCTTGCCTACATCGATATCCTAGGATTCCGGAAACTGATTGAAACATCGGCGACAGACCCATCCACGGTCCCCACAATCCTAAACACACTCCGCCGGCTGAAAAAACAGGCGTCCGAAGGGGGACGGGTAATACGCGAGGAGGGGAATAAGCACCCAACGTCGATATTCCGTGCGTTCAATTTTTCCGATCTGACGGTCCGCGCAACGTTCATCGACGCGTCCACCAACTACATCGACATTCTACGCTGGGAGTTCCTGTATTTGTCGAGCATCCAGGTTTCTTTAATCTGCGAGCTTGAAATTTTATTTCGTGGCGGAATTTCGATCGGACAAATCTCCATCGAGCCTGATACTAACATTGACGACGATGTTCTCTTCGGGCCTGCGATTGTAAGGTCTTACGAACTAGAAAGCAAAACGGCACGTTGGCCCCGAATTGTCATCGATTCACCGGTCATCGAGAGGGCAAAAGAGCACCAGGGATCACTTTGGAGGGAGTATTACCGGAAAGACGAAGATGGGGAATTTTTCCTCGATTATCTTTTCGGCGCAGCCACAGACGGTCTCCTCTTTGTCGGGGACAAGTCGTCGGGCGCTGCTGAAACGCTCCAGAAGCACAAGAACTCCGCAGAACGAAAGATCCACGATCTGGCAGACAAAGACGAAAAGACTCGTGAGAAATTGCGCTGGCTCGTCCACTATCACAATAGCGTCGTCCGACGACTGCAGGGTCTTCACTCAAGAGGTCCCGATCCGTTCGACGTCTTCGATTACCAGCCACCTGCCATCCCTGACTCACTGCTGATTTCCAACGAAGCCCTTAAACAGGTGGCCGGGCCCACCTTTCCCTCAGCCTAATCCCACTTATGCATCGGGCCCCACTATGAAGCTTCACAAACCCGCGTTCGCTGCCGACATTGACGCGGGACGTACTTCCCTTTCGATCGTCCGCCACAACTTATCCTCGGCCACTTCCAGATCGTAGGCCGACTGCAGGTTCATCCAGAACCCGGCGCTGGTATTGAAGTATCGAGCCAGACGAAGCGCCGTGTCGGCGGTAATTCCGCGGCGCTCATGCACGATCTCGGCAATCCGAGTCACCGGCACTCGCAGATCGAGCGCCAGACGATTCATGCTGAGACGCAAAGGCTCCATAAACTCAGCGCGCAGAATCTCGCCGGGGTGGATCGCGGGGAGAAGATGTTCTGACTTAGCCATTGTTCCCTCTTTCCATGTACGTTGCGGCCCCACCGAGAATGTGAAACCCGGTCACGTCATTATTACACCTCAAATTTCCAGCTCTCATACATGCCCTGTCAACTTGACAAAATCCGACCCCAGCGACCCCTGATGACGTGGAAATCACACTAACTCGCTATCAGTAAGTCCATTACTAACAATTACTTCCCTATAACTCACTCATTCCAAAGCCGCCCGCCGGAAGCCCAACCTAACTCCAGCATTCTAATAGGTCACAGTAAGATCGAACGAGCGCCAAGCAGTACCAGAGAGTAACCATTCCGCCAGCGAAAAATCCCCGATTCAGCCCATTTCACAGCACCTCAAAAAACAACTTTATTTTCGCCCTCAATATTCGGTTTTTATTCGCCTATGGGAGTCCTCTCCAACACCTCCGCCCCCAATCCTCAGCCGCAAGAGTGTATAAGAGAATCATCGAATCAGGAGGAGCCGGTGACCACCACTTCCGTCGCCTTCATCGCGCGTTGGGTAGCCCGCGCATGGAGCATCCTCAACATTCTAATCGTCTTCCTGTTCGCCATCGGAGAAAGCCTGCGCCCCATCGGAGCTGGCCCCACTTATCGGGAATGGATCGGCCTAGCCCTCTGGCCCGTCGGCGTAGCCATCGGCCTTCTGGTCGCCTGGCTTCATGAGGTCGCGGGAGGAACCGTCGCTCTCGCATCCCTCGCCGCCTTCTACCTCTGGAACCTCTTTCGTTCCGGCCACTTACCGCGCGGCCCCTTCTTCCTTCTGATCGCCGCGCCGGCCGTGGTCTTTCTCCTGGCCGCAAGCCTGTCGCCCCAAAAAAACAAGTAAGCTCCCAGACCCCAACTAACGAGCGGCGCAAGACTCCAAGCTCGTAGCTCAAAGCTCATAGCTCATAGCTCGTAGCTCGTAGCTCGAAAGCGGAATCCATCAAACGCCTAACTCCCGTATTTCCATAGAGTCCCGCATATTGTACGTACAATATTGTCAACCATTGCTCCACGTGGAGCAAGATGAACAGAATGCTCCCGGAAGCCCCTCACGCCTCCACCATCTCCTCTAACTTCCCCCGTTGCAGCAGATACGCCCCCGGCCCCTGCTGCCCCCGCACCGACCGGCAAAACTCCGAAACATGGAAGCCCGCCTTCAGGCTCTCCCGGAAGGCCCACCGCGTAGCCTCCCGCCACTCCCGCGCCAGCCCCATGTCCGCCGCCTCCACGGAGAGGATCTCCCCCGGAATCTCGATGCTAACCCGCTCTCGCGCAAGCGCTTCGCCCAACTCCGCCCGCGCCGGCGTGCCCTTGCCGTCGAAGCGGACCAGCGGCGCCAGCAGCCGCAGCGCGTCCAGCGTCTCGGTCCTGGTATTTTTTCCCGCCATCCGGTCGCGCACCCGCCTCGAACCGAGCAGCCACCTCACCCACAGCCGGTCCGTCCCGTTCCGGTGCAGCACGCTCGAAGTCTCCGGCCCATAGAAATCCACCTTGTAAGTGTCTGATACCACTCCGAGTTTCGCGAAATTGAAATGGGCGTTGCGGCTCTGCAGCGGATCGAACGTCCACGTCATCTCGTGCACGCCCATGGCCAGCGCGCGTTCGCGCTGCGCGTGCTTCAGCTTAGCCCCCAGGTCGAGATGCCGGTAGCCGTCGAGGACCGCCAACATGTGCGAATGGATGGTCGTCAGCCCATGCTCGCGTCCAAGAAAGCCGAAGGCAAAGCCAACCATCTTTTCTTTCGTAGATTTTTCCTTCTCGGATTTCTCTCTCTCGAGTTTTTCGGGCCTCCGTGGCCTGCTGCCGTCGAGCGGCTCGAAGGCGCCCACGAAGATGTTGCCCGCAGCTTTCAGCGCGACTGCGATGGTCAACGGCATGGCGTCTTCTTCGCTCATGCCCCAGACCTCTTTCTCGACGGCGCGCAGCTGATGGAGTTCGTCAATAGTGCGGAGATCGCGGATAGTGATCTGTGGCGTGGACGGGCCCATTGCGGCCTTGTTTACAGTACCGGTTGCGCTCTTGTCAACCCAGGCGTGACGGCGGTCGAGATCGCAAACCTCTCTTCCCTACTTTCGTTTCTACTTTTTCTCCGCCGGAAAATTCAGGCGCAACCCGATGCGCGCCAAAATTGGCGGCCCGACATTCAGCACAGGCGTCCGCGCCACCGGATAGCGCTGGTTGGTGAAATTTTCGGCCGCCACGAAAATTTCCGCGTTCCGATTCACCGCACGCCCTACTTCAAAATTCATGGTGTAAAACCGGTCGAGCGGCAGCGTGTTCAGGTCGTCATCGAACTGGCGTCCGACAAAACGTCCCTGCACGCTCGCAAACACCCGCGAAGGATTCCAGTAGCGCGCCTCCCACGTAAACCCATGGCGCGGCACCTGCGGCACATCAAGGCCGACCAGATCTTCGCCTCCCGGACTTCCCGGATAACTCAGCACCGTAGCCTGCGTATAAACGTAGCCAGCAGTGATCTGAAAATTGCCGGTCACGCGCAACACTCCTTCAAGTTCCGTGCCTCGCGAGCGCGTGCGGCCCAGGTTTTCTTTTTGCTCAAGATTGGTTGCGATGGTCACGTTCTCGATCGGGTCGACGATATCGCTCCAGAAAAATGTTCCGCGAAAATTGAGCCGCCGATTCCAACCCGCCACGTTCACTCCCGCCTCCGCGCCCGTCAGCCGCTCGGCCGTCAGCAGGGGATTGTTAAGCGTCTCAATCGCGCCCACGCGAAACGGACGATACAGCTCATTCAGCGTGGGCGCGCGAAACGCGCGATAGATCGAGCCCGTCACCGATACGTGCGGATTCAGCGCGCGCAACACTGACAGCCGCGGATTAAGCGCCAGTTTGCTGCGGTCATCATATTGTGTAACCGTAGGCGGCCCCGACACCGGCACGACAAATGTCTGCCCCTCAAAATTGCTCCAGTCATCCACGCGCGCCGCCGCAATCACCGTCCACTTCGGCCGCTGAAAAATATCCTCCCCGAACCAGCCCAGCGCCCGCTGGCGTCCCGAGCCGATTTGCGCATGGTTGCTGCCCACAAAGAAAAGGTCGTCGCTCGCTCCAATCACTTCGTTCATATCCATGCCGGCAATGAGCGTCTGGCTGTGACCGAGATTGTGCGTCCACTGCGCGCCACCGCCGGCGATCTGCTCGGGCACGTGCTGCGCATCGGTCAACTTCTCGCTCACGCGTCCGCTGGCGATCGACGAGTAGGTTTGGTGATAGGTCTCCGCGTCGCCATAAAAGCGCAGTGAGAGCGAGTCATTCTTGCCGATCGACTGATCGAGGCCGCCCGCGCCTTCGCCCAGCGTAGTGTCGTTCGTCTGAATGGTGGTGCCGTTGTGGCGAAACTCGGTAAAGTAATTTCCGCGCACGAAGAATCGCCCATTATGTGGAAGCTCGCGCCCAACGCGGGCGTAGACGGTCGCATCCTCCACGTTCGCCTTCGTATCGATGGCCCCTCGATACGGCACCGGCACGATCAAAAAACCATCGGTGCGAAACATCTCCGTTGACGCCGAATAATCCCACTTGCCCATTCGGCTGCCCGTCCACATAGAAAGCTCGGGCGACTGCTCGTTGCCGTAAGCCGTTTCGAGCGTGAAGGCGGGCGCCTCCGGCTGGCGCATCAACAGCTGAATCACTCCCGCCATGGCATCGCTCCCATAAAGATTCGAAGCCCCTCCGCGCACGACTTCGACGGTAGAAATGGCAGTGCGTGGAACGCGATCCCAATAGACCCATCCGCCAAAAGGATCGATCAGAGAAATTCCGTCAGCCAGAACCAGCGCGCGGCTGGTAGCGCTGCCGCCCAGGCCGCGCAGAGAGACGCCCTGCGTCGAAGCGTTCGCCGTGCGGCTGCTCGACCGTCGATACAGCGAGAACCCGGGCACCTCGCGCAGCACATCGTCGGTGCGGCTGCTCGGAGCCGCGTCCAGGTCTTCGCTCGAAAGCAGAACAGTGCTAACCGGCGTTTCAGAGAGCCGCAACTGAGCCCGCGCGGCCGATACGACCACCTCTTCCCTTGTCGAGGCAGGTTCAAGCGCGATGTCGAGATGGATGGAATCACCGTGGGCCACGTTCCAGGATTTGCGCGCGTCGATGAAACCCTGCGCCGAGACTTCGACGGTTCCCGACGGTTGCAGAACATTGCTGAACGCAAAGCGGCCCCGGTCGTCAGTTGCAGCCGATGCCTGAAATGCGCCAGCCCGAAGGCGAATAGCAGCGCCGCGAACCACCGCGCCGGTCGCGTCATGAACCACGCCCTCCACGGTCACAGCAGAGAGCGTTGGCGCGCCCAGAAGCGCGCACCAGAGAATAATAATGAAGCATGTAGATGATCGATGGCTGAGCATCTGTTGACTGAACCTTTTCGCTTTTGACCGAGTCCTTTTCGACGATATCAGACACAAGTACTATTGCCCGGCGACAACTTAGTTTTTTTGGTTGGCCGCGGTCGAGGGACAGCGATTGGATCGAGCAAGAGCGGATCGGCCGCGAGTTCCCTGTGTTCATAAGCCGAATCTTTCGCCAATGGGCGGAAGCATACACTTATCTCTGCGACATCGATCAACTTCGGAGTCCGATTAAAAAGCCGTTGGTCGGAAAGAGATCCATGACCTTGGAGGAGAGAAAATGTCCACCGCTGTGCAACGAGCAATTTTGTGTCTGATCATCTGTGCGACAACCGCGAGTGTTCCCATGCTCCTCGCCGCGGAGCCTCCTGCACCGCCTCCGGCTCCGGTTCCCAATCAAATCCTCGGGGCCCAAAAGGTCTTCATTTCAAATGGAGGCGAAGATGGTTGGTTGGACTATGATCCGAAACACGACCCGAACCTGACCTACAACGAGTTTTGGCTCGATATGAAAAGTTGGGGAAAGTATGAATTAGTCTCGAGCCCCGCGGATGCAGACGTTGTATTTGAAATTCACCTGTTGCTTCTCGATCGTTCCCCGCAACTGCGGCTCCTGATTCTTGATCCGAAGAGCCACATTACCCTCTGGACACTGAATCAGATCCCAAGTGTCGCAAGTCGGGATGCAACAGCTCGCAAGAATTTTGACAAAGCGCTCAACGCTCTGGTCACCACACTTCAGGGTCTGGTGGCTAAAGGCAAGTAGGACTGATTGTCCCGTCCATAATCCAAAGTCGACGAAATCAGTCTATGCCTTACGCATATCCGTGATATGCCACAGGACCCCACTCGGATCGCTCAGGTAGAGCACCCGAATTCCCCACGGCTGCATCTCCGGGGGCTTGCACATGATGCCGGGATACTTCTTGGTGAACTCCATGCGCTGGATGTGCTCCCACCACGCATCCGCATCCTCCACCGTCAGGCTCATCATGAAGTTGCCCGCATGCTCGGCAACGTAGAAGGTCTGCAACAGGAACCGGAAGGACCCGATCTGAAGCTCGGCAATCTGGTCATTGCTCCAGTTAATGGTGAATCCGAGATCGGTATAAAACCTCTTGGAGAGTTCAGCGTCTTTAGCGGGCACGAAAGTCTTGAGATCGGTCACGGGACTCGGAGGCATTGGCTTTTCCTGGCGCAGAGTGGTGCGAGTTCGCCGGTCATGGTATCAGCGAACGCTCGAACGGCTTCCATTAGACTTCACGAGTGGGCTTGGGCTCTTACAGCTTGGACCCTTACAATAGGCTGATTGAGTTGTGTGTTCCCGATTGCGCCTATGACCGTTAACGATTTTCGCCGCATCGCGCTCAGCTTCGCAGGCGCGGAAGAGGGCTCACACATGGGCAATCCCGACTTCCGGGTCGGCGGACACATCTTCGCCACGCTCGCATCGGCCAAACAGGGTTATGGCAACCTGAAGCTCACGCCCGAGCAGCAGGCTGCCTTCGTCGAGGAGTTGCCCGAGGTTTTTCTTCCCATCCATGGCGGATGGGGACGTATGGGCATGACTCACATTCGCCTCGGCAAGGCTAGCGAGGACGTCCTGACCGGCGCCCTGCACGCCGCCTGGAAGTTGCGCGTAGACAAAAATGAGACGACGCGCGGGAGCAAGGCGCTCCGCAACAACGCGGGGGCGAAGAAGAAAGCTGGCTCAAAGCGGCCGCTCCGTGGTCGTTAGCCCGAGCCGTGCTGCAAGAGCCTTCTGCGGCCGCCCCCTTTTCCCGCCAGTTTCGTGGGCAGCCAACAGTGGGGGCACTCCGTCCCGCCCCGTTCCCTGCATCTAAATTTGCATGCTACTCTCGTTGACTAAGGTGACTGCCACCGCTCAGAATCCCTCGTCTTTCTGCCGCACATTCGCGCCAGCCCGCGCCCTGGTTCCGCCGTTCCTTGCTTTATGCATCGCGCTCGCCTTCGCCGCGCCCGCCGCGGCCGCCGATCGCGGCACCATCGTGCGCGAGGCCATCATTTATATTTCGCCCGACTCTTCTTCTCACAAGCTCGCCCAGGCCGAACGCGGACGCGAAATTATCCTTCTCGACAGAAGCCGCAACTGGATTCAGGTTGAAGCCCTCCTCGGTTACGCCAACAATCCCGATCCCGCCTTCATCGACGACGACGAGGAGCAGAATCGCAAGACCGTTACCGGCTGGGTTATGGACGCGGGCACGGTGTGGGCGTCGACTCCAAATGGCGACCGCATAATTTTTGGCGCGGCCGTCGATGCCGAAGATGTCGCCAGCCAGCGTCACGGACGGCGCGGCGCGGCCCAGGACGCTCTCCGCCTCTACCGTCGCGTCTACGACATTTTTCCCACCTCACCGCTCGCCGGTGAAGCTCTCTATCGCGCCGCCGACATCAAATGGCAGATCGACAAATCCGACCTGATGTCGCGCCCCTCCGCGCACGAAAAAGAGTCCTACTACCGCCAGGGCATCAACGAAGATCAGATGCATCTCGTGATGAAAAAATTTCCCGGCACCAAGTGGGCGGAACTCGCCAGCTTCCATCTGATCGACAACAAGCTCTGCGGAGACTGGCAAGGCTCCTCGAAGTGTCCGGACAAAGAAGCGGACATTTACGAGAAGTACGTCAAAGAGCATCCGCAATCGCCCTCGGCGCCCGAGGCTTTATACAACGCGGTCTCGCGCCGCGCCGCGCTGATCGAAATTTACAAGACGGAAGACCAGCCGAAAAAATCCGACAAAAGTAAAGATGAGGCGATCGCGCTCGCGCAACAGCTCATCGCGCAGTACCCGCAAAGCGAATGGTCGTCGCGCGGGCAAATGCTGCTCTACCTGATCCAGCAAGGCGTGCCGACCTACGGCAATGCAATAGAGTGAGGTCGTGTGGCGCGGACACTCCTGTCCGCGTGTTTGCAGCGGAAAAACTCCAGGCACTGGACCCAGGCGATGAACAACGTGTTCGCCAAACCGGGCCTAAAATTGGTTCTTATGAAAACAGAATTCTTCCAGCGTCTGGTTTTCGTGGTTTTATTCGTTGGCTTATTCGCGTCGCTCCCGGCGGCCGCTCAAAACGACGCGCCGTCAGAGCCGCTCATGATCGCGGTCACCGATCCAACCGGAGCGATGGTTCCGCACGCGCTCATTGAGGTCTCACCCGCCCCCGCCAACGCGAAGGAAATGTACACCGGTCCGGATGGAAAGTTCACTATTCATCTGACGCCCGGTACCTACGAGGTGTTCGTCACCGCGGCCGGATTCCGGCGCTGGACGCGACGGGTGGAGGTGCAAGCGGGCGCCAGCCAGATGGTTGGAGTGAAGCTGAGTTTTGCCCCGAACAGCGGGCCCATCGCGGTCCAATGCGCGACACCAGACTGCACAACTCCAGCCAGCCAGGATTTCGACGGCCACTCCTGGTGGGAGCACATCAAATTTCTAGCCGACGACAAGCTCGAAGGCCGCGACACCGGCAGCCGCGGCGAGCGCGAGGCCGAGAAGTACGCTGTCGAGCAATTGAAGAAAGCGGGCGCGGAGCCGGCGGGCGTCGATGGTTTCTATCAGCCGGTCAAATTTGTTTCGCGGCGCATCGTCGAAAAGGATTCGAGCCTCACCCTCATCCGTGACGGCAAACGCGAGCCGCTCGTGCTGGGCGAGGACGCCAACATCAGCTCGCGCGTCATGCCCGCCCCTAAGGTCAAAGCGCAACTCGTTTTTGCCGGCTATGGACTCAAGGTTCCCGAAACCAGTTATGACGACTTCGCCGGAATCGACCTGCACGGCAAAATCGCCGTCATCCTCAGCGGCTCGCCATCGCAAATTCCGGGCGCGCTCGCCTCGCATTATCAGACCATGGCCGAGCGCTGGAAGTCGCTGCGCGCCGCGGGCGCTATCGGCGTGGTTTCGTTGATCAATCCGGCCTCGATGGACATCCCATGGTCGCGCATCGCGCTCAACCGCAATCATCCTTCAATGGCCCTTGACTATCCCGAGTTCAACGAAACCAAAGGCGACCAATTAGCCGTCCTGGTGAATCCCGCCAGCGCGGAAAAACTCTTCGCCGGATCCGGCCACACCTTTGCGGAAATCGCCGCGCTCGGCAAAGATCGCCTGCCCATGCCGCACTTCGCGCTCGCCACGTTGCTCGAAGCAAAAACAAAGGTCGAGGTAACCAGGGTCGAGTCCGCGAATATTGTTGCCAAACTGCCCGGCAGCGATCCGGCGCTGAAAGACGAATACGTCGTTCTCTCGGCGCACATCGATCACATCGGCATCGGCGAGCCCATCAACGGCGACCGCATCTACAACGGGGCCATGGATAACGGCTCGGGCAGCGCGCTCGTGCTCGATATGGCGGAGAGTTTCAAAGAGCATCCCGAAAAGCTGCGGCGCTCGATCCTTCTGGTCCTCGTTACAGGAGAAGAAAAAGGCCTGCTCGGCTCGAAATACTTCGCGGCCCATCCCACCGTGCCGCCCAAGTCGATGGTGGCCGACATAAATGTCGACATGTTCCTCCCTATCGTCCCGCTCAAGGTGCTCACCGTCGAGGGCCTCGCGGAGTCCGACCTCGGCGACGAGGCCCGCGAGGTGGCGCAGTCGCTGGGCGTGAAGGTGCAGCCCGATCCCGAGCCGCTGCGCAACGTCTTTATCCGCAGCGATCAATACAACTTCATTCGCCACGGCGTGCCGTCCATCATGATGGATGTCGGCGCCGAGCCTGGCTCGCCCGAAACAAAGATATTCAAAGACTGGCTGACCATGCGCTATCACGCGCCCTCTGACGACGTGAATCAGCCGGTGGACCTTGCGACCGCGGCCAGGTATGAAGAGATCGTGCGCGCTCTGCTGATCAAAGTCGCCAACGACTCCCAGCGCCCGCACTGGAAGTCAGACACCTTCTTCCGCCGCTTCGCGGAAGGAAATTAGCGAATACCCTAACGGGACGCCGGCGCGGAAGACTCGCAGAAACGTTCCATAGTCGGTTCTTGGCCAGTCGTTTGTGTTCTCCGGCGGCTCCCTGCCTCCGCGGCGACGAACGCACATAGTGCGCTGGAAAGATCGTGCCGCTCGAAGGCAAAACGGCTCACTTCGCAGCAAATCTGGACGTAAGATATTTATTTATCAATAAGATACAAGCAAAATCACCCTGAAACCACCGCAGAATCTACTCTAAGTGACTGATTCTAATATATCTTACGGTTAAGTCCTTATTCGTCAAAGATCTGGCGGGATTCGGTCGCTAAGTTGTTGATTCGAAAAGATCGGATTAAAGGGGGGGTAATTACTGCTGAGTAAACATCCCGCCAAAATCCGCCACCGCTTGCTCTGAATTCCAGGCGGATTCGATTCCAGGCGGATTCGATCCCAGATAAGTTGCATCCCAAGCAAGCTGGATCCTAAGGTAAGTTGGATCCTGGGCAAGCTTGTTGTGGACGGTCCCATGCGGATCGGCTCATTTTTGGCGCACATCACTTTGGGCATCGTTCACTCGCGTATCTACCTTCCTAACTTCCCCGTAACAGAATTCTGCGATACTGAGCTTTCACTAATCCTGCACGGCGATTGAGGGAACTTGAGCGATTATCTTGTCTCTGTTTTGCTCGGAATTGTAGAAGGGCTCACTGAGTTTCTGCCCGTAAGTTCCACCGCCCATCTGCGTATCTCTGAGGTGCTGATGCATGTGCCGCTCTCCAGCGGCTACTGGAAGATGTATTCCATCGTCATCCAGTTGGGCGCGATTCTTGTGCTGCCCATTTATTTTCGTTCGCACATCGCCAAGTTGATTTCAACCTGGCCGCAGGGCGAGAAGCGCGATTGCGATTACCTCACGCATCCTCTCAGCCTGGTAATGATCGCGTTCGTCATCACCGCCGGTCCGTCGTATCTGCTGACCAAGGTGATCGGCAAGAACCTCGAAAGTCTCTACGTGATGGGCGCGGCGCTCCTGATCGGTGGCATCGTCATGTGGGTGATCGACGCCATGAAAGCTCCGTGGGAAAAGGCTGGGCCGGACACACCCGGATCGCCCATCCATACCTGGAAGATGGACGATATTCATGGCGGACAGGCGATCTGGATTGGAGCCTGCCAGATTCTCTCGGCAGTGTTCCCAGGATCCTCGCGCTCAATGTGCACGATTGCCGCAGGACAGGTCGCGGGGATGTCGCGGGCGGCGGCGCTGGAGTTTTCGTTCTTCCTCTCGATGCCCACGATGGCAATGGCTACGCTTTATACGCTGTACAAATCGCTGCGCGGGAAAGACGAGGCAAATCCCATCGGCGTCGCCGAGATCACCAGTCATCAGTGGGTAGTCCTCGCCATCGGATTCGTGGTCAGCTTCATCGTCGCCTATGGCGCGGTGGCGTGGTTCATGGCGTGGGTGCGGAAACGCGGCTTCGCGCCCTTCGCGGTCTACCGCATCATTCTCGGCGCGATCGTGCTGGCCTATGCGGCGGGGATGATCGGACATTAGGATCTCTGTTGTCGCGCTCGGTTTGTCGAGCTTGGGTTGATTCCGGGTACTTCGGGAATCGCGCCTCTCGGACAAAGCTTCGCACGCGTTAAAGTGACGTTATACGATTGCACCATGCGAACCCTTAGGATCTGCGCGGCGTTTCTGTTAGTCGTCTCATCTTCCGGCGTTCTGGCTCAGAGCCTGCCGGACGCGAATCGGGTTCTGGCTCAGGCTGAGGCGCAAGCCGGCGAACAGCAGAAGAGTGTCCTGGTCGTCTTCGGCGCTTCCTGGTGCAAGTACTGCCATCTGTTCGAGAAGTTTCTCTCGTCTCCTGAGATCCAGCCGATCATTGAGAAGCATTTTATCGTCACCCATCTCGGCGTCTATGAGGAACTGGGCAAGCATCCGGATCTGAATAATCCGAGGAGCGACAAACTGGTGCGGGAGTTCGGCGACGCGGACGTCGGCGGTCTCCCTTTCATCGTCTTCCTCAACCCCAAAGGCCAGACGATCGTCACTTCCAACCGTCCCAGCAAGAAGAAGGCGGCGGGCGAAAACATCGGGTATCCCTCGGCGCCCGAGGAGATCGACTGGTTCATGGTGATGATCCGGAAGGCCGCGCCCACGCTGTCCGAGGCGGATGCCGGCACGGTCGAACGCTGGCTGCGCAAGGCAGCGTCGTAGGAACCTGCTTTTGATTCTTCGACCTGCGGGACGCCGTACCCAACTCGCCAACCCCGACCTTTTCGCCGGTTGTTTCGGCCTCCGAATTCTTGTCATAATTATCAGGCTCTGGCCGACGTCTCGGTCTCGCGCTTTTCGTGCGGGGCTGGCGCTGCCACATGACATTTTTCTCGAAAATTTTTGCGCCCGGCAAAAACCGTCGGCTCAATGAGCTGATCGGATTTCTGCTGTGCGTCTCCGCGCTTCTCCTTTTCCTCGCGTTGGCCTCGTATTCGCCGCTCGATCCCTCACTGAACAGCGCCTCGATCCTTACCGGATCGCATGCCGCGCGCAACTGGGTCGGCATTCTGGGCGCTTATCTTTCCGATGTTGTGCTGCAGTTTCTTGGCATCGGTTCGTTTCTGCTGCCGGTTTTTCTCTTCATGATGGGCGTGCGCTGGTTCCGCTCGCGGGCAGTGCAGGCTCCCGTCGCCAAAACTTTGGGAGCGATCTGGCTGCTGATGTTCGTTCCAGCGTTGCTGGCCATTTTGCCGGGGCATCTCCGCTGGATGGGCGCGATTCCGATCGAGGGGCTCGCCGGGCGGATCCTCGGCGATGTCCTGATCCACTACTTGAACGTCGCCGGCGCTTACATTGTTTGCACTACGGTTCTGGCGGTTGCGCTTTATCTGACAACCGCGTTTTCGTTCTCCGCGATTCAGGTTTGGGCTCCAACGCGCTTTGCCTTCTTCATCGCGCTGCGCGAGCGCTGGAGAGACTGGCAAGAGGAGCGGGAGCGGGCTCGTCAGCAGAAGGAACTGGAGAAGCGCCGCGCTGAGAAGCCGGTAGTCACCGCGCAACTCGTTCCAGCGCGCGCGCAGGTGCGAAATGAAGCGTCACGGAACGAAGCGGCGCGGACAGATTCGCACTCCGAAATGCGCAATGACGAGATTGCCCTCGTGCCAACGCAGGGATCGAAGTCTGCGCCGCGCACCGGCATAGAGCGTATGGCGGAGGAGGACGAGGCGGCATTTGGTCCCGGAGAGGCATCACGCTCCGCGCAAACGCTGTCACGGCCGGCTTCGATACCGGGCGTGGAAGATTCCGGCATCGACACCGAGGAAGCCGCTGACATCGAAGTCACCGGCCGCGCCGACAGCGAGCGCAAGCCGAAGACGACCATGCCGAAGATCGCCGGCAGCTACAAGCTCCCGCCTTCCAGCCTGCTCCATCGCGCCGACGAGCAGCAGGCAGTTCATGAAGACGAGCTCAAGCTGCTGGCCCAGGTCTTGACCGACCGGTATGCCGAGTTCGACGTCCACGGGCAGGTCACGCAGATCAATCCTGGTCCCGTGGTCACGACCTTCGAGTACAAGCCGGAGGCGGGCATCAAGTACAGCCGCATCACCGGGCTCACCGACGACCTGTGTCTTGCGCTGCGCGCGGAGAGCATTCTGGTGGAGCGCATGCCCGGCAAGAGCACGGTCGGAATTCAGGTGCCGAATCGCGAGCGCGAGATCATCTGGCTGCGCGAGAACATCGAGTCGCAGGAGTTCCTCGGCTCGAAGTCGAAGCTGACGCTGGCCATGGGCAAGGACATTAACGGCCGCCTCGCGGTCGCCGACCTCGCCGGCATGCCGCACTTGCTGATTGCCGGTTCGACCGGAACAGGCAAGAGCGTGGCCATCAATGCCATGATCATGTCGATCCTCTATAAGTCGACACCCGATCAGGTACGGCTTGTGTTGGTCGATCCCAAGCGGCTGGAGCTCGGCAACTACGAAGGCGTGCCGCATCTTTATACCCCCATCATCACTGAGCCCAAGCTGGCGGCAAATGCCCTGCGCAACGCTGTCCGCGAAATGGAGCGGCGTCTGAAGCTGCTGGCCGCCAAGGGCGTGCGCAATATCGCCAGCTACAACGCGCTCTTCGACGACACGCCGAGCCTGTTCGCAAATGAGCAGGGTGAAGACGGGCCGATCCCTTACATCGTGATCATCATCGACGAACTTGCTGACCTGATGATGCTCGATGGCCACAACGTGGAAGAATCAATTACGCGTCTCGCACAGATGGCACGCGCGGTTGGCATTCATCTGGTGCTGGCGACGCAGCGGCCCTCGGTTGACGTGATTACCGGTCTGATCAAGGCGAACTTCCCGGCGCGCGTCTCTTTCCGCGTCGCGACCAAGGTTGACTCACGCACGATTCTGGACGCCAACGGCGCCGAGTCGCTGCTGGGGCGCGGCGACATGTTGTATCTGCCTTCGGGATCGGCGCGCGTGCACCGGCTGCACGCTCCGTATGTGACCGAAAAGGAAATTGCGGCGGTGGTCGAGTTCTGGAAGACGCAGGGACTGGCGCAGTACCAGCAGCATTTCCTGGAGACTCCGCAAGAAGAGCGCGAGACTAAGATCGATGCGGCAACCGGGGAAGAGATTCCGGAGGACGAGAACGATCCGCTATTTAATGATGCGGTGCGGCTGGTGATTGAGTTCGGGAAGGCCTCCACTTCCCTACTCCAGCGGCGGCTGCGCATCGGCTACGGGCGGGCAGCGCACCTGATCGACCTGATGGAGCGCGACGGGATCGTGGGCGCGGCGGATGGGCCAAAGCCGCGCGAGGTGCTGAAGCGGCCGGACTGGTTGTCGGAAGTCGAAGAGTCGATGCGGTAGAGTTCTTTCTCGGCAGACCTTTCACGCAGACCCACACCTCGAAAAAATTCCTGCGAAAATAAGGCCATGAAATTTCATACCGAATACATCACCGTCCACACCAAGACCAAGCGCGCCTACGTGCGCATCACGCCACAGGTAGAAGCCGCGCTCGAGAAGTCTGGAATAAAGGATGGCATGATCCTGGTCTCCGCCATGCACATCACCGCCGGTGTTTATGTGAATGATGACGAGAGCGGACTGATCGAAGACATTGACACATGGCTCGAAAAGCTGGCTCCATTCAACCGCGACTACCAGCATCACCAGACGGGCGAGGACAATGGCGACGCGCATTTGAAGGCACTGCTGATACATCACGAGGTGATTGTGCCGGTCACCAAGGGGCGGCTGGATTTTGGACGGTGGCAGCAGATTTTTTATGCCGAGTTCGATGGCCAGCGCGACAAGAGAATCCTGATTAAAGTGATGGGGGAATAGTTGCGAAGAATAGTTGCGCCGATTTCGGCCGGCTTGATTTATCCTCATAGCTCGCGCACGGGGCAACGACCGATCGCGTCGCGTGAAATCCGATTCTGACATGAGGCTCAACCAGGACTCCGACGATATGACTGAAGAACTGCAGGAATTGCACGAACACGCCGAACATGCCCGGGAGCATCCCGACCTGGCGCCCGTCACGATCACGATGGCTATTCTGGCCGTACTGGTAGCGACGGTTTCGCTGCTGGGCCATCGCGCGCATACCGAAGAGGTCATCCTGCAAAACAAGGTCACCGACCAGTGGAGCTACTACCAGGCCAAAAAGGGCCGACAGCACATGGATGAACTGTTCGCCGACCTGGCCGGCGTGGTTACCAGCAAGGACGGAGAGGCGACGGCCAAGCTGCAAGAGAAAGCGCGCACCGAAGCCGACCGCTATAAAGAAGATCAGAAAGAGTTGGAGAAAAAAGGCCACGAACTCGAAGACGAATTCGGGCTCACCAACCGCAAGGCGGACCGCTTCGATCTCGGCGAAGTGTTCCTGGAAGTCGCGCTCGTCATCACCTCGATCACCCTGCTCTCGCAGCGAAAAATCTTCTGGCATTTGGGATTGATCATTGCCGTCATGGGGTGCGCAATCGCCGGTTCCGTGTGGATGCTGAAGTAGGTTGGCTTGACTCGCAGGCCACATCGGGCCGTTATGCCGGGGATGTGAAATCGAGATATAAGGAAGTTACTTTTTTTGCGGCTGCGAGTTGATTGCGGCTTCCGCGCCGCCCCGCCTGCTCCATTCACCCACAAATAACTTGACACTCTTACCCTTCTGGCATAGAAAGTTTCGTTGTTCTGCTTCGAGTTAGAAGGCCGGAACCGGGCGCTGGCCGCCCGGAGCCGTAGCCTGCTCCATTGCACGCGCTCCACCACAAGCGTTCAAGTCTACTAACATCTCGCCATTCCAAGGAGTTCGTATGTCGATCCGCTCCCTCTTCGTCGCATTCTTATCCATCATTCTATTGCTCTTATCGCCCGCTATGGGCAAGGTCATTCACGTGCCTGCGGACCAGCCGACGATTCAGGCGGGTATCAATGCCGCAGCGAACGGCGATACAGTACTGGTCTCCGCCGGCACATATTACGAGAACATTAATTTCAACGGCAAGGCAATCACGGTCACCAGCGTGAGCGGTCCCGCGGCGACGGTGATTGATGGGTCGAAGGGCAGCACGGGAGTTACGGTTACATTTTCCAGCAGCGAAAAATCGACTTCGATCCTCAGTGGATTCACCATCCAGAATGGTGCGGAGATTGGAATTGAAGTCTATTCCGCATCGCCCACAATTACGGGCAACGTCGTCACCCTGAACAACTACTCTTATCCCTGCGGCGACGCGGGAATCATCGTCTCATCCGGCGGGCCGTTGATTCAGGGCAACCTGATCACCGAAAACACAACTTCGTCGGAGTGCGGCAATAGCGGAGGAATCTACGCCCTGGAAAACTCCGCCGTCCAAGTTCTGGGCAACGTGATTTCAGGTAATGGCGGGGGCGGAATCACTGTATATCAGTCCACCAGTGCCGTAAACATCTCTCAGAACGTTGTAACTCTCAACGCAGGCCCCGGAATCTATGTCTATAGCGGCGCAGGTTCCGTCAAGATTGTTCAAAATCTGGTCGCTAGCAACCAGGGAACCGGACTCTCCTGGTACTCCCCTCCGGTCACCGCGGTTAGCAATACGATCACAAACAACGGGGTGACTTGTTGTTACGGGAACCAGGCCTCCGAAATCAATGGCAACGCGGTCGACAGCACTGTGGTGCTTGACAACAACCTGGTTGCCGCAGTCGGAGACTATCCGGCATTTTATTGCGGTGCGGCGAACGGCGCACCGCAACTGACCAGCAATGACGTCTTTGCTTTCAACAGCGCGGCCTATGGGGGAGCCTGCCAGGATCAAACCGGTAGCGATGGAAACATCTCGGCCGATCCGCTTTTTGTCGATCTACTGGGCGAGAACTTTCACATTCAGTCCGCATCGCCGGCGGTCAATGCCGGCAGTAACTCCGCCCCCGACGAGCCCGCCACAGATATGGACGGCGATGCCCGCATCCTTGGCGGGACGATCGACATTGGGGCCGACGAGTATTCTCCCACCACGGCTTTGATTCTGTCGCCCTTGGCACTGCATTTCGCTGCGCAACAGGTTGGAACAGCCAGCTCTCCACAGTCGGTTACGCTGACCAATCAAACAGCATCGGCCATAGCGCTGAACATGATTGCGACCGGAGGGAATTACTCCTCGACGAACAATTGCGGAACCAGTCTGGCCGGCGGCGCCAGTTGCCAGATCAGCGTGACTTTCTCTCCCCTTTCGGGAGGCACGATCGATGGCGCAGTGGGAATCTTCACCGGCGCTACGACCAATCCCCTGGCCATTGAACTCGTGGGCTCAGGTCTGGCTCCGCAGATTCAGCTTCCCTGCTGCTTTTATTTCTGGAACCAGGTGATTGGTACGCAAGCTACTCAGACGGGCAGCGTGAATAACACGGGACAGGCACCCCTGACAATCTCCAGCATCATCTACTCCGGACCTAGCGATTTCACCGAGACCAATAATTGCCCGATTGCTCCCAATACCCTGGCGGTTGGGGCATCGTGCACCGTGAGCGTCACGTACTCGCCAACCATTGTCGGCAGCGAATATGGAACCGTTACCTTTACCGACAACGCTCCACAGAGTCCACAGAGCTTCTCCGTCAGCGGGAGCAGCGTGAGCGCCGGAATGCCGACCCTGAATCCCACTTCCCTTACCTTCCCGACAATACTGATTGGACAGAGCAGCACACCGCAAACTGCGACGCTCACCAACACCGGCACCGGGCCCCTCGGGATTACGCAAATCTATTCTTACGGAGATTTCCCGGAAACCAATAATTGTCCAAGCAGTCTCGCGGTGGGAGCGAGTTGTACAATCACGGTCACCTTCACGCCAAGTTCTCCGGGAACGGAATACGGCAATGTTCAAGTTTCGACGGATAGTGCTAGCGGTGCATCCCTGGCGCTGCAAGGCACCGGTCAAGCTCCTGTACCGACACTCACTTCTCTCTCGCTGACCAGCACTCCGGCGGGTTCAGGAGATACGCAGGTTACGGCCACGGGGACAGGCTTCGTTTACGGCTCGCAAGTCTTGTGGAATGGCGTGGAACTCGGTTACTCATACTCATATGGCAACACCCAGATCTCGTTCACGATTCCCAGCGGAGATTTAATAACTCCGGGGACCTACCAGATTTCCGTCTTCACACCTGCGCCCGGCGGCGGAGTCTCCAACACCTTGCCATTCGTGGTGTATCAGCCGATTAACTACGCGGCAAAGTCGACGTCGTACAACTACGTCACCATCACCGGAACAAATCTCGGCCTCAACTACTACAGCTACGGCCAGATCATTTCGCCGTTCCCGATCCAGTTTGGGGGTGGCAGTTACAGCACTCTCACCGTCGGGGCGGGCGGAATGATCTCCTTCAGTGGCTTCTGGTCCTACTACAATTCCCCGATCCCCGACTCGGAGGCCATCACGCTGGTGGCGCCTTTCTGGGACACGCTGTATCCGTTTGGAACGGGTAATGACAACAACGTGTTTTGGGAGGTGACGGGCACGGAGCCGAATCGTCAGTTAGTTGTAGAGTGGCGCGATGTGGGCTACTGTTGCGAGACGCAAGGCACGGTGAAATTCGAGGTGGTGTTCTACGAGGGTAGCAGCGAGGTGCTCTTCAACTACGCCGACACAGTGTTTGGTGGCCAATATTCAAGCCACGACAACGGCGCAACCGCCAGCATTGGCATGCAGGTTACGCCAACCCTGGGAACCCAATACAGTTACGATCAGCCTTCGGTCAAGAGCAACACCGCGCTGCTTTGGTACCCAAATAGCCCAACCGTCACGGTTTCGACGGGCAGCCTGTCATTCGGGTATCACGAAATTGGCAGCACGAGCAAGGCGCAGAAGATGACCATTACGAATGGCGGCGCCGTTCCGGTGACCTTCTCGAGCATTACCACTGATAGCAACGACTTCCAGGTCGTGAACAAATGCCCCGCGACGCTGAACAGCGGGAAAACCTGCGTCGTGCACGTGCTGTTCGACCCAAGTTCGCCGCTGGCCGAGACGGCGACGCTATCGATCAACGACAATGCATCGAATTCGCCGCAAACGGTGGCGCTCTCGGGCACGGGATCGGTCACGCCGGTTCTTATCTATCCGATCCTGGCCAACTTCGGCAGCGTACCCGTGGGGCAGACCGCGACCGTGCCGGTCGTACTAGCCAACGCCACGAATAAGCCGCTCACGATCCAGGCCATCACTACGACTCCAAGCGTCTATACGCAGACCAATAACTGCGGAAGCTCGCTAGGGGCCGGGACGAGTTGCACGATCAACGTCTCATTCGCGCCCGTCCAGCAAGGTAACGTTACCGGGCAACTCGCCATGGCACTCGATGGCAAGAAGAGCGTAAATGAAGTCAAGCTGGCAGGATCGGGAAAGTAAAGCAGGTCTTCGGGCAAGCATTCGATGAAAACAAGGGCAGATCCGACAGGACTGCCCTTTCTTATCACCTTTCGGGGTTCCCCTAACAAAACAAGCGTTACTCGGAGGCCCGCCCCATATCCCACTTAACTCCTTGTGTTCTACGACCCCTGGACTGCACACCCCGGTCACTGGTAGAGGTGACAGCCGTCACGGCGGTATTTCGCCACATTGTTGAAACTCTCATCAGCGCGGCCGGAAATGCAGTGAATCGCCACAAGGCGGTTCAAGATGTCGCGGCGGTGGTGAAAATGGCAACACGTTACTCTAGCCACCGCTCCCCTCGCGCCAACTTACATTCTGAGAGGAAAGCAATCATGAAAACCACCAAAATCGCGGCGCTTGTACTGACGATCGCGGTCGCACTGTTCATTCTGATTCCGAGTCTGTCCTGGGCCGATGACGGCGCTGGTCTTTACAAGGCGAAATGCGCCGCGTGCCATGGTGCAGATGCGGCTGGCAAACCCGCGATGAAGGCTCCGGCTCTGGCCGGCAAAGACGAGGCAACAATCACCAAGGGCGTCGCTGAAACAGCGAAGCACCCGGCTGGTGTGAAGGGTCTCCCCGCCGACGACGTAAAGGCGATCGCGACCTACCTGAAGGGCTTGAAGTAGTCCGGCACTACTGGAAGAAAATCGACTGTTTCCTTTGTGGCTTCCGCACCGCCAGTCCCCCAGCGGCGGCGGAAGCCTGCGGAGGTGCGCGGTGAAAGTGACCGGTGTATCTGGGCTCATCGCAACCCTGGACGGCAGCTCCCCGAATCTGGCTGAGCGCCGAGGCCCCTTCGTACCGATTCATGGGAACAGTCAGCCCGGGTTCTACCCATTTGGGGAACCCGGGCATTTATCTGCCAGACGAGCCAGCAGTCGAGCTGGCATTTGCTTGCCACTTCGCCACAGTTCTCACCTCCGCACCCGGCGTGCGGACGTCCTGTTCCGGAGTGGCCCGGAGATCAACTCATGAGTAAGGCCATCCTGTACGACTCCACCCTGTGCATCGGCTGCAAGCAATGCGAAGGCGCCTGCGCGCAGCAGAACAAGCTGCCCTATGACGACAACGTGGCGGCTGAATCGGTGCAATCGGCGCATAAGTACACCGTCGTTCTCACCAAGGAAGATAAGTTCATGCGGCGCCTGTGCATGCACTGCCAAAAGCCGGCATGCGCCTCGGTTTGCCCGGTGGGCGCGCTGCATAAGACTTCGGCGGGGCCAGTTATTTATGACGTCTGGAAGTGCATCGGCTGCCGTTATTGCATGGTCGCTTGCCCATTCAGTCAGCCCAAGTATGAATGGCAGGCGCTGAATCCGCGGGTACGCAAATGCATTATGTGCCCGGATCGGGTGGCGGAGGGCAAGCAGACGGCATGCGCCGAGATCTGCCCGACAGGCGCGACAAAATTTGGCGAGCGCGACGCGCTGATCACCGAGGCCAGGAAGCGGCTGAGTGACAATCCCACGAACTACAAGCAGCGGATTTACGGCGTCGACGAGGTCGGCGGAACCTCTGTGCTGCTGATTGCCGGCGTGGATGTCGAGGAGTTCGGGTATCCAGCATCGGCGAAGCTGGGCGACATGCCAATGCCGGAGTACACCGGTCGCGTGATGGAGAGAATTCCGGACTTTATCCCGCTGTGGACGCTGGTATTGGGTGGTATTTACTGGGTGTCGCATCGCCGCGATGAAGTAGCGGAGGCGGAGGCGGCAGAGAAAAATGGGAGCGCGCGATGAAATTTAAACTTACTCTCTGGCGGGTCGTCTTCCTTGTGATCATGGCCGCAGGCCTCTACTCCTCGTTTGTGCGCTACTTCCGCGGCCTGGGCGCGGTTTCCAACATGACCGACCAGTTCCCGTGGGGACTCTGGATCGGCTTCGACTGCCTGTGCGGCGTCATGCTGGCGGCGGGCGGCTTCTGCATGGTGGGCGCGGTCTACCTGTTTAACGTGGAGCGGCTGCACGCGGTGGTGCGTCCCGCCGTGCTGACCGCTTTCCTCGGTTACCTCCTCTTCATTGTCGGCCTGATGTTCGACCTGGGACGGCCCTGGTATATCTGGCACCAGATCATCTATCGAAATCCGCACTCGGTCATGTTCGAAGTGGGCATGTGCGTGATGCTTTACACCACCATTCTTTTCTTCGAATTCCTGCCCAATGTCTTCGAACGCCTCAAATGGAAAACTCCCACCAAGTGGATCAACCGGATCTATCCCGTGCTGATCGTCGGCGGAATTCTGCTCTCGACGTTGCACCAAAGCTCGCTCGGATCGCTTTATCTAATCATGCCGACCAAGCTGCATCCGTTCTGGTACACGCCCGCCCTGCCCTTCTTCTTCTTTGGATCGGCGGTCGCGGTTGGCCTGGCGATGACCATCTTCGAGTCGACGCAAAGCGCGAAGGCCTTTGGGCGGCAGCTCGAACTGCCGGTGCTGGTCACACTCGGCGGCGCGCTTCTGGTTGCGCTGTGGGTCAACCTGCTGCTGCGGTTTGAGGACTTTTACCATCGCGGCATGCTCGGACAGATCTTCAAACCGAGCTATGAAGCGTACTTCCTGTGGCTGGAACTGACGCTGACCTTCGTGATTCCGATCGGCATGCTCAGCTTCAAGAAGGTGCGGATGTCGCCGCAGCTTCTCTATCTGGCGTCGATCTCGACCGTGCTGGGATTTATCACCAACCGGCTGAACATTGCGCTGATCGGCTTTGAGACGTTCGCTGGACATCACTACGAACCGAAATGGACGGAGTTCTCCATCACGCTGATGATCATCGCGATGGGGTTTGCCCTGTTCGGCTTGGCCGTAAAGTACTTGCCGATTTTTGAAAGCGAATCGAAACACACGCTCGAAGAACCGGAAATACCAATCGGTGCCGGGGTCTTGAGCCATGCCGGAGACTAGTAAAAACGCGAACGGGACCGCAGCGGTAGCACCGGTTCGCTATGGGCTTGGAACCAAGCTCATCGTTATGCTGCTGGGCGGAATGCTGGTCATCTTTGCGCTGCTCGGCTACCTGACGATCCGCCTGCAGCGCCAGCACATGGAAGCGGCTACGCTGCTCAGCGCCGAGCGCATCAGTGACGTAATTCAGCGCAATACCACCGAATACATGCTGCGCAACGACCGCGAGGGCTTGCACCGTGCCATCTCCGCCATGGCCAACGAGCCCGGTGTGGTCCGGCTGCGCGTGTTCGACCGTGAAGGGCGCATCAGTTACTCCTCCGAGGCGCCGGAGATTGACCAGACCGTCGATAAGGAAGCCGAAGCCTGTTATGGCTGTCACGCGCAACAGCAGCCCCTGGCGCGCCTGAACCGTCCCGACCGCTTCCGCATTTACACCGCCAAGGATGAGCGCGTGCTGGCCATTATCACGCCCATTGAGAACCAGTCCAACTGCTCGAATGCCGAGTGCCACGCACATCCCGCAGACCAGCAGGTTCTGGGCGTTCTCGATACTCACTTGTCCCTCGCCCACACCGATCAGCAACTGGCGGAGCTCTCCTGGCGAGTCGCGATCTGCGACGCGCTAGCGATGGCAGCGACCGCGCTGCTCAGCTGGATCTTCATCCGGCGCGTCGTCGAGCGGCCTCTGAGGCAGCTGCACGAAGGCACCGAAAAGCTGACTGCCGGGGCGCTCGGAATCCAGATTAAATCCACCTCCCACGACGAGATTGGCATGCTGGCCGACTCGTTCAATCTAATGAGCCTCAAGCTCCAGGCGGCCAACGAGGAGGTCGTAGCCTGGGCGCACCATCTGGAAGATCGGGTCAAAGAGAAGACGGGCGAGTTGCAGCGCGCCCATGACGAGGTGCTGCACGTCGAGACCATGGCCTCCGTCGGCAAGATGGCCGCCGTCGTCGCCCACGAAATCAATAATCCACTCTCCGGCATCCTCACCTATTCGAAGCTGATCAAGAAGTGGGTGGACAATGGCTTGGCCTCGGCGGAGAAAAAAGAAGAGGCGAAACAGTGCCTGGACCTGATCTCTTCCGAAAGCAAACGCTGCGGCGAACTCGTCAAGAACCTTCTCACCTTCTCGCGGCAGTCGCCGATGAACGTGCAGCCCACCGACGTCAACCGCCTGGTGGGTCAGTGCACCATGCTGGTGCGCCCGAACTTGAAACACGGTTCCATCGAGCTGCACACTTCGCTCGCCGAGGGGCTGCCGCTGCTGCATTGCGATCCCTCGCAGATCGAACAAGTCCTGCTGGCCGTGATTGTGAACGCCGCCGACGCCATGCCCAAGGGCGGCAACCTTTGGATCGATTCGCATCTGTCCGAGGATGGCGGCCGCGTAGTCCTCACCGTGCGCGACGACGGCTCGGGCATTCCCGCCGAGATCATGTCGAAGATCTTCGACCCCTTTGTCACCACCAAGGAAACTGGGCGCGGCACCGGGCTCGGTCTGGCGGTGAGCCGCGGCATTATCGAGCGCCACAGCGGCACTATCAAGCTCGATTCCGAAGTCGGAAAAGGAACAACCGTAACCATCCTATTGCCCGTGCCCAGTCGCTCAACCCCCGCTGAGCCCGCAACCGCGCCCTCCCTGGCTGGGGTGGGCACAGAAACGAAAACGAGGTGATTGCCTTGACGCCACAAGCAAAACTGCTCATCGTGGACGACGAATTGAGCGTGCGCGATTCGCTGGCCAAATGGTTCCACGAAGAAGGATACGAGGTCGGCACCGCGGAAGACGCCAACAGCGCGCTGACCAAGATGGCCGAAAAGCCCTGGGATGCCGTACTCTGCGACATCAAGATGCGCGGCACCGACGGCATTGAGTTGCAGCGACGCATGCATGAAATCGATCCCAATCTCATCGTGATCATGATGACCGGCTATGCTTCGGTTGAAACGGCTGTAACCGCTCTCAAGAATGGCGCCTATGACTACGTGACCAAGCCACTTGATCCGGATGAAATTGCCCACCTGGTTAAGAAAGCGCTCGCCCATAAACGCACCGAGGAAGAGAATGTGCGTCTGCGGGAAACGGTCGCCGAGGTCGCGCGGCCGGAGGACATCATCGGCGAGAGCGAGGCCATGCAGAAGGTATTCCACGCGATCGAAACGGTCGCGCCCACCGATGCCACCGTGCTCGTCACCGGCGAAAGTGGCACCGGCAAAGAACTGGTCACGCGCGCCATTCACCACGCCAGCCCGCGGCGTTTCCACCCGCTGGTGGTTATTCACTGCGGCGCTCTTACCGAAACGCTGCTTGAGAGCGAGCTCTTCGGCCACGAGAAAGGCGCGTTCACCGGCGCGCAATATCGTAAGAAAGGCAAGTTCGAGATCGCCGAAGGCGGCACGGTTTTCCTCGACGAGATCGGCGACATCAGCCTGAAGACCCAGACCGACTTGCTGCGCGTATTGCAGGAGCACGAGATCGTGCGGGTTGGCAGCACGCAACCCATCACGGTCGACTTCCGCTGCGTAGCCGCAACCAACAAAAACCTCGAGCAGCTCATCGAGGAAGGTAAATTCCGGCCCGATCTTTTCTATCGCCTGAACGTCTTCCACATCGAGCTACCGTCCCTGCGCGAACGGCGTGACGACATTCCGCTGCTCGTCAATCACTTTGTCCGCAAGTTCTCGCTCCAGATGAACAAGAAAATCAACCGCGTTAATCCTGCCGCCATGGATCTGTTGCAGCAACAACCCTGGCCGGGAAACATTCGCGAGCTCGAGAACGCCATCGAGCGGGCGATGGTCGTGGCGCAGGAGCCCGAAATCCGCGAGCAGGATTTCGTCTTCAAGAGCGCGACCCCGTCGTCCAACGGCTCGTCGAAGTCGCTCGAAGAAATGGAAAAGGCGCACATCCTGCGCGTACTCGAACAGTGCAGCTGGAACCAGACCCGAGCCGCCGAGATGCTTGACATCGACCGCGTCACGTTGCACCACAAACTCAAGAAATACGGCTGGAGTCGTCCCGTCGAAACGCGCTGATTCCTCTTGTGGGACGCGGAATCGTTTAAGCGCAAGGCTGGTTGAATGGCTGGGGCAAGTGGCAGTGCCAGAATGAAAATGCTCGATCTGCTTCCGATTGGTGACATCGAAACGGGCTTGCTCCAGGAACTGGCGCCCGCGCTGGCGAATTCCTTCCGCATTCCCTGCCGAATCCGTCAGTCTGAAAGGCTCGATCCCCAATTCGCTTTTCATCCCGAGCGTGGCCAGCATCACTCGTCGGAGATCCTGCAAGCCATGCAGCCCCATTCCTCCGGCGCATGGCGAGTGCTCGGCGTCACCGCAGTCGATCTCTACATTCCCATTCTGACCTTTGTCTTTGGCGAGGCGCAGATGGGTGGCCCCTGCGCCATCGTGAGCTATCATCGCCTGCGGCAGGAGTTTTACGGCTTGCCGCGCGACTACAACTTGCTGGTGGACCGGCTCGTCAAGGAGTCGGTGCATGAGGTCGGGCACACCTTCGATCTCACCCATTGCCGCGACTATTCTTGCGTGATGGCGCCCTCGCATGCCGTGGAGTGGATCGACCTGAAGGATGCCGCACTGTGCGCCGGCTGCGAGGCGCGAGCGCTGGAGGTCGTGGGCTAACGCCGCAACTGCAAGAGGGATAGCCGTTGTCTCCGCGCCAACCGAGCCAGACATTCGACACAGACGACACGAATCACGCGTTTCTACTTTGATTTATCCATAAGATCCGCGCTGATCCGTGGCGAAGAAGTTGAACTGGCGGTTGCTTTTCTAATCTCCCTCTAATTTTCCTGAAACGCGCCACCGGTGATGCTCATCACAACCGAATTGTGGGATTGATTCACCCGCCGTCACATTGGGCAACGTGTCGTCAAGCGGCACGTAGGGCGATTCAACGAGCGCGCGCGAATGTCTGGTAACTACCTGTAAGGACGCGGCCAAGAGTCTCTTTGCGCAGCACGCGAATTTGGAGATGCGTGTGCTGGGTTAATGCATCTCCTCTGGCCGAGGCCGACTTGGAGATTATAGGAACCAGCCCATGCTCCAAAAATGCGCGAACCCGGGATGCAGTGTCCCATTTCGATCCCTTCGAGAGGGTAAGTTGTTTGTGTCGGAGAACGTTGCCGATGAACTGGACGAGTGCGATGGGAACCGCCGCAAGACGCGCCGCCGCGAGCATTTCTGGCTGTGCGGCGCATGCTCTATACATTTCACCCTATATTTCGACTCCAAGTTGGGAATGCTGACTGTACCCCTGAGCGAAAGGGCCGCGCTCCGATCGCCCGGAGCGCGGCCGTTGGCGAGAATGGCGCAGGGTGCCTGAAAGGTCGTTTATGGATCTGCCTGTCTTGAAGCGCTTGCCCTGCTCGGTTTGCGGCCTGGTCACGCTCGGCCACGAGGGGTGGTTCCTCGTGATGGAAAACCGCTGGCTCGATCGTTTGAAGATTCTCACCTGGCACGCTACCCTCGCGAAACAGGAGAATGTGCGCAGTGCCTGTTGCCGTGAGCACCTGAAGCTGCTAGTGGCCTACTGGCTGGAAGAGTCCAGCTTGCGCCTGGCCTCGCCCGCATGCCGCGTGCCCACTCCCCTAGCCGGCATTCCCGAAGGCAGCGACGCCGAACTCGGACGGAACGCGATGGGCTGCTTCATTGCCGAGTTGTCAGTCTCGCGCGAGCCGTTCTCGCGCGCATGGAAGGGGTCGGCGGAATCCCTGGAATCCATTCTTGAAGCCCTGACCGTGACGCGATCGGAAAAAAAGCCGCCGGTGAGGGCGTCTCGTTTCTACAACCCGCAACCATGGTCCTTGAGAAGGCTCGTGCTTCATTAAAGCGCCGGCGGTCGCGAGACAGCGCCCGGCTAGGCCTGCGGGAAGTCATGCCTATGCCGTGCGCTGCCGGTGTTCCTTCCAGACCTGCCAATCCTGGCTTATTCGCTCCGCCATGGCCTTTGCCGTTTTCAGCAGCCAGCCGGGCTTACGCTTGTGCAAGTCCTTGAGTATGGCCCGCCGTTTCTCTTCCGTTCCGGCATGAACGTTGGCGGTCTCATGGCCCATAGCGGCCAGCAGCCGGCATTCTCCCCGGTTCGTCCCCAGCGCCTCCAGTTCGATGCGCGAGCAATGCGGTGAAAGCCTGCGCACGATCCAGTGGCCGCGCAGCTGAACATAAGGATCGGGACATCGGACAGCGCGCCGCAGAATCGCGCCGTAGAGGATCTCGCGCGGCGTCGAGGGATCCGCCCAGTGCAATGCCGATGGAGCCAGAGCCTTGGCCTCGCGCGCAATCCGCCCTCCGTTCCATTCCGCCAGGGCCACGATGCGAACCCGCCCCAAGCTTCCGAGGCCGGCAATCCGGTGGGCCAGTCGGTAGGAGATCCCGGGCGCCGGCAACAGATGCTCCAGCGCATCGCGCGCGCTCTCCGGAACGGCGCCGCGAATCGTCGCAAGTTTGTCCATCTTCCCCCAGAAGGCCACCGGATCGCGCAGCTTACTCTCGGCAATGGAGCGCAGCCAGCCATGCTCCTCCTCGAGCACAAATGGACGCCCGCCCTGCTCCAGACCGCGCTCGTAGCCTTCAAGGATCGCCTCTGCCGACTCTTTTGCCTTCATCGCCAGCTTGTCTTCTTCGGCGGCCAATAACGCACTCGTCGCCAGTCGCACCGGATCCATGGTGTACGGATAATTCGAGGCCTCGTCGAAATCATTGACGCCCCAAATCAGGCGTCCGTCCGTGTCGCGCCAGGTACCGAAATTTTCCACATGCAGATCGCCCACCGAGAGGATGTGCGGAGCATGTCGGAGGTCGGGCGACAAGTCTTCCCAAAGCATCAGCCAGCGATAAAAGGTGGCGCGAAAGAACGAAAACTTGGAACCGGCCATCTCTTCGTGCTTGAGCTTCAGATCGGGCTCGATGATTTGGAGCTGCAGTCCCAGCCAATCCTCATACTTCCGGGTGGCCTTCACGATGTTCATGATGGGGAACGATAGGGAGACGGGAAGAAGCTGTCAAGGAGGTTAGCCCTGGTAGAAACGGAATAGCTCCAAGCAGGAAGCGGTGACCGGTGACCGCTCTTTGCTTGGAGCTGCGAGCTTAGAACTCGAAAAGCTAGCCAGCGTAGTACGCTGCGTTCTTGTCCACGAACTCTTTCTTGTCCTCGGGAAGGTCCTCGGCCGCGAAGACCGCGTCCGAAGTGCAGGCTGGCACGCAGGCACCGCAATCGATGCAGCCCGCCGGGTCCACGTAGAGCTGGGTTACTTCCTCGACCTTGGGCTCGTCGGTCTTGGGATGAATGCAGTCAGTCGGGCAAACATCTACGCAAAGATGATCCTTGATGCAGTTGTCGGTGATTACGTACGCCATATTCTCCTGATTCCTTTCCTCGGGCTTCATCCACAACTTAAAGCCTGTGCCGTAGCCACGCGGTGATCATGATCACAGGCATGTGTAACGAAGAAATCACAGCCCCTTGTGACGATCATCACAGCCGCGGGAGAGGGGGGACGATATAAACGAATCAATTACTAGAACCAAGGGAAGTAAATAGATTGCCCGGTCCAACCCCACGACCCCACATGCCGCCACCTGGCGGCGGACCGGGCTTTCTCTTCAATTCAGATAGGTCCCAACGGTTAGCTCCCGGCCAGCCTCGCAGTCTTCAGATCTGGATTCCTTCCGAACGGCCGCGACCCGTCACTTCCAGCTTCGCCTTTTCTGCGCACTGAAGGCCAGCTTCGCTTACGGTATACTCTGTGGTCCTGACAGGAGCCCCCGGTTAGCTCGCATTCGTGTGCCTTCCGGCAGCTTTCTGCAAGAACACGGTGGGAAGCGCAAGACGGCGGTCATGCAACCGGCTCCCGAGTCCGGCTCATATCCCCAGGTCCAAGGCGTCCATCCGAGAATGAACTCCCTTTGAAAGAGAGGAAATCGTGCGTCTGATACCACACGATGCCAAGTTCTTTGAGCTTTTCGCCGAACTCTCCGGCTATTTAACGGAGGGCGCCAAGCTCTTACGCAGCATTCTTGAGGATCCCCACGACCTGACTATGCGCGTAGCCCAGGTGCAGGCGGTGGAGCACAAGGGTGATCACGCCACGCACGCCATCATCACCAAACTCAACCAGAGTTTCATTACGCCCTTTGATCGCGAGGACATCCACAGGCTGGCATCCTCGCTCGACGACGTGCTCGACTTCACCAACGCAGCCGCCAATCGGCTGGTAATGTACAAAATTACCGATCCGGGCCCCGAAGCCGCTGAACTGGCGGGCCTCATCGTACTCCAGAGCGAAGAACTGACCCGAGGCGTTTCTTTGCTGGAGAAGAACGGAGAGGTGTTGAAGCATACCGACGAGGTCAATCGCCTGGAAGATGAGGCCGACCACCTCAGCCGGAGGGCGATCGCCCGCTTGTTCGAGGTCGAAAAAGATCCGATCCAGTTGATCAAGATGAAAGAGCTTTATGAAGTGCTGGAAATGGCCACCGACAAAGCCGAAGACGCCGCCAACGTGCTCGAAGCGATTTTGCTCAAGAGCGCATAGCCGTCGCAAAGAGTCGCCGCCACCACGGCAAGAATCGTAACCCTACACCAAGGAGGCCCCACCCGCCGGTGCACGTCGACGTCCTGCTCGTCCTGATCACGATCCTGGTTGCGCTAATTTTCGATTTCGTGAATGGTTTTCACGATTCGGCCAACAGCATCGCCACGGTGGTTTCAACGCGGGTGCTGTCTCCCAGGATTGCGGTTCTGTGGGCCGCTACCTTTAATTTTCTGGCCGCATTTTTTCTGGGCACTGCGGTTGCCAAAACCATCGGCAGCGGCATGATTCACCTCGAATTCGTCACCCAATACGTCGTGCTTGCCGGGCTCTTTGGGGCCATCATCTGGGATCTCCTGACCTGGTGGTGGGGCCTGCCAACATCCTCCTCGCACGCGCTCATCGGGGGTTTTGCGGGCGCGGCCATGGCCAACGCCGCACTACATCATCCCGACCTTTCGGTCTTCTCCGTCATCATCAAAGAGGGCTGGTACAAAACTCTCATCTTCATCGTGATTGCGCCCGTCATCGGGCTCGTCCTCGGCTTCATCTTCATGCTCTCTGTCTACTGGATCTTCCGCCGCTCCGCGCCGCAACCAGTCGACCGCCTGTTTCGCCGTTTGCAGTTGTTCTCTGCCGCCGCCTATAGCCTGGGCCACGGCGCCAATGACGCCCAGAAAACCATGGGCATTATCGCCGGCGCGCTTTATACCGGTGGCTTCATGGCCAAATCCGACATGCTCGGAAGCTGGGGACATTTGCGCTGGCCGATCATCCTGGCCGCGCACGCCGCCATCGCGGCCGGCACATATCTCGGCGGCTGGCGCATCGTGAAAACCATGGGCCAGAAGATAACCAAGCTCAAGCCGGTTGGCGGCTTTTGCGCCGAGACCGCGGGCGCGATCACCCTCTTTGCCACCGCTCTTGCCGGAATTCCGGTCAGCACTACACATACCATCACGGGCGCCATCGTCGGAGTCGGCGCGACTCATCGGCTGTCGGCAGTGCGCTGGGGAATTGCCGGCCGCATCGTATGGGCCTGGATCTTCACAATTCCCGCGGCCGCGTTCCTGGCGGCCGTAGCCTTCGCCGTCATTGATCGTCTGGCGTAAGCATCGCCGGGCGGGCCTGCTCTACGAAGTCTCATTCAACCCTTATGTATCCATGCATACCGCCTGTCCGCCGTCTCGCGTAATACCTTTAACGCGATCACAACCCATTCTTCAAATCCGCAGCCAGCAATCGATGAAACCAATGCTCTCCAGCCTCGCGTCGAACCGATAGCCGGCCAGCCCCATACGCCCGCGACTTAAGCCCCCGTTGCACGGCCTCGCAGATCCCGATATCCTCGTCCTGCACGCGATGGCCGACCGCGACACTCTCCTCGTTGTAAGCCCTCGCCGCCTCGCTCACGTCGCTGAAATAAAAATCAAACACCACCCGGCAATGATCCGCATCGAGCGGAATCACCAGATTCGTATCCAGATACCCCTCGTAGCAATTGAACATGAAGTTCGGATATAGCCAGAAATACCACGCGCGATCGCCCTTGCGCGTAGCCCCGGTCGCGGCGTCTTCGTCCGAGCTCACCATCGGGCTCGATTGCAGGCAATACCGGTCCTCGTTCTCGATCGTGTATTGCTTGTAATCGAGCACCGAACTCAGTCCTTTATGCAAATGCGGAACGTGATATCCGCCGTCGAGGTAGTTGTCGACAAAAACCTTCCAGTTGCAGGCAATGTCGTAGGTTTTTGTCGCGAAATAATGCAGCTTGCTCAGGGCCAACGGTGCAACGCGACCCGCGAGCGAGCCGACGAATTCCGCAAGCGGCGCTGCCTCAAGATCGAGATTCACAAAGACGAATTGCTCCCAGGTATCAACCTTTACCGGAACCAGCCCGTTCTCTTTGCGATCGAAATTAAGCACGCCCTCAAACTCCGGCATGCCTTTGAGTGAGCCGTCGAGCCCGTAGTTCCATCCGTGGTAAGGACAATGCAAAATCGCAGCCTGCCCGCACGGCTCGGTCACGACCGCCGCCGCATGATGCCGGCAAACATTGAAGAACGCCCGCAGCGCGCCATCGCCACCGCGCACCGCATTGTCTCTCACAACAACAATCGGCTCGCCCGCAACGTTCGCCGTCACAAACTGCCCCGGCCCGGCCACCTGATCGACCCGCCCGACCATCTGCCAACTCCGCGAAAACACCGTCTGCCGCTCCAACTCGGCAATACGCGCATCCACGTACCAAGCCGCCGGAATCGTCGACGCCTCCGCCAGCGGAGCCGCCGCGTCATAAGCGGCAACAATCTCAGCCACGCTAGCCGCCCCACTCGAACCCGGCGTCTGCGGGGATTTCTTGATTTGTTTTTCTGGGATCTTCACAGATCTTCTCATCTGGAAGGATCCCCACGTCTCGCGCACGCACGAGACGTGGAGACTCCGTCATTCGACACGCTACTTCCCCAAACTCTGCGCCTTCTCCGAGCCAATCGCCCGCCGCAAGAGTTCG
This sequence comes from uncultured Acidobacteriaceae bacterium, assembly GCA_963841945.1. Taxonomy (GTDB): domain Bacteria; phylum Acidobacteriota; class Terriglobia; order Terriglobales; family Acidobacteriaceae; genus Acidiflorens. The sequence goes on from CAWJFC010000001.1 coordinate 149,815, forward strand.
ACGAATTGCTCAATTCGCGCTTCTTTCTTCTCCGGAACCGTCCCCGCCTTGCGAAACAGCCCCGGGTCCAATTCTTCGGTCAAGAGCGCATCCTGAAATCGATCCATCGTCCATTCCAGAATCGATCCCATCAAATCGGCGTCCAGGTCTGAGCGCAACTCGCCGCGCTCGACGCCGTATCGCACGAACTCCTGCCACCCGTAAGGGTCCTCCGTCACCAGAAAATGGTTGATCTCCTTGCGCAGCGCCAGGTCCGTGCCGTAGTTGCCTACCAGATAAATACGATAAGAAGCCAGGTTGTCGTGCAGCATGTTTTCCGTGCGGCCCAGCCAGTACCGCAGCACTTCAAAAAAACCCCGCTGCTGCAGCTCCGCGGGAACCTGCAAATATTTTGGAAACGACAGAACCGCTTTTTTGTAGGCCTCAAAAAACAGGCCATCTTTGCTTTTGAAATGTTGAAATACGCTGCCTTTCGCAATTCCGAGTTGTGCCGCTATATCCTCCACGCGGGCGGCGTTGTAGCCGCGATCCGCGAAGTGCGTGATCGCTACTTCCACGATCCTCGCTCGTTTTGCCTCCGACCTCGGCCGCGGTTTTCCATCCCTCCTCAGCTGTGCCGGCTTTGCCAAACTGCTTACAATTCCCTCCAAAATGGGCCCCCCTCAAATCTGGTCTGACCAGAAAATCGTTTTAACGGCTGACTTTTGGTCAATGGCAAGATATAGCACCGCGAAAGGGCAGCGCAATGCCTTTTCTGACACGGCTTCCTACCAATTTCCTGAAGTGAAAACAAAGGCCCGTTTTGACCTCTAATCCGTGCTCATCGCGATGCCAGGCAACCCCAGGGAACCGCCGAGGCGCGAAAAAATCATTCGCTGCGCCGCCGCGTCTCTGTCACTCCATAGTGGTCAAAAATGTGCGCAAAAATACCACATACCTTCCTGGCCCGCCAGCGTCCAATAGAATGTCCCTATCAAGGAGAGGAGTTCACCTCGTGAATGAAACGCCCCAGCAATACACGAAGCGCATCATCGCTCACACCGGGAACCAGGATCCGGTCAAGATTCTCGCTGCAACTCCCAAGAAACTCGCGCGCCTGACAAATGGCGCCAGCCCGGCCAAGCTCCGCAAAAAGCCCGCTCCTGATAAATGGTCGGTCGCCGAAATTCTTGCCCACCTCGCCGACGTGGAGATCGTAGTCGGCTGGCGCATCCGCTCCATCCTCGGCGCCCCCGGAACCGAGGTGCAGGCCTACGATCAGAACGCCTGGAATTCTGCGCTGCACTACGACAAGCGCGATCCCCGCAAGGATCTCGTGCAACACCAAATCCTGCGCGAAGCGAATCTCGCGCTGCTAAAAACGCTTACGCCCAAGCAGTGGAAACAATTCGGCCTGCACTCCGAGCGCGGCCGGGAGACCATCGAGCAAGTCGTCCGCATGATCGCAGGCCACGACGTCAACCATATTCAGCAGATTGAGAGGGCAGCGGCGGCGGTAAAAAAATAAGTTCCCGGTTACTGTCCTGTCTTTTGCGCGGCCTCCAACTCGTGTGCTCGCGCAATCAGTTTCTTGATTTTTCCCTCAATTGACGCGTCGCCGATATGCTCATCCTGCAACACGCCATCGGCATCGATGGTAAACGTGTGCGGAATCGCATTCACATTGAACATCCTCGATACCGGCCCGTTGAATCCCCCGTCGCGGCATTGAGGCCAGGTCATTTCATTCTTCTCGGTAAATTCCCGCCACTTTCCCTCGTCGCTATCCAGGCTGACGCTCAACAACACCAGCGGCTGGCCTTGGAACTTCTTCGCCAGTTCCCTCATGTGCGGGAGCGCTTCACGGCACGCCGGGCACCAGGTCGCCCAGAAATCAATGAGCACAACCTTACCCTGCAGGTCGTCAAGAGAAATCCGCTTCCCATCGCTCAAATTAGTGGCGAACGCCGGTGCCATTCTCGCCCGGGCCAACTCTGGCCGCGCCGCGTATCGCAAAGCACGCTGGCGATTGGGATCGTCGGCCGGCCGCATCTTCGCAAACTGGTCAAACCGCGCTTTCGCGGCTTCGTCCTGCCCTACGTGAGCCAGCGCAAACCCATCGTTGTAAATTGCGTCGGGATAATCGGGAAATGCGCTTAACGCCTTCGTCAATGCCTCATGCGCGCGCATGAAACAATCATCCTTCTTTTTTTCGAGACCCTCGTCGATCAGCACCCGCGCAAGCTGATTTTGGGCGAGTGCCAGATTGCGGTCACTCCGCGCTTCCCCGATCAGTTCCTCCGCGCCCGTTTCAGGCGTCTTCCAGTCGCCCAGCTCAATTCCGTACCGGATCATCTTCTTCTGGCAGGCAACGCAGTGACCGCCATCCTGCTTGTCCGCTTTTTTGAATGCGTCGAGCGCCCAATCTTTGTTGTGCTTCTTTCCTTCGAGCTCTTGCGCCTCGCGAAAGGTCTTTTGAGCTTTTTCGTTGGTCGGGGCGCCGGGAACAGCAAGTTGCTCCTGAGAATACGATAGAAAGCAACATGTCAGGATGAGTAAGAGCTGTCGCCAAAACATATCAAAGTCCTGGGATTGTAAGTTGCGGATTGAAATTACCACGACTTCAGGCGTCGCGCGAGTACTTACGCCACATGGGGACGTGCCTATCGCTTCGCACGCGATCGGCGAGTCACTTCAAGAAATGTCTTGACTCAGAAAGTCAAACCGCTCAATCCTGATTGGGGAGCGCGGTACGCGCCAGCACGTCCGGTCTTCGAAAAGAAATCGATTCCCAGATCAAAGCTCGCAAGAGATCCGTAAATCGGTTTTGAAGATGCTAGTCATAAGCTTCGAGGTATGCCATCTTGAAAGTCCAAGTCATTATTATTGAATACTTTACCTGTAAACAATTACGGCTCAATACTTTGGCGGGAAAAAGTCGCTAAGCTTATGATTCTAATAGGGCACAGGTAGGGGGGGGTGGGGGGACAATCCGCATAACGGTGCGGAGAAAGAAGACGGGAGAGGATGGGTGGTAAACTCTGCAGCCCACCTCAGTACTGGAATCGCCTCACGCGCTTCCGATCCAGATCCCGGCAATAAAAACGAGCACTCCGCCGACCACCACTTGAAACGCCGCCGAGAGCAGGGGCGTATCCATATATCGATTGCGAATCCATGCGATCGCACCCAACTCAAATGCAACCACGATCACGGCGGCAACGAAAGCAACGTGGAAGCTTGTGATTAAGAAGGGCAGCGTGTGCCCAATGCCGCCGGCAGCAGTCATTAGCCCGGTAACTGCCCCGCGTAACACGGGGCGCCCGCGGCCCGTCAGCGAGCCGTCATCGGAGAGCGCCTCGGCAAACGCCATCGAAATTCCCGCGCCGATCGAGGCCGCGAGACCCACCAGAAATGCGTCTTTGCTGCTGCGCGTAGCAAAGGCCGCAGCAAACACGGGGGCGAGCGTTGAAACCGAGCCGTCCATCAACCCGGCCAGACCCGGCTGCACGATTTGCAAGACAAAAAGCCGCCGCTGCGCTTCCTCTTCGGACTTCTTATCGTCCGTCGTGATTTCTTCGCCCAGCGCCTCGGCCGCCACCTGATGTTTACGCTCGACCTCTTCAAGATCGCCGAGCAGCTTTCGAATGCCCGCATCCGTGACGTGATTGATCGCCTTCTGATAAAACTGCCGAGTCTCAAGCTCCATGATCTCGGCCTGCTTGCGCACCTCGGAAATTTTCAGCGGCCGCGTCAGCCAGAAAGGACGACGCTGCACGAAGCCCTTAACATCCTGGCGGCGCATCAGCGGAATGTGCTCGCCAAAGCGCGCGCGAAAAGTCTCAATGAGCGCGGCGCGATGTCCCGACTCTTCTTCGCGCATCTCTTCGAAAAGTTTCGCGGTCGCCGGATAAGCTTCGCGCAGGCCATCGGCGAAATCCGCATAGACGCGGCCATCTTCTTCTTCGAGCGCGATCGCCAGCGCGAGGATCTCACGCTCCGAAAGATCTTTGAACTTGCGAGCCATGCGGAAAGAATCTCCTTCCGCCTCGCTGGAAACATTGCATGGAGTTCAGCGAGAGCGTTTCTCCGTGGCGGTCAAACGCGGCCTGACCTGGTCTCAATAGGCTCAATCAAATCGCCTGGAGTTTCGTGTTATTCGTATAGCACATGTCGCCAAAAAACGTCAGCGACAGGCGTTTTTTGCGGGGAGCGGTCATCTTGGAACGTCTCCGATATCATCTCCATGTCTGGCAAGTCGGCTTGCGCGGCGGTCGCCTCGATTACCCAAGTCTCTTCGGTAACCCTCGCCATCACAGCAGTTTCGGGACGCGCCAAGCGTGCGTGATAAGATTTTTGTAGCCTTGTCCGCACCCACTCCAAATGAGCGGAAGCATTGCCCTGTCTTCGTGATGGGCTGCCATCGCTCGGGCACAAACCTGCTTTATGACATGCTTTTGTCTTCCGGAGGCTTCGCCATCTACCGAGGCTACTTGCCGATTTACAAGATTATGATCCCCAAGTACGGCTCGATGGCGAAGCGCGCCAGCCGCGAAAAAATCGTATCGGTTTGGCTGCGCAGCAAGGGCTTTCGGCGTACCGGACTGGGCGCGGAATGCTTCTCTCCCCGCATCGAAAACGAGTGCCGCACTGGCGGCGATTTCATCCGCGTCGTGCTCGACTCGGTTGCCCGGCAGCAAAATGCGCAGCGCTGGGCCTTCTACGATCCCGATAACGTTCTACACTTCCACCGCGTCAAACGAGACATTCCGAACGCCCTGTTTGTGCATATCATCCGCGATGGCCGCGATATTGCGCTGTCGCTCAAGAAAATGGGCGGCTTTGCGCCGCTCCCGTGGGATCGCAGCGAAACGGAAAGTCTCGTCGCCACCGCGCTCTATTGGAAGTGGATGGTTCATCACGGACAGCAGGCATCCAAGCTCTTCCCTGCCGATTACATCGAAGTTCACTACGAAGATCTCATCACGAACCCGCGCGAGACCCTCCAACGGCTCGGTGGTTTCATCGATCACGATCTGGATTACGATCGCGTTCAGCAAGCCGGCCTTGGCAGCCTCTCCAAAACAAATTCTTCCTTCCGGGAAGAGGCGGCAAAAGAGAAGATTAATCCGCTGGGCCGCTGGAAGGAACGCCTCTCGGCCGAAAATATCGCCGCGATTGAAAACGCGGTTGGCGACTGCCTGGAAGAAAACGGCTATGAACTATCGCCAGCAAACCGGCGCAGCGCAAGCATGCGTCATGAGTTCATGGCCGCCATGTATCCGGCCTTTCTAAGCACCAAACTCTGGTTCAAGCTGAACACCCCAGTGGGACGGTTGGCCAACGAATCGGCGCTCGAACTAGCGGACACACCGCTGCCGGTCCCCGAGATGGCATCCCACTCAAAACCGTCATGAGCAACGTGACCACAACCGACGTGACCACAAGGGACGATTCGGCTGCCATCGCGCGCCGTGGCAGTTCGCGCTCCACCGCCCCTGTCTTTGTCCTTGGCTGCGGACGTTCCGGCACCAAGTTCCTCTATCACACTCTGCTCTCGGCCGGCGGCTTCGCCGTCTACTTCGCCGAGAGCAATACCTTCAATCTTCTGGGCGTGCGCTTCGGCAATCTCGCACGGCGTTCGAATCGGCGCAAGTTGCTCGACGCCTACTACAAGAGCAATCTATTCGAGCGCACAGGACTTAAGCGCGAAGATATTGATCAGCGGGTGATGAATGACTGCCGCAACGCTGGAGACTTCCTCCGCATTGTCATGGACACCGTCGCCCGCCAACAGGGCGTGGCGCGATGGGCGGAGTCGACGCCTCTTCACCTGCTCAATCTGCCGCAGATCAAGAGGGTATTGCCCGACGCGCTCATCATCCACATTATTCGCGACGGCCGCGATGTCGCCGCTTCGCTGCACCGCGCCGGCTGGATCCGCCCGTTTCGTTGGGACCGCAACCGCGCCGTTCTGCCTTCCGCCATTTTCTGGCGCTGGATCGTATGCAAAGGCCGCCGTTACGGTCGCACCATGGGCAACGACTACATGGAAGTTCACTACGAAGACGCTGTCCAGAAGCCTCGCGAAACGCTGGCGCGCATCGCGGAGTTCATTGGGCAGGAACTGGATTACGACCACATCCTCCATGTCGGACTGGGATCGGTAACCAATCCCAATTCTTCCTTCCGCGGCGACGGCAAGGAAACCGAAGCGCATACCATCGGCCGCTGGAAAACGAACTTCACACCCGGCGACGTGCGCGAGATTGAAAGCCTGCAGGGCGATTTGCTGCGCGACACCGGGTACACGCTCGCGACACCACCCGAGCAGTTGCATCCGTCGCTGCCGGTTCGCGTGATGGGTTTTCTCTATCCGCTGTACTTTGACATCAAGTTCTGGCTGAAGTCCAAAACTCCGCTCGCCCGGCTGGCGAATACCGGCAGAATGGGCGTTAATAAGCGCGACGTCGCGGAAGCGTAGACACCTCGAGCCATGGCAGGCGATCACAATCCGCACGATCGACGAGCCGAGATCGACAGTAATATCGCTGCCGGTAGAGCTGACCTCGCAGCCGCTGCGCTGCGCGAACTCTGGCGTCGCGAGCCCGGTTCGGCGACGGCCAGCTTCGTCAGTTCACGCATCGGCCAACTGCAGCTGCGCGGCAAACTTCCGCTGGCGAGGTTCAAGCTCGCAATTCTCCGTTCGTTCACCGTTGAGCCGATTCTGCCGCTCCTTCGCGCCGAGGCCTTCGCTTATGGAATCGATGTTGAGGTGCACCTCGGCGACTTCAATACCTACGTGCAGGACATCGTGGACGCAGGCAGTTCGCTCTACCGCTTCGCGCCGGACGCCGTCGTGCTCGCCGTTCGCACGGAAGACGTTGCTCCCGATCTCGGAGGCGGGTTCGCAGATCTGTCGACGGGAGCCACGCAACAAGCGGCCCATCGCGTCGCGCAGAATTACGGACAATGGGTCAATGCATTTCGCAGGCAAAGTCAGGCCGCGCTTATCCTTCATTCGCTCGCACGCCCCACGAATCCGAGCTTTGGCATCCTCGACGGCCAAACCGAAACCGGGCAGTCCGGACTGGTCCGCCAGATTAATGCTGAGCTGTGCCGCATCGCCGCGGAAACGCGCGGCGTCTATATTCTCGACTACGATGCGCTCGTCGCGCGCTATGGCAGCTTGCGATGGCACGACGAACGCAAATGGCTTATGGCGCGTCTGCCCATCGCGGCCGATCATCTCACACACATGGCCCGCGAATGGATGCGCTTCATCGTGCCGCTCACGGGCCGCACATGCAAAGCACTGATCGTCGATCTCGATAACACGCTCTGGGGCGGAATCATCGGCGAAGATGGAATGGCCGGAATCAAGGTCGGCGCCGAATATCCGGGCGCCGCATTTCAGGCTCTCCAACGGACACTGCTCGATCTCGCACGCCGTGGAGTTCTCCTTGGCATCTGCAGCAAGAACAATCTCGACGATGCGATGGAAGCGCTCGAGAAGCATCCCGGAATGCTCGTGCGCCCGAAGGACTTCGCGGCCATTCGCATCAATTGGAGTGACAAGAGCCAAAACCTCCGCGAGATCGCCCAGGAACTGAACATTGGCGTCGACTCGCTGGCCTTCCTTGACGACAATCCCTTCGAGCGCGAACAGGTTCGCGCCGCACTCCCCGAAATCACTGTCATTGACATCTCCGGAAATCCGCTGGAATACGCAGCGGCCGTCCGCGATTGCCCCGTCTTCGAACGGCTCGCGCTCTCTGCCGAAGACCAGCAGCGCACCGCGATGTATGCCGTCGAGCGCGAGCGTTCGACCGCCGAACACAAGTTCCAGTCGAAGGAAGACTTCTTCCGCTATCTCGAGCAGGAGGCCGATCTTGATCCCGTCACCGATCTCACGCTCGCGCGCGTTGCGCAGCTCACGCAGAAGACTAACCAGTTCAACGTGACCACGCGCCGTTACAGCGAGGCCCAGATTGCCGAGCTGGCCAAACAGCCCGACTGGCACATCTTCTCGATCAAGGTGAGGGACCGCTTTGGCGATCATGGATTGGTGGGCGTCGCGATCACGCACGATGAAGGCGATCAGTGCGAGATCGATACGTTTCTGCTGAGCTGCCGCGTGATCGGAAGAACGGTTGAGACCGCCTTGCTCGCACACATCGCCAGAAGCGCCGCGGAGCGCGGTCGCAAGCGCGTGATTGGATGGTTTCTGCCCACCAAGAAGAACGCTCCCGCGCGCGACTTCTACCAGCAGCACGGATTCACGCGCGAGCAGACGAGCGAGACTGGTACTCTGTGGGTGCTCGACCTGAAGACGTCGACGCTTGCGAGTCCGGAGTGGATTAAGCTGAATGTCGCTGAGACAGCGAGCACACGATAATAAGGAACGGTCCTACGAAATGAGGAGTAGAAGTTGAGCACATTCGACGAGGTTCGGGGCATTGCGAGCGACATCCTCGGTGTCGAGGCCGCGAAGCTCTCAGCCGATTCTTCTCCCGATACGGTCGAGTCGTGGGATTCGGTGCAGCACCTGAACCTCGTGCTCGCGCTTGAAGAGAGGTTCGCGCTGCAACTCGCGCCCGAAGAGATCGAGCAGATGAAAACCCTCGGCGCGACCGCAAAGCTGATCGAAACCAAACTCCAAGCCTCTCCGAGATAGTCTTGGCAATCGCAATCCAGCCATATCGCAAGGAGCATGAATCGGCGGTGCAGGAGTTCAACCGCCGATTGCAAGTTTCGGGCGATCAAAACCTGGTCTTCTCGCAAAGCTGCGTTCCACGCTGGCTTCCACCTGAGAACGATAATCCGGTGTGGAACGAGTTCTACGTGGCAGTCGATTCTTCCTCCGGCGAAACCAGCATACGCGGAGCTTATGGCCTGAAGCAGGAAGCGCTCTTCGTGCGCGGCAAAGGTATTCAGCGCATCGCGTGTTATCACCATCCACTTTCCGAGGGAATCGTCGATCGTGCATTTACTAGTGTTGGCATGTTGCTGGCGCGCGATGCGCTGGCTCGTCAGCCGTTTCTGTATGCGCTCGGAATGGGCGGCTCGGAAACTCCCATCGCGAAGATGCTGAAGGCTCTTGGCTTCTCCTTGACTCCGATTCCTTTCTACTTCCGCGTTGTTCATCCGGCGAAGTTTCTCCGCGAGATGCAAGCGCTACGTGAGAAGAGTTGGCGCGCGATCGCGATGGATATTGCGGCAGTGACCGGAACTGGATGGCTCGCGATCAAGTCACTGCAAGCGATGAAAGCGTTTCGCGGAGCATCGGACGTCGCAGTCGAAGAGATCGCCGAATTCTCGGACTGGGCCGACGAACTTTGGAATCAGGCAAAGGAGAATGTCAGCGCAGCGACCGTGCGCGATACGCGTACGCTGCGACTTCTCCATCCGGCGAATGTTATTACGAATGCCACAAGCAGCATCGCCAGCACAAAGCGCTTGCGTGTCAGGCGAGATGGTTCCGCAATCGGCTGGGCAATTGTGGGAATTCGCCGCAAGGATGCGAAATATGGAACGATGCGCGTTGGATCGATTGTCGATTGCTGGGCGATGCCGGAGAACGCGAAGGCCGTGATTCGCGCAGCTGTTCAGGCGCTGGAGAAAGATGGTGTCGATCTGATCGTTTCCAACCAGAGCCATCAAGTGTGGTGTAATGCGCTGGAAGAATCAGGCTTTTTGAAGGGTCCGACGAATTTTGTTTTTGCCGCCTCGAAAAAGCTGACGGCATTATTGCAACCGCTCGAGGAAAATCGGGACTTGTTTCACATTACGCGCGCGGATGGTGATGGACTGCCTGTTAACTTCTAACTTGTGATTGGTAAATTTGCGATTGAACCCAGGATTCTGCATTGCAAACGACATCACCAATTACGAATCACAACCGCGGTTACAAATTCTCCTGGTGCACCAATGTCGACTTGCCCGCCGAATCTGACGCCAGCTGATATCCCACCTGGATCATTACATGTCCCCAGGCGGCTTCGATCTGCGCCACCGATTCCGGCGGCAGGACGGCTCTCCATCCGCCCGACGAGGCTTTGCGCACGAACGGCTTGTCTTGCCGGGTGAAGCGCGTCTGCACCCACTTGTCACCTTGCTTCTCTTCCAGCTTCCGCATGCGGTCGGCCGAACTCAAATCGGCCGCGCGCTGACACCGTTCCGGCGTCGGGTCGATGCCCAGCAGTTTCGCGACTTTCATCATTTCACGTGCTGGATCTTCGATCATGTCTTCATAGCGGAGCAGCAGAAATCCTTCGTGCCCGTTGCGTGTGCTCAGCCAGCTCGTGACGTGATCGCCCCAGCTTCCCAGACGATCCCAGATTTTGCCTTCGATCCAGTTGGGCAGAAAATCCTGAATGGGAAGCTGATCATTAAACGAGCGCTGCTTCATCTCCCAATGAAAGTTTGAAACGGCGCAGTCCCGCGGATCGCGCACGATGTAGATCACCCGCTTGTAGCGTGGATCGAAGACTTCGTGGCTCTTGAGGATACGGGGGCGGGCCAGGCCACGGAGATAGTGGTCGCCGTGCTTGTACATATCGGCGACCAGGCGCTCAACGTTGAGAAAGGTGACGGGCTCTTCGATGTGGACGAGATTGCCGACGAGAAAGCGGGTCCAGGTGTTGCCGGAGCGCGGATAGGAGGTGAGGAAGACGTCGTCGGGAAAGATCGTAATGTCGCGCTCGATGCGGAGCGTGCGAAAGAGCACGTCGTTGACGCGAGAAAGATGTTTGAGACCGCGTTTGATTAACATGCCCATGTTGTTTTTACCGCCTGCCTCAGCGGCTAAAGCCGCTTTTCTCCATACGGCTCGAATCGCAGCGCTGAAGAGCTGCGCCACCCAAAAGCGTAGCGCCCGCCAAAAGTGCTGTATCACGCCGAAAGCGTGGCAGCCAAAAGTGCTGTGCTAGCCGAAAAGTTCCGGCGCAAACGAACCGAATCGTCCTGTGCTCAGCTGCCTCAGATCGTGCTCGTCGGTTTCGCTCATTTTGTTGTTAACTGCGCGTTTTCTTTCTCTTTATTCTTATCTTTATTCTTACTGTTCTCCGAACTCTTGTCTTTCTCCTGATCGGGGATGCTGTCTGGCTGGTGGTGCTCGCGTTGAAGCCAGCCCAGGAATTTTTGTTTGCGCGCGAACATGTTCTTGGCTTCATTGCGCAGCGCTCCGACGATCTGATAGCGCGACTTGGTAAACCAAGGGACGCGGTGGGCAACGCAGCCGTATTTTTCCTTGTAGCTGCCTTCGCCACCCCAATCATAAATGGCCACGCCGCGGCGCTTCCAGTAACGCATGGCGTACCAATGAATCGCCTCGTTCGGCCGAAGTCCTTGATACTGACGGAAACTGGCGTTGCCCCAGAATTCGGCGATTTTATTGAAGCCGGGAAAAATACCGCTGGCGATGCAATTGCCCTGGGGATCGCGGGCGCGGAGAAGCAGCACATGGCCGCTGGGCTCGACGTGCTTGACGAGGGCACGCACGCGGTCGACCGAATACGTCGGCACCAGACCTTGCTTCGCGAAGACATCTTTCAACTGCGCGTAGTATTCGTCGGCGAAGGCGGCGTCGTGAGCTTCGTCGATGGTCACGCCGCTTTTCTCCGCTTTGCGAATGCAGCGGCGGCAGGAGCTCTCCATGCCGTTGAATATCTCGTCCTCGGAGCGGGTCAGGTCGGTGCGATAGGAGCCGTAATGCTCGGCGGTGAAGCCTAGGCCTTCCGCGTCTTCGAAGGTGAAGTGCGGATCGGAGACTTCGAGATGGAGAACCTTTAGTTCGTCCCAGGCAAATTTTTCGAGGGCTCCGAGCGCGGCGCGGCGGGAAACTCCCGGCTTCATATTGAAGCCGATGTAGGGAGTGGTCCAACCGGGGAAGGAGCTGCCGAGGACTTTCATGCCGAATTTGGTGAAGGTGAGGCCGGAGAAATATCCAGCGACGTCGTTGCCGTCGCGGACCTCGGCGAGAACCGGTGTGGCGCCTTGCGAGTCGGCGATGAACTCGAGCCAGGGGCGCGTCTGGAAAACGGTGCGGTCCCCAAAGCTGTCGAGGAGCTTCCAGTCGGCGGTCTTGAAATCAATCTGGTGAAGCTTCACCGGTCTCCAATCGTTCGTCGCAAATCGAGGGTTCCAAATCGAGGAGTTTGCCACTTACCGACGGGCTGTGGGGGTACCCCCCCATGAGCCCACTGTTTAAAATCAGCACTTTAGGGAGAATTTCCCGCCAAAGTATTGAGGGGCAAGGTTTTAGAGGAAAAGTATTGAAAATAAAAGAATAATCTGTTTCCGGACTAAATCCCTTGCCTTGTATTGTATCCCGGCGGCGTCCCAATTCCCGCCTCGCCTACAGGACAATTGTCCGACATAGATTGGCTAAGTCAAGGGGATTCGGCGCGGGTCGGGAGGCGATAGTAATGCCGAAGGGTTGCGGTAAGATGGCATTTACCAGAGAGGGTATAGGCTCCTGTGAGCGCATTGTTTTCGGGTCCAGCGTTGCCGGGCCACAAGCGCCGACGCGGCAGTGCGAGCGCCATCGCAGAATCCATGGAGATGCGTTGAGATGCTAGAGTCTGTGCGCATTTTTGGCCCGGGCTGCGAACGTTATTCAGGTAGAATCTTCGCACCTTCCCGAACGTAAATTTCAAAATTCACTGTGGGGTATACATGCGCAACCTTCGTCTGCCTGGGTGTATTTTTTTGTTTTTCCTCTGCTTAGCTGCCCTCGCTCCTGTGGCGGCGGCTGTGGTTCACACTTATTACGTTGCCGCCGATGAGGTGGAATGGAACTACACTCCGCTGGGTCTCGACAAGATGATGGGAATGCCGTTCATGGGGCACGCCAAAATCTATACCGAGCGAGGCGAACACCGGATTGGCACGATGTATCGGAAAGCGATTTACCGCGAATATACGGATGAGACTTTTACGAAGCTGAAGGCGCGTGCGGCGGAGTGGGAACATCTCGGGTTGGTCGGACCGGTGCTGCGCGCAGAGGTGGGCGACACGATTAAAGTGGTTTTCAAGAACAATGCGACGCGACCGTATTCGATACATCCGCATGGCGTTCTTTATGCGAAGGAGTCGGAGGGGTCGGGATACGAGGACGGGTCGACGTTCGCGGGTAAAAAGGGCGTGGCACCGGGCGAGACGCACACGTATGTATGGGAGGTTCCGGAGCGGGCGGGGCCGGGACCGAACGATCCGAGTTCGATCGTGTGGCTGTATCACTCGCACGCCGATGAGCCGAAAGATGTGGAGAGCGGGCTGATTGGAGTCATCATCATCAGCCGCAAGGGCGTGGCTGGGCCGACGGGGCGACCGAAGGATGTGGATCGCGAGTTTGTCAGCTTGTACATGCTGTTTGACGAAAATACGAGCTGGTATCTGCAGCACAACATCGACACGTATACGAGCGATCCGAAGGGCGTAAAGAAAGGGGATTTTGCGCCAGTGGATGAGGAAGGCAATTTTCTACCGTCGGGCGCGGGATTTGTGGGGTCGAATTTCAAGGGCACGATCAACGGATACATGTACGCAAACATGCCGCTCATGACGATGAAGAAAGGCGAGCGCGTGCGCTGGTATGTGGTGACGATCGGCGAAGGAGTGAACTTCCACACGCCGCATTGGCACGGCAACGTGGTGATGCAGGCGGGGCAGCGGACGGATGTCATCTCGCTTTCGCCGGCCCAGATGGCGACGGTGGATATGGTGCCCGACGATCCGGGCACGTGGATGTATCACTGCCACGTCGACGAGCACATGGAGATGGGGATGATGGCGCTGTATAAGGTGGAGAAGTAGGTCAGGCGGTTGAGCCGACGTCTTAGTATTTCGCTTCTTTCTCTGGAAACATGGCCCCTGCTTCCTCCGGTGTGATTTTTGTCCCGACGAGGCCGGCGGCTTTGGCCATGACCGGGTCGCGGTGCGCTACAATATCCGCCGGCGTGGGAAGGAGGAAAATGTCAGGCTCGACGCCAATGTGCTCAAGGCTCTTGCCATCGGACATGAGTAGATCGAAGGCGGAAATTTCGGCTCCGTGGTAAACATCGGTATCTACCAGCATTTCATGGCGATAGATTCGGGCCTCCATCACCGCGCCAGCGGTGCGATCGCCCATGACAAACCCCCGCTTTTGAAGCTGTATGATTCGGGCAAACAATTCCGAGGCAGAGGCGGAACTGTTGTCCACCAAAACCGCGAAACGGCCGGTGAAAGCGTCCTGATGGCGGCCTTTGACGGAGACGGTGGTAGTGGAGTCGCGGCCAATGCGGTCGTAGATCTTGAGATCATTCTCAAAGAGCCCTCCAACGAGGCGATCGAGTGTTTTGGTGAAACCGCCGGGGTTGCCGCGAAGATCGAGGACCACACCCTTGTGCTTTCGCATTCTGCCCAGCACCCAGTCGACAGCTTCGGGCGAAAGCTCGAATGCCGGTATCCTGACGGCAAGGAAATCGTCGCCCTTGGCGAAATACTGGGGCTCGAGCAATGTGTACTCATCGTTCCAGTCACGAACCTCGAAGTTTATGCCTTGATTCAAACGGTAGTGGACGATGGGCGCCGGCTCGACTTTTGCCACTACATCGACTTGTCGCTTCTCTCCTGTTCCGCCGGCAAGGGTCAATCGAATTGAGGCATGAGGCCTTAACTTGAAGAAGATGTAGCGAATCCTAGGGAGACTCTTGCGAGTGACAGCCACTTCGTTGATGGCTAGCACTTGATCGCCCAGCCTAAGGCCCTTCTGCTCGGCGTCGCTGCCGGGCTGAATGCGGGTAATTAAGCAGTGGTCGCCGATCATTTTCATGCGGAAACCGCGCGTATAGACATAACTGCGCGGAGGCAGGATGAGGACCGTGTGAGAGTCGTTGAGGCTATCGAGGAGCGCCGCAATCTCCGAGACGGCGCTGTCCATGGAGTCGGCTTTGTCAATATTCTGCCGCGTTTCCGCGACCTTGCTGTCCCACTCGAGGCCGTGCAGTTTGGGATCGTAGTAATACTTTTTGACATCGGCGGCAACGTCCCGCAACATGTGCTCCGCGGTGTCGCGGTCCGACTTCGAAATCTGGGAGGCCAACGTGGCGGCTAGGCAAAAGAGCGAAATGCCGAGAATCCCTATGTGCCGAAGACTTTTTGAACGAAGTCGCATGGACTGGTGAACGGAACATTTTGCCACCAACGGCAGAAAGAGTATAGGAATTATTCAAGCTGCTTAGTTAGTAAGTGGTGCGTCTCACGATGTAAGAACGCGATAGACTTCCAGCCACTGGTCCCGAACAACTTCCCAGGTGAATTTGCGCGACTCTTCGTGCGCATTGCGGGCAAGGCGCGTGGCTAGCGACGGGTCGCGCAGGAGACGGATTACGTTTGCGGCGAGGGCTTTTTCGTCGCCGACCGCGGAGAGCAGGCCGGTGCGCTCGTCTTCGACCAAATAGGGCATGGACTCGGGCGCGGTGGTGACGACGGGCGTGCCTGCGCCGAAGGCTTCGATGACGGAGACCGGCATGTTGTCGAGCCAGGAAGCGTTGATGAAGATGTCGGCGTCATCGTAGAACTTGCCGATGTTGGCGCGTGTGGCAACGCCAGTGAAGTTGATGCCTTCGAGATTGAGGCTGGAGACGAGGCGGCGGATTTCGGCTTCGAGCGGGCCTCCGCCAACGAGATCGAGTTGCGCTTCCGGAAAATCTTTTCTTACTTCGGCAAAGGCCTTAACCACTACATCGATGCTGTAGTACTCGTGAAATCCGCGGGTGCAGACGAGATGTGGGCGCAGCGGATTGCGCTCGCGATAACGAAACTGCGAGAGGTCGACGAGGTTGGGAACGACGATGGCGGCGAGACCAAATTCGCGGAAGACGTCGACGAGATAGCCGGAGGGCGCGACGATGCGGTCGGCACGGGAAAGGACGTATTTGGCGGAGCGGAAGCGCTGGAGGTGGTCGCGGGCTTCGCCGCTGCGGTAGTTGATGATCGTCTTTTTGCCGCGGCGCTGGGCGAACCACCAGGCGGGAGCGGGGGCTAGAAGAAACGACCAGTATGAGGCGGAGAAGATATGGGCGATATCGACTTCTTTGAGGCCGCGCCAGAGGTGCCAGAAGTAAATGGGTTCGCGGATGAGGGTGCGGAGACCTGGGATGCGCTCGACCCAGGCGAGGGCGCGTGGGAGTGGCGGATCGACGGCGATGAATGAGACTTCGACGTCGGGATCGCCGTGCCAGAGGCGCATGAGGAGGTCGGCCTGGACCGCCTGGCCTCCGACGTAGCGGAGGCTGGGGGCGACGATGGCGACCTTGAGGCGATCTCTGATTTGTCGAGTTGGCGTCATTTGGTAGATCGAATTTTTCCCTCCGCGGCTAAAGCCGCGTACTCGGGCGACCTAATCGCAGCGCTAAAGCGCTGCGCCACCCCAAAGGCAGTCGGAAATTAGCTCTCGAGAGTTGCAAATCATAGTTTGCCTTTACGGGCGAGCAGGTTCAGGTAGAGATCTTCGTAATGCCGGCAGACCTGGGCAAGACTGAAGTTTTGTTCGGCGAAGGCGCGGGCGTTGCGGCCTTGTTCGTGACGCAGATTCGCATCGGACAGGAGGCGGCAGACTGCGCTGGCAAATTCTGCCTCGTTGCCGGCGGGAATGAGCGCACCGCGATCGTTATTGACGATTTCAGGATTGCCGCCGACCGCATAGGCTACGACCGGGACGCCGGCGGCCATGGACTCGAGGATGACGTTGGACTGGCCTTCGGAATTGGATGTAAGTACAGAAATGTCGGAGGAGGCGAGAAGTTCGGGAATATCGCGGCGATCGCCGAGGAATATGACGCGCTTGCTCAAGCCGAGGGCCCCGGCTTGATTTTCGATTTCCGCGCGTAAGGGGCCGTCGCCGACCAGGAGGAATTCTGCCTCGGGAAAGTGCTGGTGGACTTCGGCGGCTATGCGTAGAAATCCGGCGTGATTTTTGTAGTCCGCGTTCATGCGCGCGATCATAGTGACACGCAATGTGTGCTCGTGCGGTGGCAATGCTGGTGTGGCGATCTCAAATGCCGCGCTGGGCATGGCATTCCCGATGACAGCGAGTTTTTCGCGAGATACGCCAGAGGAGGCGAGGCGATCGGCGCCGGCCTGCGAGTTGCAGACGACGGCATCGCACCAGCGAAACATGGCGAGCTGCGCGCGGAATTGCGCCGGCGTGAGAAGGTCTCCCAGTTGGCGGTGACTGCCGATCACAACGGGGACGCGGGCGAGTCGCGCGGAGGGAATCATGGTGAGGTTGGCGTAGAAATCGAAGGCGTGGGCAACGCGGACGCGATGATGCCGCAGATGCCGCACCATGGCGAAGCGGGAGCGAAATGCGCGCCATCCGAACAAACTGCCACCGAGTGGGAATCGCGCGTAGTTTCCGAACTGGCCAACGAGCGGGCCGCGCGGGTTGACGCATCCGACGTGAACGGCGAAGCGCGTACCGACATTCTGCGCGAGGAGCGCGCACTGGCGCTCGGAGCCGCCGGTTTCGAAGGTGTTGATCATGAGGAAGAGGCCGATGGGCACGGCGGCGGGCTGGGCCGTTGCTGGATTCGCGAGCGGCGTGGTGGACAAGTTGGTTACGCTCCGGGAACGCGGACAGGAGTGTCCGCGCTACACGCGCCGGCGGGGACTGTCATGCCACACCCGACCAAAGATGAGCTTGGGGCTTTCCGGCGCGAATCGGCGACTGCCGGTAGCGAGAAGAGGCCGGCGGGCTTGACGAATTTTTCGAGGAAGTTGCGATGCCAGAGTTCGAACATCAGCAGGCGCCAGATGCGGCCGGTCATGGTTTTTCCGCGGACGAGGTGGTCATCCATAAGGCGCTGGATGCCGGCGGCCTGGAAGTAGCCGCGTTCGAGGGTGCGAGGCTCGAGCAGGATCATCAGCATGTCTTTGAGTTCGTGGCGCATCCAGTGTACGAGCGGCAGAGAGAAACCGCGTTTTTCGCGGTAGATGGCTTCGCGCGGAACGCCGACGCGCTCGGCGAGCTTACGCAGAATATATTTTTGCGTTTTGCCGCGGAGCTTCCAGTCAGGCGGGAGGCTGGTGACGTACTCGACGAAGACGTGGTCGAGGATCGGGGCGCGGGTTTCCAGCGAGTTCAGCATGCTCATGCGATCGACTTTCGCGAGGATGTCGTCGACCATGTAGGTCTTGGTGTCGACGTAGAGCGTCTGGCTGACGGGATCTTTGGCGGGCGCGGCGGCAAAGCGACGGCGCAGCACGTTGGCAGGGTCGTCGCTGCGCTGGAGGATGGCGCGGAAATCGTCGGAGAGGAGCGGGATGTCGCGCTCGAAACTGGGCAGAAAAGCGAGGCCGTCGATGTAACGCTCCTGCCAGGGGAGGGTGACGTTGTAGCTGAGACGGCGGCCGTTCATTTTGCTCGGCAGCAGAGGGAAGATTGTGTTGCGATAGAAATTTGCGCGCCCAGCCGGGAATGCGCTCGTAGACCTGCCGTCCGGCTTGAATACGGTAGCGATCGTAGCCGGCAAAAATTTCGTCGCCGCCGTCGCCGGAGAGCGCGACCGTCACGTGCTGGCGCGCCATCTGCGAGACGTAATAGGTTGGCAGCATCGAGGAATCGCCGAAGGGCTCTTCGAGCGAGGAGGTCAGGTGTTCGACGGTTTGGACAACGTCGGGCTCGAGGATCATTTCGTGATGCTCGGTGCCGAACTTCTTCGCGACCATGCGCGCGTACTGAGCTTCGTCGAAATCGTCTTTCTTGAAGCCGATGGAAAATGTTTTGACGGGGCCTGCGCTGGCGCGGGCCATTAGGCCAACTACTGTTGAAGAGTCGATGCCGCCGCTCAGGAATGCACCGAGGGGTACATCGGAGATTAGACGCATCTTCGTGGCTTCGAAGAGATGGTGGTCGAGTTCTTCGAGGCATTCTTCTTCGTTTTTTGGAGTGTGCGTGTTGTATTCCGGCAGGTCCCAATATTGGCGGACGCGGACTTCTCCGTTTTCGAATTCGAGGAGGTACCCTGCGGGCAGTTTGCGGATTGCAGTGAAGGCCGTGAGCGGCTCGGGCACGTAGCCGAAGTAGAGATACTCGAGCAGGGCTTGCGAATTGACCTCGGCGAGTTCGGGCGCGACGGCGAGAATACTTTTGATTTCGGAGCCAAAGTATAAATTGCCGTTGTGCAGCGCGTAATGCAGTGGTTTCTTGCCAAAGCGATCGCGGGCGAGGAACAGCTTGCGGCGCGGCTTGTCATAGATGGCGATGGCAAACATGCCGCGCAGCTTTTGAACGCAATCGGCACCCAGGTCGTCGTAGAGGTGAAGGATGCACTCGGTGTCGGTTTTGGTGGTGAAGCGATGGCCGCGGCGTTCGAGATCAGGACGCAGCTCGGGAAAGTTGTAGATTTCGCCGTTGAAGACGATCCAGGCACTGCGATCTTCGTTGAAGATGGGCTGATGTCCGCCGGAAACGTCGATGATGGAAAGGCGGCGCATGCCGAGGCCCGCACCGTCAGCCACGTAGACGCCATCGTCATCAGGGCCGCGGTGGCGGATGGCGTCGCACATGTGACGCACGAGAGCTTCGGTGATATTGCTCTCGCGAGTTGCGCTGACGACTCCGGCTATGCCACACATGACAGAACTATCCTTTCACCTTTCATCCTTTCACAACTTCGCGCTGCCGGATTGCGAGCAGGGGTTGCTTTGACGACGCGAGCGCCGACTTGGATAACAGCGTGAACCTGTAATCGCGATAGTCGCCGGGATTGCCGTCGCGGCCGTCGCAGGCGGCGAGGAGGATGTTGGTCATCTCGCGCGCGGTTACAAAGTGCAGCGTCTCTTTTCGCTCCGAGGCACCGGTCACGAACTGCTCGAGAAAAGTGCGGAACTGGTTACCGATGACCGCTTCATGCTGCGTAGGATCCATGGAATGGCAATGGACTTTGATAAAGAGCCAGTCGGGACGACCCTCTACCCGGACGCGCGCTTTTTTCCAGAGCGCCAGGCGGCGGAGCGACATGGGCGCGACGCCGGTGATGGCACCGTTTTCGATGACCGGTTTCTTCGCGCGCAGAGAGCCAGCAAGGTCGGTGACGAGCGGGCCTTGCACGATCAGCGGCCAGGTTTTGGGAGCGTGGCCGACGGCGAGATCGCGGCCCTTGCGCTGCGGCGCGACTTCGTTAATGGGGAGCGTAAATTCATAGACCGAATTTACCTTGGCGGTCTGGGCCGGATGCCAGACGCTGGTGGGCATGGTGAAATCGGAATAACAGCCGGTGCCGGCGAGGATTTGCATCTCTGAGTCGACGCCGCAGAAGAGACCGCCGGCGGAATTCGCGAGCGCAAAATTTCCGTGCACGAAGGCGTAGCGTGGGTCGGCGGAGCCGTCCGCGACGGAAAGGCAGCGATGGCGAAAGGCAAGCTGGTCACGGAATTCGACGAGCTGGCGGCGCGTGTTGTCGGCAGTGTCGGGCTCGTGCATGCCGTGGTGAAGATGAATTTCGGTTTCGCCCCAGCCCGCGCGGCAATGCTCGGCGAGCATCTCGACCAACTCTTCGTCGTATTGCTCAGCGGGATAAAAATAAGTGTGGACGAGCGCGTGGCCATCATGATCGCGCAGGCGGTCGATGACTTTGGGATACTCGCGGAACCAGACTTCCTCGCGGCGGACCTGCTCGGGACGCGGAACACGCTTGTAGCCGCTGGTGGGATCGAAGGCGGGCTCGAAATGGTCGGCGAGGCAGAAGATGATGTGGGCGGGGCGAGACGCGCCGGCGCGCAGCGCGTGCAGCGTAATGGCGGGCAGCACTCGACGGCTGTAGGCGAATTTTTTGTGGAAGAAACGCATGATCCAAGCCCAGTCTGCCTGACGACCTCAGCGGCTAAAGCCGACTGTTTTTTGAGCCGTTTACCGCAGCGCTCAAGCGCTGCGCCACCCAAAGTCTCATCCGTTGAAAATCAATCGTGATCGCTATCCGTCTCTCTCTCGATCCGTCTATCTCGATCCGTCTCTATCTCGCGCGCATCGGCTTCCGTCCGCGCACCGCGATGGAAAATTCTCCAATATGCATGTCCTCCATACCCATCGCCTCATACCAGCGAAACACCTGCTCATACGTGTGCTTGGACTGATACTTCGGGGAATACCAATCGAAGGTGTCGAGCGTGCGCTGCTCGGCGGTCTTCTGCCGGTTCACGGGAAAAACGTGGTGCAGCAGACCAGCGGTTGGCCGCCCGACAAGCGGCACTTTTCTCAGAGCCATCTCCGTGTTGTAGACGACCGGCACGGCAACCTTCAAAATGCGATGAAGATTTTCAGGCTTCATGCGGCTGGTGTAGCGCCGCCAGAAATCGCTGAAGCGATACCACTTGTTGTATCCGCTATAGAGCCAAACGGCAAGAATGCCGCCGGGCTTAAGATATTTGTCGAGCGTCTTAACCGCGGCTTCGCAGTCGGGCGTGTGGTGCAGCACGCCGACGCTGTAGATGATGTCGAAGCTCTCGGGCGCGAATGGCAGGGCGAAAACGTCGGCCTGCATGGCGACGAAATCGCGGTCGGCCAGATTTTTCGCAGCCACTTCAGCAGCCGCACTCAGATCAATGCCGACCACGCGCGCTCCCCAACTGGTGGCGACTTCGGCAAAGCGTCCCATGCCGCAGCCGACGTCGAGGACGAGCTTGCCCTTCATCTCTTCAGGCTTGAGCGCGGTCTTCCAGCGGAAGTTGGCGTCAGACTCGCGAACTTGATCGTGATCGAGTTGCGTCTTCTGGTAACGATGCCACTGAAAACCAAAGCTGGCGGCGTAATGTTGAGCGTCGACGAAACGGGCGATGCCGTTCACGTTGGGATAGGCGCGCTTGCAGTTCCGACACACGTAGCCGCCGGCGTTATCGGCGTCAAGGTGCGAGCTGCAGTTCAAGCAGCGCAGGATCGCCTGCAAATCAGCGGACATTATTGACGGCGCTGACTGCATCTGTTCTTCCGAAATCATAAGCCTCCAGGAAATGACGTCCGCGTTTGAGCGGCGGAGCGACTGGGCCGTCCCCTTGCGGACTCTCTTCATCCATCTCTTTGAGCGTCCGTACCAGAGCGGCAGTAAATCCGACGGCAAAATAGGGGAAATACTGGAATGTTTCCGGGGCGAAAAGCGCGCCGATGACGAATCCGACCAGAGAACTGGTCAGCGCCCCCACAAACAGCGTCGTGCTCGGATCAAGATCCTTACGCTTGCGCAAGATTTTCAAGTTCTGGAAGCCCCGCCGGAAGAACAACAAATAGAGGATGAGCACCGGAATGCCGCCCTCGGAGGCCGCCTGCAAGTAGGTCATGTGCACATCGCGCCAGATTCCCGAGTAGGTCGGGAAGTTGCGCGCGCCAATGCCGAAGATGGGGTAATGCTCGATGGCTTCAACGGCCCGCTTCATCAGGTACATGCGGTCCTGGTACGATCCGTACGCGGACTGCTCGGTGGTGCTTCCACCCTGGAGGGCCGTGAAACGGTCGTAGAGCTTACCGCCGACGGTGCCTGCGATCAGCACCGCCGTTAAAACCGTGCCCACCAGCAGCGTTGGACGCTTGCCTTTGATGGCGAAGAAATACAGTGTGACGGACCCGGAGATCACCAGGTCGATAAAGCCGGCGCGCGAGGCCGTCAAGAATATCGTAAACAGCATGATCAACATGCCGCCCACCCAGAGCGCTCTGACAACCATGTTCTTGCTGATCACCATGAAGAGCAGCGCAAAGGGCAGGGCCAACACGACGGCGAAAGCGAGATCGTTGGGATTCGAGTAAATCCCACCGAGGACGCTGTTCAGGCGGTCCACATCGTGGCCCTTGATAATGGCGGCGGAACAAGCGACCACCACGGAGACGGTCTGAATCCAGATGATCCGCCGCAGACGGTCGAAGGTGGTAATGAGCAGGAAGATCAAAGACCAGGCAACGATAATTTTTGAAAATTCGATCGATTTGCTGACCGCCCCGCCCTTCCAGACCGGGGAGAGGAAACCGCCAATGAAGAACAGGCAGACAATGTAGAAGAGCAGTCGTCCTTCCTGTGGCATGTCTCGCAAACTGCGCTTGGTGCGGCCGACGCTGTTGAACAGGCCCCACATGGCGAGAATGCCGGTAATCTTTGCCATTGGGATGTATCCGAGCAATGGCACGTAGTCACCGGGCCGAGCGCAGTAGACGACGAAAAACATGCTCAACCAGAAGAAGGCGGACTTGGTCGGGTCGGCGAGTGGGACGCTTACCCGCCGCCGTGCTCCGTCTCCCGCCGTTGCCGTGATGTTGTCGGTGATTGCCACAAATTCCTCGTTTTCTTCTTAAGCCATGCGCGCGGTCACGGCGTCTGGCCGATCCGATTTCTTTTCCGCGACTTGCTTTGCTTCGAGTTTTTTGTCCGCCGCGCCGCGCAGCACTTCGCTGAAGCGCTGGCCGACGGCGCGCCAGTCGTAACGCGCGGCGGTTTCGGCCGCCGCTTTTTCGTAGCGGCGCCGCAGTTCGCGATCGCGCAAGAACATAACCACGGCCTGGGAAAAGGCACGCGCGTCGTCAGCCAGGATGATGTCGCGGCCATGGTGGACGTCGAGTCCTTCCGCGCCCACGGTAGTCGAAACGACCGCTTTCTCGGCGGCCATGGCTTCATAGATCTTCAGGCGCGTGCCACCGCCAATGCGCAATGGAACGATGACGACCGCCGACTCGCGCAGATGCTCCACGACCGATGGCACGCGGCCGGTAACCTCGATCGCCTCCGAGGCCCACTTCAGGACACGTCGAACCGGATTGCGTCCCACGATGCGGAAGCGCGCTTCGGGGACTTCGGCTTTGATTGACGGCCAGACTTCGCTACAGAAATACTCGACTCCGTCGACATTCGGCTCCCAGTCCATGGCGCCGACGAACGAGATGACAGGAGCGGGCTCGAAAGCCTGGTTGGGGTCCGGCGCAAATTGCGCGAGATCGACTCCGGTTGGAACCACGCTGATGCGGTCGCCATCGACCCAGCGCATCATCAGGGAGCGATCATTTTCTGAAACGGCAATCACGTGCTGGAATCGCCGAACCGCGTCTCGCTCGTAGCGCAGCATCTTGCGGTACTCAATGCCGTACATCGCTTTCTTGAGCGGACTCGAAGCGGTCTCAGCGTGACGACGCCAGATTTCGGCCTCCACGTTGTGCTGGAAGAGGACGCTTGCAATATTCAGATGCGAGGGAAAATTCACGGCGGCGTCCAGAAAATCGCATACGGCAACGTCGAAATGTTCGTCGCGAAACCAGGCTGCGAGGTCGCGTTGCACGTTCGCATCGGCGAACCGGCTGACCGCATAGGGCGCGCTGTTCCCGAGATGCTTCAGGTAGTCGAGGCCGCGGGACACCCCCGAGAGTTCGGCTTTGCCGGTGCACACGGCGACCGAACCGGGCAAATGCTGCTGCAATGCGCCTTCGTAGTTCGGGTCGGGCTTGCCTCCGTAGTAGGAGTAAAACGTCAACTGGTGCCGCGTGGCTAGGTACCGCAGCATGTGATACGTGCGGATGTTGCCGCCATTTTCCACCGGCAGGAGCTTATCGGCTTTGACCCAGAGAATTCGCATGATCGCTGTGTCGCTTGGCGGCGCGGCGCATCTTATGCCGCAGCTTTATCGGACCCAGACCGCCTTTCTGCCCCTGACAAAGTTTACAAAGGCGACCATGGCTGCCGAATTGAGCACGACAAAAGTGCGCGCGGGATCGGCGATGCGCGAAAGCGGGCCGATTTTCATGCCGGCGATCGCTATAAGACTGAGAGCGTAGAACGCCAGCTGCGCAAAAAGCGCGGTGCGATAAAGCGGGCCCCGCAAGAATAAAGACGCGATCAGCAGCCCGAGCAGCGCGAACGGCACCAGCAGGCGCAACAACTTGTGGCTGACGAACTCGAAGCGAATTCTGTTGCTCGATCCGAGCAGCCAAGGTGCGAGTTGCAAAAGCTGATAATTGCCGCTCAAGGTGCGCACCTTGCGGGAGAACTCACGGCTCGAGCCGAGGTCGGGCGAATCCCAGGCGCGAGCCCGCGAATCGAAGATCACGCGCGAACCGTGGCGAACCACCTGCATGGGCAGGAGCACGTCATCGAGAATCGTTCCTTCGGGCAGCGGATCGAGCAATTCGCGGCGCGCGCAATAGATCGCGCCGGTGGCTCCGGCAACCGAGCCCGAGGCCGATTCCAGCTCACGAATCTTCTTCTCAATGCGCCAGTACAATCCCATTCCCTTCCCCGTCTCACCGCTCGCCGGGTCACCCAGCATCAACTCGCCGCTCGCCGCGCCCACCGCCGGGTCGCCAAAATTTTCGACCAGCAGCCGCAGTGCAGGCGGCTCGATCGGCTGCCGCGCGTCGGTGAAGAGCAGCACTTCCCCGCACGCCGCTGAAATCGCATCGTTCAAGCCCGCCGCTTTGCCGCGCGACTCCGCCTTCATCACCGTGCGCACGCGCGAGTCCTTGCCGGCAAACTCTTCCAGCACCCGGCCCGTGCCATCCGTCGAACCGTCCGAAACGACCACCACTTCCAGTTTCTCCGGGGGATAGTCGAGCGAAAGCAGGTTCTCGATCTTGGCCGCAATCGCTGCTTCCTCGTTCCGCACCACCATCACGGCCGAAACCATTGGAGTGTTCACGCCGTGCATTACTGGCCGCGGCGACCACCAGCTTCTCAACCACAACAGGAGCGGATACCCCACATAGGCGTAGGCGATGACAACCGCCGACGCCCAAAACACAAACTTCATTGCGCGCCCCGTTTGAGCAATACCGTTTTCACGGTCTGGAACATGATCAGCAAGTCGAGGCCGATCGAGGCGTTCTTGATATAGAACAGGTCGTACTGCAATTTTTCGCGCGCGTCTTCGACCGTGCTGCCGTACTTGTATCTGACTTGCGCCCAGCCGGTCAGTCCCGGGCGGACCATGTGGCGCACCCCGTAATATGGAATTTCCTTCGACAGCCACTCCACAAATTCCGGACGTTCCGGCCTCGGCCCCACAAACGCCATATCGCCCTTGAGCACGCACCAGAGCTGCGGAATCTCATCGAGCCGCGACGACCGCAAAAACCTTCCGATGCGCGTAACCCGTGGATCGTTGTTGCCCGCCCATTGCGGCCCGCTCTTTTCCGCGTCCTGCCTCATGGTGCGGAACTTGATCACGTCAAAAGTTTTGCCAGCTTTGCCGACCCGCCGCTGCCGGTAGAAAACCGGGCCCGGAGAATCGAGGCTAATCATCAGCATGATCAGCGGCAAGAGGGGCAAGCTCAAAACCAGACCCACCATCGCGATCGAAACCGACAGGACGCGCCGCACTAACCGGAAAGGTGCGCTCCGCCGGAAGCCGTCTCCAAATACCATCCAGCTCGGATAAAGATTTTCGACCTCGATCTTGCCCGAGATTCTCTCCAGCCAGCTCGCGGCTTCCTCGATCTTCACACCCTCCATGCGCAGGTCGAGCAGTTCCTGCATGGGGATCGTATTGCGCCGGTCGGGCATGGCAACGATCACGCGATGCACCTTCTGCCGCTTGACGATTTCAAGCAGATGGACAGCCACCGATTCACGGGTAACGGCGCCCTCCAACTTGCCCGTCCAACTGACGACTTCAACCCCGATGTCTGGATTCTGCCGCAACCCGGCTACCAGCCGTTGCGCTCGCTCGCCGGTACCCAGCACATACACCCGTTCAATCAAAATGGGTAACTGGATCAGCCAAGTAAAACCGGTTCGCCAGCCAAACAGCCCCACCGTAAGGATCACCAAGCCAACCGCCGACGCGCCGTTTCCCATGAGGAAGGTCGGCTTGAGGTACGAAACGCCGGCCAAAAGGAACGCCAGCAACCCCGGGACCATGAGCAACCGGAAGTACAACTCGCCCTTGGTATTGAGGCGCGCGGTATCGTAAAGATCAAACAGGTGAGAGCACAACAAAACCAGGAGCGTGACTCCGAAAATCTTCTCCCATCCGTGTTCGTAATAGAGGGCGATGTAAGTGTCATCACCCCGCGCGTACAGCGTGCCCAGGAGAAATGAGGTCCACACGATCAGGGCCTCGCCAATCAGCAGGACCAGTGTGCGTACCGGATAATAGACATTGAACAGCCGGATCAACTTTCCCCCCGGGCAGCCAGCTCAGTTAACGGACAGAGGTCGCCACGGCCTCGCCATAGTAGTACTTCGATTGCGACATATTGTCGGTGGAAGTTCCGTTGAGCACCACGCCCAACAGGAGCTTATCGGGAAATTCCTCGCGCGCGCGCTTGGCGAGGGGCGAGGGCGTCATGCCGGAGCGCACCACCATGAGCACGCCGTCGCAGGCGCCGGCGACAATGGTCGAATCCGAGACCGGAATAACCGGCGCGGAGTCGAGAATGATCCAGTCAAAGAGCGGCTCGATGCGCTGCAACAACAGTTTGAGACGGCCATTGGCCAGAAGTTCGGACGCACCCGCAACCAGGCGTCCGGCGGGCAGGAAGAACAGGTTCTCCATCGAGCCGCGCTGCAGACAGGAAAATTCGTCGCATTCGCCCATCAGGTATTCGGAAAGGCCGGGTGCGGCCGACGTGCCAAGATGGCGATGCAGACCGGGGTTGCGCAAGTCGGCATCAATCACCAGCACGCGGCGCCCGTGCTGCCGCACCAGGACCTGCGCGAGGTTGGCGGCCACAAATGACTTGCCTTCCTTCGGCATGGCGCTCGTCACCAACAAGCGCTTGAGGGGCATCTTCTCGCGAATCTGATAGAGGCGCGAGCGCAGGGTGCGGAACTCTTCCGTTCCCAGGCGAGTTTCATCCTCCTGGAAAAAAAGCATGGTGGTCGGATCGGGACTCCACGCCATGGGCTGGGTCCGCGCCATCAGCGACTCATAGGTAAAGTCCGAGGCCACCGGCATGCCCGATCCCGCATTCTGCAGCGGCGGCATAGGCATGGGATCTTCGGATGGCTGATACGAGGGCTCAACGTGCGTCCCCAGGGACGTTGCTCTTTCTTGTTCGGCGCGTTTCAAAGCGTCGTGGATGCGGCTCATAGTTTCCCTTCCTTGGGGAGTTCTTGGCGTTCGGATTCGCGCAGCTTGTCGGCCAGCGTTGCGAGTGTCCGTAGTGCTTCTACAAGATCAAACTTATTTTCGGTGGGCGGCGGGGATGGCATCATCGCTCCCGCCGTTCCGTCGGCGAGATCAAAGTCGCGAGCGACCGAGTCGACGATTTCCTGTTTCACCATTTTCTGCTGATCGACGAAGGCGCTCACCAGACAATGCTCGCAGAGCAGGTTGATGACGCGCGGAATACCGTTCGAATAGCGGAAGATGGCCGATGCCGCTTCGTCGGTGAAGATCGGCTCGCCGTTCGATCCGGCGATGCGCAGGCGCTGGTTGATATAGGACTTGGTCTCTTCGAGATTGAAGGCATGCGTCTTGGCGCGCAGCGTCAGCCGTTGCCGCAACTGGCGTAGATGAGGCTGCTTGAGGCGCTGCTCGAGTTCGGGCTGGCCGACGAGCACGATCTGCAGGAGCTTTTCGGTGAAGGTTTCGAGATTCGTGAGCATGCGAATCTCTTCGAGCACTTCGTCCGAGAGATTTTGGGACTCGTCGATGATGAGGACGGCCGTTTCGCCGGCGCGGTAGCGATCGAGCAGCCAGTTATAAAGCCGCTGCAGGATCGCGCTCTTCGATTTCGTATCGCAGGGTATGCCGAAGTCGGCCATCATGAAGTCGAGCATCTGCGGCACATCCATACGCGAGTTGAAGACGAAGGCCGTCGCCACCTGCTGCAGGCGCAGCCACTCCATCAGCTTATTGATGAGTGTGGTCTTGCCCGTGCCCACTTCGCCGGTGAGCAGCACGAAACCCTTCCGGCTCTGAATGCCGTAGGTCAGGCAGGCCAGCGCCTCTTCCGTGTGCCGCGTCAGGAACAGATAACGCGGATCCGGATTGACATTAAACGGGTTGGCCCGCAGTCCAAAGAACTCTTTATACATAGTCTTGCCTTAAACCTTGACCTCGTCGTTATGCGCCGGAGAGCGTCCCCAGAAGTGGCGCTTCCCGTTGCCATGGCCGTTGCCATCGGGCCCAAACTGCGGTTCCTCGCCCACCCAGGGCACGGAAATCAGCAGTGGCAGGTCCATGGCCACGGCCGCATCCCGCTCGGTTCGGATTGACTTGTCGCTGAACTCCAGCCAGATCGCCAGCAGGCAGCCAAGCCCAAGCCCGGCGCCCAGTCCGGCCGCCGAAAAGATCAACCGGTTCGGAAACTCCGGGCGGTCGGGATGGCTGGCCGATAGGCCAACGATCAGTTGCTCGCCCTCCTGGTGGTTTTCCATGTTCTCGCCCAGATCAGCCTGGCTCTTTTTGGCAAGCAGGTCGTTATAGAATTTCTGCGCCGCCTGCGAGTCGCGATCGAGGACCTTCCACTGTTCTTCGATCTCCGGGCTCATCGAGGTGCGGGCTTCGTAGCTGTTGATCGAGGACTGCAGTTTCTTCTGATCGCTGGTCGACTGATCGATCACCTGCTGATACTGGTGAATCTGCAAGCGCAGCTGCCGGATATCGGCCGGCTCGTTGGCGGTCGCCTTTTCGGTGGTAGCGGCGTTCGAACTGCTGGCTGCTTTGTTGATCTCATCCAGCCTCGCCTGCACTCTGGCGATATCGGCCTTGGTCTTGACCACGTCGGGATAATCGTCGGTGTAGCGCGCCTGCAGTTGGAGCAACTGGGTCTGCAGTGCCGTCAGTTGCTGCTCGAGCGTCTCCGGGCTCGTGCTTGACTGTGAATTCTTCCAGGCCGCAAGTTGCTGCGACAGCATACTCTCGGCGTAGGTTTTATCCTGCTGCGCGCGGTTGAGGTTCTGGGTGGTGGCGTCCAGCTGGGTATTGAGTGCTGCGAGCACGCGAAGGTTGTTTTCCAGATCTCCCGGCAACTGCCCGGCATACCGTTTCTTGAAGTCCGCCAGCTTGGCATCCTGGTTGTCCAGCGCCTGCTTAGCCTCGTCCACCTGGCGGGAGAGAAACGTCGTCGTCTGGGAAGCGATGTCGGAGCGGCTTTTCAGGTTTTCAGTAATGATCGCTTGTGCCATCGCGTTGCAGATCTTCTGCGCGCGATCTGCGCTCTTATCGGAGTAGGAGATATTCACCGCCGGCAGAGATTCGTCGACACCGGCCGGCTTCTTCTTGCCGGAGAGACCAGCGGTGGCCGTCGGGCTCAACGAGCTGATCGCCGGGCTGAACACCAGATTGGTGCGGATGTCGCCAATCAGCTCGGCTTCCTCGCCCGGCTTGGCCAGGTCGAGTCCGGCAATAATTGGCTGCAGTTTGGCGGTACTCAACATCTCGCCCTTGAGCTGATCGACGCGCTGCGCAAAATCGGCGGTGACCACCGGCTCGACATAGGTCGACGGAACTCTCTGGCCTTCCACCAGAACCTCCGCTTCCGAGGTGTACTTGGGCGTAAAGCCATACGAGATCAGAAAGCCCGCGATGGGCGCAATCAACATGGGAACGACGACCACCTTCAGGCGGCGTCGTGCCATCGCCAGATAATCGTCCATCGACAGTTCGCGTGTATCAGCCATACTCTCCACCAATCCGGCCGTTGCTGGCGGCCAAAAAAATGTCGCGACAAAAAATGTCGCTGCAAAACGTTATTCGATCCGAACCGCTCTCGGATGCCACTCGATCGCGATCATCCCAATCTCGTGGACGTTCGTCCGGCCCGTGCTTCCCTGGATCGTGACCGGGTTGTTAAACGACACGACGGAACTGCGCACGGCGGCAAGCGCGTCCCAAGTCCGTCCGATGTGCTTGCGCAGCACGACTCCGCCAAAGCCTTCGTTGTAAACCGAGGCCGTCGTGACGCCTGAGCTGGAGGGCTGCAACTTCTTGTTGTATGAGTAGCCACCCTCGACCAGAAATTCGTAGGTTCGGCCAAGCGGACGCCGGAAAGTAGCTTCGGCGACCTGCGTGCTCGCGCCTGCAAAGAAGCCCGAGCCCTGCGACAGGAACTTCTCATAACTCGCCGTCACGTAGGAGCGTCCGGAATGGTAGCGCAGCACGCCGCGCCCGGTTGGCGACCAGGACGTGGTGCTTCCCGCATAGTGCAGGTCGGTATACTGTGGCCCGATTTCGCCGATCAAAACCAGCTTCCCGCTGATCACGTGGCTGTAGCGTACGTTCAAAATGTTGTTGTAGATTTCGCCGCCCACCGCCAAAGGAAAACGGAAAAGCTGAAAGGCGTAGATCACCGCCATCTGATCGCGCCGTCCGACCAGGTGGCTCCAGCCACCTTCCACGGTCGTGTTGTCGCCATTGATGAGTTGATTGCCGGCATTGTGATAGAAATGGTCGTTCGCGTAGGCGCCGACTACCGTGAACGCTGAGCGCGGTGTAATCGCCTGCACGACATCGAGCGAGGCCAGGTTGGAGAGTCTTGGAACCGTGCCGACCGAACCTTCTTCCAGGTGAAACACGCCCGGCAAGCCCAGCCCAAGAACGCCGGTGGCAATCCCAAATCCTGGCAACCCTCCTGCCGTCGAGGCGTAGAACGAGCCATCAGGCAGATAACTGAAGCCATCCCGCAGGGTCGCCTGTCCGGTGTTCCATCGCGTCACTGCCTCTAGTCCCACCGCTTGCAACTGACGCACGAAGTAGTTCGTGTCTCCGAATACCCCGCCTCCGAGATATTCGAGAAACAGGTCGCTGCGTGGCCAGAATTTCTGCAAGTCCAGGGCGCCGAGCACATGGGAGAGCGCCTCCGAATTCGAACCGCCGACGGCGTTCTGTGCGTTGCTGTCGCCCGATTCGCCCACCTGAATCGCAGCTGAGACGAAACTGCGGTTCATGGCCCGCAGTTCGAGGCTTGGTTCATCCAAGCCGGAGAGCGGCGGATTTTCCGGGTTCAGAATGGGAGCCTGTTGCCCATAGGCGGGCGCCGGAACTGTGGGCGACTGGCTCTGAGCGCCACTATTTTGCGGACTGCCGCTTGATGTGCCGCTTTGGGTCGTATCGCTGGGCGGAGCTTGCGAAGTGATCGGGGCCTGGGAGTTGCCTTGGGCTCCAGCCTGCGTCGCGGCGGCAAGACACATGCCGCCGAGCCACAGGCCCAACCAAATTGTTCGCAGTTTTAGCATGCTCATCTTTCGTGTGCCCTCTTACGGGACACTGCTTTAGCTACTGACGCACGTGATTTGCGGTAGACGCTTTTCCGGTACATACCTTCAAACGGTACACGCTCTTACGGTACAACGATCGTATCTCCCGGTTGCAACGGGTAGTCATGCTCAATATCGGCACCTTTGATCAACTTGCGGTACGGCACTGGATATTTTTGTTTCTTTCCGTTCTCCGTCCGCAGGATGTAGATCCTTTTGGTATTGGCAAACTGACTGATGCCGGCGCTGGCGAGCGCTTGCATGACGGTCATGTTCGGCGCCAACGCCATGGCTCCCGTGTGTGAGACCTCGCCGAGCAGGTAAACCTTCTTGCTGTTTACCTGCGTTACCACCACCGTAACGCGTGGATCGGCGACAAACTTCTTCAGCTTTTCGGTGAGCGACGCGGCAAGCTGCATTGGCGTAAGTCCAGCCGCCTGTACGTCGTTGAGTAAGGCGAGAGAAATCTTTCCGTCGGCTCGAACCGGTTCGGTCGCAGTCAGGTCGGCTTCTTTCCATACCGCGATATAAAGAACGTCTTCGGGACCGATGATGTAGGTGGAATCCGCCTGATTGACGGGAGTGGCGGCTACGTTGGCATTGCTGTCAGAAGCGGGATTGACGGCGGCCTGCGCGGGCGATCCTTGCGCCAGCGCAATACTGCCGGCGATACAAACCACCATCGCCGCTTTCCATATCAATTTCATATCCTCTCCTCAAACTCAGTGTGGCGCGGGCGCCCTCGCCCGCGGACTTTACTTGCCTTACAATGAGGGCCGCTCTTCAGGCCCCGTACTCCTCACAACCAATCTGTTTCAGCTTGTAGAGCAGCGCTTTATAGCTGATCTTCAATTCCTGCGCGGCCCGCCGGCGGTTCCACCGGGTCTTCGTCAGTACCTGCAGGATCAGCTCGCGTTCCGCCTCGCGCGATGCGGCCCGTGCAGCATCCTTCAGGGAAATTCTTTCGCCGTTCGTCGGGTCCACCCGCCGCAAGAGCGAGCGCAGCCCGCCCATGGCCAGTTCCTCGTCTCCCAGGGCGACGATTGCCCGCGTCGCTTCCTTCAGCTCGCGAATATTGCCCGGCCAGTGATAATCCACGAAGAAGCTCTGCGTACCCTGGCTTAGCGGAGGAACGTGCCTGCCCAGATCGTGGGAGGCGGCCGAAAGAAACCAATCTCGCAGTATCGGAATATCTTCGCGCCGCTGCCGCAAGGGCGGCAAGCGCAGGCAAACCCCGCTGATCCGGTAATAAAGATCCTCGCGCACCTTCCCGGCGCGCACCTCTGGCTCAAGTTCGCCCGTCGAACCGCAAATATATCGCGGCGCTCGCCCGCGTTCGGCATCGTTCAGCCCGATCTGCCGGACCAATTCGTTCTGCGCCGACTTCGTCAGGTCGCTGACTTCCTGTAGATAAACGGTTCCACCCTGGCCTTCGCATCCGGCCAGAACGCTGTCGGTCGCCTCGCGCGCCAGATAAGCCTGAAACGGCTCAGCCGCCCGCCGCGAAAGACTGTGAATCCGCGCCGCCGCGGCCGCTTTTCCAGCTCCATGTTCCGCGACCACCAGGACCGGCACATCATTCTGCGACAGCTCGCGCAACATCGCCTCAACTGTTCGCATGCCGGGACTTACGCTCTCCAGCCACACCTTCGCCCCACCGTTCGGCACAGGCGCAGTACCGTCGCTCTCCATCATCTTGCTGCTGTGGAAATCCATGATATAGACAGTCCAGTCCGAGGCGGAGGGGACGCTGCTCGGATAAGGCGTACAAGTTCTATTGCACAATCATTGCCATCACAGGAAAAGTGCGCTCATCCTGTGGCAATCGCACATCCCGAAATTTCAATGGTTTGCACATGGTATTCCAACACCCGTGCGCTCTTAAAAGTACCACAAGGCGCACAAATGGGAAAACTTTTGCCCACATCGTCGGTAATGATGGGTAATCCTCTGGTACACCTAGCCCCATGTACTTCCGCATTATCCCACCTCGTACTTTGGTGCTACGAGTGCCCATCACCTGTCTTTATTGCTTTCCTAAACCCCCCGGCTTCGCGTATCCTCAATTTCCAGCAAGCTTATGGGTCACTCTGTCGAGATAGCTCCGCTCGCCCCAGCGGGGGAGGAGAGTCGTGTGTTGACGGGCTTGCTGCGTTATCAGGGCTGGTTGCTGCTTTTGCTGGTTGGCTGGCTCTACCATTCCATCCTTTACAACCTCGGCCTGCAATGGAGCCACGACCCGAACTTCCAGCACGGTTGGTTCGTGCCCGCCTTCAGCTTTTATCTTCTCTGGCAGGACCGCAAGAGACTTAAGGCGATTGAGGTCGCTCCTTCCTGGGCCGGGCTGCCGCTCGTCGTCCTCGGGCTCGTCATGCTGTCGGCCGGCGTGCTCGGTATCGAATTCTTTACCTCACGTGCCTCTTTGCTCGTCCTTCTCGCCGGTTTGATCATTCTCTTTCGGGGATGGGAGTTCCTCCGCGCCATCTTCTTTCCTTTGGCCTTTCTCGTTCTGATGATTCCGCTCCCGAACCTCATCCTGCAGAAATTCACCTTTCCGCTGCAGTTGCTGGCCTCGAAACTCGCCACCGCGATGCTGGAAATCGTCGGGGTCCCCGTCCTGCGCGAAGGGAACACGATCACCCTCGCCAAGAAGCAGCTCGAGGTCGCGGAGGCTTGCAGCGGGATCCGCTCACTGTATTCGCTGGTCACGCTTTCCATCATCTACGGCTATCTGATGGAGAAGCGCAACTGGGTGCGGGTCACGCTGGCTTGCGCGGCCGTCCCGATCGCGGTTCTTGCCAACAGCTTTCGCATTTTTGGTACTGGCCTGATCGTGCAGTACTGGGATCCAACCAAAGCTGATGGGTTCTATCACGAATTCCAGGGATGGCTGGTCTTCGTGGTTGCTTTGATCCTGCTGTTTGGTTTCCACCGCTTGATCAATCTGATCTGGGGACCTCCGCCCGACGACAGCGTTAAACCAGCACACGTCGATACCCGGCGAGCATCCGCAAAACCTGCCACTAAATTGGCGTCCCGATTCCTCGCGGCAGCCCTGCTCATGATGATCACGGCGAGTTACCTCTGGGTGCGTGGGCAGGATGAGATTTTTCCTCCGCGCCAACCCCTCAGTTCCATCCCCATGCAGATCAATGGATGGAATGGAGTCGGTACCACCCTCGATCAGCAGACGCTCGACATCCTTGGCAATCCGGAATACATTCTGCGCGATTACGTGGACCCCAGCCAATCTGGATCCTGGATCAACCTCTTCATTGCGTACTATGCAACTCAAAAGGCGGGCGAAACCCCGCACACACCAGCCCACTGCCTGCCCGGCGCCGGCTGGACTCCAACTAAGCGCGAGGTGATTGCCTTCAGGCGCCCCGACGGATCCTCATTCCCGGCAAACCGTTTCGTGATTGCCAAAGGCGGAGAACGGCAACTCGTGATTTATTGGTTTCAAGCTCAGGGCCTCGAGGTCGCCAGCGAGTACCGGTTGAAATACTACCTGGTTGCCAACTCGATTCGCCTGCATCGCAGCGACGGCGCGCTGATTCGCATCATGACTCCGATGGATGAAGGGGAATCTGCCGACGCTGCCCAGGCTCGCGTCATGCAAGGAATCGGCAACGCCCTGCTGCCTCAACTTCCCACTTACATTCCGCGTTAAACGCTCGCTAGAACTTCATATCCAGTGGACGTAAAGAAGCACGATTTGGGAGCTGAAGTGGCCGCGAACGCGGGCCGCTAGGCCGAAAACCTAAACTCGGAAGACGAAGAAGAAGATGCGGCCCGAGCCGCAGCAAACGCCTTAGGCAGAAACCGCACCAGATCCGTAGCCACCAGCGAATTCTCGCCTACCGTATCGCGACCCAAATCCCCAGCCAGCCCGTGGAGATAGACCGCGAGCGCCGTCGCCTTGAGCGCGTTTTTCGGATGCTGCGCCAGTAGGCCTGCAACCATGCCGGTGAGCACATCACCCGTGCCACCTGTTGCCATTCCCGGATTCCCCGTCGGATTCACCCACACCGTACCGTCGGGCGAGGCGATCAGCGTTCGATGACCTTTGAGGACGATGATCAACTCGTGCTCGCGGGCAAACTTCCGAGCCACTTCGAGGCGCTTCGCCTGAATCTCCGCGATCGTCAATCCCGTCAACCGCGACATTTCTCCGGGGTGCGGCGTGATCACCAGAGTCCGTCCGCGTCCATTGAGCAGATCCACCGCTCCATCGAACGCATTGAGCCCGTCGGCATCGATGACAAAAGCCGCGTCGGGCGCGGCAATCCCTGGCCGTATGACGGCTCGCACAAACTCCGATGTCTCGATATTCCGCGAAATTCCCGGTCCAATCGCAATCGCCGTTTTGCGGTCGAACAGCGCAGGTCCATTCTCCAGCGCACGCAGACTGATCGTCCCCTCCGCCGTCTCCGGCAAAGGTTCCGTCATCAACTCTGGATGAAAGCCGGCAACAGTGGGCAATACTGATTTCGCGGTCGCGACCGTGGAAAGCCCGGCGCCCGCGCGCAACGCCGAAAATCCCGCCATGGCTGCCGCGCCCGCCTTGCCCACGGATCCGCCAACAACCAGTACGTGACCATAGCTGCCCTTGTTAGCCTCAAGCGCACGGTGCGCCAGTAGTGCCGCAAAGTCAAAGGGCGTGCTCAAGTTCAATCCAAGCTCCGAAGAGATCGCTTGTTCAGGTGAACCGATCGGAGCAATCAGGGTCGGGCCGTGCGTCAGCCCGGCAAAAACGTGTGCCGGACGCGGCGCAGTAAACGTGACGACCGCATCGGCGCGTGCCTGGGTGGCTTGGAGATTCTTTTCTGCGCTTCTCCCTGAGACTCGCGACGCGGCTTGCATGGCATCGGCATCCGCCCCCGAAGGGATGTCAATCGCAACCATCGGTGTGGCCGAGGCATTCATTTTTCGAATCGCCGCCGCATAAAGCTCGCTCACCGGGGGACGAAACCCGGTCCCAAGCACCGCATCGAGAATCAAGTCCGAAGCAAATATCTCAGCCGCCTCCGGCAAGTCGAGCCCAGCAGGCTCCCGCACAACCACCGGTACAATCTTCATCCGCGCAAACATCGCTGCCGCATCGCCGCGCAATTCCGCCGGATCCGACAGCAGCAGAACTCGCACCGCGCGATCGGTCTCGGCCAGCCTGCGCGCAGCCACAAATCCATCGCCTGCATTGTTTCCTTTGCCGCACACCACGCCAATGCGCTCTGCCTGCGCATACTCGCTCAACACGAACCGCGCCACCGCCGAGCCCGCGTTCTCCATCAATGCGAGGGAAGGCACTCCGAATTGCTGCGATGTCGCGGCATCGATCGCGCGCATCTCCGCCGCCGTCACGATTTTCATACTTGCGACCCGGCCGTCAGTTCCAGTTCGCGCAGCTGTTGCGGCTCACCCATGGCGATCAGGAAATCCCCTGCCTCGATGCGATCATCCGGAGCGGGATTGAAATGCATTCCAGCCTCGCGCTTGATCGCCAGAATAATCACACCGCGATCCTGCCGGATGCGCGAGGTCTCGATCGTTTTACCAGCGAAAGCGCTGGCGGCGCCAATCGGCACCTCGCCAATCTCCAGATCGATCCCCAGGTGGGTCGTCGCGGTGTCCAGAAAAGTGACGACATGCGGCCGCAAGAACGACTGCGCGATCCGCTGGCCCGCAAATGCATACGGAGAAACAACCGAGTCCGCTCCGGCCGTAAGCAGATGCTTCTCCGCCATCTCTTCGCTCGCGCGAGCTATGATGCGCAGCCGCGGATTGAGGCTGCGCGCCGTCAGCACAATATAAAGATTGGTTGCATCGGTAGTAGTCGCGGCGACCAGCCCGCGCGCGTGCTCGATCTGCGCCTCGCGCAAAACTTGCTCCTGTGTCGCGTCGCCGATCAGCGTCAGCCACTTCTCGCCGGCAAACTTCTGCGCCTTGGCCTCGTTGCTCTCGATGATCACAAACGGCGCCGGGCGCCGCGCCAGTTCACGCGCCGCACTCCGACCCACGCGTCCCGCGCCGCACAAGATGTAATGGTCCGTCAGACGGCCAATCTCGCGCTCCATACGCCGCCTTCCAAAGAAGCTTTGCAGCTCGAATTCTAGCAAAGCCTCGGTAGCCGATCCGATTCCCAGAAATACCAGTGAAACCCCACCCAGAATAACGATGAGGTTGAAAATCCGCCCCACATGCGACAGGGGATGCGTCTCGCCATATCCAATCGTTGTCAGCGTGGTGATGACCATGTAAAAGCCGTCGAACCACGACCATCCTTCAATGAAATGAAATCCGGCCGTCCCAATCGCTACCACGAGCAGCAGCGCCGAGCCGATAAATCGAAGATTGCGAAACTTCCTCACGATTGCGAATCGCCCGCCATGACGTGACCTTCATTCGCCGCGCCAACACGCGAGTATATCCCCGCCCCCGCGTGCCGTGAGCATCATTGTGCCCGCCCGCGCCGCATTGCTACGATGAACCATCCATGAAGCTCTCTGTCGTTATGCCGGTCTATAACGAGCGCAACACGCTCCGCGAGGTGATCGCCAAAGTTCTCTCGGTTCCCATCGACATCGAACTCCTCTGCGTCGACGACGGCTCCAAAGACGGCTCGCGCGAAATTCTCGCCGAGTTGGCGCAGCAGCATTCGCAGATCCGCGTCTTTCTCCAGCCGCAAAATATGGGCAAAGGCGCAGCTCTCCGGCGCGGCATTCAGGAAGCCACCGGCGACTTCGTCATCATTCAGGACGCCGACCTCGAATACGATCCCGCAGAATATCCCCATGTCCTCGAACCGCTCCTTCAGGGCAAGGCTGACGTTGTCTACGGCTCGCGCTTCATGGGCGGAGGCGCACACCGCGTTCTGTATTTCTGGCATTCGGTCGGCAACGCCTTTCTGACGCTTCTTTCCAACTGCCTTACCAACATCAACCTCAGCGACATGGAAACCTGCTACAAAGCCTTCCGCCGCGAAATCATTCAGTCGATCCCGATCGAAGAAAATCGTTTCGGCTTCGAGCCTGAAATCACCGTGAAGGTCGCGCGCCGTAAACTGCGCATTTTTGAGGTCGGGATCAGTTACTCAGGCCGCACCTACGAAGAAGGGAAAAAAATCGGCTGGAAGGATGGCGTTCGCGCGTTGTATTGCCTGGTGAAATACACGGTAAAAGAGCCGAAGGCCGTAACCGCGCCGACCCAATCACCAACGGTGCAGGATCGATCCTCGAGCCCGCGCTAACTCTCAACTTTCCCGTAGGGATGGAGGGTGCCCTATGGCGGCGTGC
Source organism: uncultured Acidobacteriaceae bacterium (assembly GCA_963841945.1). GTDB lineage: Bacteria > Acidobacteriota > Terriglobia > Terriglobales > Acidobacteriaceae > Acidiflorens. Next base: position 189,248 of record CAWJFC010000001.1, read on the forward strand.
AACAAAAAATAGCCAGTGGGTGACGCGGCCTACGCGTCCGTAGGATCCACGGAGTTAGCCACCGCCGGTTCGTCTTCAGCGCAACTCTCCGCTGCCTGAGTCGCCGCATCCCGCCATCCCACGGGATGATTCACGCACTTTCGGATGGTAGAAAGGATTGCGTCTGGCGCGTCGTCCCCCAAGTCCCCGACCAACTTCACCTCGCCGCTAGAAAAATTCGCAATCGGCCAATGAAACGAATCGAACGCATGCCGCATGAGTGAAATTTTTTCGGGATCGTAAGCCAGCACCTGCGCGGCGATCCAATCCATCGCGGCGGCATTGTTGCTCCCAAGCAGCAGCCCCAATTCGAGTGGCTCCGGCGCGAGCGGCCCATTTCCCTGCCCCGCAATAATGGCGTCGGCAATATGAATTACCCGCCGCTGCATCTCCTCGCTCATTGTCCCATCGGCGCGCCCATACAGAAGGATGCGATTTAAATCGAGGCAAGTGCGCCAGATGGTGTCATTCCCCGACCATGATCCATCCATCCCAACGCGATCTCCGCTGGCCCGCGACGCCCGCACCAGCAGCGCGAAGAAGAGATGCCACACCATGCCGCCCGCGTAGGAGGTCGTAATGTTCTGCTGGTCGCTAACGTATTCCAGCGCCCGCTTCACCACGCCATCGTCGGGATAATTGTCCCCACCCGTATTCGGGCCGCCCAGCCGATGATGCGGCAGATATTCTTTATTGCCGTTGATGCCAATCAGATTCTTCAGGGCGCACGTCACGCCGGCTTTTTTGTGAGTCTTGAGCTTCGGCAGATTGATGATGACATCCGCCTCCATGACCTCCCGCGCCACCAGATACTGATGCTTGCCCGGATGGTGGGTCTTCGCCATCAATCGATGGTCATACCATGCCACGCGAAAACGGTGATCGTCAGCACTGATCGGCTCCAGCAAACTCTCCCGCCCGAGATCAAAGAGCGTGAACTGGTCCTCCGACTGCAAATTCTCCGCCGCCACGCGCACGCCATGCACAATCACGCAGGTCGTCCGGCGAAAATCGCGCATGCCTTTGAAGCGCGGCTCGCGCGATCTTAATTCGTGCGCCCATTGATCGAGGCCGGTCGTCTTGGTAAGCGCCTCAAAGTCGCACCCCTGAATCGGCGCATCACCTACTAGCACCTCCGCCGCTCCTGTGCACAGAGCCGCCACCGTCGCCGCACGAATCAGGGAAGCATGCGTCACCAGGCAATCGATTCCTTCTTGCCCCGGGAAGCGCGGGTCGTCATTCTTATGCAACACCATGTTCGGCTTGATCAGGACCCGCGCACCTGCCGGAATGACACGCCCGAACGGCCCGCTGGCATCCGACCAGCCCAGACCGTCAGCCAACCTTGCCAACGCCTCAGAAACCTGATTGGTTCCCCGCTGATTGACCGCCGGATAAGAGCACGACGGCATGCGCGCGATTCCAACTGCTGGCGTGAACGTCGATTTCGAAAATGAATTTTCCACCATGACCTTCGCCGTGAACTATGAACTCAACTGGGTTGCGGACCCATTAACGGTTTCGGTGGCGCCCGAGTTCGCACTGACATCAGAGCGCGTGAAGCGGTATTTCCCCGCCTTCGACAGAGGAATCGACTCCACCTCTCGCACCTCAACCCGCACGGGATTCTCCGGCGTTACTTCGCGAATCTGCAGGATCGCGTCTTTAATCTTCGCCTCGCGCGCCGACACATCTCCCGGCCCCGGCACGATATACAAAATAATTTCATCGACCGCCGTTTGATGAAACTGAAACGTCACAATGCCCGAGCTGCCATACATAAGGTGAGTGAAAAACTCTCCATGCACGACCCGCCCACCCGGAAACACAAAATTGTCCGAAGTCCGCGCAATCTCCAGCCGCATCAGCGGAAAGTGGTTCCCGCAGGTGCACTTATCCGACGACAGATACCCGCAATCTTCATTGCGATAGCGAATAAACGGCATTGAATAGTTCTGCAGCGAAGTGACCAGAAACGGCCGCGGCTCGTCTCCTTGTGCGCGGTCCTCCTCCAGCACCACATAATCCGCATTGATGTGCATCTTCCTCAGGGTGCATTCCGCTGCGATGTTCTGCACCTCGCTCGACCCGTAGCAATCGAAAACCTTGCAGCCAAAAACGCGTTCAATCACCTCGCGCTGCGGCTTGTAGAGTTTTTCGGCGGTCGTGAACGCGCCTTTGACGCCCGAAATCTTTCTTCCATGGCGCTCCAGAAAAAATGCAAACAAAGCAATCGTCGATGCATATCCTAAAATCACGCGCGGCCGAATACGCGCAAAGATCCCAACCCACCGCTCCATGTCCTTCTCGCCCGCAAAAAATGGATCGAACTGATACATGCGGCGGATAAACTGCCGTACCTCGAACTCTGGCTTGGACATCGCATACAGCTTGTCGCTGCCACCCCAGAAAAATGCGACCATCTCTCCGGGTCGCCAGCCTGCACTGCTCCATGTTGCGATAGGTCCCGGCATCGCTGTTGACCATGTATTCGCGGCTGCGGAAAAACTTCAACGGCACGCCCGTCGAGCCGCCGCTGAAATGTTTTTGCAGTTTTTCAACCGGCACATCCTCGCGAATCAGATTGCGCTCCTCTTCGCGAATAATGTCCTTGGTCAGAATCGGAAGGCGTGAGAAATCGTACCACGTTCGAATGTCCTCGGTGCGGACACCCAGATTGCGAAATAGGGCGCGATAGTAAGGCACCAACTTTTCGGCGTGCGCCAGCAAAGCCTGCACATCGCGGAGCTGCTGGTCGCGAATTTCGTCGGGTGAGCGGAAAGGTGCGGGCTCAATCTTCCTCAGCGTGCCCAGGATATCGGCGCCGCGCATGCGGCAGGTCAAAGCCAGCAATGCGCGCCCGAGGAGCGGCCCGGACGACCCCATCGAGCCTACTCCCCAACTGCGCGCAAACCAGCGCGCAGGCCCAGACGACCGTCAAGAATCATGAATTTCAGCGGGGAGCGCTTCATTCCGAAACTATAGCATGCTGCCTGACGCACGCCGCTGCGGCCCGAAATCCAAAGTCATCGAAAGGTCGAGTTGAGGCTGCTCTCAGGCCCGATACTTTATCGGGTTGTCAGTCGGCCTTTCGCCACGTCGCATCCCGCGTGTAGCGCGTCAGGGACTTCGCGATCTGCTCGGTGCGCGAACCCAGATCTTTTTCGTAAACGATTCCGTTCTGGTCGACGATGAACGTCATCACGCCGGTGGAACGGTATTCGGCCGGATAGGCCACAATGGCGAAGCCGCGCGTCATCTTGCCATCGACGATGTAGCTGCCAGTTTTCTGGCTCGTGAGAATGCGGAAATAATAGCCCTGAAAAGGAGCCTCTTCGCCGGGCTGCTGCCCCGACGCGGCTGACGCCAGCAGCGGACCGATGGGGCTCTCGCCCGAAGTCGAACTTGCCTGCCAGTAAAGCCCGTTGTGCTTGCCGGGATCGCTCACCAGCTTCTGCGCATATTGATTGCCGGCTTCGCCGTCGTGGCCTTGCGCGTAATACTCCTTCTGCGCGTCGACCAGTTCGCGGCACACCTGAATGGCCGATAATTCATTCTTTCCGATGCGGCGGTACAAAATTTCCTTTTTCCCCGCCGCCGTGTCGAAATACCATTGATTGCCCTTGTGCATCAGCGGAATCGGGGTGGGCCAATTTTCCGCTCCGATGTAAAGTGTGGTGGCGCCGGTCGGCTCGGTCACGAGGCGGTGCATCTGCTCGTACTTGCGCACGAATTCCTGGCGGTGATCCTTGTCTTCGGCGGGGTCGCCGGAGTTCACAATCTCCTTGCCATCGGGCCCGAGGATGCTGAGGAGCCCGGTCTCATCGTCCGCTTTTACCGCCGTGATGAGAGCATTAGCGGCTTCGCCGGCAGACGAAAAAGTTTTCTGCCCCTGCTTCTGGGCCGCTGCCGGGCGCGGCATTCCCACGACTCCCACGGCTAGCACAGCCATGATCATGACGCGCAGTGCTCCGCAGAACTTTGCCCGCGATCTTTGAGATTCTGGCTGAGATTTATGCTGAAGATTCCGCTTGTCGTAACGCATGCTCAATCTCCTGATCGAATTGGCTGAGATGTTGATCGTTTTTTCACGCGTAGGTCTCTCTAACGCTGACGAGGCAACGCCAGTTAGCGGCGGCCGCCGCCCCCGTGCCCCCCGCCGCCACCGTGGAATCCGCCACCCCCGCGGGCTCCGCCGCCACCGCCGAAGCTGGATTGTCCGCGCGCGGAAAATCCTCGCGTCATGCCGCCGCGGTTGACATCGCCGAAGGCGCCGGTATGGCCGCCGGAGAATCCCGGCGCCCGGCCCGGCTCTGCGCCATGGCCGCCAAATTCACGTCCTCTGTCGCCGCGCTCCCCTCCGCCATATCCGCGAAAGCCGCGATCGCCGCGAGCGAAGGGTTCGTGAAAGCCGCGAGAGTTTCCATGGAAATACGCGTTGCGGTCATAGAAGGCGCGGCTGTGGAAGGCGTAGCGGCCGCCGCCGAAGAGCAGGCCATGATGGTACCAGTCAAATCCCCAGTGCCCCCAGCCCCAGCCGAAGCCGAAGAATGGGCCGATCGGGAAGCCGATACCGAAAGAGAAGTACGGACCCACCCCCCACCAGGGGTAATAAAGCCCGGGCCATGGCACGAAGGGATAACCGAAGACGAAGGAGGGATCGTAAACCGGCACGTATACCACGTCGGGATCCGCCGGCGCGATTTCCCAGTCATTGTTCTCTTCGGTCACTTTCTGCTGCGGCGTGTTCTCAAGATGGCCTGTGTCGTGGGCCTTCCGGCGCAGGAACTGAATCGCATCCATGACGTCGCTTGCCTGGTTGTAATTGGCGTCGCCAAGCTCGGAGGTCCAGGAGAGATTCTTGTCCATGTTGGCGAGCACGGACGGAAACGCGGTCAGAGCCTTCACGCTCGGATCCCAATCCTGCTTATCGACTTCGTCAGCCAATGCCTTGCCCTTCAGATCGGGATTCTCTTTGATGAAGCGGTCGGCCTCGACGATCTCCGTCGGATAGGCCGCGGCGGCGAGAATCTGGGCGACGAGCGAATCCGGATAGAGCGCGATGGGCGCAACTAATTGCTGGAGCTGGTCTGCCGAGAGATGCGCGGGAGCGGGCTGATCGGAGCCAGGAGGCGGCGGAGCTTCATTATCTGCGGATGGACCCTGATCGGGAGGAGGCGAGTCCTGCGCGTAAGCCGGCGCCAAACATGTGCCCGTTACAAAAGCGTTACAGAGAAAACAACAAGGAGGATAAAGAGGAGTCTTCTCATTGCACCCACCTGTCCAAGTAGAACTGATTATTTCGATGCAGGGGTTTCGGAATCCGATTCGAAGGATTATTGCCGGCCGCGGTTTGGGCAATGGGAGGGTTGAGGTTAACCGAGGGAGCCAACCACGTATCATGAAGTCCCTAACCGCCTGGCGATCGAGCAATACAAGTCCACAGCCTCGGCCAATTCTCTCTTCGACACGCTCTCGCCCTCGGTATGCGCCACATGAATCGATCCCGGGCCCACCAGAAGCGGCTTTCCCCAATTCGTGAGCGAAGGAACGTCCGTAGTAAAGGCGGCCACCATCGTGGGCAGGCCGTCAATCGTGTGCATGCGCATAAATCGGGCTTCGCGCGTGAAGTCGACCTCAACCAACCCGCCCACCGCCTCCACGATCAACCGCCGCAATTCCTCTCCGGGTCCGACCAGCCGGTAGAACAATTCCGCGCGGGCAAAATCTGGAATCACGTTCCGCGCCCGGCCGCCTTCAATCGTCCCAACATTCCTTGTGCAGGCACCGACGTCGGGAACCTCAGGCAGCTTCATGGAGTGCAACCGGTGCAGCGCTTCAACCAGCTTGTCAATCGCCGACTCACCCAGTTCCGGATACGCCGAGTGCGCCATCTTGCCGCGCGCGGTCAGTACCACGTGCAACGAACCTTTGCTCGCCAGCGCCAGCCGGTTGTCGGTGGGTTCGCCATTGATCATGTACCGCGCGCCGATCGGATGCTCATTCGCCGTCAATGCCCCAATCGAATTCGTCTCCTCGCCCACCAGAAACAGCAGTCCGACAAAAACGTCCTCTGCCCGCAGCCTCTCCGCCGCCACCACCTGGGAGGCGATAATGCCCTTGGCATCGCACGACCCGCGCCCGTAAATCCGCGTGTCATCCTCTGAAGAGGGGATAAACGGCGGCACGGTATCCATGTGGGTGGAAAAAACAACTTCGGGCCGCGGATGTCCCGGCCAGGTAGCCAGCACATTATTGCGCGCGCCCTCAACCGGCATTTTGCGAGCATCGAACCCTCGCCGCGCCAGTTCCGCAAAAAGAAATTCTCCGACCGCCTCCTCATGAGGGGTGGTCGACTCGATATCCACTAACCGTCGCGTAAGCGCGAACAGATCCATGCCAGAGAGCCTAACAGTCGCCAGTCGTTGGTCGCCAGTCGTTGGTCGGTGGTCGTTAGCCGTTTGTCCCGCGCCAGGCGTTGCGACCACTAAGCACACCATCCAAACTCTCGACCCTGGGAAGCCATCCATCAATCTAAAAACGCTGGCTGGTAGAATTTCGAGATTAAGCCAAATTGGCGAGGGCGAATAGCTACCAGCGAACGACGAAGGACTAACGACTAACGACCTTGCTCCCCGACACCTCCACCATCCGCTCACTCTTTCTCGACGGCCCCGCCGGACGCCTCGAGGCCCTGCTCAACAATGGCTCTCCCACGGCCACGCACGCGGCGTTAGTCTGCCATCCGCATCCGCTGTATGGAGGAACGCTGCACAACAAGGTCGTCTTCCACGCCATGAAAGCGCTCAACAGCTTCGGATTTCCCGTCCTGCGCTTCAACTTCCGTGGTACCGGCCTGAGCGAAGGAGAGCATGCGAACGGCATCGGCGAAGTCGACGACGTGCGAACCGCTCTCGAATGGCTTGAACGCGAATTTCAGCTTCCAATCATCTTCGCCGGATTTTCCTTCGGGGCGGCGGTAGGTCTCCGGGCGGCTTATAACGACGACCACGTGCCAGCACTTATCGCGTTAGGCCTGCCAGCGGTCTCCATCCCCTCCGAGCAAGGCGAAGCCCGCACCTACAAGTTCGAATTCCTCCGCGAATGCATGAAACCAAAACTCTTTGTGAGTGGAGCCCGCGATCAGTTCGCTCCTCCCGGCAAACTGGAAGCCTTGGTCAGCACCTTCGCTGAACCCAAAAAACTCGTCCGCGTCGAGGCCGCCGATCATTTTTTTGAAGGACGATTGAAAGAGATGCGCTCGGAAGTCGAAGGCTGGATAAGGGCTGAGGGATTTGCATGATCGACCGCCAGTTCCGCGTCACGCGCGATACTGCCCGCGGCATCTTTACGACCGCCCTCCAGAACGCCTCTATTCAAAGCGCCTTCGCTCGCCATGTGCATTGCGAGCGCGGACTACTGCGTATCTGCGACGACCTTTACGACCTTAACTCTTACTCGCGCGTCTTCGTGGTGTCCATGGGCAAGGCGGGGCACACGATGGCAGCAGCGCTTGCGGCCCAGGTTGGCAGCCGTCTCGAAGGCATCGTCGCTTCGCCGGTCGAGCCGGCCAATCTTCAATCTGAAGGTCAGGTTCGTGGCTTCCGGTACTTTCGCGGAGGGCATCCCATCCCGACCGCCGAATCCATTCGCGCCGCCGAAGCCATCCTGAAGTCTCTGCGCGCCCTCGACGGCGCGTCGCTCGTCATCTTCATGATCTCTGGCGGTGGATCTTCCATCGTCGAAAAACCGGTTGTGAACCTGGAAGACAACGAAATCTCGCTTGATGATCTCATCGCCACCTATCGCGCACTCGTCCACTCGGGCGCGCCGATTGCCGAGATCAACGCCATCCGCAAGCATCTCTCTGCCGTCAAGGGAGGACGCCTCGCGCAGGCAGCTTATCCCGCGCGGCAGGTTTCGATCCTCGTCTCCGACGTGCCCGACTCTACGCCCGACGCGTTGGCCTCCGGCCCGACTATGCCCGACTCGACGTCCGTTCACGATTGCGAGCTTATCGCCGCCAAATATGGACTGCTCGACCAATTCCCGCCTTCGAGCGCCGATCTCTTCCGCCAGCACGCGCTTGAGGAGACTCCCAAGTCCGACGATCCGGCATTCGTGCGCGCTCGCTGGTGGACTGTGCTCTCGAACAGGACGGCGCTTGAGGAAGCGGCCGCGGCCGCGAAAGCGGCAGGCTTCACCGTTGAGATGGACAATTCCTGCGACGACTGGGACTACGAAAAGGCGGCCGAGTATCTGGTGAACCGCGTGCGCGGGCTGTGCGCAAACGGATCACAAGGGAACGGCGCTAAAATCTGTTTGCTCTCGGGCGGCGAGGTCACTGTCACCGTTCGGAACGGAGGCATTGGGGGACGCAATCAGCAATTTGCCCTCGCCTGTGCGGAGAAGATCGCCGGCGCGAACATTACCATTCTCAGCGCGGGCACCGACGGAATCGACGGCGACAGCCCCGCAGCAGGGGCTGTGGCGGATGGAACCACGGTCGAGCGCGCCGGCGGATTCGAGGCAGTTCGCGAGGCGCTTGCGCGCTTCGATGCCTATCCTTTATTCGACGCGCTCGGCGATGCCGTTACAACTGGCCCAACTGGCAACAACCTGCGCGACCTCCGGATTCTCCTGGCAATCTGACTTGGGAAGCTTCGCCGAGTTGGCTCGGTGCGCGCGGGCAGATTGGCTATTGACCAGTAAGTTATCAAACCCCTCCCATGCGATCTTTTGGAATCAGCAACTTGGAGTGTCTTTCGGGCTAGATCTTTGAGGAATAAGGACTTACGTGCTCTATAAGAATCAGAAACTTAGCTATCGGGCTAATTTGATCTTTGAAAACAAAAGACTTAGCCGTAAGATATATATAAATCAATAACTTGGCACGAGGGCGGGAAATCGGGCGTCAACTCCCGGGTCTCAGGAATCGTGTAGACCCCCTTCTGAATTTTCGGATGTGATCTGCGGGAAGTGGGACGGCGATGGCACGCGGAGATCTGAATACCAGATTCCCATGGTCAATTTTTGCCGTCACTTGCGGGCCACTTCTTCAGCTCTTCATCATCTCTTCATCAAGCGAAGTACATGTACCACCGCGCTCGTAAAATCCTGTAAATGCGGCAACTTGCGCAGCGCGGGGCAACTTACCCGCATCCAACGGGTTAACGAGAAAAAACACATTTTGGAGGCTTTCGCTTGAAACGTACTTTGAGTATTGCTCTGTTTTGTTCGCTCGCCTGCGCCACGATCATTGGCACATCCAACTTCGCTCAGGCCCAGCGGGTGGATTTTGGCTTCGCGGTCAGCGGGATCGAAGCGCCTTCCGCCAGTTCCGCCGACGGAAGCCATACCGGCGTGTCGCTCACCGGCGGCACATACCTCGGCTTCAACGGGGACGTCCTTTTCTGGCATAACCTGGGCTTCGGCGCGGAGATCAACTGGCGCGCCTCACAGGCGCAGGACTATTTTGGCCAGGGCTTCAACTATCGGCCAATTTTCTACAACTTCAACGCCGTCTATTCACCGAAGATTGCGTCCCACGTTTACGTTGACCTGGTTGCGGGCATCGGCGCCGAGGACACTCACTACTACACGGGTACCGTCTGCGGCATCTACTCCTGCTCGAACTACCAGTCAATCAGCCACTTTGACGGAGACTTCGGCGGCGGCCTCAAACTCCTGGCTACCCACCATATCTTCATCCGTCCGGAAGCGCGAGTGTACCTGGTCAACAACAATCAGGAGTTCAGCTCCAATCACTTAGTTCGTTACGGTGCCACGCTCGGCTACACTTTCCGGTAAATCAGAGGGGTCACCGGTGATCGGCACCGGTGACCTCAACAATAGCTTTCAGTTCCGTGCTCTGCGCTGTAACCTCTAACCTCTGCAATCTCAGTAGTCAATTTGAGTCCCCGCGCTTTATGATAGCGGGGCATCTAATTTCTTAATCAGAGTCGCCGGGAGCCTGAGGGATCGCCCGGCTGCGTAGAAGTTCTGACTTGTCTCGACTTCCGCAGCCTCGTCCACCTTGCGCCATCATTCGTCGGCCACTGAAGATATTATCTGTGGAGGATTTGGATTGAAACGAGCACTGCGCGTTGCGATGTTTTTATCATTTGCGTGGGCGGCCATCGCCATCTTTGCCAACTTTGCCTGCGCCCAGCAAATCGATGTGGCCGTCGGGGGTTCGTCGATGTTCGCTCCCTCCGCCAGCCAGGCCTTTGGCGACCATGAACCGCAGTCGCTCGACGCGGGAATCTATCCGTCCGTCAGCGCCGACTACCTCTTCTTCCGCGGCCACTTTGGAGTCCAGGGCGAGTTTGCCCGCCGCTGGAACAATTCCACGTATCTTCCCGGATTCATCAATCTTCCCTATAAACCACTGTTCTATGATTTCAACGCCATCTGGGTTTCGAGGCCTATTCGCCACCGGTTCAATGTCGAACTCCTGGGCGGCGGGGGCGTGCAGAACACGCGTTTCTATCTCGAAGGCTGCACCGGCTCCAGCTGCTTCGGCACCAGCAACCACTTTCTGGCTGACTTCGGCGGCGGCATCAAGTACTACGCCTGGCGCCATTTCTTCGTGCGGCCGGAGGGACGCTTCATGATCATCCGCAAGAACGTGGAATTCAGCTCCGACCACGCCGTGCGCTACGGGGCCTCGATCGGCTACACGTTTGGCGGCGGCGGAACCACGATACGGTAGTCATGCCGCGCCCGCACCAATTATGATAGCGGCATGAATGGGTTCGGCTTCTCGGGCGAGATGGTTTTCCTGTTTTTTCTGGCGCTGATCCTTTTCGGCCCCAAGAAACTGCCGGAAATCGGCCGCCAGATCGGGCGCCTGATGAACGAATTCCGCCGCGCCTCGAACGAATTTCGTTCCCAGATCGAGTCTGAAATCAACGCCGTCCAATCCGACGTGAAACCGCAATTCCTGCCGCCGCTGAAGGAACCGTTAGGCGCGATCGCCAGCCGTATCTTCAATCCGCCCTCGGGCGCGGAACTGCAATCCGCCGAAGCGAAGCCGGCCGTGGCGACCGCCCCCAACGCCTCTACCACCGCGACGGCCAATAAATCCCCTATAGAGACCGGGCCTACCCCGTCCCAAGCCGCTGCCAGCGAGCCCGTGGGGGCCGCCGCGAATTCCTCTCCCGCGCCGAAAGTCGCTCCCGATGCCTGAAGCGGCCGCCTCGCCATCCCTTAACGAGTCCGGTAAGGACGCGATGCCCACCATGGGCTTCCTCGATCATCTCGAGGAACTGCGCAAGCGCATCGTCTACTCCATCGTCGCGGTCTTAGTCTGCTTCATCGTCTGCTGGTTCGGAGCGGGGCGCCTCGTGGACCTGATGCAGCGTCCCATCACGGACGTTCTGCACCGCCACAATCTACCGGACAAGCTCGTCTACCTTAACCCAGTCGACCCCTTCAACCTGTACCTGAAGGTTGCGGGCGTTGCCGGACTCTTCCTGGCCTCGCCGTTCGTGCTGTATCAGCTCTGGCTGTTTATCGCGCCGGGACTGTATCGGCACGAGAAAAAGTACGTGATGCCGTTCATGGCCTCGAGCGTCGGCTTATTTCTGCTGGGCGGATATTTTGGCTATCGCATCGTGTACCCGCGCGCACTCGAATTCCTGATCGACTTCGGCAAGCAGTTCGCCCCCATGATCACGATCGAGGAATACACCTCGCTCTTTGTGACCATCATTGTCGGCATGGGCGCGATCTTCGAGATGCCGATACTCGTCTTCTTTCTGGCGCTCATGGGCATCATCAGCGCCGGCTGGATGTGGCGCAACATCCGTTACTCGATTATGGGAATTTTCATCGTGGCGGCGATCATCACGCCCACGCCCGATATCGTGAATATGTGCATCTTCGCCGCGCCCATGCTCGGCCTGTACGTACTCAGTATCGGAATCGCGTGGATGGTGCATCCCAGCCAGCGTAAGAAGCGCGCCGACAAGAAGGCAACGTAGTTCGACGAAAGCAAAACCATTGAAGGATGAACGAAAAAGCACATGAGACCCGTTAACACTTTGACCAACGCCATCCTTTGTGGACCTTCGTGTCCTTCGTGGTTAAGACTCTCGCGGGCCTTGCTCGTGCTCTCAGCCCTGACCACCACCGCCTGCTCCAAACCCGCTCCCATGCCGACGCCTTCGACCGTTGCGGCCGCGGCGGTAGCCAAGTCCGAAGCTGCTGGCGATCCCGCCCCGGCAGCCGATACTGCCCCGCTCCCGCACATCGACACCAAGCGCGCCTTCGAATACACGCGCGAGGTCACCGCGTTCGGTCCGCGCTACATGGGCAATGAAGCCCACAAAAAACTCGAGCACTATATTCTGGATCATCTTAGAGAAGACCACCTCAACGCCGAGCAGATTGAAACCGACGACTTTGTCGCCGATACGGTCGAGGGCAAATTTCCCGTCCACAACATCATTGCGAAATTCCCGGGCAAGAAGGATGGGATCATCGCCATCCTTGGCCATTACGACACCAACTATCCGCTGAGAAACATCGGCTATGTCGGGGCGAATGATGGAGGCTCTTCAACCGCCATCCTGCTCGAATTCGCCAACCAGTTCCGCGGCAAAGTCCGCGACGGGTACAGCGTCTGGCTGGTCTGGACCGATGGCGAAGAAGCCGTACGCAGCTGGTCTGACACGGACAGCCTCTACGGGACGCGCCATCTGGCCGAGAAGTGGGAGAAGGATGGGACGCTGAAAAAGATGAAGGCGCTTTTCGTCATGGACATGATCGCAGCTAAAGATGTGAACATCCTGCGCGACGACAACTCCACGCCCTGGCTGTTAGACCTGATTCGCACGGCGGCCGCCCGCGGCGGCTACCAGTCGCACTTCTACGCTCTCGAAACGCCGATGGAAGACGACCATCTACCGTTCGTGAAGCGCGGCGTACCGAGCGCGGACGTCATCGACATGCCCTACGGCTACAACGACGTTTTCCACCACACCGCGCAAGACACGATGGACAAGCTCGATCCGCGCAGCCTGGAGATTGTGGGGAACACGATACTGGAGACGGTGCACCTGCTGGATCAACGCTAATCTCCGATTCAACTTTTCCCGGTTGTAATCCCGAACCGCTTTGCCTTGTCATTCCGAACACAGGGAGGGATCGGCAGCTCGCGGCAGAATCAGGGACAGGCAAGTTAGAGTTCAATTTCTAATCCAATCCTAATTTCGAAAACGCGCGTAACCGCTCCCACTCCGCCCGTAACACGCCAAAATCTGATCTTATGCCGCGCCTCTGCCGATATAACCGAGTTGTGGTGCCCTCTACATTGCAGCGTGCGGCTCGCAAGGCATTGAAGGCGCAACCATGAACGCAAGCGTTCGGCGTTCGGCGTTCGGCGCTCCGGTTGCGTCAAACAACTTGCAAAAGGGAGCTCGAAACGATGAAGAGTGTTATAACTTTTTTCTTTGTTCTTTTTCTGGCGGTGGCGCTCTATGGAGAGGACGTTCATGCAAGAGACGCAGACGCGGCCCAGATCATTGCCCTTGAGAAGATGTGGAATCAGGTGCAGATGGCTCGGGACTGGCACGCGCTGGACAAACTAATTGGGGACCGATTTCTCGGAACCTATTCCAGCGGGCGCTTTGGACGAAAAGTCGACTTCATCGATCATACGAAGCACTCCAACGTCAGGCCCGCCCACGTAACGATCCACGATTTGAACGTCGAAGTTTACGGCGATACCGCCGTCGTCGTCGGCATCTATCGCACGCAGGGAACGGACAATTCCAAGTCTTTCGATGAAGTGGGGCGCTTTACCGACACCTGGGTTCGCAGCGACGGAAAATGGCAGTGCGTGGCCGCCCATGCCAGCCTTCTCGAAGGTAAGTGATCGGCGTGCAACTGGTCTTCGGCGGGCTGACTTCGAGACGCGTCCGAGTTGGAGTAATAGATCCGAGCTCCTGGGTACCGAGAGCTGACATCTTCACTCAGCTTCGCTAACATATCGGAACGATGCTCAAACACATCTTGTCCGCTCTCACTCTGTTTGCCTCCATCACTTCCGCCGCGCAGGCTCCAGAGGCCCCGGCCAAGCCGCTTCCGCCCGGCCCGATGCAGGCCAAGATAAAAGCCGCCTGCACGCAATGCCACAACACGAGCCGCATCTGGGACCAACACCTGACGCGCAAGGAATGGGCGGACGAACTCGACAAGATGGCGGGGCTCGGCGCAGTCGTCCCGAGCGCGAACCGGAAAGGCTTTCTCGATTATCTGACCGCGAACTTCGGCCCGCAAAAAGGGGCAAAGAAGACGCCGAAGACAGCCGACGCAAAGTAGAACACTCGTGTAGAGCGGACACTGCTGTTCGCCTAGGCAGCGAGAAGACAGTGTCAGAACACTGTGTCAGAACGCTATGTCAGACAGCGTGTCTCCGAATCAATACTCGCCCGCCATCTCCAGCACCGCTCCATTGTCGGTAGCCAGTTCGACGGGCGGCACGTTCACGAGCCGCGCCCGCACGCGCGCCTTGGCGAGGCTGTTATTCGATACCTCAAACATCCCCGAGCAATCCGTCTTCGCGTAATTCAGCCGATGCAGCGAAGGGCTGGGCCCGGACACTTCCACATCGATCGAGCCCACGGCCGCGGATCCGGCAAACTCCCAACGCAGTCCGGCTGAGTCGCGCACATGTTCGCGCAGGCTCTTAAATGGGTAGGCGCGGCCTTCATGCCACAGCACCGCCTTGCGAAACGTCAGCCCCAGCGGCATCTCGTAAACCAGCGTCTCGAGCGTGCTCATGCTCCGGTCGGGCGCTGGGAAACACGCGTGCATCCACGTCCAGAACTTGCGATGCCGGACTCCGCAATTGTGCCCCTGCACGCCAAAGCCAAGCGGCTCGCCGCGAAACGCGCGATCTCCGAATCGAATCGAGCCGCTCACGACCGCATCGGAATGGGGCGTGCGCGAGAAGCCGATCCATTTCTTGTCGCTGAGCGTGGTCCCAAAATGCGAGCGGTACATGAGATCCCAGGAGATCTTTTTGCCACGCGCCTCGATGGCGCCGCGGCAACCGTCTTCGTCGATCGAGTTCGAGCCGATCTTGAGCGAGAATGTCGAGAGTGTGCCGTCCGAGCGCTCCTTTGGCAGCGACCTGGCGCCGGCGATGGTCACCGCCTTCAGCGGAAACTCCTGGATGAAGGTTTCGGGATGGCCGTCGCGCGGAAACCACGTGGCCCAAAGCTGTGCGGGCGCCGCGCCCGGAATCCGCGAACAACCGCCGCGACCGGGATTCATCAGCAGATAGCGCAGCCACCACGCGCCCGACCCATCGGCGAGCCCGAAGCGCAGGAACCAAGCCTCGTAGCGGCGCTGCATGTCGAGACGCGAATAGACCTTGTTGAGGGATTTCATGTTGTCATCTCGTGATGAGACTGCGCGGACACTCCTGTGCGGGTGCCGAACCCCACGGCGCTCACACAAAAAGTGACAGGAAAGATGGCCGCTTTGCCCCAAGCCGACAGCTTTAAGAACTGACGATTGTACGGGGAATTCGACGTTACGGGCAGAGTAAAAGAAGGGATATGAGTTCAATTTCCGAAGGTCGGAACCTCAGCGGCTGAAGCCGCCTGTCGAAATCGAGGACTTATCGCAGCGCGGAAGAGACCGCGTGAGAACTGCTCTTTCGCCCCTCCGGGGCTGGTTCATCCCCACTTGGCACCCACGGCTTACGCCGTGGGCTGTATTCTTCCGCCGCTGCCGCGGCTGAAAGCGGAGTCTTTGCGCCGCGGGAGTCTTTGCTGCAGAGCGGAGCTGGGAATCGGGTTCTCACGCACACGCTGAAGCGCCTTGCCACCCCAAGGCACGGCAAGGCGCTACCGACCCAGCGTTTCGAAGTGGCCGCTACGGTAGCGCCGCCCAAGTAGCGTGGAACTGCATCAAGCATCGACGAATCTCGCCGATCTTTAAAGTGATTGTTTAGGTGCCTAAACGATGGTGGTGCGATCGAGCCACCGTGGGCTGCTGTGATTCCCACCCTAAAATCGCAAAGAACGCGATTTTAGGATGGGCACCCTTGACCTATTTTCCTTCGACCTTTTTTCCTAAGCGCTTTGCTTAACTTTCCGCGTCTTCGGTGCCTGATGGTTTCTCTGGCCGGAGTAAGGGAAAGAGAATTACATCGCGAATGGTGTGCGAGTCGGTGAAGAGCATGGCCAGACGATCGAGGCCGACGCCGACTCCGCCTGCCGGAGGCATGCCATACGACAGCGCGCGGATGTAGTCTTCATCCATCTGGTGGGCTTCGTCGTCGCCGCGCTCGCGCTCCTTCAACTGCGCCTCGAAGCGGCGCCGCTGATCCTCGGGATCGTTGAGCTCGCTGAACCCGTTGGCGATCTCCATCTTGCCGGCAAACATCTCGAAGCGCTCGGTCCAGTCGGGCTCGTCGGGCTTCTGCTTGGAGAGCGGAGAGACGGCGGTGGGAAACTCGTAGATGATGGTTGGTTGGAGGAGATGCTCTTCAGCGATCGCCTCGAACAAGGCGGCAACCGTCTTCCCTACCGGCTCCGCGGCGTCGTACGCGAGATTGACTCCGGCCGCACGCACGCGGTCGACCAGGGCTTTCGCTCCCTCATGGGTGGCAAAGTCCTCGCGGACCGGCGCGGCTCCGGCTTTCTCCGGCCAGAATTTGGTGATCGCCTCGCGCATGGTCATGCGCCGCCAGTTTGCGTGCGACCAGTCAATCTCGTCTTCGCCCCACTTGGTAATTGTTCCGCCGGTCACATCCTGCACGGCCTGCTCGATGGAGGACTGCGTCGTGTCGAGGATGCCGAGGTAATCGGTGTAGGCCTGATAGGCTTCGAGCATGGTGAACTCGGGATTCCAGCGCCAGCCGATGCCCTCGTTGCGGAAGTTACGGTTGATCTCGTAGACACGATCGAATCCGCCGACGGTCAGACGCTTGAGATAGAGCTCGGGCGCGATGCGCAGGAACAGATCCATATCGAGCGTGTTGTGATGAGTCTTGAAGGGACGCGCGACCGCTCCGCCAGCCATCGGCTGCATCATTGGAGTTTCGACTTCCACGAACCCCTGCGCGTCGAAATAGCGCCGCAGCGACTGGACGAGCTTGCTGCGCTTGAGGAAGACCTCGCGGACTTCGGGATTCATGACCAGATCGACGTAGCGCTGGCGATAGCGCAACTCGACATCCTGCAATCCATGCCACTTCTCGGGAAGCGGAAGCAGGTCTTTGGAAAGAAAGGTCAACTCTTCGGCGTGGATGCTGAGTTCGCCGGTGCGCGTGCGGAATAGATATCCACGGACGCCGATGTGATCGCCGAGGTCGAGAAGTTTCCAGAGTTCGAACCCCGCATCTCCGATGGCGTCTTTCTTGACGTAGATCTGGAGACGTTGACCATCCTGCTGCAGGTGGGCAAACCCAGCTTTGCCCATCAGGCGGATGGCCATGATGCGTCCGGCGACGCGGACGTTCACGCGCGGGGACTCGAGTTCCTCGGCGGTTTGGCCGCCGTATTCGCTCAGAATCTGCGGGACGGTGTGGCTGAAGTTGTACTTTCGGGGATACGCGGGCTGTCCGAGAGACTCGATCTTCTTGAGCTTCTCGCGCCGGATCTCATAGATGTTGTCGTCGAGCGCCAATGCTGCTCCTCTGGTCCGTGATGATGAAGGAGTGATTATAAATGCGCGGCGCCACGCGTGGTCGAATAGCGCTGACGAGAGCGGCTAAAGCCGCTAACCAGACGAGAGTAGCAATCGCAGCGCTGAAGCGCTGCGCCACCCAAAACCAGAATTCAAATTTGTTTAGCTGCGCTGTTCTACTTTGGCGCGCAGCGCTGGCGACTTCGGCTCGTATACGCAGAATGGCTCGGGATCGAGATAATCTCCTGTCGCGGCAAACGCGCGCGCGCGGCAGCCCATGCACACATTGCGGAACTCGCAGCAGCCACACTTCCCTTTCAGATTATCGGTGTCGCGGAGATCGTTGAAGACCTTTGCGTCGGCCCAGATGTCGGCAAACTTCTCTTTGCGCAGATCGCCCGCAATCGCCGGCAGATATCCGCAGGGGAAAACTTCGCCTTCGTGGGAGAGGAAGCAAACGCCGGTTCCCGCGAGGCAGCCTTTGGTCATGGCATTCATGTCGCTCGGGTGTCCTCCCGGATGACCGGTATGATTTCCCGCGGGATGTCCCGGGCTCGCCATCGGATGTCCGGTGTGATTGCCCTTCGGGGCGGCTGGCTGTTTGAGGATGATTCCGGTTCCACCAGGCATCATCATGTCGGTCGGGCCAATGGCGCTTGGATCGGCAGCGGGCGGGTTATATTGAACCTTCGCGGCGGCTTCACTGGCTCTGCGCTCGGCCGCTCTCCGCTGGCGCACGACTCGGAAATAGTGTGGCGCGCAGGTTGCTTTCAACTCGATTCCACCTTCGAGCGACTGATCGTAAAACCAGTTCAACATGCGCTCATATTCGTCGGGAGGAACCATCTGATCGTTCGCGATATCGACGCCGCAGCCGACTGGAACCAGGAGGAAGGTATGCAGCGCGTCGGCTCCGATGGTCTTGGCGAGGTCGAGCACGCGCGGCAACTGGTCGGCGTTGTGGCGAGCGATCGTCATATTGATCTGCACCGACATGCCGACTTCCTTCAGATTGCGGAATCCGTGCAACGCGGCCTCGAAGGCTCCGGGAATTCCGCGGAAGGAGTCGTGAGTGAGCGCGTCGGCACCGTCGAGGCTGATCGAAACACGCTTCACGCCTGAGTCGGCGATCATGCGCGCGACCTCTTTGGTCACGAGCGTGCCGTTGGTGGCAAGCGCCACGCGCAGTCCCTTATCGTTGGCATATTTGGCGAGCTGGAAAATGTCCGAGCGGTAAAGCGGCTCGCCGCCGCTGAGGACGAGAATCGGATTAGAATGCGCGGCAATCTGGTCGATGATGTCGAGCGCCTTGGCGGTCGGCAAATCGGTGGGAGAGCTGAGTTCGGTCGCGGTCGCGCGGCAATGCACGCAGCGCAGATTGCAACCCTTGGTGACCTCCCAGAAAATCAGCCGCGGCTTGAAAACTTCCTTCGATGCATGCGGGACAGCCTGTTCGGCGGTAGCAGTCACAGAATTGGCCTCGCGTTTTCGATCGTCAAGAACCTTTATGTCCTGTATGAGAACCATGTGGAGATGACCTCACCCTGCAGGAAGCTTAGGTTAGGAGCAAACTTGGAGCCGTGATATCAGTCACGAGAAGTTGTGATTGACATCACAACGCGCAAGCCGCTGAAACCTTGTCACTTGCCAGAAATCTACCGTTGGAAGAGAGGCCGCGAGATCTGCAAACTCACGGCAAAACGAATGCACTATTTTTCATCTTGAGCAGGGCCGGGGTCTTCGGCATAATGAAGGCCCTTCTTAAGTCAAGAAGAGATTCCAATTCAAATCGTGCCTGGGGTGCCGGGCACTGAGTCTAGGGGACTTCATGCAATCGATCTACCGGTTCGCCGTGGTGTGTGTTGCAGTTCTACTGGTGTGCGCCTTGGGCACCACGTCTGCTGTGGGCCAGACTACACCTCACTTCAATCACATCATCTGGGTCATGGAAGAAAACCTCAACTATTCCGACATCACCGCCGCTACCTGGCCGAATCTGTATGCGCTGGGTCACACCTGGGGATATTCGACTAACTTCTTCTCCGACACCCATCCCTCGATCGGCAACTACGAAGAGGACATCAGCGGCCAGATCCTGACCAACGACGACTCATGCGATCCCAATGGCAGCGGCGGATCGGACTGTCCCTTTCCCAGCACCGTCGATAACATCGTGCGCGAACTCTTAGCCCAGGGACTCACGTGGAAGTCTTATGCCGAGTGCATACCCAATGCCGGCTACTTAGGCGGAAACTATGTGGCCAAATCCTGTCCCACCGATCTTACGGGTGACAACACGTATTATGTTCGCCACAATCCGTTTCCTTATTACTCTGACGTGTATAACAATCAAACGCAGGCCGATAACATTGTCCCCTTCAGCCAATTCGCAACCGACGTGGCCGCGAAGAACCTGCCGAACCTTACCTATGTTGCGCCCGACGGATGCGACGACGCGCACGATTGTCCTTCCTATCCCGGCCATATCGACCTGAACGCCGATACCTGGTTGCAGACGAATGTCATCGGGCCGTTGACCGATCCTTCCGGATATGGCCCAACCTTCGATAACGGCGACCTGCTGATTGTCACGTTTGACGAATCGAGAAATGACAACAAGAACGGCGGGGGCCAGATTTTCATTGCCATGGTCAGCCCGAAGTATTCGAAGATGGGCTATGTCTCCAATGTCTCCTACGGGGAAGGAGCGCTGGCGTGCACGCTATTGCAAGGCCTTGGATTGACCGCGGTTTATGGGGACGCGTGCAGCACCGCGCCACCGACCGAATACGCTACCGCCGCGATGTCGGACTTCTTCGGACAAACATCATTGTTCTCCTTGTCCGCGAATCCGAGCACGCTCAGCATTGCGCAGGGCAATATCGGCACCAGCACAATTACCGTCACTGACTCTCAGGGTTTTAACGGGGAAGTCACCTTAAGCGCCTCCGGTGTGCCCAATGGGGTGACCGCGCAGTTCGCTCCGAACCCGACAACCACCACCAGCACGCTGACGCTTACGGTCGGCAGCGGAGCGGCTCTCGGGACCTCGACCATCACCATTAACGGCGTCTCGGGGAGCATGAGCAGCCAAACGACGATATCGCTGACGGTGACGGCAAGCGGGCCGATTGTGAGTCTTTCGCCGACGTCGCTGACATTTGCGAAAACCTCGGTGGGCGTGACGAGCAAGGCCAAGCCCGTGACCCTGACCAACACCGGCGCTTCAACCCTCGACATCACCAGCATCGAGACGAGCGGAGATTTCGCCGTCCAGAGCACAACCTGCGGAGCCACACTGGCGCCGAAGGCCAAGTGTAAGGTGGAAGTCACCTTCACGCCGACCCAGTCCGGAACGCGCAGCGGAACTCTGGCATTCACGGACAATGCCGCGGGCAGTCCACAAACGGTGGCGCTGACGGGAACGGGAACTGCGCAGGCGACGCTGACTCCAACGAGCGAAACCTACAGCAGTCAGAAAGTAGGCACGACGAGCAAGGCAAAGAAGTTTACGCTTACCAACGATCAGGCAGTGGCGCTGACGGGCATTGCGATCTCGACGACTGGAGATTTTGCGGTGTCGTCGACGACCTGCGGCTCAAGCCTGGCGGCCAAGGGCAAGTGCACCATCGACGTGACGTTTACGCCGACGCAGACAGGGACAAGGACCGGACAACTGAGCGTCAACGACAGCGCCAGCAACAGTCCGCAGACGGCCACTTTAGCCGGCACCGGAGATTAGTACTCGACGGGCGTATCGATAAGCCCCGCATCGCTGCGGGGCTTATCTCCATTTATGTCGTTTGTTTCCCTTAGGCGGCATTGCCCAGTTGGGCGAGTAATTTTTCGGCGGCTTCTCCCGGATCCTGCGTTCCGAAGTTTTCTTCGAGGATCGTGACCTTCACCTGCGGATCGATCTCTTCCAGCATCTTCTTTGTCGACTTGCCGTAGACGGTTTGCATCTTCGCGCTCAGGATTACCTGTTTGGCTTTGGTGGCCTTGAGGAGGATGCGAGCGTCGTCGATGCTCATGGTCGTGAGTGCGTTGAAGCCGGCGCTGCAGAGCACTTCGCGGAGGAAGGTGCAGACGTCATTCGATTCGTAGACGCAGAGAATGCGCGGACGATGATCTCCGGCGATGCCCTTGGAATAGCGGGAGCCGAGATAAGCGGCGGTGATGGCCTCTTCGACCGCTTCGTAGATTTCGAACTGCTTGATCAGTCCGGTCATCTCGAGCGTCTTGCGGGTGCGGGCGGAGAGGCCGCTGAGCTTGAGGTCTCCACCTTTGGCGCGGGCGGACTGCATGAGGCGGACGAGCGCGCCAAGGCCGCTGGAGTCAACGAAATCGACCTGATCGAGTTGCAGGACTACGTCGCCATATTTGACGATGGAATCGCCGACGGATGAGTGGAGGGTGAAGACTTCATTGCCGGAAACGATGCGTCCGTGGCACTGTACGATGAGGACGTCGCCGACGGGACGGCTCTCAAGACGAAGTTGCATGGTTAGCCTCTCTTGCGGCCGCGGCGCACGGCGGCTTGGTTTCGGAAGTGTACACCAGTTTGGGCAGTTGCCGGTTGCCAGTTGCCAGATGAACATCTTCCCTTCCCTGATTTCAAGCGTGGTTACCGGTTACCGTTGACCGGTCAGCGGCCGGCCTGGACCTGTCCTATCCACTTCTTTGTGCCGGTAAAATGCGGTAGCGTATCATTCAACTGGTCTGTGTGGGAGATGTCCCGTGTCGAACGCTGGCGCCACGTTGTCCGCGGGAGATGTTGTTGGTAATTACCGCATCCTCGGCCTGATCGGGGCCGGCGGGATGGGGGTAGTGTATCGTGCGCTCGACCTCAAGCTGGAACGCACGGTGGCGCTGAAATTCCTTCCTGAACATCTGATTGCAAGCACAGAAGATCGCGAGCGGGTGCTGCGCGAGGCGCGGACGGCGTCGTCGCTCGACCATACCAATATTGGCGTCATTCACGGGTTTGAGGAGATGGCGAATGGGCGCGTCTTCATCGTGATGGCGTACTACGAAGGCGAGACGCTGGCGCACAAGATTCTGCGCGGGCCGCTGCCGGTGGGGGAAGCGGTCGATATCGCGATCCAGATGGCGGAGGGATTGGGCGCGGCGCATGCGGGGGCGGTGATTCATCGCGATGTGAAGCCTTCGAATGTGATCGTCACGCAGAAGGGGGTGGCGAAGATAGTGGATTTTGGGCTGGCGCGGCTGGCGTCGACGACGGGATCGACGCAGAGCATCTCGACGGTGGGAACGATCGGGTACATGGCGCCGGAGCAGACGATGGGGCGGGTGGTGGATCAGCGGGCGGATCTGTGGGCGCTGGGCGTGGTGCTGGCGGAGATGGTGACGGGGAAGAATCCATTTCAGCGGGAGACGGCGGCGGCGACTATTTTCGCGATTCTGAACGAGGCGCCGCGTCCGATGGATGAGGCGGTGCCGATCGAATTGCTGCGGATTATTTATCGGGCGCTGTCGAAGGAGCCGGCCACGCGTTACGCGAGTTGCAAGGAGATGCTGGCGGATTTGCGGGAGTTTCGCGGGCATCTGGAGCCGGAGGCCTGGCAAGGCATGGCGGGAGCGGGCTCTTCGGGAACGGTTGGGGCAAAAACTGGAAGTTCGCCTGGGCAAGGATCCGGACAAGCGTCTGGGCGAGTGTCGGGGCAGGGGTCGCGGCCGATCACGCGGCCGTCAGGCTTGCGGAATTCGGCCCGGTCGGCGGGGGAACTGCGACTGCAGATTGAGCAGGCTTCGCGGCCGGTTTGGGGGAGTTCGGCGGCGATTCCGGTTTCGCCCTGGAACCGATGGCTGGTGGGATCGGGGATTGCCGTGGTGGCGCTGGCGATTTTGTCGTTTGTACCGGCGGTGCGAGACCGGGTGACGGGACTGTTTACGCGGCCAGTGGAGCATATTGCGGTGTTGCCGTTTGAGAACGTCGGGAACGATCCGGCGAATGAGGCGGTATCGGCGGGATTGATGGATAGCCTGGCGTCGCGGCTGACGAATCTGGAGGTGGGCAAGGAGTCGCTGTGGGTGGTGCCGACGAGCGAAGTGAGGCGGCAGAAGATAACGGATCCGGGCGCAGCGCTGCGCGAATTGGGAGCGACGATTGCCGTGCAGGGAAGTTTGCAGAGGGACGGGCAGACGATCGAGATGACGCTGAATTTGATCGACACGAAAAATCTGCGGCAGATTGGGTCGGTGCGGCTGGAGGACCGGGCGGGAGATTTTTCGACGCTGGAAGATGAAGCGGTGGCGCGCATGGCGAAGCTGATGAAGATCAACGTGACTCCGGAGATGCTGCGCGCGGGCGGACCTGTGAATACGGGTGCGTATGAGTCGTATCTGAAGGCGCTGGGATATACGCAGAGGTATGACAAGCCGGGGAATCTGGATCTGGCGATTGATGCGCTGGATAGCGCGGTGAAGGCCGATCCGCGATTTGCGCTGGGATATGCGGAGCTGGGAGAGGCGTACCGGCTGAAGTACTCGCTCGACAAAGACACGAAGTGGATTGACGAGGCGCTGGCGAATTGCAAGAAAGCGGAGGAGTTGGACGACCGGCTGCCGGCGGTCTATGTCACGCTCGGGCACGTGCATCGCGCGACGGGAAAGTACGATCTGGCGTTGCAGGAATATCAGCGGGCGCTGCAATTGGATCCACGCAGCGCGGAGGCGGAGATCGGGCTGGCGCACTCCTATGACAGCGCGGGACGGACGGCGGATGCGGAGGCTGCGTTCCGCAAGGCGATTGCGCTGCGGCCGGACTCCTGGAGCGGTTATAACTCGCTGGGAAATTTTCTGGACGATCACCAGCGTTACGACGAGGCCATCACACAATATAAGAACGCGATTCAACTTACTCCGGATAATGCGCCGCTCTATCTTAATCTGGCGGCCGTTTATATCGATAAAGGCGATACCAAGCACTTCCCGGAGGCGGAAGACGCATTGCGGAAGTCGATTGCCCTCGATCCGAGTTATCCGGCTTATGCAAACCTGGGATTTCTCTACGATCAGGAGAAGAAGTACGCGGAAGCGGCAGACGCAGTGCAGAAAGCGTTGAAGCTGAATGATAAGGACTATCTGGTGTGGGGCAACCTGGCGCTTGCCTATCGAGGACTCAACGATGAGGCAGACGCGGAAAAGGCAAGCGACCGGGAGATCGAACTACTGGAGCAAGCCGTTCAGGCGACGCCGCGGGACGCCGTGATGCAGGCGAATCTGGCGTTGCTGTATGCGAAAAAAAGGCTGCGCGAGAAAGCCATTTCTCGCATACAATCGGCACTCGCTCTTTCGCCGGATGACGCGAACGTCCTGGAAAGCGTAGGAGAAGCTTACGAGGACATGGGAGATCGAGCGCAAGCACTGGAGTACATCGAAAAGAGCATAAGAAACGGTTACAGTCTGACGGCTCTTAAGACCTTTTCGAGTCTGCAAGGCTTGCTGTCGGACCCCAGGTTTCGAGCCAATGGGAAGTAACTAAATTCGATTTGAGAGGAGCCAGCCATGGCCGCAGCACGGAACTTACCCCCGATGGACGATCCAGCGCCACAACAGATTACGATTTCAAACACCGGCGTTCTTTCGCCGGCGACCTGCACGATCGCGAATGGCCAGCAGGTCGAGTTCATCAATAATTTGTCGTACACGATCAACATTACTTTCGAGGCCGACGCGCAGGGAGTGACGGTTTTCTCCAGCCCCGTGGCAGTTGCCGGCAACGGCGGCATAGCCACGATCTCGCCGCAGACTAACAATCGGACCGTGAACTACAACACGGACGGGTCGCAGAATTTTCCCTATGCCATCCAGGTGGGGAACGGCCCGTTGTATATCTCGGTGGTCACCAACAGCACGGGAGGTGTGGAGGTAACGCCGTCGCCGGCCATCATTCCCGCGAACGGGACGTGGCAGCTTTACCAAGCGTCGGGCGATAACAATACGTACAACGTGACGTGGCCAAATGTAAGCGCTCCCCCGTTTCCCAACTTCACGGTTAACAATACGACGCAAACGGCCTCGACCACGACCAGCAGCTACGTGGCCTACAAGGTGAAGAGGCCCTCGCCTGCCCTAGGCACAGGATCCGGGGGCGGGACAATCAAGGTAGGCGGCAACTAGATCTTTGAGCTTCGTTTCACCCCGCGGCGACTATGCTGCGGGGTTTTTGTTTTTTGGCGAACTCCGAGGCGGGAGCTTTACTGCGGCAGGCGGAGATTGAGGAGAGTTTGGGGATTGAGATAGTCGCCCTGCCAGCGGACGGCGAGATGAAGATGGGGGCCGGTGGCGCGGCCAGTGCCTCCGCTGAGGGCGATGGGCTGACCTTTTGTTACTTCGTCGCCCTCTTTCACGAGAAATTTCGAGAGGTGGAGATAGAGGGTGAGAAGTCCCTGGCCGTGGTCGATGACTGCGCAGTTACCTTCGAAGAAGAGCGGTTGGGCAAGGATGACGCTGCCGCGATTGGCGGCGGTGACGGTAGTGCCCGCGTGGACACGGAAGTCGAGGCCTTGGTGAGTGGCCTTCACGGAGCCGTTGAACAGACGCTGCACTCCAAAGAGTTCGGAGATCGGAGCCTGAACCGGCGGGATGAATGAGCCTTGCCACTCGCGAACGGGAGTGAGGGTTTTGAAGGCGTCCTCTTTTATTTTTTTGTCGGCTTCGATTTCGCGCTGCTCTTCGGGACTGGGCGCGGTGTAGCGATCGGGAACCTTGAGCAGGACTCGTGGATAGCGGCGGCGCTGAATGGGGATTTTCTTTTCGAATGAAAGGGCTTGGTGGGCGGCGGTTTCGGCGTGGAGAGCGAGCGGGTAGGAACCGGGCGCTGTTTCGAGGCTGGCTCCAGCTAGCGCTGTCCAGGTTTTGGTGAGCGGATCGAAGGTGAAGATGAGGCCGTGGCCCAGCCAAGTTCCGGAGAGGGCGGTTGCAGCGACTGGGGTGGTAATGCTGAGGAAGATGGGCGATCCGTTAACGATATGCTGCGGTTGGTAGTGGACGGTCCAGGTTTGGCGTGGGGCTTGGGTTGCGGGGGTGGCGCGGGTTGCAGGAAGAGCTAACGCCGGTAGAAAGAGGGAAATCGCAAGCGCCGAAATCTGCGCGCGGATCATTCGAACCATCCGCTGCGGTAGGCGATCCACCAGGAGATGAAGACAATGGGAATGGTGGAGAATAGCGCCCACCAGAGGGGGAGGACGAAGTCGGCGATGAGGCCCAACACGGCGAAGAAAAGCCAGAAGATTTTGCGTTCCATTTTTTAGTTCTCGCTTCTCGGTTATCGGTTAAACCCTTCTTTCACCACGGAGGCACGGAGACAAGCTTGATTCTTCAAAAAGCTTTTGGCGCTTTGGGTATGGTTTGTCTTCACTGCACACCTTCCTCTGATTTTTGGCGGAGCTGTTCCATTACGCTTTGGATCAGCTCTTTGGCGTCGGTTAGGTTTTTCATGATGAGTTGGATATCCATGGCCGGCTTGCCGGGCCAGCGCTGGCTTTGGCAGTAGACACCGTGCTGGCCGACGAGGGCCATGGCGTCGGTGACGAGGTCCATGGTGACGGCCAGGCGGCCGCGGGGGATGCCCATGCGGGTTTCGAAGTGCTCAAGCTCTTCCTGCTTTTCATTGAAGACGGCCATGGGGAGATTGTAATGGCGTGGGATGTGGGGATGCTCTTCCACTCCATTCACCACAGAGGCACTGAGAGAACCTCAGTCTATCGAAAAACGACTGTTGATCGATTGCCGGGATTATGGTCAGTTTGCAAAATGCGAACCACTAAGGGACGAAGGTCCACGAAGGAAATGCTTTTGGCACTTGATGCGTATAATTCTTAGGCGCCTGCGAGTCGTGCTCGCTGAATGCTGAAAGCACCTTGGGTTGTTCGACTCGGGAGGTTGTGAGACTTGGGGGCTGTTAGACTCGGGGGCAATTTCGATTTGGGAGGAAGATTATGAAGAACGTGGCGTGGGTGGCAGCAGTACTTCTTGGGATGGCGATGTGCGCTCCAGCGCAAATGAATATGGGTCACGATAAGTCGAAGCGGCCGAGTCCGCCGGCTAGCGCGACGTGCAAGTTTGCGGATGGAAAGATGGTGAAGATCGATTACTCGAGCCCGCGAGCCAAGGGACGGAAGATTTTTGGCGGACTGGTTCCGTATGGAGAGGTGTGGCGCACGGGCGCGAATGAGGCTACTACGTTCGTGGCCGACACGAGTGTGAGTGTGGGCGGCAAGGACGTTCCGGCGGGAAGCTATACGATTTTCACGGTGCCGAAAGAAGATGGATGGACGCTGGTGATCAGCAAGAAGACGGGCGAATGGGGCACGGATTATCCGGGCGAAAAGGAAGACCTGGCGCGGGTGCCGATGACGGTCGGAAAGACTTCAGGGCCGGTGGAGAATTTCACGATTGGATTTGAACAGGGCGGAAAGATGTGCTCGCTGCATATGGAGTGGGAGAATACGCGGGCGAAGGTGGAAGTTAGCGAGAAGTAGTTCTGAGTATCGAGTTCTCAGTATCCAGTTCTCAGTTCTCGGTTCTCAGTTCTCAGCAAAACCTTGTTGTTGGTTGGGTTGAGACTGAGGGCTGAGAACTGACGGGATGGGCTGCGGGGTTCCATGTTTCGAATGATGCGATTTTTGTGGAATGCTACGCGGGGACACCGTATTGCTCCGTGGCGGAGCCCTTATTTGCTTTGGCGGATTGAGACTTATACGGGCGTGAAGATGACGCAGATTGGGTTCCTGGAGTTCTGGGAATTTTTGTGGACGGAACGCGGAAATCTCTGGCGGTTTCTTAAGTGGACTGGGGAGATGGATCGGTATATCCATCCGAAGGCGAAGAGTTCGTAGGGGAGTCGAGCTTACCTTTTATCGCGGAGGCGCGAGAAACCCCACAGATGGGTCGTGGCTTAGTTTACGGTGTGTTGTCGCGACAAGCCTGTAGAACCTTAGGACCACCCAGGACACGAAGGTCCACGAAGGCCTGAAATCTTTTTCCGCCACGCAGACACGGCAAAGTCTTCAATCTTCCCGAAAAACGAAGGCGGACCATCCTTCGCGGGTGATGCCTCAACGGGGCAAACCCGGTCTTTACGTTAATTTCTACTGGGCCCTGAAGCCACTCCCCTTCCAAAAGCTGGATTCCCAAGAGCTGGATTCCCGAAGACTGAAACGAAGCGGGGATGGCGATCACTATCCCGTAATAGCCCGAGCCGGCTAGGCTCGCCTACAAAGGCGAGGAGCGTTTAGCTGGCCGGATTGGGCGCGGGCTGACCTGTCGTTCCGAGTCGCGGCGTAGTTTCTGGCGCATTGCGGAGCGATTGCAGGGTCTTTGCCTGGTTGGGGGTACTCCACAAACCATGTCTCGTGTGTCGTGTTGTTTGGCGGGCTTTGGGGCGGTGATCGGGCCGGGAAAAGCGAGGGCAAAACTGTGTCTCCTGGAGTATGATCCGGGGTATACTCACAGCTACCTGGAGTGCTCGGTTCTCGACCTCCCCATCGATGACCTGAGAACATATTGGCATCGGAGTGATGCGCGCTCCTGTGTCAGCTCTCCGGTTGCGGACAACTCGAATGGATGAGCGGGACTACAAGGGCCACGATTCCGACAGGCCTACGTCGCACAACACCGGTCTGCCCAAGGATAAAGACTGGACTGCGACGGCCGCACAAACGCCTCCGCCCCCCTCAAAATGGCCGAAGTTCGACCCACCGTTGCCGGGAGGACCGGTCTCCGATTCCGATAGTCCGACTTTGGCGCATGGGTCGCCGCTGCCAGGCGCTACGCAAGCGCTGCCGTACGCGCGAAAAGGGCCATCTTCGCCGCCACCGAGCCCAAGTATTTCGGGGCTCTCCGCTTTCCAGTCGCTCCAACCGGGCTCGTTGTTCGCGGGTCGCTACGAAATTCTGGGCGTGCTTGGACAAGGCGGGATGGGCGCGGTGTATAAAGCGCGCGACCGCGAACTGGACCGGCTGATTGCGCTGAAGGTGATCCGGCCGGAACTGGCGACAGATCCCGCGATTCTGCAACGCTTCAAGCAAGAACTGATTCTCGCCCGCAACATCACGCACAAGAATGTGGTCCGCATTTTCGATTTGGGTGAAGCGGAGGGGATCCGCTTTATCAGCATGGAGTACGTGGACGGCGACGACCTGCGAACTCTGCTGCGGCACCAGGGGAAGTTCACACCCAAGGAAACGATCGCCGTAATCGAGCAGGTATGCCGGGCGCTGGATGCGGCACATGCCGAGGGCGTGATCCACCGCGACCTTAAGCCACAGAACATCATGCGCGACAAGAACGGGCGCATCGTGGTGATGGACTTTGGGCTGGCGCGGTCGCTTGGCGAATCGGGGATGACGCAGACGGGCGCAATTGTCGGGACGATTGAATACATGTCGCCCGAACAGGCGCTGGGATCGCAACTGGATCAGCGGTCAGACATTTTCAGCGTGGGGCTGATTTTTTATGAATTGCTGACGGGCAAGGCTCCGTATGAAGCGGATACGGCGATTGCGAGCCTGATGAAGAGGACGCGCGAGGAGGCGCGGTCGGCGACGGATGTGGACGCGTCGGTGCCGAGATCATTGAGCGCGATCGTGGGCCGCTGCCTGGAGCGCGAGCCGGCGAACCGGTATCACTCCGTGGTGGAGTTGCTGCAACAACTGACGACGTGGGAGGCGAATCCGACGATCACGCCGGAGGCGCTTTCGAAGATGATCGCGCACCCGATTATCCGGCCGGCGCGGGTGCTGCTGGATCTGCCGGGAAAACGGTGGATGTGGATTGCAGGCACGGTGCTGATAATTGCGCTGGCGATTTTCGCCGGGCGTGAACTGGTGAACCGGGGCGCGGGGGCGATCAGCGTAGAGGGGATTCCATCGCTCAAGCAAGGGAAATATGTGGCGATTCTGCCGATGAAGCTGGTGGGAGACCAGAAAGCGCTGGGGTATGTGGCCGATGGCATTCAGGAGGCGCTGGCGGCGAAGCTGTTTCAGTTGAAGGAAGTTCACGTGGCATCGGCGGACGTGGTCGACCGTGAGGCGGCGAAAGACGAGCCGCTGGCGAAACTGGCTCATGCGGTAGGCGTCAATCTGGTGCTGCAAGGAATGGTGCAGGGTAACAGCGACCGGTTCCGCGTGACGTTGAGCCTGGACGATCCGGCGACCGGGCAGCGGAAGTGGAGCCAGGATTTTGAGGGCACGCCGGGCGATGTGCTCACGCTGGAAGATCAGATTTATGGCGCGGCGAGCGCGGCGCTGGCGTTGAAGCCGACGGATGAAGAACAGGCGCGGGTGGGCTCGCACCCGACGGAGAACGTGAAGGCATACGATCTCTACCTGCAAGGGCGGAACACGCTGCGGAACGGGCACAACCAGGATGCATTCAAGCAGGCAGTAGGTCTGTTCGAGCAGGCGATCGACAAGGACCCGAATTTTGCGCTGGCGTACACGGGGCTGGCGGATTCCAGCGTGCGCATGTGGGGCGAGACGAAAGAGAGCATCTGGGCGCAGAAAGCGGCGCTGGCGGCACAACAGGCGGAGCGGCTCTCAAGCAATCTGCCGGAAGTGCACATGTCACTGGGGATGGTTTATTCGAACACGGGAAAGAACGCGCAAGCGATCGCGGAGCTGAAAAAAGCGTTAGAACTGGCGCCGAACTCAGATGAGGCGTATCGCGATCTGGGCGACGCTTATAGCCGAAGCGGGCAGAGTGCGGAGGCGATTGCAGCATACCAGAAAGCGATCTCCGCAAACGCTTATAACTGGATGAACCATATCTCGCTCGGCAAGGCGTACCTGGATCTCGGCGATTCGGCGAAGGCATTGCCGGAATTTCAGAGGGTGACGGAGATCGCGCCTGACAATCCTGTTGGCTACATGGACATCGGCGGACTTTATCTGCGGGATGGCAAGTATAGTGAATCGATCCCGCAATTTCAGAAGGCGCTGGCAATTGCGCCCGACTCCGCGACGTATTCGAATCTTGGGACCGCATACTTCTACCTGAAGAACTATGACCAGGCGACCAAGATGTACGAAAAAGCGGTGGAGATGACACCGAACGACGAGGAATTGCTGGGTAATCTGGGAGATGCCTATCGCTGGTCGGGGCATTCGGAGCAGGCGGCGACGGCTTACGGGAAGGCGATTTCGCTGGCGTTCCAGGAGTTGCAGGTGAACCCGCAATCGGCATCGAACATGAGCGACCTTGGGTTGCTATATGCCAAGAAGGGCGACGCGGCGAACGCGGTGCAGTATACGAACCAGGCCCGGGCGATCAAGCCGGACGATGTGCAGTTTATGTATTCAGAAGCGCAGGTGAAGACGCTGATCGGGAAACCGGATGAGGCGCTGAAGTCGCTGAAGCTGGCGCTGGATAAGGGGTATTCGGCGCAGGAGGCGTGGAACGATCCGGAGTTGCAGAAGCTGCAGGCGCTGCCCCAGTTCTCACAACTGGTGAATCAGTATTCGAAGAAGTAGCCCCCTAGACGTTTTGGCGCCGCTAGATTGCGTCAGACTCCGCAGAAAAAGTTTCCGCCTGTCACGGTTCCCCAAGCGGCTGGAAGCGGGTGTCTGTAAGGCGAAATTTAGGGCACGAGTGCAACTCGTGCCCTTTTCCGTTCTTGCCAATTCCCGGACGTTCACATCGAGAGTGCGCTAGGCGTTAAAGCGGTTCTTCCATATTTTGCGGCGGGAGAAGATCGCTGCGATGCCGGTCGCCATCAAGCCTAGAGTCGCGGGTTCAGGAATGGTTCCCGCAGCTCCCCGTCCCGTGACCTGAATGCCACCGGGCCAGCAGCTACCCTTAACGCAAGAGAAGTCGATCTGGAAGTTGCCGCCTGCCGAGATGCCGTGGTTGCGCCAGTTGGCGCCGTTGCTGCCGGTGGATAACAGAATCTCAACGGAGCCATTCTTGAGGGTGGTGACGGTGCAGCTGGCAAACATCGAGGAATGGCAGCTGACGTCAGCGGCGGGAACGCCGGTTTCGATCAGCTTAAGCGAGTTCCAGGCCTTTCCGCTATCGTTCGTGAAGAACAGATCGCCGGAGCCGCTGGCGGGAATGGTGAAGCTGAAGTTGAAGCCGACCTCGACGCATTGCGGACACTTGCCCTGAGCAACATCGCTGCCGCCGGCGCCTTTGATGATCACCTTGGGGTCCTGGATTCCATCGGCAAAAGCGAGAGTGCATGCCACCATAACCATCAGAACGAACGCACAGATCCTGGAAATCTTCATTCAATTATCTCCCCATCGAAAAGCCTCGCTGGGCACGCTTTCCCCATGCTTCGGGCAGTCGCCAGAGATTAGCCCGTTCACTAAGGCTGGTCAAGCGGAAAGGGGTGGGTTTCGCAAAAGAATTAGTGCAGACGTGCAAAGAATTGCGTAGGGCGAGGAATGCTGTGCAGGATTATGCACAACATGTGTTTTTCCGATGCGCGATGACATGGAAGGGGCACGATCTCTGTGGGGAAAAAAGCCGGAGCCTTTTGGGCTCCGGCTGTCCAGTTGGTTGTGTGCCCGGAAAAAACTCTGTTAGTTAAATCTATCGCACGGAGAGGAGCACCCGTGCCTCCAGTTATGCGGTGCGCCGTGGGCGCACGGTCAGGTCGCGCACCTGGGCGAGAATGCTGGACATCTGCATTCCGTTCAGCTGCGAGACGAATGGGAATACTTCGGAGACGAACGAATCTTCCATAAGTTCGCGCATCTCTTCCTGCCGACTGCGTTCGCCGCCGGAGAGCAGGCTGGGCACGCTGACTTCGAGAGCGCGCGCCAGACGTTCGAGGGAGGAGAGAGTCGGAGTTGCTTTTTCGTTCTCGATCTTCGAGACGTAAGTGCGAGGCACGGACATGCGCAGAGCAAGCTGACGCTGGCTCATACCATTGCGCAAGCGCAAGGCACGAATGGACTGAGCCAAGTGCAGATGTCCGCGACCGTGGGAGTTAATGTTGATCGGCGGAGCCTGGGGCTCCGGCGACAGGGCAGCGAGCTCGGCCTCGTCCTCGTCCAATGACAAGTGACAACGGCGGCAGAGGCTATTGGTTGTGCGGAATTGCACCAGAAGACAGCGATCGCAACGAACAACCTCCCGTGAATCGACGGGAGCGAGTGTTGTAGCCATTGGGGTTTTGGGAGTGCCAGAGCGGGGGCTACTCTCAAAGCCAAACTGACAGCTAATCTGCGGGAGTGGGCCTGTGGAAGTCAAGGGAAAACAGGAGAGAAAGAAGGTATTTGTCCGGTAAAATCCGGAGGAGATGGCGAAAAGTGGGATAAATCGGGGACAAAACGATGAATGAACGCGAGCAGGCATGGGGGTTACTAACTGAGTTCACCCAGTCGGAAGGTTTGCGCAAGCACGCACTTTCGGTGGAGGCATGCATGCGCGCATACGCCCGCAAGACCGGAGCGGACGAGGAATTGTGGGGCATGGTGGGATTGATTCATGACTTCGACTATGAGAAATATCCGAGCGCGGAAGATCATCCTTATCGAGGAAACGAGATCTTGAAGGAGCGAGGATATTCAGAAGAGGTGCGGCGGGCGATTATGTCGCACGCGGAATACACGGGTGTGGCGCGAGTGACGCCGATGGAGAAGACATTGTTTGCGTGCGACGAACTGGCAGGCTTCATCACGGCGTGTGCGCTGGTGAAACCGGGAAAGTCGCTGGCGGAGGTGGAGGCGAAGTCGGTGAGGAAGAAGATGAAGGACAAAGCCTTCGCGAGGAGCGTGAACCGCGACGACATTACGGTTGGAGCGGCGGAACTAGGAGTAGAACTGGAGGAGCATATTGGGTTTTGCATCGCCGCGATGAAAGGGATTGCGGCGGAGCTGGGGCTGGACGGAACCACGGCCAGGACAGCTTGAGCGGGCTGGAAGTTGAGATCGCTGCGGGATCGCGCGCTCGGTCGTCTATGCTCCATTTCGCGCAAGCGCCAACCACGAAGGACACGAAGGTGCACGAAGGAAAATCTTAACTTCGCGATGCTTGCTAGTGGCCCGCTATAGCAAAAACCTCCATCTTGACGATGGAGGTTTTTGTTGTTGGCGACGCTGTTTTCGTGATGCTGTTTAGTGGGCGGCGTGGGTCTGCTGCTTTTTTGTTTGTGGCTTGGTCTTTGAATTTCCGCCGAGCAATCCGAAAATATCGAGGTTCTTGTTGCTGGCGACGAAGACCTGGCCATTGGCAATGACGGGCACGAGGTTGGAGTTTCCGCCGGTGTTCGGCCAGTAGCCGGCCTTGACGCGGAACGTTTTCTTCATCGTTGTCTTGCCAGAGGCGGGGTTAAAGGCATAGAGGAAGAGTGGATACTTGCCCGCGCTTTGCGGCCGAGAGACCGCCCAGATCACCGCGTTGCTGGCGCCGTTGGAGGAGATGGCGGTGAAAAAACCGGGGTCCTGCAAGCCGGGTATGTAGGCCGAAGTTTTGAGCTGGGTGAGGGCCGGTTTCGGCGAAGTCTGTAGCTGCCAGAGGCGGACCAAGTTGCCGCCGCTCGAGACCACGTGCGAGCCGGTCGCGTCCTGGTAGTAGGACTGGCCGCACCAGCAGCCGCCGATGTTGTAGGTTCCGAGAACATTGTTCTGGTTGGGGGAGTAGCCTCCGAGATTGTCCTCATTCATGAAATACATGTTGCCGTCCTTGCCCGCGGCGACGGCCATGTGGGGAATGGACCCGGGTTGATCGGGAAGGATGAGAGCTCCGCCGGAGCCGAAGTCGACATCGCCATCGTCGAGAGATGCCTGATCGTCGGGCGTGAAGAGATCGAGCACGGTGGTGAGCGTGGGTGAGATTTTAATCACACTCTCCTGAATGTTGGTGACGCCGTCGTAGCTGTTGGCGTCGGAGTTGCCGGTCACGAAGAGGATGTTGCCGGAATCGTCAGCGGCGAGGCCGTAGCCGGACATCCAGATTGAGGAGAGAAAGAAGCTGTTGCTGTCGGTGGCTTGAATATCGAGAAGCTGGTTGGAGGGAAAGGGAGTGAGCGTGCCGGCGGTCCAACCGAGGAGCCACCCACGCGAGAGATTGGCAGAGAGGTCGCAGAAGCTGCCAAAGCCCGCATAAACACTGCCGTTGGCGAGCAACAGGCCGGGACGCTGGCGCTGATATTTTCCGTTGAAGGTGAAGGTCGATCCGTTGGTGAGGGTATGGGAGGCGGTGACGACCTGGGGAGTGACGCTGTCAGTGAGGCTACCGAGATCGAGAGCGTGAAGCGTATAGGTCGGGCCACTCTGAGCCTGGGTGTAGATCATTACGTACAGAAGGCCGCTGGAGGGATCGATGACGGGCGTGGAGTTGATGCCGACGTTGGGACCGTTGTTGCCGCAGCCCAAGGGATAGCGTACAGGCGTGCCGAAATTCGGGTTCAAGAGAACGGCGCCGGAGTGCACATCGATGGCATAAACGGTATTGCCTTCAGTGGCGACGTAAGCGACGTCATGGGTCGTTCCCTGATATTGGCCGGCGGTGATCATGACGCCGGGGACGACGAGAGGCTGGGCATCGACCTGGTCGTCGAGCGCGACGGAGTGCTGGAGACCGAAGCTCGACTTGATCACGTTGGCGGGAGTCAGGGTGGTCTCGTTAGGATTCCATCCGGTGCGGTAGTTATCGAAGTGATAGGTGGTGACGGCAGTTTGGGCGGCGGCGAAAGCGGTGGCAAGGAGCACGACGGTGGCAGCGAGAACGAACTTGCTGGTGGGGAAATTGCGGGCGAATCGGCACATTTTAGGGTCCTCTTTTTTGTTGAAACAGATTCGACAGTTCTTCGCTGCGGAATCTGCATTCCGTGCGAGCCATTCAAAACCATTGAGGAACAGCGGCTGAACCTAGCAATGCTCCAAGCCTCATGGGGAGGAGGCAGGAAAGCCGGTTGAGTTTAAAGCATTGGAAGAGCCGCTGTAAATAGTGCAATTCGTTTCGCACACTTACCGGAAAATTGCACGCCGCGGTAGGGAGGGCGGCGGAAGTAGCGGCGAGTCTTTCGTCTACCTCGATGTCTTGGTCTCGCTCATAGGCCGCTAGTAGAGAACGGCGGCGAGGCGTCCTTCGGCGATGAGGGCGGCAATGCGGGCGAAGTCGTGATACATGGCGCGATCTTTTCGCATGCTTTCGCACACGGAACGAATGGCGGCGTGGGCGCGCTGCAAGGGTTTTGAGGGCTTGAGCGGCGCGAGAAAATCGATGGCCTGGGCGGCGGCCATGGCTTCAATGGCGAGAGTGTTGCGCGTGTTCTCGACGACTCGTTTCAGCTTGTTGGCGGCGGTCATGCCCATGGAGACGTAATCTTCTTTGTTGCCCGAGGTGGTGATGGAATCGACCGAGGCGGGATGGGCGAAGACTTTGTTTTCACTGACGAGAGCGGCGGCGGTGACCTGGGGCATCATGAATCCGGAGTTAAGACCGGCGCCGGGCGCGAGAAAAGGCGGCAAACCCTCGCTGAGCGCGGGATTCACGAGGCGCTCGAGGCGGCGCTCGCTGATGCCGGCGAGAGCACTGAGAGCGATGGCGAGAAAGTCGAGGGCGAAGGCGATGGGCTCGCCGTGAAAATTTCCGCCGGAAAGCACGTCGCCTTCGCCTTCGGCATCCGCAGCTTTTGGATTCTTGACGAAGACGAGCGGATTATCGACGGCGGAGTTGACCTCGCGTTCGAAGACGGCGCGGCAATGGGAGAGCGTGTCGCGCACTGCGCCGTGGACTTGCGGAATGCAGCGCAGGGAATACGCATCCTGCACGCGGCCACAGTCGCGATGGGATTCCCGGATTTCGCTGGCTTCAAGCATGCGCCGGAGATTAGCGGCCGTTTTAATCTGGCCGGGATGGGGACGCGCTTGCTGGATTCGCTCGTCGTAAGCGACATTGGTCCCCTTGAGCGCGTCGCACGACATGGCGCCGATGACGTCGGCGGAATCGACCAGTGTTTCGGCGGCGAGTTGCATCAGCGTACCAACGGCGAGCATGGCCTGGGTGCCGTTGATGAGCGAAACGGCTTCCTTGGCTTCAAGGATGACGGGCTTGATTTGCGCCTGCTTGAGAGCGCCGGCACTTGGGATGCGAGCGCCTTTCTCGTCAAAACACTCGCCCTCGCCAATGAGCGCAAGCGCAAGATGCGCGAGCGGTGCGAGATCGCCACTGGCGCCGACGCTCCCCTGGGAAGGCACGACGGGAGTGACACGGCGGTTGAGCATCTCGCAGAGGGTATCGATGGTGGAGGCACGCACGCCGGAGTTGCCCTTGGAAAGTGAGTTGGCGCGCAGGAGCATCATGGCGCGGGTTTCGCCGATGGCCAGCGGCTCGCCGACGCCGACGGCGTGGGAGCGAATGAGATTGATCTGCAATTCGCGGATTTGGTCCCCGGCGATGCGGACGTCACTGAGCTTACCGACACCGGTGGTGATGGCGTAGGAGACCTTGTTGTTGGCGACGAGCGCATCGACGACGGCGCGAGCGCGATCGACGGACTGGCGAGCTTCGGCGAGCAGGAGGACAGGACGATTTTCGACGGCGACTTCGCGGACGGCTTCGAGAGTGAGATCGTTTCCGTTGATGTGTAGAGCCTGCACTAGAATTCCTGAGTTGCTGATTTATTTTTTCATTTCCCTTGCAAGACAACTTTAAACGGGTACAACGTGGCCGACATCAATCCTTTCGTTACAGCCGGATCGCTATTCATGACCTGGCGCGCGGCGTCTTCGGAGTCGGCTCGAAAGATGGCGAGGCCCATGGCATTTTCGTCGGTGGTCAGCGTGCGTCCGACAAGAATAATGGCGCCCTGGGCGTTGAGATCCTGCAAGTATGCGAAGTGTTCGGCTACGACGGCCTGCTCGGCGGCGGTCGGGCCCGTGCGCAGCATGTCTCCGCGCACCAGTTGTAGCTTGTAGAGAAATTCCTGCATTGAAGCGCAATTCGTTACCAATCTTCGCTGCTACCGTTCTCCAACCGCGTCACGAAAAGCCTTCCCGTACTTCTCCGGAAGTTTCCTTGGCTTCATCTGAGAGTTGGCCACAATGTGCGTGGTCTCGCCTTCGGCCAGCAACTGACCGCCGTCGGCATTTCGCAACTCGTATCCGAAATGAATTACTTTTTCTCGAACGTGCTTCAAGTACGTGCGTACGATGACCTCGTCATCATAATGCACGGGCGCCCTGTAGCGGCAATGGGCATCGACGACGGCAATGTAGCAGTCGTCGTCGGCTTCCATCTCTTTGTAGCTGAAGCCGAGTTGACGGAGGAATTCGACGCGACCGACTTCGAACCAGATGAAATGGTTGGCGTGGTAGACGACACCCATCTGATCCGTTTCGGCGTAGCGGACACGAATGCGGGTTTCGTTGGCGGCGGGACTCACATTCGCGGTCGATGATGCGCCTGGTTTCATTTGCCGGCCTGTCATTCTCGGCGTTTCATTCTCCGGTCCAATTCGGTTTGCGCTTTTCGAAGAAGGATGAGATACCTTCGCGAAAATCGTGAGTCGCGCGGATGCCGGCATTCTCGCGAATGGCGGCTTCGATTTTTTCGTCGAGTTCGGCGCGCGCGTGATCGGTGAGCAGGCGCTTGGTGTAGGCGAGCGAGACCGGACTATTTTCGATCAGCTGAGCGGCGAGCTCGCGGGCGCGGTCCATTAATTTTTCTGGCGGGACGATCTGGGTGAGAAGGCCGATGCGCATCGCTTCTTCGGCATCGAAGATGCGGCCCGTGAGGAGAAGATCGCGCGCAATTTTTTCTCCGACCTGGCGAAGGAGGAAGGTTGAGACGATGGCGGGAACGAATCCGATGCGGACTTCGGTGTAGCCAAACTTGGCTTCCGGCACGGCAAGCGTGAAGTCGCAAAGGAGCGCGAGGCCGGTGCCGCCCGCGATGGCGGCTCCGTTTACCGCGGCAATGGTGGGCTTGGGGAATTCGTAGAGCGAGCGAAAGAGGCTGACCATGGTGCGCGAATCGGCGATGTTCTGCTCGGGTGTGCGACCGATGAGTTCTTTTAGATTTTCCAGATCCATGCCGGAGGAGAAGGCTTTGCCGGCGCCGGTCAGGATGAGGACGCGGGCTGAGGAGTTGCGCACTTCGTCGAGGGCGCGGAGGAGATCGGCGATCAGTTCGTAGCTGATAGCGTTGCGCTTGTCGGGCCGGTTGAGGGTGATGGTGGCGACGGCGGCTTCATGCACGAGTTGGAGCGTTGGATAGGGCATTAAGGCTTCTTCACCACGGAGTCACGGAGACACGGAGAAAATCTCTTTGAACGACTAGTCATGCATCGCTTCCTGGACCGACGCGTACCTTGCGCCGATTTCTGCGCTGGCTCTTAGGAGCGCATCGAGCGGCTTGAGTTGCGGCAATGGCGCGTTGCGAGCGGTTAGAACTTCGATTACTTTTTCGGTGGCGATATTGCCTACCAAGGCGTCTTGCGCGAAGGGGCATCCGCCTAGGCCTCCGATGGCGGAGTCGAAGCGGCGGCAGCCGGCGTCGTAGGCGGCGAGGATTTTTGCTCCGGCTTCGTCGGGACGGCTGTGGAGGTGGACGCCGATGTCGAGGTAGTCAAACTTCGCCATAACGGCGGAGACGACTTCATGAATGTGCGCTGGTGACGCGATGCCCACCGTATCGGCTAACGAAATTGTGTGAATATTCTGGACCTCGAGCAGGTCGATGGCGTCGACTACCTCGTCGATGGTCCACCGGTCGTTGTAGGGATTGCCGAAGGCCATCGAGATGTAGACGACTGTTTCGAGAGCGGCTTCGTCGGCGATCTTTTCGATCTTTTCCAGTTCTTCGATCGCGTCTTCGAGAGTTTGACGCTGATTGTTTTGCAGGAACGTGGGAGAGATGGAGTACGGAAAGCCTAATGTGCGAATTGCGTTGGTTTTTACCGCTCGCTGCGCGCCCTTTTCATTAACGACGATGCCGATGATCTCGACGTCGTCGGGAGGATCGAGTTCTTTGAGAACGTCCTCGGAGTCGGCCATTTGTGGGACGGCGTTCGGGGAGACGAAGCTGACCGCATCGATGTGCTTGAAGCCGGCGCTGATCAGTGCCTTGAGATAGGTGGCTTTCAGATCTGTCGGGATCTGGCCTTTGAGGCCTTGCCAGGCGTCGCGGGGACATTCGATGAGTTTGAGTTCGTGAGGCATGTTCACCACGGAGACACAGAGGCACGGAGAAAACCAAGCCTCTTCATAAAACCTTTCTCACTATGCCGCCTCTTACCAGGGTCGCTACGTTGAAATTTATAATCAGACCTACTCGCTTGCCGGTTAGTTTGAGATATGTGAGAAGTTGGGCTTCATGGAGGGCGAGGATGTGCTCGATGCACTTCAGTTCGAGGACGACCTGATCCTCAACAACGAGATCCAATCGGTACCCA
This sequence comes from uncultured Acidobacteriaceae bacterium, assembly GCA_963841945.1. Taxonomy (GTDB): domain Bacteria; phylum Acidobacteriota; class Terriglobia; order Terriglobales; family Acidobacteriaceae; genus Acidiflorens. The sequence goes on from CAWJFC010000001.1 coordinate 230,307, forward strand.
CAGTCTAATTTGACATCTTTATATGCGACCGGAAGCGAGATCTGGCGTGCGAACTTCAGGCCACACAGGTGCAGTTCGTGGCATAGGCATTCTTCATAGGCGGATTCTAGAAGACCGGGTCCCAGTACACGATGTACTTCGATGGCAGCGCCAATGATTTGCTCGGTGAGGGCCTCGTGAAGAAGTTTGCTCCGTGTCTCCGTGTCTCCGTGGTGAATCATGTCTGGAGGACCCCCACTTTGAACTCGGGCACTTCAGGATTCAGTGACGCGGCTTCCAACGCTTGCGTGATTGCTTCCCTGGTTTCCATGGGATCGATGATCTTATCGATCCATAGTCTCGCGGCACCGTAGCGCGGGTCGGTTTGCTCGTCGTAGGTTTTCTTGGTTGCGTCGAAGAGTTCTTTTCGTTCTTCCTCACTTAGCTTCTTGCCGGCGCGTTCGAGTTGCTTGATTTTTATCTCTACGAGGGTGGCAGCGGCTGAGTCTCCGCTCATGACCGCGTATTTTGCGGTGGGCCAGGCGAAGACGAAACGCGGGTCGTAGGCTTTGCCGCACATGGCGTAATGGCCCGCGCCGAAGGAGCCACCAACGATCACCGAGATCTTAGGTACGACAGAGTTTGAGACCGCATTCACCATCTTCGCGCCGGCTTTGATGATGCCGCTCCATTCGGCGTCGCGGCCGACCATGAATCCGTTGACGTCGTGGAAAAAAACCAGGGGGATCAGTTCCTGGTTGCAATCCATGATGAAGCGGGCGGCTTTTTCGGCGGACTCGGTGTAGATTACGCCGCCGAATTCTACACGCTTGTGGCCTTCATGATCGGTCTGCTGGGCGTGTAGTTTCTGGTTGGCGACGATGCCGACGGCGAAGCCTCCGATGCGCGCGTAGCCACAGAGCAGCGTTTTGCCGTATTCGGGTTTGTATTCGTCGAAGCGGCTTTCGTCGACGATGCGCGCGAGAATTTCTTTCATGTCGTATGGGCGGGCGGGCGAGGCGTCGTAGATGCCGAAGATTTCTTCGGCGGAGTGTGCGGGATCGGCAGGCTTTTTGCGGTCCCAGAGAGATTGGCGACGATATCCCCACTTCTCGATCAGCGAGCGGATGCGACCGATGCAGGCTTCGTCGTTGGGCTCGCGGAAGTCGACGGTGCCGCTGATGCCGGAGTGCATGGCGGCCCCGCCTAAATCTTCGGCGGAGACTTTCTGGCCGATAGCGGCCTGCACGAGCGCGGGTCCGGCGAGGAAGAGGCCGCTGCCGTCGGTCATGAGAACGTGATCGCACATGACGGGCAGATAACCGCCGCCGGCGACGCACATGCCCATGATGGCGGCGATTTGCGGAATGCCCATGGCGGACATGACGGCATTGTTGCGGAAGACGCGGCCGAAATCGTCGGTATCGGGAAAGACATCTTCCTGGAGCGGGAGAAAGACTCCGGCAGAATCGACGAGGTAGATGGTGGGAATGCGATTCTCGATGGCGATGTTCTGCGCGCGAATGACCTTCTTGGCGGTCATGGGGAAGAACGCGCCAGCTTTTACGGTCGCGTCGTTGACGATGAGCATCACGAGGCGGCTGTGAATGCGCGCGAGGCCCGTGATTACTCCGGCTGCGGGAGCTCCTCCCCATTCTTCGTACGTCTTGTGGGCGGCGTAGAGACCGAGTTCGAAGAAGGTGCCTGCATCGGCTAGGAGTTTGATGCGTTCGCGGGCGGTGAGACGCTGCTTAGAGTGCTGGTTTTCGATGGCCTTTGGACCACCACCTTCGCGGATCTTCTCCTCCTCATTGCGGACCTGGGCGACGAGATCGGCGAGGGCGCGCATGTTGGATTCGAAGCGGAGCGAGGCGGGATCGACCTTGGTGGCGAGGACGTTGTTGATGGCGATGGCCGTGGATTCGATGCGGTCTGACATGAGAGCTTAGGCGTGACTTCCTAATATAACAGCGGATGCGAGGGGAATGGTTGTGGATGACCGGGCTCGGAATGCGGCTAGGAACCAGGTTGAACGCTCAGGCAATCGCGCGGAGTTGGCGAAGTGCTTCGGCGAGGGGATCGCTGGCTATGGCGTCGATGAGGCCGATTTCGAGGGCGCGATGCGCGGTGAGCTTTTCGGCGGCGACGAGGAGTTCGAGAGCTCTTCCCTTCCCGATCAGGCGAGGCAGACGCTGCGTTCCTCCCCAACCGGTGATCAGACCTAACGCTGCGCCGCGATGGCCAAAGACCGCGGTGGGCGCGGCGATACGGCGATGACAGGCGAGGGCGAGGTCGAGTCCTCCGCCCATGCAGTGGCCGTCGATGGCGGCGATGACTGGTGCGGGAAAGTTGGCGATTCGGTTCATCAAGGATTGGCCGAGCGCGGCGAATTCGTAGGCTTCGGGTCCGGTGAGACGGGCAATTTGGCTGAGATCGGCTCCCGCGCTGAAGTTGACTTCGCCGCGAATAATCAGAGGCTTCGGGCGGGATTGGGTATTCGCGAGGCTAGTTATCTGATTAATTAGCTCACTTACTTTGTTATTAGTAAGTCGATTCATTCTATCCTGCGAGATCAGAGTCAGGATGGAAGAATCGGAATCTTGACTCAGCAGGAAATCGGGTTCATCGGGAATCAGAAGGCTTTGATAGGGCGGAAGCACGGTTGGATGGGTGATCGGACGCGGATTTTGATTTTGTCTAGGCGGCCGTTTGTCTAACCGGCGGTTGGAATGCCCTGCGGTTTTACGTTCTGACGGATGAACTTTACGATGTCATCCATGGGGGTGCCGGGTTGAAAGATGCCGGAGACGCCGGCTTTCTTCAGACCTTCGATGTCCTGATCGGGAATGATGCCGCCGACTAAGAGAAGTACGTCGTCCATCTTATGTTGTTTGAGGAGATCGGTGACGCGGGGGACGATGGCGTTGTGCGCGCCGGAGAGGATGGAAAGACCGATGACCTGGACGTCTTCCTGGAGGGCGGCGTTGACGACCATTTCGGGGGTTTGGCGAAGGCCGGTATAGATGACTTCCATGCCGGCATCGCGGAGGGCGCGGGCGATGACTTTTGCGCCGCGGTCATGGCCGTCGAGACCGGGCTTGGCAACTAAGACGCGGATTTTCTGATTGGGTTCCATTTTGGGTGTCGCTTACTCAACATCTTCTTCTCTTCTTTTCTTCGGTTTGGTGGGGGGTACCCCCCCTGAACGTGCTCGATAAGAATCAATACTTTAGCGAAAAACTCCCGGCAAAGTATTGAGCGCGTGATAGTTACAGGCAAAGTATTGAGCGCATGAGACTTAGATCGTATTTCCCCCGCATTCTAAACCTGCCCCTTATGACGCGGGAAAGTTGCGAGTCGCGGTCGTCAACTTCTATCCTTCGCTAACATCTTAATCCTGCGTGTCAAGCCGGACCTGGCGCCGAGACGCCGGGCCATAGTTTGGTCGTCCCTCCGGGACTGGAATCGCTTTCTTGTGGTTAACCCAGCGCCAAGGCGCTGGGCTAAGCTGGGCCGTCCTAGCGGGCTCGGACCTTTTGACTGGCCACTGATTGCACACACTAAGAACAATCTAGCGGGTGCGAAAAACAGGCCACCGATTGTCTGCGGTGGCCTGATGTGCCTCGTGCTGGTCAAAAGTCTATTGATAAGGTTAGAAGTTGAGTTTGAGAGAGAACTCGGCGACACGGGGAGCGCCGACGCCGAAGACGCCGGAACCGAGTCCGATGCGGTAGTTGACGGGCTGCGTGCCAGACGTGCCGTTCACGCTTCCAGAAGATCCGTCAAGAATGCCGTTGAGCGTGTTCTTGGGGCCGTCGAAGTTGGAAAAGTTTGGAATGTTAAAGAAACTGATGCCCGGCTGAATCTCAAGCCTTTCGACGATCTTATAGGTCCAGCTGAGGTTCAGGTCGAGGTCGCGGAGCCAGCCATTGTTTGCCTGTCCGGCGGGAGCATCCTGAAGAGTCGGCATGACCGCACCGAGTCCAGTCAAATCGGCCTGGGTGAATCCCAACTGATTGATAAGCACCTGGCCGGAGGGTGTGGGTTGACCAGCATACTTACTGTTATAGGCATTAATGACGCCATTGATGTTGGAGGCGTTTACACCGCGATCGAATGAGCCGAGGTTTTGCCCCGGAAGAATACTACCCAGAGTTCCGTTGGAGCCGTTGGTAGCATAGCCGTCGCCGGTGCCATCACCATTGATGCCGGTTATGAACATGCCCCCTGGTATTCCGGGAGATGGAAGAAAGAGTGTGGACGGCAACTCGCTATAGAAGTGGCCGATCAGGCTGGCTTGAATACGAAGTGGGAACTGGAAGACGCCACCGAAGGAAAGCTGATTGGTGCGGTCGAGCCCGTTTGGACCAAAGTATCTGGTTGGATTCGCCGCGTCCCACGCGCTGTTTACGAAATCGCTATCAGCCGCCATGGACTTGTAGCGCGAAAGCGCATAGGAAACCTGGAGGTTCATATAAGTGACGCCCTTGAAGGGATTGTGAATGTCCTGCTTCAGGGACATCTGGAGGCCGTTGTACTCGGAGCGGCCGTTTGGAAAGAGCATCTGGTTACCGCCGGTCGCACCGTTATTGATGCCGCCGAATGCTGCGTTCGTGCATGGCCCATATCCCGAGCAGACCGAATAACCTGAGTCCAGACCGTTGACTGCAAAGTCGGAGATGGTAGCGGGGTGTGGGGTGGAGTTGAATGGCGTCACGCAGTTGGTCGTGGGTGCGTACGTCGCCGAAATACTTGAGACATTGCAGTCCGCCAGAGTTGCTGCAATCGCGGCGTTGGCTGCGGCGGTATTCAGGAACCGCGCGTCGCCGACATGGTTGGTGTCGACCGCGAGAAGCGTGTGAGTGGAGATGTTGCGGAGGTAGTCGGCGGTGAGAACCATGCCGTGGCGAATTTCGTGCTGGAATCCGAAGTTCATCTGCACCGACCGCGGGGTTCGGTAATCTGGTGCGAACAGATTGGTGCCTGTTCCGTTGGGGCCGGTGTCTGCTAATGAATTGAGAATGTAGTTGCCGTTCGGTCCCGAGCCGACGGCTTGCGCAGCCGCCTGATATTGCGCCTGGAGCCCGGCAATCTGGGACTGCACCTGACTGATCGGCTGGTTGCACAGATTTAGGGCGCCCGGACCGGTACTGCCAGTGTTGACCATAGTGGTCGTACCCGGCAATGTATAGATCAGTCCCTGTCCCCCTTCGCAGGCAGGCTGGAAGCCGAGAAAACTGCCGTTGGTCAAACGTCCAGGGCGGTCGAAGAGAACGTTATTCCAGATCGAGTTCTCGTAGAAAATCCCAATACCGCCGCGGAAGACGGTCTTGCCATTTTTCCAGGGATCGTAGGCAATTCCGAGTTGAGGCGCGAAGTTCTTATTGGGATTGTTAACGCGGTTTCCTAATCCCGAATAGAACTGGTTGTCGAAAAGGGTGCTGAGCTCAGGAATTGCGCCCAGGTCGCTATCTGTTCTTCCGGTGTCTCTGACATAGCGGAGACCGATATTGACAGTGAAGTTTGGCTGGATCTTCCAGGAATCCCCGATATACCAAGAGAAACGGTTGTCGGGACCGAGGCCGCCGCCGGGGAAACCGAATGAGGATTTCTCGGTCGAGAATCCCGCGCCGTTGCCAAGAAGCACGAAGTTGGTGAGGAAGTTGAGGGGATTGGTTGCGCCGCCCGGTAATGTCCCGCAAAGCGGATTAGCAGGGCAATCGGTGGCGCTGTCATTGACGGCGGGACCGTCGGCAAGGAAGCCGGCAAAGCCTCCACCCTGAATGTGGTTGAAGCCGCCGCCGTAACGGATGATGTGCTTGCCCCACGAGCGGCTGCCGTCATATTTTATCTGGTGATCGGACTGAGGGGTGGTCTGGGGCGCGAGAAAACCCTGTCCGGAGCAGAATGGGTCGGGAGTCGCACCGGATGTGTTAAGACAGAAGGGATCGGGACCGATGGCCAACTCGATGGGCGACGATGGATTAAACGGCGTGTTCGCCGTGGTTCCGCTGGCAATGTGGTTGAAGAACTTCATGTAACCGAAGCGGATGCTGTGGGTGAAATTGCCGGTAGTGAAGTCGAGTCCCACGACGTGGTCATGGGTACGGTTGGTGTTATCGAGAGGCTGGTAAGCGGTGCCTTCGAAAGAGTCGAAGTCGCTGTTCTTATTGTCGGAGAAGCGATAGAACATGTGATAGCTGCGGCTGATCTGCCAGTCGAGGCGGCCGATGCCCTCCGTCTCGCGGAAGGGCGCGGAATAAGTGCCCGTGTCGGCGGCCACGTCGAACGGCGGGCCGGGCTGAACGGGAATCTGAAATGCTTGCAGGGTGCGCTCGATATCGCCGAAGAAGAAGAGCTTGTCTTTGATGATTGCGCCGCCGAAGTTGCCGCCATATTGGTTGCGCTGGAAGTAGGTGTCGGAGCCTCCGGGAAGATTGGCATTGAGGGACTGGTCGCGGAAGGCGTAGAAGCCGGAGCCGTGGAAGGTGTTGGTACCGGACTTGGTGACGACGTTGACAGAACCGGAGGAGGTCAGCTCGGTGGAGAGATCGAGAGACGACTGGCCGATCTGGAATTCCTGAATGGCGCCCTGAGGAATGTCCTGAGTGGTGGTGCCGACGGTCTCGTCGCTGGTATCGACGCCATCAATCTCGATGCGGGCGGTGCGACCGAAACGGCCACCGAAGGAGATCGCGGCGAATCCTTTTTTGGTGGGATCGACGTCGCCGCCGTCCTGGATCTGAACGCCGGGCTCGAGCTGGGCGAGATCGAGGAAGTTGCGGCCGTTGACGGGAAGGTTCTCGATCTGCACGGGCGTGAGTACGCCTTGCACGGTGGCCTGCTCGGTGTTGACTTCGAGCGACTCGCCTTCGACCTGCACGATCTGCGTGGCCTGGCCGAGCTGCATCTTTATATTGCCCGGTGTGGTGACACCGACTTCGGCGATCGCGGTCTGTTCGGTGGTTTTAAAGCCCTGGGCTTCGACGCGGATGGTGTAGTCGCCGGGCGTCAGAGCTCCTGAGGTATAGGTGCCGGAGGAGCTGGTCGTAACGTTCACGACGCGGCCGGTGGCTTTTGCGGTGATGGTGACTTTGGCGTTGGCGACGACGGCTCCGCTCTGGTCGGTTACCGTGCCCTGAATGCTGCCGGTGGAGATGGTGGTTTGGGCGAACGAGGCGGAGGCGAGAAGCAAGGTGATCGCCAGGAGTGCAAGCGCGATCCGAGCAGAAGACAGATTCGCTGACATGTGCATCTTCCTTTCGAATGGTCTTTCGAATGTCGAAAATTAAGCCGAATGTCGAACGGACTTTTGCTAGCTTGACCGATCGGAATTAAGAAAGTGCACGCTATGAAAAACCGATCAGATAAGAGACCACAAACCTGTAAGAAAGCGCAATAGAAATGACTACAAGTGCGGATGAATAAGCAATCGCGGCACCAACGTGGAGCAGGGCGACGGTATCTATTGTTATCAGCTAGTTATGGGGGATTAGGGTAAGACGAGATAGGGAGAAAGGCCGGCGCAATCTTCCAAATTTGGAAGATTGCGAGGGCGGGAGATGTGGGATTCTGGAAATACGGTTTTGAGAATTCGAAGGCGAATGCGGCGATCGATTCGCTAAGGCTTCACTCCTAACTGCCAGAATAAGAAGGAGTACATGTCGGTCGAGTCCTCGACCTGCTTGGCTACCGGTTTGCCTTGGCCGTGGCCGGCTTTGCTATCGATGCGGAGGAGGATGGGGCGCTCTTTGCTGTCTCCGTTTTTGGCTTCGGCTTGCATGAGGGCGGTCATCTTTTTGGCGTGCATGGGGTCGACGCGGGTGTCAGTGTCGGCGGTCATAAAGAGGATGGCGGGATACTCCTCGCCCGGCTTGACGTGGTGGTAGGGCGAGTAGGCGTAGATGAAGTTGAATTGCTTGGGATCTTCGGCGGAGCCGTATTCGGGGATCCAGAGCTTGGCAATCTGGAAATTCTGGTAGCGGAGCATATCGAGCAGCGGAACCTGACAGACGACGGCGCGGAACAGGTCAGGACGCTGGGTGATCATCGCGCCCATAAGCAGGCCGCCGTTGGAGCCACCGAAGATGGCGAGGTGATCTTTGTCGGTGTACTTTTCGGAGATCAGATATTCGGAGGCGGCGATGAAGTCGTCGAAGACATTTTGTTTTTTGTCGAGCATGCCGGCGCGATGCCAGTCCTCGCCGAATTCGCTGCCACCGCGGAGATTGGCGACGGCATAGACGCCGCCGTGCTCCATCCAGAGATACATGCTGCGATTGAAGCCGGGGCTCATGGAGATGTTGAAGCCGCCGTATCCGGTGAGGAGTGTGGGATTCTGACCGTTCTTGACGAGGCCTTTTTTGCTGACGATGAACATCGGAATTTTGGTGCCGTCCTTGGAGTGGTACCACTCCTGGCGCACGTCATAGTCGGAGGGATCGATGGAAGGGGCGTCAACCTTGGCCCAGAGCTCGGTTTTGTTGGTGGTGAGGTCATAGCGATAGACCGAGGGGGGGACAGTGAAGGACTGGAAGGAATAGAAAATTTCGTTGAGATCGTAACGGCCGGTGGCAGTGGGAACGCTGCCGATGGCGGGCTGAGGGATATCGGCGAGGTGCTTGCCATCGAGCGAGAAGAGCTTGAGTTCGGCGGCGACGTTGTGCTCGTACTGCACGAAGAGCTTGCCGCCGGTGACGCTGGCATTTTGCAGGACGGCGTCGGTTTCGGGGATGAGTTCTTTCCAGTTGGCGCGCTGAGGATGCGCGGCGTCGGCGACGAAGACGCGGAAGTGGGGGGCGTCTTCATTGGTGGTGATATAGATCTTGCCTTCGAAGAAGTCGCCGCCGTAGAGGAATTCCTTGCCCGTGGTCATCTCGACGGGAGCGGCATTGGGGCCGGCGTGGCGATCCAGTAAGAACATCTCGGTTTTCGACCAGCCTTGTTCGACGTTGATCAGCAGCCAGCGATCGTCGTCGGAGATGCTGACGGTGGGGATGTTCTGCGGGTTGCGCTTGTCTTCGTAGATGAGCGGATCTTTGGCGGGGTCAGAGCCGAGTCGATGAAAGAAGAGCTTGACGTGATAGACCTCTTCGCCCGGCGGGACGTCGCCCTTGTGGGGATGGCGAGTGTAGTAGAAGCCGGAGTCGTCTTTGAGCCAGGCGAGACTGGCGAAGCGAGTGCGGTCGATGGCGTCGGGCAGCGTGCGGCCGGTAGCGGTCTCGAGGATGCGGAGAGTGCTTTCTTCGGAACCGCTGGGCGAGGTGCCGTAGGCGACGTATTTACCGTCATCGGAGGTAAACCACCAATCGAGGGCGACGGTAGCATCGGCGGAGAGCTTATTAACGTCGATGAGGACGCGGTCTTCGCCGTGGAGGCCTTCGCGCACATAAAGAAGAGGCTGATTCTGGCCGGCGTCGCGACGGGTGTGGAAGTAATAATTGCCGCCGATTTGTGGCGCGCCGACGACGCCGATGTTGAGGAGCTGCGTGAGCCGGGCGTTGATCTTGTCGCGGCCAGGGAGGGGGTCAAGCATGGAGCGGGTATAGGCAGATTCCTCTTCGACAAAGCGCTCGGTATCGGGATTGGTGGGATTTTCGAGATAGCGGTAAGGGTCCACGATCTTGTGGCCCTGGACGATGTCTTCGACGGGAGCGATCTTGGCCTTGGGAGGGCCGGAAGGAGACGGCGCGTCTCCTGCAACGACGATTCCGGCGAGACCGATGGAGAGAAGGAAGAAGACCGTCAACAAGCGCAGACCTCCGAACATAAACACCTCACTTTTGGTGTGGAGCATTGTGGTGGACGAGACACTGAGAAATAGGTTAGCAGAGCGGACGAAGAGAGATGACCTGTGGACGAGGAGATCGACGTTCGTAATCTTCGCGCGAGGAAGGGAGAGGAATAAGGTGGGTGAGTCGAAAGCCGACGATCGGGGCCGCGGTTTGCAACTGTGTCGAGCCAGTTGCGAATTTGCGGCCTCAGATTTTTTGGCGGCGCAGACTCTTCTTGCGTTCGCGACTTTCTTACGGCTGGGACTTCTTGGGGCTGGCACTTTCTTGCCGCTTCGAAATGTTTGCACGGCGGCGGGAGGTGTGGGGTGCGGCGGATTTGGAAATGGTAGAGAGGTTAGAAAGAGATTAGGCGAGCCGGTAGAAACTGCAGGAAATTCTATACAACTGGCGGAGATTCTGCTCACTCATCCAAGATGCGCGCAAGTACTCGGACCTAAGATTTTTGTTCGTGGCACGCACCGTTTCCAATCGGGTGCGGGCTCTGATATGATTTTGCTGAGCACAGAGTCCCGCGAATCAAGTGCGCCGAGACGTGTGCGTCCACTCCTCAGTAGCTCAATGGCAGAGCATCCGGCTGTTAACCGGAGGGTTGTAGGTTCGAGTCCTACCTGAGGAGCCATTCTTTTCAGTTGCCTACGAACGCGGGCCAAAATGATCGCGATTGACCGCAAAACCTTCTCTGGGGAATTCTCAAAGGACTAGAACGTAAATTCAAAACTGCTTTGTGCGATTCCTCCTCCTTGCAAGCAGTTTCAGGACGGGTGCGTCCTGAACGCCGTCGGGGATCACGGGTTTGTCGTGGGGAAAAATGCCGACCTGATCCGGATCGTGCTCTTCGATTTTCCAGGCAGGAATGACTCGCATTTTGTGCTTTTGAATAGAGAGATCGTCGAACGGCCTACATTTCCCTGTTTCCAAGTCGATTTGTGCAGGCATCAGGCGGTATGTCCCGATCCGCTCAAATCGACTGACGAACTCCATTAGGTTCCTGGACGTCGAGGGTTCCATCCGATGGATTCGGCTGGATGAAATGAAGTACTTGATCCTTGGTCCCCTCTCCGCCTCTACGAGGTTAGATCCAACGACGACGCTATAGTGGCTCGGATTTAAGCGATCAACGCCGGTGAGGATGGAAATCCGAAGGCGCTCCTCGTTGTCGATATCGCCAAGCTTCGCACGCCATTCTTGGAAGATAGCCTTTGCCGCCACGCCGTCCTCGAAGCCGAGTGCCATCCACGGCTCAAGATCCATTTCGACGGGCCAGATGTATAAGACTCCTTTCCATTTAGCTTTGTTCCACAATGGAGTGTCAATCAGAGCCATGACCTTTCGCTCTGTGTGCTTCGTCTTTTCTCGATCAAGCAAATCCTTCGGGATTTCGCCGACTCCGATGTTCAGTTCCGTCATCACCTTGTCGCTTGGAGGTGCAAAGAGACCCCCGTGCCAATCGACTTTGCGCTTGGGAACATATGCACGTGGATCGTGCGAAATGTTCCAATCTGGAATGCGCGTCTTGGGATTGTTACCGAATATGTTTGCCATCGTGATCCCAGATTCAGTGAAGTTTATGGACCGAGCCAATCCGGATTCATCGCCGAAAATACGCCTCATATAGGCCTCAGGATCTGGGATCACTACCAGCTTTGTCAGCACGAGGGTGAGAATGTGGAGGAACCAATCTCCATCTCTCGAGCCTGAAATGGATCCCCCATGCACAATCGAAATGTCGCTTCCCGCCGACGCATCTTCCTTAATCTTCGGTGCGCCTTGATGGTTTACGTCCCTAGCAATATCGATTGTTAGTTCCTCCCTGTTAGGAAAGATCTCTTCGTCTAGGCTCGTGGCGAACAGAGCCTCGATGCCGGCGAGCACCCGTTCGGCCAGCCTCTGGGATTCGTAATCTGCTTCTGCCCTCGCAATGACGCGGTAGCCCAGCACGGGGGATACGAACGACAATCTATCCCCGCCTAAACCCGTGGGGCAGGGCGGCAAATCAGCGACTGCCGGTTGTTTCATAAAATCCGTGAACGTGGAAAGTAGCGAATCGCTGCTCTCTTCGGCAGGAATGCTGCCCTCCGAGCGCAGTAGGTCCTCATGTCCAAGCGCATACAGTAGCGTCATCCGGGAATAGGGCAGATCGAGATGTTCAAGAACATCTGGCAAGAAACGCAATTCCATCAACCCTGGAAGATCGGTCTTTAACAGCAATAGAGCCAAAACCATGTCCTGTGCGTTTCGCTCGGACAAGAATCTTTCCCTTTGGTCGGGATCGAGCCCCTGGTTGCTTGCAAGCACCCCGGCAAATTCTATCCACTGCAAAACATGCGCTACACGACCTAGTTGCAGCTCAAGCCACACCAGTTTCCGGGCGCACAAAAGGGCATTGTCGGGAATGGGCCCTCCCTCCCGTAGCCCGGCGCATACCAGATTAGTGGACGCAAGGATATTCGCGCGTGACGCCCAGAGCAGTCCCGCTCCTTCGTATGCTGAACCACCTGCAAATAGCGCCTCCGTGAGTTCCTCGCGAGCCTCACGCATCGCGAGTTTCTGTTGGGCACGCCCAAAGAGTCGAATGGCATCGTAAACACGCACCGCCCGCAACTTTTGAATGCCGCGCGTGAGAAGCATGCGGCCAGATTGCTGTTGTCCTACCCGTTTTTGCGTTAGCTCAACAACTGACTCGATCAATGCATCGTACTGGGGCTCGTTGGTGAAGAAGACACCGAGCTCATCAACGATTCTAGCGAATGCCTCGACCGGATAATCGATCAGGCCCTCGCTTTCAGACGTAATCTTGATGAGTTTCTTGATGGCCGGGCCGGACGCATCCTTTGATGTTGTCAATAGCTCAAGCATTACCAAGTGCGTACGTGCCGAGAGCGCATTGTTCGGTCGTTCTATGTCCAGACTGAGTCTGGAGAGGACCACGTCGAGCTTGTGTTTTCGGTCATCCAAGCCCGAAGCAATCGTGTCGATTCGCCCGCTCAAACAAGCTGTGTAAAGTAACTGCCAAAGGTTGACTGCCAGTTCGACATCGTCAGCTAAATCGCTAGTAAGAGCGAGGGGTTCTACAATGTTGTAATAGCGCAGGAATTCGTTCCAATCCTCGTACCACCAGTATGCCGTCCATGCACGTTGATATGCGACGCGAAGGCGCTGCTGGGGAATCCCAACGGAATCTGCGTAGCGCTCAGCTCTCGAAAATCTCCCCTCAGTCTCAACGCGAGGTTTTTCAAGATTTCTGCTTAAGATCGCGGCGCTAAGGCAATCCTCGACAAGTTGGTACTCGACGCCCTTGTAGCGAGAAGTGTCGATGATTCTGGCCTCGACCGCATCCAACCGCCGGGATTTTGCCAAGTCTCTCGGACCAATGAGACGGGAACTGGTGGATGGCGCGTCAAGGTGAAGGGTCTCGATGGCGATATCCTGTCGCCCGTGTTCAAAAATGATTTTCAGTAGCCAATTGCGGTCGAATATGCAAACCCGGATCCCGTACTTCGCAGTCAATTGGTCCTCAACCTCGGCCCGCGTTTTGTCTCTCACATACTGATTCGTAATAAAGTGGATGAGCTTGTAGCCCCGTTTGGTAGAGGCAAGGCTCTTAACGTCAGCGCGAACCTTTGAGCGCCATTCGCGTTTGGCACTAAATGCAAAGGCCCACCGTTCCTCGGAATTGATCGAAGTTCCTTGATACCAGCGGTTAGAGATTCGCTCGGAAACCGGATAGTTTTCTGAATCAGCTTTGCTATCGCCGCCTCCCGTCGGTCCAGTTTGCACAACCAAACTCGGGCAAATCTCCTGTTCCGCAATTCTTCTGCAGAAATGCTCAAAATCGATCTCTTGTTTCTTGCTGGTAAGGACGTTCAGGTGATAGTCAAGCACCTCCTTGTTTAGCACGCCTTCAGACCTGACCCTCGAGTCGGAGAAAAGTTCTGGTCGCCGCGCGCGCATGAACTGTGCCGGGCTATTGGCTCCTCTGCTTTCATGCGATAACTCGGAGATTGACGTTCCCCGTCGGTGGCTATCGTTCATAATGCCTTGTAGTGACTGCTTTAAGTCTACCTGAGGGCCCAGTTTGCGCAGGAATCTTTGCTGGGTGATTTCGCCGAGGTTCTATCCACTTATAGTCTGTAGACGTATAGACTTCTCCCTCCCTATGGTGCAGGGGTGACTGCCAAGATCTCAGACCCCCTCCACGCGTTCGGGAAAGTCCTGCGGGAAGTTCGACTTGCGAAAGATCTGTCGCAGGAGGAACTAGCCGCGCGGGCTGGAATCCACCGTACGTATATCGGAGATGTCGAACGCGGCACGCGGAACATCGCCCTGATAAACATGACCAAGATCGCACGGGCCCTCGGTGTGCCTCTGAGCCGCCTGATCGAGGACACGGAAAAACTACGATAGGATCCCACCGGCCTTTATTGACGACTATGAGTGGACATGATATAAGTGTCAATCATGTCCCGCTTCGTTGAGTCCTCCGAGCCGATCCCACTGCTCACAGTCCTTCAAACTGCCAGTAGGTTGACCATTAAACCTTCCACCGTACGAGCCTGGATCCTTCGGCGCGAAAAGCTGGAAGTGGTCAAGGTGGGCCGCTGCATCAGGATCACAGAACGCTCAGTGCAACGGCTCATCGAGCTAAACACCATTCCTCCCAAATCGGCCAGAGTGTGAATCCACAAAAATCACCTGACCGGCTGTATGACATGGAACGCCTGATTGAACGGCATTATCCCGGGACGGTCTCGCAGTTGATCACGGGCAGGTGCTTGATCATGACGCAAAGTACGGATTAGACGTACTGGAAGTCATCCGTTCGACGAAAATGATGCCACTGCGAACGTCGATTGGGTGTCCCTGGCAAAACGCCGTCGCCGAGCGATGGATCGGAAGTTGCCGCCATGAATTGCTCGATCACGTGATCGCGTTGAATGAACGCCATCTCAGGAGACTTATCTCTGAATACATCTCCTACTATGAGGGCGACAGGACGCACATGGGGTTGGACAAGGGCACACCCAATGGCAGAGTTCCGAGTCTTGTTCAAGGCGGAGTCACTGCCTGGCCGCGGATGGGCGGGCTGCACCACCGTTACGAACGCGCTGCGTGAGGATAGATGCCGAAGTCACGTGGCACGGAAGCGCTTTTCCTCCGAATCGGTTCCCGGCGGAGCAGGCGGAGCAAGAGGGCAGCGCGCTGCAATCGAGGTGCTGCAAGCCCCCACGTCCGTGGGATAGTTTCTCAAGCCTTGGCTCGATTCGCTCCGGAATGTCAGGGCATTTCCAATTTTGGCGAGAGACAAGTCCCATGCAGCCTCAAGTTGGTCGTAGCACTCGGCGGACGCCCAGCCGTAGCGGCAGTCTTTAGTTCTGCCTTCCTTAGGGCAGTGGCCCCGCCGGTGAAAACCGTCACCGCCTTGTCCTGGTATCGAACCGTTGAACCGCGCCCTATTGAGTTATCGAACCTGGCGCCACTGACAACCTCTACAGGTTGTATGAGGGTTCCAGAATCAGCGGACTTCATTGGGTCCGTCGAGCGGCTAAAAGAGGCGCAGCGTTCAATATAATGCCTGCACCTTGCCAGGTGTCATGACACCATCCGGCGTGTTGCCGGTAAGCCTGGTACTTCTCCAGGCCAGGACGAGCGTTTCAATTTAGAGGGATTTAGCGCGGAAGGACCCACTCGCTGGGGGGATTGCTTCAGGGACCCGATAAACGCAAATCCTGTCTTTAAATCAGACCCAAACCATTCATGTCTAGTATGTCTACTTGTGTCGTAGACATTTGTCAAGATAAAATTTGGTGCTGCTCGCCGCTTTCAGCCTTAACAGCTTGTGGACCCTCCCGGACTCTCTATGTCCTCAGGTCAAAACAGCGCGTCAGGGGATTGAGCGATACCAATAATGCGGCGAATCTGCTCCGCTCTCGGGTCGTTAGGCGCCTGCCTCAAGAAGATCGTGAACTCCGAGGCTGCCTCTCGGCGGCGGTCGAGTCGCGTCAATATGTTGCCTCGGACCAAATGCACGTCCGCGAAATCGATGTGCACCATTTCGAGTTCGTCGAGAGCGTCCAGCATCTCCTCTCGGCCATAAAGGCCTTTCGCCAGCTCGAGACGCGCCTGCCACAGGGTCGGTTGCAGCCGTAGAGCTTCTCGCGCCACCCGTTCCGCCTCGGCGAAATCTCCGCGTGCGTTATGGGCCGTCGCCAACGCCAGAAAAGAGAGCGCGTTGTTGCGGTCCAGTTCCACGGCACGCGTCGCGTCACTGAACGCGGCTTCGTTATCTCGGAGAGAGAGTTCTACCAAGGCTTTCATCGTGAAGGCCTGCCCGCATGTCGGGTCGACTCTGAGAGCCTGCTCGACCTCAACGACTGCCTCACGAAGTCTCATCTTTCTGAAGTCTTGCTCAGCTTTGGAAAGATGCCGTAAAACCTTGGGCTGAATCCTAAGTTGCTCGACAGAAATGGCGTAGCGAGAGGTGAGGGAGTCGTTCGGAACCTGACCGCCACAAAGGGAAATAAGCAAGAAGAAGCAGATGCTCGCGACGGAAACAAACGAAATCTTACAAACCTTATTGGCTTTGTTGGGTGAAACAGCAAAAGGTCTATATAGAGGCTCGGCGGAGAGCTTACGAGCGCTGCCGCAGGCGTGCAACCTGCACCTTTACCGCGTAGTAAGAGATTGGCATAATTCAGCGGTTTGTATAGCGCCATAAGTCTACACCATATTTAGAGCTCGCCCAGGGAAAGTTTGACGGCTAGAGTTTGCGGGGTATCCTTTTCAGTTAGGAACGGACAAGCCTCCGCTTGTGCACGTGATTCCGCGCCGGCCTCTTGAAGCTTGATAGCACTTCAGCGAGCCTTCCCGAGAAGTTACGCAACAGGGATCTTAGCCCACGAAAACGAAGACCGCTTATTGAATTCGTCTTCGAAGGTGGGTGGGGAGGATTGGCTGCCTGCGCGTGGAGAGCAATGGCTGAGCGGTAATTCAATCAAAACAATAAGACGGCGAATCCGGCTACCAGCAAGGCGATTGCCCACAAAAGATCAAAATTCAACCACGCATGCCGAAGCAGATTTAATCCTGACTTTTCATACGCTGCAAAGAACAAGAGCGCTAAAACTCCGGCTACGGCCAACATGCTCAACGTGTGGATCGCGACTGCTAACCCAACACCGATCGGGGTCGGCAAGGGCGAAGTCGCGGGCATTCCTCCAGGCATGTTGTGTGTCATTCCGGTCATTGGTCGAGCCATCAGAATTGGCAGGAGCATCAACCCTGCACCATGAGCCGACGCCATCAGGAACGACCAGATGAACAGGTCCTTGCCTTTAACGCGCATGCCAGCCCCCCTCGGATGACTGGCGCGGAAGAGGCGATAGGATCCAAGCGACAAAAGAATGGGAGCAACTCCCCACTTGAGAGAACTCATCGGAAAAAATAACTGGAGGAAGCGCAAGAGGAGCAGGGCCACCGCGATCGAGGCCGCGTGCCCGAGTGCTATCGGTACGAGGGCGCCGACGACGGCCGACCGGCGATGTTCCTGCAAGCCGATGGCAAGGGCAAATAGCCAACCCATGGCCGGATTCAGGCCGTGGTAGGCTCCGAGCAGCGCCAGCGCAACCCAGGGCCATCCAGCCCAGGACCAGGTAACCCAAGGCCAGTTGTGATTCATGGGTAACAGTAGAAATCGGATGAGGCGTCGCCGCCTTGTAGTCTCACCTGGTGCCCACGGAGATCGCCAAAATCAACAAACAGCTTGCGATCAAGCTGAATACCGCCGTCCTGCGCAACCTCCAGCTTGACCATCCATCCCCGGATGCCTTCGGGATAGAACTGCTTGTCCCAAGCGGCGTACAGCGAATTGGTGAAAAATACGCGTCGCCCATCGCGGCTGATTTCGACCATCTGTGGGCCGCCATTCAGGGGCTCACCCGGCTTCGAAGGATGAGAAGCGCGACGAACGATGCCTCCAAGATGCACCGAGCCCGTCAACTTAGGGTTGAACGGATCGGAGACATCGTACTGGCGCATCTCTCCGGTTCCCCAGCAAGAGGCATAAAGGAAACGATCATCGACGGAAAGATTGATGTCGGTAAGCAATGGCGGCACGGCTTTGAAACCTTGGAGGAGCGGAGGCAATTGGCTCGCATCGGCTGGCTCGGCTGGAATCTCAATGACTTTCTGCACTTCGAATTTTCCGGTCGATCCATTGCTATTTGATCGGTGCCATAACCAGATGGAACTGGATAGATCTTTGAGCGATGTGACCACACCGACGAAACCATAGGCCTTCGTGGGATCGTGCGCGGGGCGCAGCTCAAGGACCATCTGCTGTTCCGCACCAAGATCCAACGCCTGAAGATGACGACGCTTGCGGAGATCCCAAATGTGCAAACTGTGTCCGTACTTGCCGCCGAGAAGCAACTCGGGATTCACCCCGTCCTCTACCATATTCGGCGTGCCCCACTCGCTGGTGACTGCGATGTCATAACCCAGGTGCCACGCGAAGTCGTAACCGAAGTATTGCGGCCCGCGTTCAACCTCCCAACGGCCCAGGGGCTCGAAATTATCGTGATCGAGGGCAAAGATTCCGCCCGGCCCGCCCCCGCCGGGTGCGCCCAGAGCACTCAGGTAAATACCGTCGGGTCCGCAGTGAACAGTGTGTGGACGGCTGTAGCCGGTCCTGTCTTCCACATCATGCGGCTCAATGACCTTTACAATCTTCGGTTGTTTCGGATCCGGCTTGGTATCGAGCACGTGAATGCGCGATGACCGCAGGCCCGGAACGATCAGATAACGCCGCTCCACATGCGGGTGCGGAGCATAGGGACACAACGCGGAGCTGCAGGCGTTCCAACCGAAATGATGGAGTTCGTCTCCGGCGTTCGGCATGTTGACTCGGCCGAGGATCTCGCCGTACTTGTCTGAACCGGAGTCGACATCCACGACGAGCAGAGCATCGGGCTGATTTCCGCCGTTTGCATTTAGCGCGGCCACGTAAGCCAGCTTCTCGGCCGGCGCGTGCATGGCAAGCTTGGGAGAAGGATAAAACGTTGGATCAGACTTCCACAGCATGACATGACCTCGTTCTTCGGAAAATTCTACTAATGAAACTTACGAGCTAAACCAAATCCCTAAACGTGCTCACTAAACCAGGTAGTACAGCGGTTGCCGCTCCGCTCCTGCCCAACCCTTTTGCGCGCCCTGACAGTGGTCGCAGGAGTTCTCATCCAGCAGTTCGTATACATGACGAACCGCTTTGAGAGTCGAGGAATATTTCTCTTCCTCCTCAGGAAAGACGCGGTCGGCGGGGAGCCACTCGTGGAAACGGAGATTCCGCATGGCTTTCAAAAAAGCGGGGCGCACCCCACACAAGATTACCGTGACTCCACGCGCCTGCATGTCATGCAGAAAATGATCGAAGCGTTCGAGAGAAACCATGTCAGGATTGCGCGTGCGCTTGAGGCGTAGCACCACATAGCGGATGTTCTCGTCCTCGGTGCGCTGTTTCAAGTGCTCGAAACAACGCCCCAGTTCCGGGGCCGCGCCAAAGAATAATTCGCCTTCGAGATCGTAAAGGAGCATCGCCGTACACGGCGGGTCGTCGGGCACGCGCTCGCGGACCACGCGTTCGTTGCTGACCACCAACTCGGACCAACGTAGCAGAGCGGCCCGCGGGACAAACAAGAGAATCGACAGCGCGACTCCAATGAGAATTGAGAACTCCACGCTGATGAAAACCGCCGAGAAGGCAGTAACTAGAACCAGGCCGGCGTCGTAGCGGGAGGCACGCGTGGCATAGCTCAATCGCTTCCAATCCACGAGTCTCGTGGCGGTGACGAGTAATAACCCTGCCAGAGCGGCCTTCGGAATGTAGCGCGCGAAGGGTGCGAGCGCTAACACGACCATGGCGACTGTTCCGGCCGCCAGGACGCCCGAAAATCGACTTACAGCGCCAGATTGAAAGTTGATGGCCGAACGAGTGAGCGAGCCCGAGCCTGGCAGGCACTGGAAGAATCCTCCTGTGAGGTTTGCCAGGCCTTCCGCAAGGCATTGCCGGTTGTAGTCGAGTGTCTGGCGCGTCGTGTTGGCGATCGATTTGGCAATGGCCAGAGCCTCGAGGAGCCCGAGGAACGCGATGGCCAATGCGCTTCCAGATAGTTCTTTCACCCACCAAAATTTGATCTCTGGAATATGGGGCAGTGGCAGACTACGGGGCACGCTTCCCACTACTGCAATGATAGTCTTGCCATCCAGAGCAGGTCTGGACCAGCCGAAAGCGGCAGCGACAACCGCGGCAACAATCAAGGCAAGGAGCATGTCAAACTGCGGGAGATGATACTTGCGCGCCAACTTGCGAAGGACGACGACCAGGACAATGGTTCCCAGCCCGATTCCGAGGGCGTGCGGATTCGCCGAACCGCCGGTCAGAGTAAGCCAAATGCGATAGAGGACATGCTGCTGTCCGGTGCCGCGATCACGCAGTCCCGAGAGATTTCCAAGTTGCGTTAACCCGACCAGCGCGCCCGCCCCAGCCATGAACCCAATCACGACGGATTCCGAGATGTAACGGGTCAGGTCTCCAAGTTTGAAAACGGCAATCAGAATCTGGATACTGCCAACCATAATTCCCAGGAGAAACATCGCCTGATAAGCATCGAAGCGGGCATCCGGATCGAAGAAAGCGAGTGCGCTGAAAACCACGAGCGATATCGCATTGGTTGGCCCATTGATCAGATGAGACGATGAACCGAAGACCGAGGCCACCAGTGTAACCACGATAGCGGAGTACAGCCCAAAGCGCGGATCGACTCCGGCAATCAGCGCGTAAGCCATCGCCTGGGGCAGCGAGATTGCTGCGACGGTCACGCCCGCGAGCAAATCCTGCCGTACTTTTCCCCAGGAGTAGTCGAGCTTCATTGTTGGTTGGCCTTTACAGGATGGATTACGTCGAAGATGCCGTTGTCGGCGAAAAACTTCTGCTGCGCGTCATCCCAATCTTTGGCGACAACAGTGACCGGAAAGAGTTCGATCTGCGGAAGACGGTCGGGATATTTCTTGAGCACCTCGGGATCGATTGGCCGATAGCCGTGCTGAGCGATCGTTTCCTGTCCCGGGCCGCTGTAAAGGAATTGCAGATAGGCTTTCGCATAGGCCTCGGTTTTGTGGCGGGTGACATTGGCATCAACCCAGGCGACGCTCGGCTCCGCGCGAATGCTGACCAGCGGATAAATGATCTCCAACTCGCCGCGATATTCTTCCGCTTCGAGGAGCGCCTCGTTTTCCCAGGTCAGCTGAACGTCGCCGACTTTCTCCTGGGTGAAGGTATTCGTCGCATCGCGCGCGCCGGTATTGAGCACCGGCACATGCTGGTAGAGTTCCTTGAGATATTGCTGAGCCTGTGCTTCGCTTCCGCCGCGATAAACCACCGATCCCCAGGCCGCCAGCACGCTAAGCTTTCCGTTGCCCGAGGTTTTAGGATTCGGCGTGATCACGGAGACTCCGGGACGAACCAGATCCGGCCAATCCTTGATGCCTCTGGGATTTCCCTTACGAACGACGAATACCAGCGTCGAAGTGTAAGGCTGTGAGTTGTTCGGCAGGCGCTTGGCCCACCCGTCGGCGATCAAGCCTCGTTTGCGCAATGCATCGACGTCGGTGGATAGCGCCAGAGTGACGACGTCAGCTTCCAGACCGTTGATCACCGACTGAGCTTGGCGTGAAGAGCCGCCATGGGATTGACGAATCGTTAATCTCTTGCCCGTTTGCTTAGCGTATTCAGCGACAAACTGCTTGTCTAGATCCTGAAACAATTCTCGCGTCGGGTCGTAGGAAACGTTCAGCAGCGTGTTCGAGGAATCACCCGCGATGTTCCGGACAACCAGCAGGGTCGACGCAACAAGGACGGCCACGATTGCAACTGCGTTCAACCAGGCAGTTCGCACTAGCGGGGACTCCTCGTTCGCGATCGAATTAGCAATATCTTCCCGGTCCACGTAACGGTCAAGCGGCTCTTCCTAAAGCTGTTGCGTCTTCCACTTCGAACAGATTGCCCGAATGCACGTCGTAGACAAACCCATAAATCGGAATTGCCTTGGGCACAAGTGGATGCCTGCGAATGCGGGCAACATCGTCAATTACGGCCTGCGCCTCGTCTGCAATCGTCAGCCAATCGATGTATTCGCCTTCGCGCGAACCCGGGCCGATTCCTACATCGCGGAAACCATTTTTTGTAAGTTCGGCGGTTTCCAAACTCGAGGCGAGCAGGCCTCGCATTACTTCATTGGTGAAGAACTCCATGCCGCAATCGGTGTGGTGAATGACAAAAAACTCGCGCGTCCCGAGCAGTTTGTGGCTGATCACCAGCGAGCGGATCGCATCGTCGCTGGCTCGTCCACCGGCATTGCGGATCACATGCGCATCGCCCTCGGCCAGGCCTGCGTACTTGGCGGGATCAAGACGAGCATCCATGCAGGTTAGAATGGCGAACGAACGGGTGGGCGGCAAAGCCAGTTCGCCCTTTTTTCCGAAATTGGCGGCATATTGCCGGTTCGATTCAAGAACCTCGGCCAGTATCTGGCTCATCGAAGCCTCCCATAGGGATATTGGAGGTGTTCAGCACATCCTCGGGAACAGATCGGTGTAGTATACTACGTTGTCTATTGTATTACTAGACATTCTGCGCACAAACCTTGGAAACCGACATCCTAATCATTGGCGGAGGCTTCAGCGGAACAATTCTGGCTGTGCATCTCCTGCGCCAGTCTTCGAACGTGTCCATTGCGGTCATGGAGCGCAGTGTGTCGCAGGGCCGCGGCCTCGCCTACAGCAGTCCTCATAAGTTCCATCTTTTGAATGTCCCGGCGGGTGAGATGAGCGCCTTCGCGGACGATCCCGACGATTTTCTCCGTTGGGGCAAAGTTCATTTCGACGCGGGTCTGCAAGAACGCAGCTTCCCTCCACGCTGGGTTTATGGGACCTACCTAGAACAGATTCTAGAAAAAGCCCAAGCTGAACACGGGCACAGGCGTTTTCAGTGGTTGCATGACGAAGCGCTGTCGTTATGCCGCCGCGGGCGATGTGTTGCCGTCCAAACAAAGCAGCAGACGGAGATAGTGGCCCGCGTGGTGGTGCTGGCAACGGGCAACTTTCCGCCCGCCAATCCGCGTATTTTGGGCCTGGAAACGCCGGGTCCGGCTTACTTTCAGTTTCCCTGGTCGGCCGAGGCGATCGAGAATCTTCGCCCGACCGATAACGTTTTGTTGCTAGGTTCGGGCCTTACGAGTCTGGATCTCATCATGGCCCTTCGCTCGAAGGGATTTCGCGGCACGATTCACGTGCTTTCACGGAAAGGGCTTTTTCCGCGTGCTCGACGGCAAGTGCGTCCTGTCGAACCGTGGCCGGTGTTCTGGAATAAGAGGTCGCCTCGAACGGTGCGCGGATTGCTGCGGCTGATTCGAGTTCAAGTGGAGATGGCGGCAGAGAAGGGGATTGACTGGCGCGCTGTCATCGACAGCCTTCGTATGGTGACCCAGAACATCTGGCGATCTCTTCCCATTGAAGAGCAGCGGAGATTCTTACGCCATTTGCGCGCGTATTGGGACGTTCACCGGCACCGCGCGGCACCCGAGATCGCTGACATCCTGGCGGACATGCGGGCGGAAGGCCAGGTTTGTTTGCACACCGGAATCCTGACGGGATATTTCAGTATGCCAAAAGGCGCCAAGATCAAGTATTGGGATCGGCAGGAGGGATTCAAGAAGACACTTTGGGTGGATCGAGTCATCAATTGCACCGGCTCAGAGACCGATTGCCGGCGGATCGATGACTCGCTGATCGTCAGTCTTTTTGTGCAGGGACTGGCCCGACCCGACCCGTTGTTGCTCGGACTAGATATGGACGAGCACGGGGCCTTGATCAACTGCAAGGGAAACACCTCGCGATTTCTGTATGCAATCGGGCCGCCCCGCAAAGGCTCGTCGTGGGAAACAACGACGGTGGCCGAGATCCGCCAGCAAGCGGTCGAGGTCGCGCACCACCTGGTTGGATACCTGGAGAGCTCGGGCTCGCGGTCAAGGGGTCTCAAAAAAGCGGTCTAATCGCGGTCAGGCGATCATCCCGCGGCCCTGTTCCCTCGGCCGCGTCCAGCCTGAATACGTATCAGAGTCGCGACCAACTGATCGAGTTCTTCGCACGTGTTATAAAGCGCGAGCGATGGACGAACGCTGCTTTCTACGCCCATGCGCCGCAGAATCGGCTGGGCGCAGTGATGACCGGAGCGCACGGCAATTCCTTCTTCGTTGAGTGCGACACCGACATCTTCGGTACGCATGTCGTCCAGCACGAAAGACATCACGCCTGCTTTTTCTCGCGCCGTGCCTATCAGACGCAGGCCGGGAACGGTCAAGAGGCCCGCCGTGCCGTAATTCAACAGTTCGTGTTCGTAGGCCGCGATGTTTTCCATGCCAACCTGTTCGACGTAATCGAGGGCGGCACCGAGGCCAACGGCATCGGCTATGTTCCCGGTTCCAGCTTCAAAGCGCGCAGGCGCGGGCTGGTATGTGGTTTTCTCGAAAGTGACGTCAACAATCATGTTGCCGCCACCTTGCCAAGGCGGAGTGTTTTCGAGAACGTCGAGCTTTCCGTAGACAACACCGATGCCGGTCGGCCCGAAGACCTTGTGGCCTGAGAAGACGTAGAAATCGCAATTCAGAGCCTGGACATCGACACGCATGTGCGAGACGGCTTGTGCGCCATCGACCAGGACGCACGCGCCGTGGCGATGCGCCATTTCGACCATCTCGCGCGCGGGCGTGATAGTGCCGAGCGCGTTCGATACCTGGCTGAGTGAAACGATCCGAGTGCGCGGGTTGAGCAGCTTCTCGTACTCCTCGAGGATGATTTCTCCGCGATCATTGACGGGAGCGACACGGAGCCGGGCCCCTTTTTCGGAACAGAGCTGCTGCCAGGGCACGATGTTGGCGTGGTGCTCGAGCCATGTGATCACGATCTCGTCGTCTTTTTGAACGTTGCGCCGTCCCCAGGACTGCGCGACCAGGTTGATGCCTTCGGTTGTCCCGCGCACGAAAATGACCTCGCGCGTGGAAGAGGCATTTAGGAATCGGCGCGCCTTTTCCCGGGCGCTTTCGTAGGCGTCGGTGGCCCGGGCCGCAAGATCGTGGGCGGCGCGATGAATATTTGAGTTTTCGTGCGCGTAAAAATATGACAGGCGATCGATAACCGCGTTGGGTTTTTGCGTGGTCGCGGCATTGTCGAGCCAGATCAATTGGCGGCCGTGCACACGCTCCTGGAGAATCGGGAAGTCACGCCGGATGAGCCGTGGGTCGAGTGGACGCTTGGTGGTGCCGAGGTCGGGAATTACATCGGGGCGGAACTCGAACTGAGGCGCCGGCGATGCTGGCGTCTTTGCGGGCTCGGTAGCCGGCATCGGCGCACCCGCTACCACCGGGACATTAGCCTGTGTCGGAGCGGAGGTGGGCATTCCCGATGGAAGAACCGGAACGCCCGGTGGCGACTGCACTCCCGGTACTCCGGGAAAAGAAAACAGTTCACTTGGTGATGGAAGAACCGACGCGCCCGGATAGACAGCCTTTTCGCCGGTGGTGGGAGTCCTGGGCAAATTGGCTTCATTAGCTGTTACAGCGGGAACGGACCCGGGCACTGTGTCCGAGTCTGGAACGCGAGCGGGAGTAGGGCTCCCGCTCGGTTCGGCGACAGAAGGTGATAAGGACGGTGTAACGAATGGCGTCGAAGTAATAGACGGAGCACTCGGTACGGTTTGTAGACCCGACACATTTGGAACTGCGGGGACACGGGGAAAGGAGAACAACTCGCTCATCGGCGGCAACACTGCCGCCGCGGCGGGGGATGCGCTTCTTTCCGCGTCAGATAGAATTGCCACTGAACTGGTTGCGACTGGAGCCGCGGACACGATGCCCGTCGAACCAGGAACGGCATTCGCATCTGCGCCTCCCGGTGGAGCGGTGGGCGCGGAAGATGGCATTCCCGCGATGCCGGGAAATGAAAACATTTCGTTTCCCGGCGGCAGCGAGGGAGCCACAGCAAGGGGAGAGATCTTTCCTTCCCCGAAAAGGTCAGGCTGTGAAGCTGGTACCGGCGTCGACGTTCTTGCTGTGGGCGCGCCCGGAACGAGCGACATCGCGCTACCCAATGACGCGGCAATCGCGCGGAGATCGGCTTCCGACAGAGGTCCCGGTTGAGCGGCTTCCGGCGAACCAGTCGGGACCGGAGGCGAGCCCGCGACCGGCGCGTCGCGCAGCGGAAGCGGCTCCGAAAACATCGTGACCGGAATTTCTTCCGATTCGATTTCTTCGGGAGTAGCAGATGCTGCTCCGCTGTCTCCATTCGCCAGGTCCTTCGGCATCACCAAAAAGAATTCGTTGGCGAGGCGTTCGAGCAATGACGGATCGGGCAAAGGAATGGAGGCGAAGGGATAAAGTTGGGTCCCTTCGCCCGGCATGGCAGCCGATTTCGGAGCGTTCGATTTTGGTCTGCTCGCCCCGTTCCCATTGCCGTTATTTGTATTCGTGATATTTGTCGACATGGACATTCTCCAGCACGCCGAGGGCGTCTTCGGTCAAGACTGCAACGGAGCAGTAAAGCGAGATCAGGTAGGAAGCGACCGCCCGATGATTGATGCCCATGAAGCGAACCGAAAGGCTGGGGGACACTTCTCCTGGGATTCCCGGCTGGAATAGTCCAATGACACCTTGCTTCTTCTCTCCGGTGCGCATGAGCAGAATATCCGTCTTTTCTGCTTTCACCGCCAGCTTGTTGCACGGCACAAGCGGGACTCCTCGCCAGGTGACGAACTGAGAGCCAAATAAGTTGACGGTCGGGGGCGGAACTCCGCGGCGC
Source organism: uncultured Acidobacteriaceae bacterium (assembly GCA_963841945.1). GTDB lineage: Bacteria > Acidobacteriota > Terriglobia > Terriglobales > Acidobacteriaceae > Acidiflorens. The sequence goes on from CAWJFC010000001.1 coordinate 256,982, forward strand.
GTGCACTCGCGTCCGAAAGCCGCAATCGCGCGTGGGTGAGCCAGGAAGAAGCTGGGTTCCTTCCATACTCTGGCGAGCAGTTCATCCATGTCGTCAGGGGTGGGTGTGCCGTTTCTTGTCTTCACCTTCATCTCCGGCGCCACGTTATTGAGCAGGCCGTATTCCGTGTTGTTGATGAGCGCCATTTCCTGCCGCTCTTTCACCTTTTCGATCATCAAGCGCAACTGTTCGCGAATCTGGTCGTGCGGGCTGCGGTAAAGATCGGAGATTCGAGTCTGAACGTCGAGAACACTGGTAACAGCATTCAGCGTGTATTCGCGCGGCTTCTCTTCGTAATCGACATAGATTTCGGGCAGGTCAACTTCTTCGTCAGGACTGCATTCGATGGTCCGTGTTCCCGGCCGCGTGGGCTTTACCTTATTAAGGCGGTATACGCCGGCTTCAACCGGCGTCCATGACAGGAAAGTGATCAGCCAGCGCGGCGTGATCGCCTCCATCATGGGAACAGTTTTGGTGATGGTACTGAGCTGGCGAGCCTGTTGCTCGCTTAATGTGTGACGTACTTCCGCGGTGTCTGGCATGAAGTTAGCTCCTTAGTGCTGTAAGCAAAGTTGTGCGCGCACGCAAGGAAAGGGATCAGGCCTCTAGACCCTAGTCCGTGCGTTATAGGCGATGCGGTATTGCTCAAATCGTTCGTGTTTCTTTACCGCGCCATGCAACCTGAATTGTTGGGGTGAGAAAAGTATATATCAGAGCAGGTTCTTGCTGTGTGTGAGGCAGATCACCCAGTGATGTCTCAAAATGGAAATCAAAATAACATTTGCGGTATGGCTGGAAAGAGTCGCCAAAGAGGTCGGCGCAACATGAATGTCTATAATGCAGATTGACTTAATTGTATCGTTGCGCTAGCTTGTGGACTCCTTGTTGTCCGGCTCTAGTTGTTGGGGTGAGTCGGAAACCGGGGCTGCCTGCCGAGCCACAATCGGCAGGCTTTATTTCTTACCATTTTTTTCCAGAGCAGCCAGACTCGCTGAAGATTACTACCGACGAGCGTTGCGAAGGCCTTTAGGCGCTCGCGGCTGCGGCGTGAGCTTTGTAAAACTTCTTCCGTGCTCGCGAGCATATCTGATCCAGTGCCGCGTGCAGTTTTCTTATTTCAAGATCGAATTCGTTGAGGCTGGTGCATACAACGGTCATTCGTCTTCCCGGGTCCGGGGCGGCGTCTGAACGGCCGGTGCGCAGGTATACAAATGCAGAAGGTTGATTGGTGGGCGAATCGTTCTCCGAGTAGAACAGTTCAAGCTTGCCGGTTTCCATCCCCCGGTTGTCGTCTCCCGATGCGTCCGGTAAATGAGCAGTGACGATGCTCGATGGCTTGGGGTCAGCATCCTGGTTCTCAATCAGAAACGGCGCCCTCACAGACCTTGGTTGAATTCCGCTATCGAGTGGCCCGGAAGGCGTCTTCCCCGGTTCTATGGAAACTGGTTCAGCAACCTTCCGAATCAGAAATGGTTGTGCCTCCATTTTGTTCCCAGACCACTCCAGGTTAGAGATCGAATGGTTGGGCTTGCAAGTGACGTGGTAGATTTCGCCTGTCGGGCCTGTGACTTCAAACTTTCCATTTTCGCCGCGCAGGGCTAATGCGACGTCGTAAGTGGCAATGGTTTCACCTAGCTGCATTCGTGCTTCCCTCCATGCGCAGCATCGCCTGATGAATCCCGAGTAGACAAGTAGTAATTCAGATTCCGCGCTGACGAGAGACAAGCATTCCAGGAATCAGCGCGAGGTTTCCCCAATTCTGGGAAGCATGCTGAGTCCCCAAAAGGCGAAAGCCGCGGTTTAGGATCGGAGGGCAAATCGACGAACAAAGTTTCTTGAGTCGACTAAGACGCACCAGCTCCGGCAGCCATGGACATAGCCTCGGCCTTGTAGAACTTCTTCTTGGCGCGGGCGCGAATTTCATCCAGCTCTGCGTAGAGCCGCCGAATTTCCGCGTCTAGTTCGATAAACGTCAGGCAAGGGGCAGTCACTAACTTTTCGGCCTTGATCCCGGCATAGTCCTCGGTACCGCGCGCCTTCAGGTAAACACAGGCAGAGGGCTGTTGCGTTCTTGGATCACTCTCCAGGTAGGAGAGCTCAAGACTCAAAGTTTGCATGATGCGGTGATTCTGCCACACGGAGAAGGGTCAGGCAATCTCGATATTTCCACAACATGAAATCGTCGGTAACTCCCGTGGACCCGGAGCGGCAGTCACTAGTAATTCACGCGCTCGCCACGCTTTTACACCGCGACAGTCTCCCCCGTCGATGAGGGCAGCCCGGCCTTCTGCCATGCGTCAAAGCCGCCGATCACGTTGATCACGTTTTTGAAGCCGGCCCGCCGCAGCAGGCTGCACGCGATCAGGCTCCGGTAGCCACTCTTACAAATTACGCATGTCGGCGCGCCGGGATCGAGTTTCGGAACTGAGGCCCGGAATTCATCGAGAGGCCAAAGGCTCGCGCCTTCGATGTGTCCGACTTCCCATTCCGGACGACGACGCACATCGAGCACGTGGTGGCCATTCGACTGTAAGTCCCGGCTCATATTCCGAACCGTGATCTGTTCGAATGATTCGAGTTCATGACCTGCATTCCTCCAGCCCTTCACGCCATCCAGGAGATAGCCGCGTTCTTCGTCGAGCCCGATGCGGGCCAAACGGGTTCGTGCCTCAGATAATTCCTCGGGCGTATCAGCGATCAATACCGGTTGAGAAGTCAGGCCGATGAGCGTCCCTGCCCAGGTGGCGAACTGGCCGTTGAGCGGAAGACTGATCGATCCGGGAACATGACCGGCGGCAAATTCATCGCCGGGCCGCACATCGATGGCAACGACTTCTTGCTCCAATAATGATTTCAGCTCCTCGGCAGCGATTGGCTTAAGCGCGGGTAATTCGCTGAGAATGGCTGCGCCGGCGCGATTGATCTGTGCATCTTGCGGGAAGTACTCGGGGCGCGGGGGAAGATTGGTGGTTAGCTGTCGGATGAATTCCTCTCGATCTTTGATCTGAAGCGCGTAGTTTGTCAGCCGCTCGGTTCGGATCGTTGACGAACGTGCGGTGCCGAGATTGCGTCCGCACAATGAGCCTGCACCGTGACCCGGATAAACGATCACATGATCGGGAAGTGTGAGCAATTTGCTGTGCAGTGAATCGTAGAGCATGCCCGCGAGTACTGGAGGCGTGAAGGCTTTCGATAAATCAGGACGGCCAACGTCGCCGACAAACAGCGTGTCGCCAGTGAAGACGGCCCAGGGCTCAGACGACTGTTCCTCATCCGTAACAACCAGACATATGCTCTCGGGAGTGTGTCCCGGCGTCTCGAGGACTTTGATTCTAGCCGTACCGACTCGCAATTCAAAACCATCGCGAACCTCCACATGGGCGAGCGTCGCCCCGCCATTCGGGCCAATATAGATTGCGGCGCCGGTGCGAGCCGCCAATTCCTTATGGCCGGAAACAAAGTCAGCGTGAAGATGCGTTTCGAAGATGTGGCCGATGGCAGCGTTATGCTTTTTTGCCGCTTCCAGATAGATTTCTACATCGCGCTGTGGGTCGACCACGACGGCCTCGCCGCCCGAAACCAGCAGATAGGAAGCGTGTGCCAAACACCCTAAATAGAATTGTTGGAATTGCATGTTTCCTCCGTCGGACTACAAATGTGGGAAATTGATGGAACACTCGATACCGTCAAACCCATTGATTCGCTATCTTCTGTCCGGAAATCTGCGACGAGCAGTTCTGCCAGCCCGGCAACTTGTACTCGAATCTCGGGAACAGCGATGGTCTCCCACAAACTGCCTTTACGCAGGGGGCCCAGAGCAAAGAGAAAATTCGAGGGTGTGCCCTGCGCGTCGAGCACCGCGCCATCATCAGAAACATCCAGCCCCAACGAAAGTTCATCGGGCCGCGCCAGCTTCTTGTCCATAAGATCCGAAAGTAAAGGACTGTTAACTCGCCGACAGTCCGCCTCGGGGCCGGTGCAGTTGATGACGAAGTCAACCCGCAGCTTAGCTGCCCGGCCGCTCTTACGATCGCGATATGTAAGTTCGACGCCGGAATTGCCCTCGCGGTATTCCGCGATGCGTCCCGCATGCATGTGAACCTGTCCGCTCTGGATCTGTGTGGCGAGCTGTTCTGCAATCCGATCCGCAATGCGGTGTCGATGTACTTCCCAGTAGCTTCGCAGATGTCGAAGAAAACGGCGTCGCTCCGCTCGCGGAAGCGCACGCCAGATTTCATGTGTCCGCGGACGAAGGGAGTCAATTACGGGACGCCAGTCCGAGCCCACCGCCGCGGCCTCTTTGACCTGCAAACGAATCAGACGAAGCAGTGCACGCACTGACCGTGGAAAGCAATTGCCCCAGCTTGGTGAGAACGGAGCGATCACCTTGTGCGCCTGCGGCAGCAGTCCACGGCGCGAAAGAATGTGGATTGTGCCTTTGAACCCCCGCGCCCCAAGTTCAATTGCCGTGTCAACACTGGTGAGCCCGGACCCGATCAGCAGCACGCTCTTGCCGCAGTTCTCGCCCACCTCTCTGTTAGATGACCAAGGGTTGAAGACATAGCGCGGACTGTGCGGCGTTTTACCGGGAAGCGGGAGATCGCCCGGAGGAAAATTGCCGAGCGCAAGAATCACTTTGTGCGCAACGACCTGATTCCCGCTCTTAAGGCCTACCTGCGTGACGTCCCCCGCACGCGCCAAGGAAACAGCCTCATCCCGAATCCATTGCAATTGACCGGGATGTGATGCGGATGTTTCTTGCAGTTGGGCAACGACGTACTGACCGTATACGCGACGCGGAAGAAAATCGTCCGCCTTCACGGAAGATCTGTAGTTCTGTTGCGCCCACTCCACGAAATGATCAGGAACATCGGGATAGGCGCTCATCCCATTCGCTCGAACGTTCAGAAGGTGTCCGTCGAACGCACTTGCATACGCCACGCCGCGCCCGGGTAGTGAACCACGTTCAATGAGCATGAGGCCGATGTGCCCGCGAGCGGCACGCAGCAGTTGAACAGCCATCATGGCGCCTGAGAATCCGCCGCCGATAATGGCAATCACGGGACGCTGGAATTCCTTGTAGAGCTTAGGATTGTGAAATTGACTCATGATTACACTAATGCCTATTAACATACTAGACAAGCAAATGCGCTTCCACAACCCACAGTGCAACGGATTCAATGCTTTGAGAGCCGGGTAGGCGATCGAACGTACCTTGATTTCAGCCCGAGCGGAATTCTTTTTCCTATAGCCCAGGGCGCATGTGTCGTGTCGCAGTTCCGCGAAGCAGTCGCGTCTACGTGTCAGAAGGTCGCAGAAGGTCGCAGGTCGCAGGTGTCGATTCGATCCGTAAGAAAGCAAATTGGAAGCAGGAACAACGAATGCACCTATCCTCAGTCGTAAACCACATAGCCGTTGATTTGGAGCCAAAATCGACGGTTTGAGACGATGGTCCCCGCCTACGTAAAGGTCCGATCGTCAGCCCTCACTGCGATTATTTTCCTCCGACCACATTTTAACTCTGCCTTCCATTCGCCTTACGAAATGTAGACGATTTTGTAGCTGTCAAAGCCCACGAGTCCAGCAGAGATCAACAGACTTCAACAGGCAGTCCAAAACAGATTCAACAGCAATCACTTGGAATCATCAGAAATCTACAGATTTCAATAAGGTCTGGAATCTGGTTCGGGATCGTGTGCCCTATGATTCGTGGTCGCTGGGTTCAGCGAAAACTTCACCGCAAACTTCACCGCCACGAGCGTCGAATGCACTCCAAACTCTACTCTTCGATCCATCTATATCAATGAAAATACAGCGTCGCATACCTCAATAGGGCGGCTGTTAACCGGAGGGTTGTAGGTTCGCGTCCTACCTGAAGAGCCATTTCTTTCAACGACTTCCGGAGTCTCAAAATAAAACTTCACCGCATTTCACCGCATTTGATTCGGAGCAATCAGGCCGCAGTAAAGTCGAATCGAAATTAATAGTTCAAATGCCGCGCAGGAGTCCACACTCGCCGGCTAGGCTGACGATTGTCTCAAGCCAGGCCCGAGAGTTGATTGTGCGCACCAAGCAACCACGGAGGATGGCGCGACGACGGCCCGTCCGGACGTCGATTGCCATGCTGAATCGCCGTACCCCGCGGTGCCATCACTCCTTTGCATGCTGGTGGAGTGAACGAGCTATGGATTCTACGGCTGGTTTCGCTCCGCATAATGGGTACCAGAGAGATTTCTGAGAATAGCTGCAGCCGATTCGGGAGTTATGTCGCGTTGGGGTCCAGCCAGCATTTCATATCCAACCATGAATTTGCGTATGCCCGCAGAGCGTAGCAGCGGGGGATAAAAATGTGCGTGCAGATGCCACTCAGGATGCGCATTGTCGTCCGTAGGAGCCTGATGGAATCCCATTGAATAAGGGAATGACGTTTCGAAGATATTGTCGTAACGTGTGGTGAGACCCTTAAATATTTCGGCCAGGCAATCGCGCTCCGGAGAGCTGAGCGCAAGTAGATCGCGGACGTGGCGCCGGGAGAGAAGCAGCACTTCGAAAGGCCAAACCGCCCAGAATGGGACAAGGACTATGAAGTGATCATTCTCGAGCACGACACGTGTGTGTGAACTAGTTTCAATCTTCAGATAGTCGCACAGCAGACAGGAGCCGTACTTCGCTGAATAGACGGACTGTGATTCCTGCTCTTTTCGGGGTTCGTTGGGTATGGTCTGGTTGGCCCAAATTTGGCCGTGCGGGTGGGGATTGCTGCAACCCATCATCTCGCCGCGGTTTTCAAAAATCTGAACGTAATTGATGTAAGGCAAAGAACCGAGCTCAGCAAATTGGTTGGCCCAGACATCGAGGACCGCACGAATTTCTTTCACTTTCATGCGGGCGAGCGTGAGGTCATGACGCGGAGAAAAGCAGACGACTCTGCAGGTTCCGGGCTCGGATTCGGAGCGCAACAGGCCATGGCCGGAGCTGTCCTGGCTCGCGGGGCGAACATCTGGCGTCAGTGCGGCAAAATCGTTGGTAAAGGTATAGGTCGAAGTGTAGTCAGGATTTCGGATGCCACCAGCTCGCGCGTTTCCGGGACAGAGATAACAGTTCGGGTCGTATGCCACGCCTACCGCACTCGGGGCAGGCTCAGTCTGGCCGCACCATGGCCGCTCCGAGCGATGAGGCGAGACCAAAATCCATTCACCAGTGAGCGGGTTAAACCGGCGGTGTGGCGCCTCGTAGATTACGTTGCGTTCGCGAGAATTCATTTGCCTATACTCCCTCCGGAATGAACACTCACGCCGGCGATCCAGGGTTCGGCTCCCTGCGCAGGTTCGCACAGGTAGATTTCGGGACTGACGCCGATCGTTTGTGCGTACGCATGTGCAATCTCGGATCCGAAGGCATCGGCGTAATCGGAGTGGACGAGGTTCACAGTGCATCCGCCAAAGCCGCCGCCAGTCATGCGCGCACCATAGACGCCAGGGTGTGAGGAAGCGAGGTCGACAAGGAGATCAAGCTCCCGGCAACTTACCTCGTAGTCATCGCGCAGACTGGCATGGGAACGATAGAGCAAACGGCCGAAACGATCGGCATCCTGAGATTGCAGCGCGTTGACGGCAGCGAGAACTCTCTGATTTTCGGTGACGACGTGGCGGCAGCGGCGATAAACAACGGGGGGAAGAGCATGGCCGAATTTTTCCAGATCAGCGATGCGGACATCGCGCAGGGAGTGAACATATGGAAGAAGCGAGTGAAGTACTTTAACGCCGGCTTCACAATCAGCGCGGCGGCGATTGTATTCCCCCGATGCCAGTTCGTGGCGAACCATGCTGTTACAGACGATTACGCGAAGATCGTTGGGGATAGCGAGGAGTTGATATTCAAGGGAACGGCAATCGAGCATCAATGCGTGTCCCGCGACCCCAAAGCTGGCGACAAATGGATCCATGATGCCGACACGGGTGCCGACATACTTGTGCTCGGCGGCCTGACAAAGTTTTGCGAGGTCGAGGAGGGGAACGTCGAGATCGGCAAGGGAGACGAGAGCCAGGGCGACGGAGACTTCGAGAGAGGCAGAAGAACTAAGGCCGGCACCGATCGGTACCTCACCATGGATGAGCAGGCTCGCGCCTGCGAGGTGGTGTCCCGCCTGCTGCAGCGTTTCGGCGACGCCGCGGATGAAGTCGCTCCAATGATTAGTGGGAGGACCATTCAGCGAATCCAGGGTGAAGGAAATTCTTTCAGAGAAATGTTCGGAGTACACCTCAATGACCCGGTCGGCGCGTCTCTTGGCGGCGATCCAGGTATAGAACCCAATCGCCATGGGCATGACGAAGCCATCGTTGTAGTCCGTGTGTTCGCCAATCAGATTGACACGGCCGGGCGCCCGGAAGATTTGCACACCAGTACCCATGCCATAGAGTTCAGCAAAGCGGGTCAGCAAGCGATCGCGGGTCAACTCCGGTTTGGAGACGCTGGAAATCATCGATGCTTACCTGGGAAGATAATCGCAGCTGCGAGCGAATTGCCTGGCGCGGAGGGACGCAGGAGAGGAGAACTCAGGCAAGACTCCTTTTGGAAGGGTAGCGTCACGGTGTTAATTATGCCTTCCAGGATTTTGGACTGACGCCCGGCGCGCGAAAAGCACACCGGGCCGAGATGGAGAATCTGGATCAGAATATGAATTTCGCCGCCAACTGAATCGTTCGGTGTCCAAGCTTATTTTCGGTAAAACCGGCAGTACTTGGGTTCGTGGGCAATCCCCCGTAGCTGTTATAGCCAATGTACAGATTCGAGTCGTACGGAATGAACGCATCCGAGGCATGGTTGGCGATGTTGAAAGCCTGTACCCGGAACTGAATGCTCTTAGTTTCCCTGAGCTTGAAAGCCTTATATAGACCAATGTCGTCGCGCTCGTAGCGAGGACCGTGAAGGTAGGGAAGATGATAGTTTCCAATTGTTGGGCTATTGGCGACGACCTCGGCCTGCGGAGATTGAAAACAGTTGGCGTTGAAGTATTGATGAGCCTGCAAACCGGCCGTGGGATCGCAAACGACAACTGGAGCCCATGCTTCGTCAGGCGTTCCGACGATGTTGCGGTTGCTTAGATCGGGCGTCGAATTCGTCGCGGAGTTGTATACGGAGTAGAACCCAATAGTTCGGTTGTGGTAGCCGTCATATTCGTTGCCAGTGCCTCCATTCGCGGAGGCGGCAGCGGTGATATTGATCGGATTACCAGAGGCGAACTGCTCGATACCGGTGAATTGCCAGCCGTCGAGAATACCATCGAGTACTTTGTTATTGCCCAGGTACTTGGCGCTCAAATTTGGGAGGTTGATCAGATACGAGATATTCAGATTCTGGCTGCGGTCGAATGGAGCCGGGTTGTAGCAGCGGCGCTCGTCGAAAGGGTCTTCGCAGTTATCGGCAAGGGTTTTACCCCAGGTATAGGTAGCCCAGAAGTTAAAGATACCCGTCTGTTTGGAGGCCGTAACCTGGGCCGCGTTGTAACGGGAACTCAGGTTGTGGGTCATCGTGCTGAGTCCGGCCTCCAGCGGGTAAGGGCGGCACTTTACGTCATTAAAGGAGTTGGCTACGTAGCCGTTATAAGCGTAAAGCTCGTAGAGACATCCTTCAGGAACTGCATTGGTCCCTGTGTAACCCGTCAGGTAACGCGAAGTGTTGCCGGCATAAGCCATCTCTACACGAATGGAGTGATTAAAGGCTTGTGCTACGGCGAGCGAATAAGAGTATGTCACCGGTAGATGATGGTCATTGATATCGGCAATGCCGTAGGCGCCTAGTGGCAGATAGGTCTGGATATAGGGAATGCCGTAGCCATTTTGGGCTCCTGGTGAGTTAGCCGATATTGTATTCAATTCATAAACCGAGGTAAACGTTTCGTTGGGCGGGGCTTGCACTGTGGAGAATGCGTTGGCGCCGGGGTCGGCATAGTAACTAGTGCCGAATCCGCCACGCAGAACGGTATTGCCGGTGCCGCGAAGATCCCACGCGAATCCACCTGAAGGCGCGACCTGGAATCCGAGCGGGCGCCCGCCGCTAATGGGAATGCTGGGATCGGTTGCATGACTTACCAGCCCCGTAGCGTCGGCGTAATTGCCATTAGGATTGTACTGGCTGGGATCGAAGACCACCATTCGGCCGGCCGTCTCATACCATGCGCCTATGTGATTCACACGCACCCCAAAGTTAATGCTGAGTCGGGGCACGACCTTCCACTGGTCCTGAACGAAAAAGTCAGTGCGTTTTTCGCGCAGGTTAGCGACGAAATTATTCGTACTTTGCTGGTAACCGGCAATTTGTCCGGTCAGAAGATCGGCAAAGGCGTTCCCGGTGTTGTAGGAGTAGCCATATTCGCCCGTGATGATTGTGCTGTTCTCATTTCCCTGCGTGAGCTGGCCGAACTGCTGGTGTGCGAAATAGATGCCGGCCTTGATCTGATGGGTGCCGAAAATCTTGGTGATGTTTTCATTGATCACATAGATCTGTTGCGGAGCGTTCGTGGTTGGGAAACTGCCGCCGCGGAGGTAGAGCGACGCATAGTGCGCCCCGCCATATCCCGGCTGGACATTGGGGATGATGTCGGAGTTGTCAGGGTACAGATCCTGTGCGTCATATCCCAGGACTTGGCGGGAGACGGCGGCCTCATTCTCGAGATCAGTGAGGAAGTTCAGCCGCGTGTAGGCGAAGGTGATCTGATTGATGAGCGTCGGCGAAAAAGAGGTGGCGAGGTTTGCCACGATGGAGTGCGAATGGTCGTGGTCAACTTGCTCGCTCGGATAAGCGTTTGGCGTGAAGTTGTTGAAGTAGCCGTAAGGGAAGGGTACCGTCTCGCTCTCATGGTTATAACGCGTCGAGAACTGGTTCTTGCGGTTAATGTTGTAGTCGAGTTTGAGATTTTCCTGATCGCGCGGTTGAAAATTGACTACGCTGGTGATCAAGTTGTAGCCGCCAGTCTTTGTGGGATCGGCATTCGGTAAGGGCAGCGCATTGATCAGCACCTGGCCGTTCGGATCGAAAGTCGTGATGATACCGGGGCCCGAACACAGACCGGTATTGCTGCCAGGCTGGGTGCAGGGAGTCACGCTGGCGTAGTACGCGGTATTGTTGAAATTACTCATGTACGCGGTATCGCTGAAGTCGCCGCCGCGCATGTTGGGTGTGGGTGAGCCATCGACCACGGAGCCATCCGAGGGAGTGACTGCTTCGCGAATGTCGTTCACCGGGTCCTGCACGTGCTGTAGATTCTTCTCGAAGGCAGCGAAGAAGAAGAGCTTGTCTCGCTTCTCGTTGAATGAGGTTCCAGGGATGATGACCGGCCCGCCGATATTAGCGCCCAGGTAGTAGTAGCTATCGTCCGGGCTGGGCAGGCCGAGATTTTTCACCCGCCAGTCGGTGTCGTCCAGGACATGATTGCGAACTGTCGCGTAGAGTTCGCCGTGGAAGTCCTTGCCACCAGACTTTGTTTCCGTCTGCAAGACGATCGGGCCATTCGGCTGTTCAGAGGAGAACGCCGCGGTCTCGACCTTGACCTCCTGGATCATCTCAATGTTCGGTGTTACAGCCGCGGCACCGGCAGTGTTTACGTCAGTAACTGGAACGCCGTCGCTGACGATTTGTGTGAGGTCGAAGCGGTTGCCGTTGACGCTGTAGGCGCTGGCGTTGGGCGTGAAGCCCGCAACCTGGCCGCTGTAGGAGTCCGTATTGAAATTGCCTGAGTCAGCTGCGCCAGGGACAAGGCCGAGGAGTTCGGTCGCGCTGCGTCCCATAATGTCGAGGTTCTGCACCTGCTTCGAGGTCAAGGTATAGGAGAGTTCGCCCGTATCGTCGGGAGTCGCGTTCACCGCTTCCCCAGTAACCGTCATTAATTGGCTGGCCGCAGACACGGCCAATTTAATATCCGGAATCTCCAAGTGATCGGCAATGTGCACAACAATCGTCCGCCGCAACTCGGCAAAATCCTTCTTATTGAATTTGACCTCATAGGTCGCGGCCGGCAGGGCGGTGAAGGAGAAGAAACCGTGGGTGTCGCTGGTGGCCTCGCGCTGCGTTTGGCTTGCGGTGTCGGTCAAGGTGACGGCGGCACCGGCGATCGTTGCGCCGCTGGAATCTTGAACCGTGCCAGACAAAGTAGCCTGGCCGACCTGAGCTATGGCCGGGGGAGAGACTGAGCACAGAAGTCCCATCAGGAGTGCCGCCACGGAGAGCCGAAAGATTGCAAACTTGGTGCTTTTCATAAATCGCATTCTCCATTTCTGAACGCTGAGGAGCGCGTTCGTCAGACCCAGCCGCGCCACGTTTTCAGGCCTGGTGAACGCCAGCTTTTTAAACCGCTGCGCATCGTTTGCATGTCGGTCAAACGGCAAAAATCGCGAATTCCAGTACCGTTAACGCTAACGAAACATATTCCTGTTGAAAAAGTCTGTCAAGGGCGGATTTCACACGACTGTATGACAAGCAGATACGGCTGGTCAGAAACTCGAAACGGGAGCCCACGAAATTAGGTACCGACAGCCGGAAAGCGATCGTACCTCGCGGAGTCGGGCTTCCGGCCTGATCTCAGACGGTTCGTTCCACGATTGCGTACTGGGTAAGGAAATAATCCAGGTTCGAGCGGGTAACGACGTGGGGAGCAAGAGTGACGCGATCAGTCGGGCAGGTGCCATCGCGCAGGAAGCCGTGGAGGATACGGAGGGCGAGCTGGCCCTGCGCGCGCGGGCGTTGATGGATGGAGGCCGCAATGGTTCCGGAGCGCAAATAGGGCACGAGTTCAGGAAACAAGTCCGTCGTGATGACAGTGATCTCCCCGATCTTCTTCCAGCTTTTCAAAGCGCGCAGGACGGGTATGGAATTGGCGGTGGTAATGTAGCAGCCGACGAGCGCTGGATGGTCGCGGAGCGTACTCAATGCCTTCTCGGACGCTTCTTTTGCGCGGTCGTGGGTTTCGATGGCGGGAAGGACTCGCAGGTGTGGATGGTGCCGCGCGACGCCATGGCTGAAGCTTTCCACTTTTTCTACGTGATCGGCAGTAGTGAGTTCGCCGGTGAAGACAGCAACGTCTCCAGTTTCGCGAACGAAGCGCCCCATCAGGTCGCAGACCAGACCGCCGCTGGCGTGCGTATCGATGGTGACGGCGGCGATGCGGTCGGAGCCCGTGGCATCGGCGACCACGCAGACGACGGGGATATTCCTGCGGAGCGCCTTACGGACGCGGCTCACGAAATGATCGGGATGGCCGACGGCAGTGATGATGCCATTCACACAGGTTTCGACGGCATCGTCGAAGGCGTCGACCTCGCCAACACCGAGGCGCGGAAAGCTGCGGAACTCGAGGTCGACAGAGGCTTTCGAGAGCACCGCGTGCTCTGACTCGATGCCGGCGCGAACGTGATTGAAGAACGATGCGATCTCTTCCGGAAGATTCACCGAGATACGCAGCTTGCGCTTGGAGGAGAGAACGCTGGCAGCGAGGTTGGGGCGATAGCCCATGGACTTGGCCATTTGCTGAACGCGTTTTTTGGTGACCTCGTTGACGCCCGGGCGGTCGTGCAGGGCGCGGTCGACGGTGCCGATAGACACTTCCAGCGCTTTGGCAATATCGATCAGCCTGATCATGCGTGCCCATTCTAGCGTCTGTAGATGCGATCCGGAATTTGTTTTCGCCGACTCGAGAATATCCTGTGACTACTCCGGACGTATGACAATTTCATATTCGGGAATCGCGGTGATCGAAGCGAGCAGGGCAAGTTGCTGGCCTTTGAATTGGGGCTTGTAACCCGCATCAAAGTAAATGGGCGCATCGGCGCGCAGCGGCAGGACCTGCAACTGCAAAAGAGCGTCAAGGCGCGGAGCGAAGCGTTTCAATCCAATGACCCACGAATCGCCGTTATAGAAGTTATCATCGACCAAGTCTTTGCCGGCGAACAGGCGCGCGACATCGCCTTCGTAGTGGATCTGCAGAAAAACGTCTTCAACGCCGAGCAAGACATCCTTCGGCAGGGAGACAGTCCATCGCGCAGCGAATTGCTCCATCGTGGTGTCGGACGGCGCCACAGCCACTGGTTGCTTGCGCCATCCGGCGGGATTTGCGCGCTCGAGGCGAGGCGCAGAGCCCGCTTCCTTCGTCTGGACAAACGAAACGGCAATGTTCCGGGCATCGACGTTCGCTTCGTAGACGGGAAAGACGCCTTCCGGTGGCTGGGGTTTTAGCCCCGCGCTGGATTGCCATTCTTCGTCGTGCTGGCTGAGCAGGCCGAAGAAAACGTCCGAGCGCCCCGGCGAGCGCAGGTGGACAGCTTCGCCGTCAGAGAATACACAGGCTCCGGAATAAAGCAGCGCTTTTTCTCCATGAATGGCGAGTACAGAAAGACGCTCTGCTTGTTCTTGCGTGAGCACGACAGCGTGAGTTGGGTTGCCGGTCGAGGAACGTACCGTGAAAGCAATACCAGTACCCGGAGTGGGCCGGACAATCACACAGCGTTCAGCTTGATTTTCACAGCGGTCGCCCGGCTGTGCCGTTCCTTCCAGAGATTGCGTGGCGTCGAGTGCGAGCGCGAACTCGGGCGCGATTCCATCCTGCGCTACAAAGAAGAGATAATTTTCGTGCTCCTGCTCGAGCGTTGTGATGAGTTGGGCGGTCGCGTAACGGAGGGTCACGCCATGCGCCTTGAGGCCAATTGGCCAGATGAAATAAGCTCCGGACGGGATGGTCACTGGCTCTGACGGGACCATCACATCTCCCGATGGGAGGCGAACGCGGACGCGGAAAGTTTTTCGGGCCGGCATCTCATAACCGCGAACGTAGTTGTTTACGAAAAGAAAAGCCTGATCGCCAAAGCTGCGGACCGAGAGGCGGGGCGTGAAGAAATCGCCGGGACTCGCCGGGATTTCGGCTGGAGCATGCACAACCATGGGAGCGAGTTCCGAACCTAACTCGTTCAAAAAATAATGAAAGAGCTTCAGCTTGCGATAGGACTCTCTTTCTTCGCCGTATTGGCCGAGTGGCGCCTGGAAATCATATGAAATCTCGGGCAGGTCGTTGGGTGCGCCGGTGGCCTGCGATTCCTGGAGAGTAGTGAGTTTACCCGGTGGGTTTGCCCCACCATGAAACATGTAGTAACCCATGAGGTTGATCCCGGAGCCGAGTTGTGTCGGCAACATTGCAGCCACATCGGGCGCATGGATAATGGGCCGGCGGTGATAGGTGTCCTCAATGCCCGAACCAAACTCAGCAGAAAGAAATGGGTAGGCTGCGAGTTCGGCCTGCGTGGCACGTGACCTGGGACGACCTCCGGGTGCGCCGATGTCGCCGCCTTCGCGGCTTTCGAATCGGAAAGCGTAAACCTCGTTGGGTGGAAGTTTCTGGATCGAATCATCCCAGGGCCAAGCCGAATAGCCGCCGAACACGGGCAGCACTTCCCGGGGCGGAAAAACTGCGCCGTCCCATCCAGTGACGGTGTACAGGGGAGCATCAAATCCGTCTGCAAGGGCCATTTGTTTGAGCTTGAGAATGTGCGCGGCACCTTGCCCAGCGCATTGTAGCGCGTATTCATTTTCGAGTTGGACGCCGATTATGGGGCCGCCATCCTTCCAAAATTGTCCTTTGACTTGCTGGGAAATCTGACGGTAAAAGGAATCAACTGCAGCGAGATATTGCGGATCGTTGCCGCGCTTGTGCGGCATTCGCTGAACCCAGTCGGGGAAGCCCCCGTTGCGGGCCTCGGCGTGTGCCCATGGACCGATACGGAGGAAAACCAGCAAGCCGTTCTTCGCGCAGAGGCGCACGAATTCCCGCAGATCACGGTCGCCGCTCCAGTCAAACTGGCCTTGGACTTCTTCGTGATGAATCCAGATGACATAAGACGAAATTACCTGTACGCCTCCCGCCTTCATCTTGAGAAGTTCCTCTTCCCAATACTGGTGGGGATAGCGGGAGAAGTGGAATTCACCCATTACCGGGAGCCACGGTCTTCCATCGCGCACCAGGTAGCGGCTATTGACGGTGATCGAATGGCCGTCGGGATTTGTGGATGCGCCCATGGTCAATAGCGGCAAAGCTGTTTGTTTAGGCGATAGACGAGCATCAATTTCGACGGAAGCGGACAAGGATTGTGCCGGTGCGGCGGCAAGAGCGTTCTGTTGTTGGGTGCGCGCCAACCTGCTTGAGGCGAGCAAGAGAAAGGGGATGAGAACAATGCGAAATAAAGATATTGGCATAGCGGCTAGCCCCCGATTGTGGGATCGGCACTCCCTGATCCCGATGACCGGCTTGATGATAGCGCAAGGTGAGAATTTCCGTTATCGTTAACGGATTAGGCTCGACTCGCGGCGTTGGTACGACGTATCCAAATAGGGCTATTCCAGTTTTTAGTTGATCTACCTCCTTGTCGCATATGAGAAGGAATCGCTTCCGCCAATTCTTTTCGGTTTCAGCCTCGCGGAATTCTCACCAAGTGGTAGTTGGGATCAAGATGGCAGTGATATTGGCGGCGTTTTCCAGCTTCGCCGGGGCGCAGCTAACGAATCTGCTGTCAAATCCTAGTTTCGAAAACGCCAGCGTTTCCCCCTGGGAGTTGAACGGGCGAACGAAGGGACTGGCAGTCACGCAGAGCGATTCGGTAGACGGAGCCCACGCGTTGGCGCTTCCCGCGGGAGGGGAAGCCTCGCAGAGAATCTGGTTGTCCGCGGGAGTGTATGAGTTGAGTGCCTTTGTGCGACTGGGAGCAGGACAGGTCGCGCAAATCGGATTGGAGTGCAAGGGCAGAGCGCGATCGGAGGTGTCCACAACTGCACTCGACCCAAGCTCGGCACCGCCAAGCCAGACGAGAGATACAGACTGGCAGGAATTGCATGCGCCGGTGTTCTTTCTGACCCGCGCTCAATCGTGCAGTGTGAAAGCGCGAGTGAAGGGCAATAGCAATGCACAGAGCTTTGTGGACAGCGTGTCGTTGATTCGACATGAAAATGTCTTGCGTAATCCGCAATTGTTGCACAAACAGGAAGGATGGGACTTGGAGGGCACACATCCCGCGTCAAAGGCCTTCCTGCTGCTAAGTGCCCAAGGCCAATCGGGAGGCGAATCCACGTTGTTTCAGACGGTGAGTCTATCTCCGGGGAGTTACACGCTGGCGGCGAGCTATCGATCGAGTGGCGGCCAGAGTCTGGCCAGGCTGGAGGCGAAGGGATGCGGCGTGGAGGATACGATCTTGAATCTTGCTCCGGCGGCGTTAGGGGAGACATATCGACGTGTGAAGCTTCGCGGCATTCGGGTGACAAATGCGCATTGCGATTTCGGCTTACGCGTGAGGTCAGGTGTCGGGCAATGGCTGCGCGTTTCCGATCTGACGCTCGAGCGCGATGCGCAGCCGTATCAAATCATCGCCGGAGGCGACGTCAGTTTGACCGACATGGTCGAGGAGCACGGCGGGGTCTACAAATTTGAAGGACTCGCGGGCGACCCCTTTCGCATCCTTGCCGGTAGCGGAATGAATCTGGCGCGACTGCATTTGTTCGTTGATCCCGGCAACCCTGAGTTTTCACCGTCCAGGAATATGCGCGGCTCGTATGCGAACCTGACGCACGTGCTTCTGCTGGCGGCACGAGCGCATTCGGAGGGAATGAAGATCGAATTGGCGCTACACCTCAGCGATTATTGGGCGGATGGTGGTTGCCAAACGCAGCCGCATGCGTGGGTCGGCCTGGAACCGCGCGCCATGGTTGATGCGGTAAGTGGTTACATAGGTAGCGTACTTGGCGAGTTTCGAGTCAAAGGAATTCCAGTTCATTACATATCCATTGGCAACGAAGCCGATTCGGGATTATTGCGCTCGAAAGAGTGTAAGTCTGCGCTGCTGCAGGTGAATGCTGATGCCACCGCGAATCCCGATCTCCTCGCGCGAATCTACGAGGCAGGGTATCGCGCGGTGCGAGCAGTTTCTCCGGATACGATCGTGTTGTGGCACCTGGCGAATATCGGGAGATATGCGGAGACTCGGTGGTATCTGGACGCGATGTTCTCTCGCGGAGCGCAAGTGGATGTGCTGGCATACTCCGCGTATCCGTTCTGGTCGGGGCAGACAGTGCGCCAGTTTCAGGATTTCGCTAACTATGTGACTACGCGCTATCACCGTCCGGTGTTCTTCGAAGAAACGGGCTACCCCTGGGCGCCGGCCGCGGGGTCGGACAACATGAATGATGGCGGTCCGGAACCGTATCCGCTGACACCGCATGGACAATTGGATTTTTTAAACGATGAGATCAGCGCGATTGAGAGTGCAGATGACGGACAAGTGACTGGGTTCTCCTATTGGGACGCAACCTGGATTCAAGCGCCAGGCACGTTTGACAATGTTGATAACTACGTGCTGTTTGACCGAGGCGGGAACGCGCTTCCAGCACTGACGACGGGCTTTCGGCTTCGGATCCAGCGATAGAGATCTTCCTGAAGAGTCTCAATGTCCTTGATATGCTCCGATGTTCGGAGCGCGCCCGCCGGGCAGCGAATCTCCCCCAAAATCCTGAGTACCCTCGAATCAAGACGCACGTCTAGGCCCGCACGCGGTGCACAGGCACGGAGCACAAGGCATCCGTAGGAAGCAGGTGTTCATTCGGTTCATTTAGTATCACTGTCTGCAAGAACCGACACTCCGTAAGCCGGGAGGTCGACTGCAGGTACTTCCCCCTCTTCCAAGACCATTTTCATTGGGCGGGGAAGCCTAACATGCTGTCCCTCTTGTGTGTGGTTGATCACTATGAAGACTTGCTTACTGCCACCGAGGCGCCGACAGACCTCTACACCGTCAGGCACTGCACCGAAAACCGTTCTTACGCCGCTCATGTCGACCATCCACTTCGCGGCAGTAGCCATGAGTCTTTCGTCCAGGACCGCGCCGATGTATGTAATACGGCCTTTCCCATATTTGTGAGTGAGCGCGGCAGGTTGGCCATCGAGCCATCCGTTACTCGGGCCATATTGCAACAGTACTTCCGCCTCCGGAGCCAGAGCCTTGAGTTGCTCGGCCCATATGGTGGCTTGTCCGGAGCCCCACTCACCCGAGACCGGTACGTCTTTTTCGAGCGCGTAGAACTGCTCCACACGGCCACCCAGGGCATCGGCCAGTAAACCGGGCTGTCTTTGTGGAAGCAAGGCGTCGAACTCGTCCTTCATGCCTGAACGCGGGCCGAGGACCAGGTGTCCGCCGTTGCGCACATATTCCAACAAGTGCTGCGCCATATTGTCGGGGATTACATTCAGACTGGGGGCGACGACCAGTTTGTAATCGTGGAGTGGCGCCTCGGGGCTGACGACGTCGATGGACTGCGAAAGCGGCCGCAAAAAGCGGTAGTAGTCTTTCAGCAGGGCGACGGGATCGTACTTTGTGGTATGCCGCTGAAATTCAATGGCCCAGCGGCTGTCATAGGAATTCAGAAGCGCAACGTCGGAAACAGGAGTCGTACCTCGCAAAGCGCTCTCGGCCTTCGCGAACTCAGCTCCGATCGTCTTGACCTCCTCGTACAGCGGTACCGGCGTGCCATCCGGACCAACTAGGGTGCCGTGATACTGCTCCTGTCCATTAAGGGCGCTGCGCCATTGCCAATAGCCGACTTCGTCAGCGCCGTGGCCAATTGCCTGCCACGCCATGACTCGCACTTCGCCCTTGTTCAGGAAGTTATTGACGTCCGCCCAGTTCACGGCGCCGGGCTGACTTTCAATTACCCAGAAATTCTCGCGCTTGAACCCGCGCACCAGATCATGAGTTAAACCGTTTCCGACCGGATCGAGATGCCCGGTCCCGACGTAGTCATCCCACGAAGCAAAGCTAAGAGGACTGGACACGACATAGTGATCGAAGCCGTCGAAGAATCCCATGAAGTTGCCGGTAATGAACTGGCGCGGATCCGCATGCCGGCGAATCGCGTCAATCTGATTCTGCTGGTAATCCGCCCAGGTGACGGTGACGAAGCGGTTCCATTCCAGGCGAAGTCCGGGATTGTGAAACTCAGCTTCCTCTCCGGCCATAGGAATCTCGCGCCAATCGTCATACGTCTGGCTCCAATACGAGGTTGTCCATCGCTCGTTGAGGCTGTCGAGCGATTTGTATTTGGCCTTCAACCATGACTGGAAAGAATTTCTCGTCACGTCGTCAAACGACATGCGCGCGTAGCCATATTCGTTGTCGATCTGCCATCCGGCAACGTTGGGATTATGCCCGAAGCGGAGCGCCATCTGCCCGGCAATGCGGCGGCAAAATTCCCGGTAACGAGGAGACGTTACCGATCCATGGGCGCGAATCCCATGGGTCGCCCGCCGTCCGTGTTCATCGATCCGCAGCGTGTCGGGATACTTGAAAGTCAACCAGGCAGGCGGTGCAGCCGTGGGTGTGCCCAAAACGACAACGATGTCATGTTTGGCGGCGAGGTTGATGGCGCGCTCCAGCCAGTCGAAGTCAAAGTGGTTTTCCGAGGGTTCCATTCGGCTCCAGGCGAACTCAGCGATACGAACAACCTTGATATGCGCGGCTTCCATCAGGCGCAAGTCTTCTTCCCATCGCGCTTCGGGCCACTGCTCCGGGTACCAGTCGGTCCCAAGCAAAATGGCGTTGCGACCGGCGATCTGGGTCGGTAGGGCCTTGCCGGCTGGTTGCGCATAGGCGGAACCCAGGAGCAGCAACATCCCCGCAAGAAGCGGCGGTGCGATGCGATTTAACTTATTAAGACGCGATGTCATATGGGAATATGGCACGGAATGATTCCGCCCGAAGAACCTCGGATGAATAGTAATCCTAGTTGCTCTGCGGGAGCAGTTCATAGTGATGCGCTTTCGGCACGGCGGTGGATTTTCGCTGGGTGACAAGTTCCTCATATAAGGCATTGAGCGCTGCCACCGCTTCGCTAACGTGGGGCGACGACTCATCCTGCAGGGCAACCTGCACACCCTGCCACTCCGCCATGCGGACGGCGTGAAGCCGCCCGGAAAATGCATATACGCTCAGAGCCTGCTTGAGCATCGGCGTCATGAGCAGCGCCAAATTGACGCCTCGCGCCAGCTCTTCCCGCGTCCACGTGCCGATTTCTTCGCCATCAATTTTCAACACATACTTCGGCGCCGGCAGCCCAGTCACTTTTAGAATCTGCTGGTCGAGAGACTCCACGATATTCGAGGATCGAAGTACCAGAGCAAGCACATCGTCCTTCGGATCAAACGGCATGGGGAGTAAATTGTCTTCCTGTGTCCATGACAGAGTTGGCTTCTTCTGCAACACGCTGGTCCGAGTGTTTTCTTGATGCTGCAATCGCATACGGGAAGCGTCAATCTCTACCGCCGATACCACAGCGGGAGCGCTCCAGGCTTCCAATAGGGCCGCAGCCATGACCAATCCGCCGGCTGCCGATGGGTGGATGCGGTCTGGAATGATTTTTTCCGCGAGAGCAGGGTCGGCGAGGCGTGCTTTATCGAGAACCGCAACCAGCGGCGCATTCATGTCAACAACGTCGAGATGCCGCTGTCGAGCCAACTCTCGAACGAATTGCCCATATCGACCAACAACCTTGTTATAGCCTCCGTCATGCAATGCGTATTGCGGCGGTCGAGTTACATCGTCAAAGGGCGAAGGCTCAAGCAGTGTGATGCGGAGATTCGGTAAGCGCTGGCGGAGTGTGTCGAGGAGATGCTGATAGCCCTTAGTATATACATCGAAAAACGACGGATCGAAATCCTGGTAAGCAGCGTCGTTCATGCCGAGCATGAAAGTGGCTACAGTCGGGTTGTTGGCAATAACATCGCGGGCTAGCCGCTGGTCGGCCTTGCCGCCACCACCGCCGACGACCCAGTCTCCCGCCCAACCCGAGTTGATAAAGCGGACGTTCAGATCGGGGAAGCGGGTTACGACGTACGATTCGACGAAAGCAATGTAACTGCCACGTTCAGTGATGCTATCTCCGTAGAAGACGACGCGATCGTCTTTGTGGAGATAGAAAGGTTGATCCTGAGCCGGGGCCCTTAGCGCTGCACAAACAAGTGCCAGAACCTGCAGTGTAAGCCAGCAAGTCTTGACGAAAGAAATCGGACGCCCCATAAGAGAGAATGCGACTAGATCGGCGTGGGGGGCCACCCAAGCCCGGAACCGCATGTGCGATCTCCAAGCTGTCGGCGGCCCGCTAGAAAATAAACTTGGCGGCAAACTGCACAATTCGGGGATTGCTGATGGTTCCCGTAATCTCTCCGAAGTTCTTTGCGACGCTTTGATCTCCGCCCGGATTCCCGAAATGCGGTGTGTTCGTAACGTTAAAGAATTCAAATCTGGTTTGAAGATTGTATCTTTCGCTCAGCGCAAAATTCTTGAAGACGGAAAAATCGCCGTTGATATATCCCGGACCACGGACGATATTTCGTCCGGCAGTGCCAACCATGCAAGTTCCGGTTAAACCCGCGCTACTAAATGCCGCGGTATTGAAATACTCCATCAAGGATTGGCCGCCGGGAACCTCGGTGGGATTCCCGACAAGGTTCGGCCGTGCTCCGGGGCAGAGAGTTACGTTGCCATTCCTCACAATATTGACGGGCAGGCCGGTGCGTGCCGTTAGTATGCCGGAGAGTTGCCACCCACCAAGGAGAAGATCGCTCGTTGCATTCCAGTCACCCCCGAAATACTGGTGATGCCCGAAGGGCAAGGAATAAGTGGAACTCACAACGAGGTTTTGCCGAACATCAGTGTCTGACGAAGCCTTCTCGATGGTCAGGTTGAACGGATCTTGAGGCTGGTTGTGATTGATACCGAGGTCAAACGGAGCAGGGCCATTATCAACGTTGTGCCCCCAGGTATAAGAGGCAAGGAGATTGAGATTCTTTGTCGCGCGCTTCTTCAATTTCGCCTGCAAGGAACTGTAAGTGCCCCATCCTAGCGATTCCTGAGCTTCAATTTTCCCGAGATTCATGGTCTGGATACCGCCGGGGTTGATGTCGCCAATCGCATAGGGAAGGTCCCGACTCACAGCCCCCACGTAGCCGATTTCCAGTGACAGCGAAGGGGAGATTTCCTGTTGCAACGTCAGATTGTACATATTTGCGTAGCCCGTCTTCAGATTCGGATCGACATAGTAGAGGGTTTGTTGATTGCCATCCGGTTGGCCAGTGCCTGGATCGACGATGTCCGCGGGATTGATCGTAGATTGTCCCGCAGCCAGGGGGAGAGTAGTGGTCCGATTGAATCCAGTGTCGATTTGATATCCCGGCGGAGTCGAAAACGGGTAAACATAGGGACTGGTGTAGAGCAGTTGCTGCGTCGCAAAAGGATAATTCTTCGTAAGAACGTCCTCGCGGGCGTCATTTTCCGGAGTATAGAAAAGTCCATAACCAGCTCGCAGTACGGTATGGGGCAACATTTTGAAAGCAAAACCAAGTCGCGGCGAGAAGTTCTTCTTCCGGGCATTCAGCAGCGCATCGGAATTGCCACCGCGTCCGGCGATCAAAATCAGGTTCGTCTTTGGATCGAAGTTCGACAGGTTGTTTCCGGATTCAGTATACGGATTCTGAAACTCATATCGCAGGCCGTAGATTAAAGTCAGACGGGAACTTACCTTGTAAGTGTCTTCCCCGTAGAAATGCAGTTCCCAACTCTGCGTATGCGGACTTCCAAATTGCAGTCCGACATTCGTATACTGCGGCAAGCCGAGCAGCAGATCGGCGATGTCTGACCCGCCGTTATAGTAAGCATATGTCGTGTCGTAAAACGAGTAATCCTGGGCGGCGGTTAACGGACCACTGGGTGCGTACTGGTAGGGCCCCGAGTAATATTGAAAGCCCGTGGGGAAAAGATTGAAGTTCGGATGAGAGTTCAGCCGACGGAAATCGGCGCCAAACCGGAGTTCATGTTTGCCCACCGAGCTAAAAATGACGTTGTCCTGAAATTGGAAATTGTTGTCTAGAAAGTATAAGGGCTTGTACGTCGAACCGCCCGTTTGATACCCGTCTCCGAGATAAACATAAGGAAACCCCGAGGTCGCCGGGAAGCCGGAAAGATTGATATCGGGGATGCCATATTGGTTTGCAAGATTCTTACCGTTTAACAGGCTGTAATCGTTCAGTCGATAGCGGCTGTAACCAAATCGAAATTCGTTCAGGAGGCGCTCGGAGAATAAATGGGTTTCAGTGGCCGAGAGTTCCTGGCTGCGTGAATCATCTCTGTCTCCCTGGTCGGCGTCTCCACCGCCGACCACCGGGATTGCGCCGTAAAAGGGGTCATTCTGAAGCTGGTTAAAATCGCCATAATGGTACGCGACCGACAATCGGTCCTTCTTCGAAAACTCCTGATCGAATCGTGCACTTCCGGTCTTGCCGTTGTAAGCATAAGGTGCATTGACAAGAAAGTTGTTGTAGTAACCAAAGTTAGTTCCGGGCAGATTTGGCTTTGGAAAAAAATTCTGGAGAATAGCCTGGCCCGCAGGGCTTACACAGCTCCCATCGGGGGTGAAATTGGCGGGACAAGCGGGAATAACGTTCCCGGGAAACTGCTGCGAATAGAAATTCTGCGCATAAAAAGCGGGATTGAAAATCGGCAACTGCAGGCCGATTCCAGGATCGACCAATCCGGACAGATCGACGCTGCCGTCCGGATTAAAGACAACTTGATTTTGAGGCGGCACGGCGTCGAGATAGGTGATTGTGTTACGGAGCCGCTCCTGCTCGTAAGAAATGAAGAAAAAGGTCTTATCCTTGACGATGGGTCCGCCGAAGGTTGCACCAAAATTATGCTGGCTCAAATTAGGTGATTGTCCGGGACCGCTAAACGAATAATTTTCCGCGGCTGTGGCATTCGGCCGATAGAACTCATAGGCATCCCCGTGAAATTTATTCGTTCCGGCCTTGGTCTGAATCGAGATCACTCCCCCGCCAGCCCTGCCGAATTCGGCCGAGTAGTCCGAGGTTGCGACTTTGAACTCTTCCACGGCATCTACACTCGGCCTGAGATTCGTATCGTTGTTGCGGTTTCCGGTAGCTTCGACGCCATCGATCACTACAGAGTTTGCGAACTCTCTCTGGCCGTTTACCGAGAGATTGAGGGTGTTTCCACCTTCGCCGTTGACCACTCCCGGAGTAAGGAGGGAGAGCTGGAGAAAATTGCGACCTAACAGCGGGAGATCCAGAATTTGTTGGGAACCAATTACCGCGCCTGTCTCCACACTTTCCGTCTGGAGGAGCGGCGCCTGAGAGGTCACCGTTTCCACGGTCGAGGCTATGCCAATCTTCAATTCAAAATCGATTGCGAGTTTCTGGTCGATCACTAGTTCGAGGTCTTTCGCCACTGCCGTCTCAAAGCCTTGCTGAGTCACGGTGACGGTGTAGATCCCCGGCGGTACCCTCTGGACCACAAAGTCGCCGGCCTGGTTCGATTGAGTGGTATAGCTAATACCGGTGGCCTGATTTAGCGCGCTGATCTGCGCTCCGACAACCACAGCCTTGGAGGGATCGGTCACGCGGCCCACGATGGACCCAGTTGTAGCTTGGGCGCCCGCGTTCGGAATCAGAGAAAGCACCACGCAAAACAAACCCAACCCCATTACAAAACCCGGCAGGTACCGACTCATAGGTTCTCCTCTTCGCACTCCGATTGTCCCGGACATCGGCAGATCAATCGGTCTGTTGAGTAAACGTTTACTCATTTGTATAAACAGACTCTGCGACAAAACGTATATGTGTCTGCCGCGGGGAAAGTTACTCCTGCGCTGGATGGCGTGTCAAGTAAATTTAAGCATTGTCCGAATCAGAACTGTCATTTCCCTCTTAAAACATGGCCGCGAGACGGAAGCGATCTTGCCGAAACATGGGGCACCAGATCCGAGAACGGCCCCGACGGACGCCTTAAGCTACCCCTTCCGGCGATACTTTGGCTGTGATTGGAGCCACTCGCATTCGTGTGGTGACGCACAAAGGAGAGTGATGGCGTAAACGCTTGCTAATTCCCACTACTCGACGTGCTGCGCGGGACGATGCGCGCTGCTCTTGAGGTGAAAGATGATTTTCCGGAAGTTCTCTCCCGCCGAAAACTCGACGCGAACGCTGGCCGCGCCCGCGCTGTCAGCGATCAGTTCAGCCCCGTCGACCGACGCTATCTGGTCTGGGTTCCATACGGCAAATGCGTACTGTTTGCCAGAGATTCCTGTGATTTGCAGGGTCAACTGGTCTCGACCCGGCGTCCATGACTCGGACACCACGCGCAAGCCCTGGCTCGACTCCCCGAGGGGCGGCAACTCCTGGGCGATACTCACTCCGAAGTCGTTTCGGACACGAATACGCAATTTGTTCATGCCGGCGGAGGTGGGAACAGACACCGTGACGTGCTGATCCACAGAGTTCGCCTGCACGCGAAACGGGACAGCTCGACCGTTAATCTCAGCCCCCAGCACTACGGCGCGCAAGCTGAGAGCCGGGGAAAATTCCAGCGCGCAGCCGCCGGAACCCGTGCGCTGCACATCCAGCGAAATGCCATCGGCGGTTCTACTGTAGTCGAGATTCAGGGCAACTGATCCCACGTTCACGTTGCCGATTCGAAACGACGCCCAGTCGGCGGGCAGGTGGGGGGCAAAGGCGAGACGGTGCGCAGTGGCGTCTACTTCAAGGCCAAACAAGCCGCGCAGCAACGGGCTGACAACCATCGCGGCCGACCAGATCTGGTCCGGCGCACTTCCGAGGGTCTGCTGATTGTAGTCTCCGGAAAGGACCTCCGCCACGTGGCCCAATGCGCCATTTTGAATCAACAAAGCGTTCGAACGCAGATTGGAGTATCCAGTAATCGCGCGATGGTAGCGATATTCGCCGGTGGCCGCCCATCCTGTGAAAAGCGGCCATACCGAGCCGTTGTGGTAACCGCCGGGATTGTAGCTGGGATTGCGCGCGGAAATAATGCGCATGCCCCAATCGGTTTGATGATCAGACGTAGCAAGTCGGTCGATCATCGCCTCGGCTTTTGCTTCGTCGAGCAAGCCGAACCACATAGGAACCGTCGCCAGCACACTGGTCGTATCTAAGCGTTTGTCGTCCTTGTCGAGAGCATAGGCGAACGCATTCTTTTCTTCCGACCAGAAAGCGTTGTTTAAGAGTGACCGTTGCCGATCAAATTGCCGCTCGAGATCCTCGCTGGCATCTTTCTTATCCACGAGCAGCGCAAGGTGCGATAGAGCCTGCAATGCTTCCAGCCCCAGCCCGCTTTGATAAAGTTCGGTCTTAACCGGCAGCAAAGGCCCACCTTCCACCCAGCCGTGGCCGAATCCGAAATTCTGGGGAAAACCTTGCGCATCATAAGTGGAACGCAGGAACTCGTACGCCTTCCAGATGCTGCTCCACTTTTCTTTTGGGTACGCCAGATCCCCGCTTCCGGTCACGTAGTCGTTCATAGCAATAATGAACAAGGGCGTGGCGTCGGCGGAGGCGTAGGGGTAGGGATAGTCTTTGAACCAAGGCACAAAGCTGGCTGCTTGCGAAACCTCATGTGGAATCTTGCCGTCGTCGCGTTGATACTTGCTCAGGAAATCCAGAGCGGTGTGCGTGGTGGCAAAGTCGCCGGCTGCGTCGAGCGCAAAGGATGTCCACAAGGCGTCACGGCCAAAGAACCAGGCGAATCCCGGTCGCTGAGTGTCGTCGGAGGTCCGGTACCCGGCGACCAGGCCGCTGCCGAGAAAAGGATTGTCGACCAAGCCTTGAATCATGTTGATCCGCGACCAGTCGTATGCAGTTTGGAGTTGTCGATCTGGAATCGAGATGTCGATGGTCCGCTCGAGGTAGGTTTGATAGTATTCCGACGATTCACGCAACAACGTGCTGTAGGAAGTTGAAAGCCGGCGGTAGGTGCCTTCCGCGTCGGTATCGTTCTTAGGTGACGCGGCGATCACGATGGTCCTGGTGTCGTGGCCCTTGTTGGTCACTCCCAAGCGAAACGAATTTGTTTGCGAAGCCGAATAATTGATCCAATATTCCTCGGCAGTCAAATCTCCCGTTGGCGAACCAACTACCGCCGCAAACCTCTTCAGTTCGTCGCTGAAGACAAACGCGTGCAGGCTCTGATTCCAGTACAAGTAGGCGCCCGCGACTGCCCCTGGCCACTCCAGCTGAAAATCAGGTTGAAATTCAGCCTCAATCTCCACTGGTTCAGCCGCGTCAACCTCAAACTGGATGATCGCGCCCGGCTCATGGACGGGAACAAACAGAGTTTCGCGAACCGTGAAGGTGTCGCCCGCATACAGAATGGAAGTCGATTCAGGACGAACTGTAATGGTTCGGGCCAGCGACTCCGCTGGAAAGCTCAAACTTCCCAGGTGGAATCGCAGATGGAAATCGCGGAAAATTTTGAGTGGATAGACCCAAGCCTCGAGGCGGCCCGCCTCATTGCCGAAGAGCGCAGCGCGTGTGCCTGTGGCTGTCACAAACTCCCACGAACGCACAGGCCGCGACAGCTCCAATGTCGATTTGGGTTTCGACGAGCGGCCCGGATCTTGGCCGTAAAAAGGCAGTGGAAATGTCAGCAGAACGAAGAGCAGAATAAATAAAGTTCGGCGCGTTAGAACCGATCGTCGCATGGTTGGTCCAAAAATCGCTCGACTGCGCAAAATCTCAATTTTACTCAGATTCTCAATCTGACAGGGTCAGGACGGCAACCGCCAAACCAGACAGAGTGAAATGCGCAGAGGTCAGATCGCTCGAATTGGGAGGGTTCAATCCTGTGTCCTTATCCACAACTACCAGATGCGCGCGCATGGCGCCCGGCAGCAGAAGTTGAGCAACACGGTCGCGCTTGTTGACCACCAGGACTTTCCTTTTGCCGTGTGGGGTGATGAATGCCTGAGCATACACAGCCGGTGTCTCGAGTTTAGTTTCCGCGAGTTTGTCGCCCGGGCCAAAATTATCCCGCAAGAGTTTCAGCACCCAGTAGCGCGGGTTCGGCCGACCCGTTGTCCAGTCGATCATGGAAACGCTGGGAAACTGGGTGGGGTAGCCGACCAGTTGCGATTCCCCGACCACGTCAATCCCCAGCCCTGCCAACTGCGCATAGAGATATGCGTAAACGGCGGCGCTCAAATTCCAATAGGAAGCAGGCACCGGTGCCGGGGCTGGATCGGCCTTTCCGATATCTTCCGCGCGGATGGTGCCAACCTCATTCAACATGGTCTGAGTTTGAGGAGAAAGGCGGCGGCGAATTGATTCCATGTAGCGCACTGTATCCAGAAAGTGATCCGCTTGCTCGAAGAAGGTAAAGGGATGACCTTCGGATCCCTGGTCAATATCGGGGACCGCATAAAAGTGATACGAAATTGCATCCAGTGGAATACCTGGCTTGTGGTTTTTTGCATCCAGGAAGTATTCAAAGAACTCAGGGCTCTTTGAGGGCGTGGCCAGACTCATTCCCACAAACTTGATCTCTGGAGCAACGCTTCGAATGGACTTTAAAACCACGTCATACAGGCGTGTGTACATCTGCGGTGTGATCGCATGCTCGTATTCAGGCTCGTTGAGAATCTCCCAATAATCAATCTTGTAATGATGGGCCGAGTCATGGCGGTGCCCGAGTTCGTCGGTGAATCCTCCCCGTGTGTACCAGCCCACGAGGCGAGCGTAGTAGTCGCCGACTTCCTTCATGCTGGGATCGCGTAGTTCTGTTCCCTGCTCGTAACTCCAATCCGCTTCGTTAGGGTCGCCGGGGAGATCGACGGGTTTATCGGTCTTGAACATCCATTCCGGGATCGTGCTGAAATTCAGGACCACGGCATGCCCAGCGGTGGCATTGAGAAAGTCCAGAACCAGCGGATCGAGCAACGAGAAATCCCAGAAGGTGTGATCGGCGGTGGGTGGCGCCAGTTCTGCAACCGCCAGTCTTGGATAAGGAAACCACGGGACAAATCGGACATCATCCGCCCGGAGATTCCGCAGAGATTCAAAGGCTTGATCATGAATAGGCGAGCCTCGGCGCAAAAGCGGATTGACGACAACCTGCAGGGTGGGAATTGTCCTTGATGTGCGCTCGATTTTCGTCCAGTCCACTTTGACTTCGACCTCTTCGACGCTTTCGGCTCGAAGTGAAGGTGCTGACGTGGCAGCAAGCAGTAAGATAACTAGAAGAAGGGACTGCGTGCTTGGGCGCGTGTGCAAGAGGTTCCGAACGATTGGTCGCGCTTTGTTCGTTCTGGCTTTCAAGCTCGCCATCTCCTCCGTGGTAGCATTCGCTCGTATGTCGATCTCGTTAGCCCATACGATGTGCGCAGTAACGAAGCCTACTGTGATTCGGCGTCGCCTGCAAGAGACTCGCCGGCTGCGCCGATGGACTAAATTTTATACGGCGGTCCTTGTGCTCTTCATTTTTGACCATTCAATCTGGGGCCAACCGGTAGAAAATAATTCCCGAAGTTCGGATCACGCATATTACGTTGACTCGGTCGCTGGGAGCGATGACAATTCTGGGAACTCAGCCGATGCTCCGTGGAAAACGCTCGATAAGGTCAATCGGAAAACATTTGGGCCTGGCGATGCCATTCTGTTCAAGTCGGGCTCGAAGTGGACAGGCCAACTGTGGCCCAAAGGCTCGGGGACTTCAGACCAGCCGATTGTCGTCGATAAGTATGGAGGAGAAGGTAAGCCGGTGATCGACTGTGAGGGGCGCGCGGAAGCCGCCGTTCTGCTTAAGAATCAGGAATACTGGGAAATCAACAATCTCGAGATCACAAACACCGGACGCGAGTTGCACCCGCGGCGCGGGGTTCACGTGGATGCCGACAATTACGGCGACGTCCATCACATCTACCTCCGTTCCCTCACCATTCACGATGTGAACGGTACCGACAAAGTCAAAACAAATGGCGGAATCAACTACACCAGCGAGGGTTCATCGAAGCCCAGCCGTTTTGTCGATCTGCGCATCGAAAACAATCGTATTTACCATGTCGATCGCAGCGGAATCTTTGGCGGATCCTACCACTGGGTCCGGTCACGCTGGTATCCAAGTATGGGAGTGATTGTTCGAGGCAACATTTTGGACGACATTGGGGGAGACGGAATTGTGGTCGTCGCCACCGACGGCGCCCTGGTGGAGAACAATGTAGTGAGCCACGCCAACCAGCGCTCGGCGGGCTACAACGTTGGTATCTGGCCGTGGAGCGCGGACAATACCGTCATCCAATACAATGAGGTTTATGGCACGCGCGGCCAGCGCGATGGCGAAGGTTTTGATTCGGACTGGAACAGCCGCAATACTCTCATCCAATACAACTACAGTCACGATAACGATGGTGGATTTCTGCTGGTCTGCAATCAGGGGAACATCGATGCGGAGTCCAATGTTGGCAACACAGGGACTGTCGTTCGCTACAACATTAGCCAGAACGATCATCATCGGGGAATCAACATCGCCGGACCGGTCCGCCACTCGACGATCTATAACAACACGATCTATGTGGGAAAGAACGAAAGAGTCGATTTGCTTGTCTATTCGAACTGGAAGGGTTGGGCCGCCGGCACCTACCTGTACAACAACATTTTCTACGTCGAAGGTGTGGGACAGTTTTCCTATGCGCTGTCTCGGCGGAATAACGGGGCTCACGTGACCGCGCCCGGTTTTGGCAAGAGCCAACAAAACATCTTTGATTCAAACGTATACTACGGCGTTCCGCCGCCCACGAATGATCCGCATGGAATGACGAGCGATCCCCGCCTGGCGAGTCCGGGCAGCGCGACGAATGGCAGGCAAAGTGTAACCGGCTACAGTTTGTTATCGGGCTCGCCGGCAATCGATTCGGGCAAAGTGATTGCAGACGACGGCGGCAAGGATTTTCTTGGTAATAGAGTACGATTCTGCGGTGGCGTGGATCGAGGAGCTCTGGAGAAGCAGAAGTGCCGGTGACTCGTCCATAGATGCCACTTGCGAAGTCCAGACAAATCGGGAAAACATTTGCTGGTATAAAATGAGCGGCTCCTATGGACATACGGGAAATTGCTAGGCGCGCTCGGGTTTCGACGGCTACGGTGTCCCGCACGATCAACCGCGTCAGCACGGTGGATCCCCGGTTGGCAAAACGCGTCTGGAAGATTGTCGACGAACTTGGCTATTTCCCCAACACGCAGGCCCGGGCACTGGTCTCCGGAAGAAGCCGAATCTTCGGTCTCATCGTCTCCGAAATTACTAATCCCTTTTTCCCGGAGATCGTTCAGGTCTTCGAGAACATTGCGGTGCAACACAACTATGAGATCTTGATCACGTCGACCGCGAACGAACCGAAGCGGATGGAATCGTCGGTCCGGCGAATGCTGGAACGCCGCGTGGAAGGCGTGGCGGTAATGACCTTCGGGATGGAAGAGTCGCTGCTGGATGACTTGAAACTGCGCAATGTGCCGCTCGTCTTCGTGGACGTTGGGCCTGCGCGGCCAAGAGTCAGCAATATCCGCATCGACTATCTTCACGGCATCCGCCAGGCGGTTCAACATCTGGCGGCTCTGCGTCACCAGCGTATTGCGTTTGTAAGCGGGCCACTGCGCCTGAAGTCCGCGGCCGCCCGCAAAGAGGCATTCGTTGCCTCGCTTAAGGAAATCGGAGTCCCTATCGAGTCGGGCCTGATGGTCGAGGGCGATCACACCATCGAAGGCGGGATGAAAGCCTTCGCCGAACTGCTCAACAAAAATCCTCGGCCCACTGCAGTGCTTTGTTCCAACGACATGACCGCGATCGGAGTTATGCGTAAGAGCTACGAAGATGGAATAAGAATTCCTCAGGATTTTTCGCTGATAGGCTTTGACGATATACGGCTGGCCCAGTTCGTGTTGCCACCGCTGACGACAGTGCAAATGTCGCAGGCGGAACTGGCTCGAATGGCCTTTCAGGCGCTGCTCAAAGAAGTGCAGCGCGAGGCGCCAGCCCCACACGGATCGGAGTACAATCTGCGGACCAGTCTCGTTTTGCGGCAGTCGACGGCGCTAGCTCCCAGGCCGAAGTCGAGCGCCAGACAAAGTCGAGCCAATCGTTAGCCAAGCCCGAGACTCCGCCGGGGATGCTGCTTAATTTCATTGACAAGCTAAGCTTTCGTTGGATAATGTGCTGTGTTTAGTAAACGTTTACTCGAGAAACGTCCAAAACGGTGGTGAACCGCAATGCTGCTGCAGGTCCTGCGCGAAGAAGTCTTGGAGGCCAACCTTGAGTTGGTGCGTCGCGGGTTGGTGCTCTACACCTTCGGCAACGCCAGCGGCATCTCCCGCAAAGACGGCCTGATCGCGATCAAACCTAGCGGCGTCCCCTACGAACGATTGACTCCCGAACACATTGTCGTAACGGACATCTCGGGAAAAACGGTAGAAGGTGATCTTCAGCCATCCTCCGATCTGGCAACTCACGTGGAAATCTACCGCCAATTTCCTGTTGTCGGAGGCGTGGCCCACACGCATTCTGAATTTGCCACTGCCTGGGCACAGGCACGGCGACCGATCCCTTGTTTCGGCACGACCCACGCCGATTATTTTCATGGGCCGGTGCCCGTCACAGATAGTCTAACGGCCGATGAAGTCGCTACCGACTACGAGAAGAACACCGGGATTGCCATCTGTCGTATTTTCAAGAATGCCGATCCAATGGCAATACCTGCTGCGCTGGTGGCCGGACACGCGCCCTTTTGCTGGGGCGGCAACGCCATAGCAGCGGCGCACAATGCCGTGATTTTGGAATACGTTGCGAAATTGGCTTACTACACAGTTGGTGTTCGTGCGGATGCCCAGCCAATCCAGCGCGAATTGCATGACAAGCACTATCTGCGCAAGCACGGCCCGGGTGCTTATTACGGACAGGGGTCCGCGCGATGAACCTTGCTCTGATAGTACTCAACCAGCTCGTCCATCTCTCTCCCGTTGATCTGGTCATCATCGTTTTCTACTTCGCGCTGGTGCTGGCGATCGGCCTGTATTTGAGGGAACAGGCCAATACCAGCAACGATTTCTTTCTTGCCGGGCGCGAGATGACGGCGTGGGTCGCAGGCCTGGCATTTTTATCGGCGAACCTCGGTTCGCTGGAGCTAATGGGCTGGGCCGGCAACGCCTACAAATATGGCATCCTCGCGGCTCACTGGTATTGGATCGGCGCCATACCTGCAATGCTCTTCCTGGCCCTGGTAATGATGCCGTTCTACCACATCTGCCGCACTCACTCGGTTCCGGGATATCTCAAACTGCGTTTTGGCGAGGCAAGCCGGGCTCTGTCTTCGATCTCTTTCGCCTTCATGACGGTGCTGATGAGCGGCATCAACATGTACGCCATGGCCGTGGTGATGAGGGTCGTCCTCGGATGGAATATCCACTTCAGTATCCTGGTCTCGTCGGTCACGGTGGCGATTTATGTGGCTCTCGGCGGACTGCGGTCGGCAATCTTCAACGAAGTCCTGCAATTTTTCCTAATCTGGGCAGGCGCGTTGTTGATACCGATCCTCGGACTGGTGGAAGCGGGCGGTTGGAGTGGCTTGAAAGTGCGCATCCTGCAGAACCTCACGGAACAGCATGTTGCCAATCCCGGCGCTTATACGCACTTATGGTCAACCCTCGGCGACTTTGGGAATAATCCGATGGGCATCAACTGGGTCGGCATCGTTTTTGGGTTGGGGGCGGTCATCTCGATGGGTTACTGGACGACTGACTTCCTAGTCGTTCAGCGCGTGCTGGCGGCCAAGGATCTGCGCTCCGCCGAACTCGCCCCGATCATCGGGGCGGCTTTCAAAATGATGGTCCCATTCATAGTCATCCTTCCCGGCCTGCTCGGCCTGGCACTGCTGCGCGACCCGAATACCGGCCACGTGTTAAGGCTCGTGCCCGGCGATGTCGCGTGGTCAGACGCTGGGCAAGCGCAGGGTCTGCATGGTTACGACGAAGTATTGCCGCTGATGCTGGCGCGTTATTGCGGACCCGGTCTGCTCGGTCTCGGCATCACCGCATTGATTGCGGGTTTCATGTCGGGCATGGCAGGCAACGTCAGCGCGTTCTCCACTGTGTGGACGTACGACATCTATGGCGCCCTGATCGACAAGAACGCGTCGGACGAATCTAAAGTCAGGATGGGCCGCTGGTGCACCCTCTTGGGGGTCGCCGTCAGCATCGGCACGGCGTACCTCGTGATGCAATCGCAAAGCATCATGGATTATGTGCAACAACTTTTCAGCTTCTTCATCGCTCCTCTTTTCGGCACGGTTCTGCTAGGCATGCTGTGGAAACGGGCAACCCCGGCGGGCGGTTTTTGGGGACTGTTTGCAGGCACCGCCTCTTCCGTCGGGATGTGGGCCTGGGTGAAAGTCAATCCGGAAGCGGTGAAATATGTGGCCCTGTCGCTCCGGGCCCAGGATCAGGCGCAGAACATGTTCCGGGCGCTCTGGTGCTGGCTGATTTGCGTACTGGTCACGGTGGTGGTCAGCCTGGTTACTAAGCCGAAACCGGATGCGGAACTCACAGGTCTGGTTTACGGCCTCACGGCTCTCCCCCAAGAAGAGAGGGTCTCACTTGTCCATCGTCCGGTTTTCTGGGCCGTGGTTGTGGCCGTTGTATTCGTGATTTTGAACATTATTTTCTGGTAGGAGCTGCGAGTGAAAACCGGCGGTTCGTTGTCGATTTGGTTCTTCATCGGATTGTCGCTGCTGGTGAATGGCGGCCTCATCCTGGGGACCGGCTTATTCGAATTGCTACACCCCCCGGAGCATCCGGTCGTCCTCTCCCAGTTGCACGCCAACATCTGGTGGGGCGGGTTCCTGTTCCTATTTGGAGCGGTCTATTGCTTTCACTTTGCTCCTGGCCGTCAGCCGGCCGAAAACACTGAACGCCGCTGACTGAAAAACGAGGCAAAAGATGTCCACAAAAAAAATGACGATGGGATTGATCATCGGCAATCGCGGCTTCTTCCCTGATCATCTCGCAAAAACCGGCCGGGAAGACATGATGCGCGCGGTCGAGCGCGCGGGTATGCAGTATGTGGTCTTGGGTCCGGAACAAAGCAAACATGGCGCGGTGGAAACCCATGATGAAGCACAACGCTGTGCTGCGTTGTTCCGCTCTAACCAGGACCGGATCGATGGCGTGATCGTTTCGCTGCCAAACTTCGGGGACGAACGGGCGATCGCGGACACTCTTCGTCTGGCGCGCCTGGACGTGCCGGTATTGATTCAGGCGACGCCGGATTCCACAGCGAAGATGACGATCGCTTTTCGCCGTGACAGTTTTTGCGGAAAGATGTCTGCCTGCAACAACCTGATGCAGTATGGTATTCCGTATTCGCTGACAAAACTCCATACCGTCAGCCCCGACTCCGCTGATTTCGAAAGAGACCTCGAGTGGTTTGCCGGAGTTTGTCGAGTGAAGAATGGCTTGAAGAATCTGCGCATAGGCAGCATCGGCGCGCGGCCCGCTGCGTTCAACACTGTCCGCTACAGTGAGAAGATTTTGGAATCGCAAGGAATCTCTGTGGAGACCGTGGACTTGTCTGAAGTCCTCGGCCGAATTGCGAAGTTGCCGGATGAAGACAGCGCCGTCCAGGCCAAGCTGGATCAGATCAAGAAATACGTTTCCACGAGTGGCATCCCCCAGGGCGCGCTGATCAAAATGGCAAAGCTCGGGTGTGTCATTGAGCAATGGATGAAACAGACGTCGGTCACGGTCAGCGCGGTGCAGTGCTGGACGGCGATGGAAGAGTATTTTGGCGTCGTGCCCTGCACCATCATGAGCATGATGAGCAACGATCTGATTCCGAGCGCCTGTGAAGTGGATATCTGCGGAACCGTTAGCATGCATGCTCTGGCGCTGGCTTCTGGAACTCCAAGCGCGCTCCTCGACTGGAACAACAACTACGGAGACAATCCGAACAAAGCGGTATGCTTCCACTGTAGTAACCTGCCGAAGCATTTTTTTCAGGATGTGCGCATGGACTTCCAGGCGATCATCGCAGGCACGGTCGGGAAAGAAAACACATTTGGGACTTGCGTGGGCCGTGTGAAGGCGGGGCCGATGAGCTTTGTGCGCTTCTCCACCGATGATCGTTCTGGCGGTGTGCGCGGGTATGTGGGAGATGGTCAGTTCACCAATGATCCGCTGGAAACATTCGGCGGCGCAGGCGTGGTTGAAATCCCAGGATTGCAGTCGCTGCTTCACTACATCTGCGAAAAAGGTTTCGAACATCATGTCGCGGCGAATCTCTCAAGCGTTAGCCGCGCGGTGCATGAGGCCACTACGCGTTATCTCGGCTGGCACATGCACTGGCACCAAAACTGACGAGGCAGAATAAGAAATGGCAATTGTCGCGGGAGTAGACTTCGGCACCCTCAGCGTTCGCGTCTCCATCGTCGATAGCGAGCGCGGAATGCTGGCATCGGCAATTTCCGAGTATCCACTTCACCGGCACAAAGACGATCCGGAATATGCGACGCAATCCCACGATGACCACATGCGCGCGCTGGCACTGGCTACACGTCAGGCCGTGAAGGAGGCTGGAATCGCTGGTGATCATGTCCAGGCAATCGCTCTGGATACAACCGGTTCGTCGGTAATACCAGTTGGTGACAGGTTGGTTCCGCTCGACGAGTACTACCTCTGGTGCGATCACCGCGCCAAAAACGAAGCCGCAGAAATCACCGCCTTGGCCCATCGCGAGGGACTCCAGGCGATCCAGTGGTGCGGTGGCGTTTACTCCTCCGAGTGGGGATTTTCCAAGCTCCTGCACTGGTTGCGACACAACCCCGGCAAACGCGACAAACTGGTCACGGCGCTTGAACATTGCGACATGGTTGCAGCGACGCTTTGCGGAATTACAGACGCCAAACTGTTGAAGCGAAGTGTCTGTGCGATGGGCCACAAATGGTTGTGGAATCCTGACTTGGGCGGCCTTCCTTCAGAAAGCTTTCTGGTCCAGGTCGACCCGTTGCTAGCTGGCGTGCGGGGTAAACTCGATGGTGAATTCGCAACCTCAGACAAGATTGCGGGAAAACTTTCATCGCATTGGGCAGAGAAGCTGGGCTTGCGGGCTGGAATTCCGATTCCCGTGGGGGCCTTCGATGCCCACTGGGACGCAATCGGAGCCGGCGCGCAGGAGGGGGATGTCGTAAATGTGGTCGGTACCGCCACGTGCATCATGGCATACGCGGCCAGCGCCCCGCTGATTCCGGGAGTTTGCGGAGTTGTACGCGGAAGCATTCACCCCCAATACGCCGGCATAGAAGCCGGCCTTTCCGCTACGGGTCAGATCTTCAGCGCCATCGCGGAGAGGGCAAACACGACGGTCGCGGAATTGAGCAAAGGCCTGGAGAACTACAGTGCGGGCCAGACCGGGCTTTTGCGGATAACGTGGGACAACGGCGATCGGACCGTTCTGGTGAATCCGAACCTGGGGGGCATGACCATCGGCTGGAAAGTCGTGCACACAGCTCAGGATGAGCTGTTTGCCGCTATCGAAGGAACCGCCTTTCATACTCGGGTCATTCTCGACCGCATGAGCGAGTATGGCGTGCCCACTCATCGCGTCATTAATGGCGGCGGCATACCTCAAAACAACCCAGTTCTCAACCAGGTATATGCGAACGTTCTGGGAAAACCGGTGCTGGTTCCCAGCAGCAAGGTAACCGGACTCGGATCTGCGATTTTTGCGTTTCTTGCGGCTGGAGTCTTTCCAACCATAGCCGATGCGCAGAAGCAAGTTTGCCCGCAACACACGGTGTTTAATCCACAACCTGGGACCATGGAGACCTACGACCAGTTGTACGACTGCTACCGTCGCGTTTATTTCGACTTCGGGCGCCCCGCGTCTGATTCGCGCTTTGGCGACATCCTGCCCAGACTGATACGAGTGGCGGAACTGCAACGACGGGAACTTTCAGAGCAGGCCAGGCGGTCCGTGTCGTGATCGCATTCGCAACGAAAGAACAGACAATTTCCATGAGAGTACTCCGAAGAAGGAAAGCCGCCAGATGGATTTCGATCCTACTAACGCTGTTTCCGGTATGGGCGTTCTCCCAAACGCCGCCGGCCTTTGTCCCCGACAAAATGGATACCGTCCTCTACGGCGTCGCCTACTACACGGAGTACATGCCCTATGAACGACTGGAGAAAGATGTTCACTTAATGCAGCAGGCGGGGATTACTGTGGTGCGAGTCGGAGAATCGAGTTGGGGCTTGTGGGAGCCGGAGGATGGCAGGTTTGAATACGCATGGATGGATCGAGTGGTGGACAGAATGCACCAGGCTGGTATTCGTGTAATTCTGGGCACGCCGACATACTCAATACCAGCCTGGCTCTACAAAAAACATCCCGAGATCGTCGTCACCCGCATGGGTGGGCAGTATCTCTACTACGGGATGCGACAGAATACCGATCTGGCCAATCCAACCTATCGTTTCTATTGCGAAAGAGTCATTCGGAAAATTCTGGATCACTACAAAGACAATCCGGCCATCATCGGTTATCAGATCGACAATGAAACTTCCTCCAGCGGCGCGGCAAACCCCGACGTTCAGGCCGGTTTCGCGGACTATCTGAAAAAACAATTCAGCACAGTAGATCAATTGAATAAGGTGTGGGGCCTGAACTACTGGGGACAGCGGCTCAACAACTGGAGCGAACTTCCGCCCCGGGATGGCATCATCAATCCGAGTTGGAAGCTGGAGTGGGAGCGCTATTCGCAATGGCTGACCACCGATTTTCTCGCCTGGCAAGCCCGGATCGTGAACGATTACAAGCGGCCAGACCAGTTCATCACCCATGATTTTGCCGGCCCTCCGCGGCCCGAAGTAAACGAGTGGGAGATCGCGCGCAACGTGGACATCGCTGCCTCAAATCCCTACCACGGCACGCAGGATCAGTTTGATGGGCAGGGCTCTTCCTATGTCGGCGACTATACGCGTTCGCTGAAACAAACCAACTACCTGATTACCGAAACGAATGCCGACACGATTGGTTGGGACTCCAAGGAACAATACCCTCCGTATGATGGTCAGATGAGGCTCGACGTGTACACCCACATTTCTTCCGGAGCCAACATGGTTGAGTACTGGCATTGGCACTCCATTCATTATGGTCAGGAAACTTACTGGAAGGGGGTGCTGACCCACGATCTCGAGCCCGGACGCCCATACGCCGAAGTAAGCCGCACCGCGCATGAGTTGCAGCGGATCGGACCGCGAATCGTTGACTACAAGCGGTCGAGCAAAGTCGCGATTCTCTACAGCAACGATTCACATTACGGCATCGAGTTCATGAAGTTCAGCGACCACGTCGATTATCACACCATCATGCAACAGTTCTATGGCGTGCTTTATCGCAAGAACGTGAGCGTGGATTTTGTGTTTCCCGAAAGCACCAATCTCTCCGGCTACAAAGTCATCGTGGTGCCTCCGCTTTACGTGGCGAGCGACGCAACGCTCAACAAACTGGTGGAATTTGTGCGCAACGGGGGCCATCTTGTGGTCAGCTTCAAGAGCGGATTTACCAACGAATACGATACGGTGCGCTGGACGATGGCCCCCGGGCCGTTGCGGGAGGCAGCGGGCTTTCACTACCAGGAATTTTCCAGCTTGCGGCAACCGCTGGCGCTCAAGGGAGATCCATTCCATGCCGGAAGCGGAAATAAAGTGTCGGAATGGGCTGAAATGCTGATTCCAGATACGGCCGACGCGCTTGCCTACTACGATCACCCCTTCTTTGAGAAATACCCAGCTATCACGCGGAATCGCTTCGGTAAGGGCACTCTCACTTATGAAGGAACCGTGTTGAGTGATCAACTTCAGGAAAAAGTATTGCTCGACGTACTGAAGCTTGCTGGATTAACGGGGCCAGACCAAAGTCTGCCTGCATCGGTGCGTACGAAACACGGGACAAATCGCAATGGGAGGACCATTCACTACTACCTGAACTACTCGGCGAATTCGGAGAAAGTGACCTACCCATATGGCAATGGCTCGGACTTGCTCTCCGGAGAACCGGTCAGGCAATCGCAGGAGATCGTGTTGAAGCCGTGGGATTTGGCAATTGTCGAAGAGAAGTAAATGAGTTTAGAGCAATTCATTATGCGCCACCGCAAACCTGTCTGTGCCGCTGTTCTAGTCCTCATTTTTTGCTCTGTGTCCTGGCTCGCCGCACAGACCATCCCCGCCTCTCAAACTGACTTAGACAAACGAGTGAACGCTCTTCTCTCCAAAATGACACTAGAAGAGAAGATCGAGATGATCGGGGGCGAGAATACTTTCTACACTCATCCCTTCCCGAAACTTGGCATTCCTTCTCTGCAGATGTCCGACGGACCGCTGGGTGTGCATGACTACGGCCCAACCACCGCTTATCCGGCTGGTATCGCGCTGGCGGCCTCCTGGGACGTGGAGCTTGCGAAGCGCGTCGGCGCCATGATGGGACAAGATGCGCGGGCTCGGGGCGTGAACTTCATTCTCGCTCCGGGTATGAACATCTATCGAGCCCCGATGAACGGCCGCAATTTTGAATACTTTGGAGAAGATCCTTTCTTGGCCTCACGTATGGCTGTGTCGGTGATTGAGGGGATTCAGGCGCAAGGCGTCATCGCTACCGCCAAACATTTCGTCGCTAATAACGAAGAATATGGGCGTCTGGAAGTCAGCTCCGACATGGAAGAACGAACGCTAAGAGAGATTTACCTTCCTGCTTTTGAAGCCTCGGTGAAGGAAGCGAAGGTCGGGGCAGTCATGGATGCTTACAATCCGGTGAACGGCATATTCATGACGCAGAATAACCATCTCAACAACGAAATCTTGAAAAGAGAATGGGGATTCGACGGAATTTTGATGTCGGATTGGGGTGCGACCCACGATGGCGTTGCTGCCGCGAACGGCGGCCTTGACCTCGAAATGCCAAGCGCAGCCTACATGTACAAGGATGTGTTGTTAGCCGCGATCAAGGCAGGCAAGGTTTCGACGACGACGATTGACGACAAGGTCAGACGAATTTTGCGCAAGGCCATCGAGTTCGGGTTCTTAGACCGTCCACAGACGGTTTCGAGCATTCCACTACTAAGCCAGGAAGGCCAGCAAATTGCGCTGCAGGAAGCTCAGGAAGGGATGGTTCTGCTCAAGAACGAGGGGAACATTCTTCCACTGGATAGGACGAAAACAAAGATGATCGCTGTGATCGGGCCTGACGCCTATCCTGCCGTAATCGGGGGCGGCGGGAGTTCCTTGACCAAACCGTTCAATGACGTCAGCTTTCTGGAAGGGGTCAGCAACTATCTGGGAACGGCCGCGACCGTTCTGTACGCGGTTGACGCCCCTGTTTTGGAAGAAGTTTTCCAGAACTCGGAATTCGTTACCACTC
The DNA here is from genome assembly GCA_963841945.1 of uncultured Acidobacteriaceae bacterium. GTDB lineage: Bacteria > Acidobacteriota > Terriglobia > Terriglobales > Acidobacteriaceae > Acidiflorens. The sequence goes on from CAWJFC010000001.1 coordinate 299,350, forward strand.
CCGGGGGAAGCAACGGACTCAAAGCTGAATTCTTCAACAACGAAAATCTCGAAGGCACGCCGACTCTTGTTCGTACGGATTCACACGTCGACTTTCATTGGGGGGATGGCAGCTATGCTGCAAATCAGCCGGTCGATCACTTTTCCGCGCGCTGGGCTGGTTATTTTGTTCCGAAAAAGTCCGGTGACTACACGTTCTATACGAACTCCGATGACGGGGCCCGTTTGTATCTTGATGACGAGCGCGTAATCGATGATTGGCAGCGTCATTCGGAGACAGTCAACAGCTTCGTTCGGAGGCTGGAGGCAGGTAGGCCCTACAAGATCAGGCTCGAATACTTTGAAATGGTCGGCACTGCGACAATCGGTTTTGGCATCACTGCGACCGAACTTGCGGTCGCCCGTGAAACCAAGGCATTGGCCCAGAAGGCCGATGCGGTGATCCTTTGCGTCGGCTTCGACCCCTCGACCGAAACGGAGGGAGCGGACCGCACATTCCAACTTCCCGCCGGGCAGGATGAACTCATCCAGCAGATCGCAAGCGTAAATAAGAATACGATTGTGGTGCTGACCGCGGGCGGGAACGTCGACATGGCTCAGTGGATTGATCGCGTTCCAGGTCTCATCCATGCCTGGTATCCAGGACAGGAAGGCGGCACGGCGCTGGCTCAGATCGTCTTCGGCGCTTACAGTCCCTCCGGCAAACTCCCCGCTTCTTTCGAACGGCGCTGGGAAGATAACGCCACTTTCAACAGCTACTATCCGGCAAAGGGCGAGAAGCGGGTTCGCTATTCCGAAGGAATCTTCGTCGGCTATCGTCATTTTGATCGTTCGCCGACCAAACCGCTTTTCCCTTTCGGATACGGACTTTCTTACACCACATTTGCATACAGCAATCTAGCAATTACGCCGCGTGCGGGAGGTCTGAGCGAGCCGGTCATGGTTTCGTTCGATGTGACAAACACTGGATCGCGCAGCGGTGCGGAAATCGCCGAGCTTTACGTTGGAGACTCTCACGCTAGTGTTCCTCGTCCGGTAAAAGAACTAAAAGGATTCGCGAGGGTGAATCTGGACTCTCACAAGACCCAGCACGTGACCATTCAGCTCGACCGCCGCGCGTTTTCCTTCTATGACGTCAGCAAGAAAGGTTGGAACGCGGAACCTGGCGAGTTTCTGCTATTGGTGGGCGCCTCGTCCGACGACATTCGGCTCAAAGGAAGTTTTACACTGTCGCACTAAGACTATGTCGGGCGATTTGCAGGCCAAATTCAGTGAGCGTTTCGGAGGCGCCTCAAGACTGTATCGTGCCCCCGGCAGAGTGAATCTCATCGGCGAACATACCGACTACAACGAAGGTTACGTAACGCCGGTGGCTATCGGCCTTTCGTGTTGGGTGGCCATCGGCCCGCGCGACGATCACAAGCTGGTCATCTATTCGGAAGATCTTGATGAATCCGTTGAACTGGACCTTGCGAGTCCCGAGTTGCGTCCCTCCCAGGACTGGAGTGACTATCCACTGGGAGTGGCCGCGATCCTTCAGCAGGAAGGTCATTCACTGCGCGGCGCTAATCTTCACATTCGAACTCATGTTCGCCTGGGCGCCAGGCTCAGTTCCGCTTTTGCAGTAATTGTTCCTTATTGGGCGGTGTGGTCTTTCGAAACCCTGGTTTTGAGCAAACGTCACTTGGCCTCCATAGATCAGCTCACCGCCTCAGAACGTGATCTGCTCGCGGGAATTCTCAAACAGATCACTACACATTACGACAACCTGTTTGAAGTGCCCTTCCCTAATTCCATGGGATTCCATCAGAGCCCCACTGACAAGATGTCTCACGAGAAATGGCATTTTCATGCGCACTATTACTCACCGCTACTCTGTTCTGCAACCGTGCAAAAGTTCATGGTGGGATATGAGATGATGGCGACACCGCAACGTGATCTGACTCCGGAGAGTGCCGCTTTACGCCTTCGTGACGCGAGCGACGTTCTCTACCGGGACCGGAAATCCTAGGGAAGGGCCCGGCGTCTTCACTCAGTGACAACTTCCGTCATTTCGGCCGTATCAGGTGATTTCGATGAATCTCAGGAATTCGGTATTCCATGTTCTGATTCTGCTCGTTTGCTACACACCATTTGCCGCTTGTGCAGATAGGCCTCATTTCATGAAGAGAAAATCTTTCGGCACCGTACACGGTAGTCCTGTCGAACTCTACACGCTAACCAATGCGCACGGTCTCGAGGTTCGCTGCACAAATTACGGCGGCATCATCGTCTCCCTGCGTGTGCCTGACAAGCGAGGCCGATCTGACGATGTTGTACTTGGCTTCGACAACCTTCACGGCTATCTCCAGAAGGAACCGTATTTCGGCGCCATAATTGGCCGTTATGCGAATCGCATTGCGAAAGCGCGCTTCACGTTGGACGGGAAGCAGTACTCTCTCGCAGCCAACGATGGCCCGAATTCCCTGCACGGCGGGGACAGAGGGTTCGACAAGGTCGTCTGGAAAGCTGAACCTTTCGAGAATCCGAAGGGCATGGGAGTGATTTTCACATACCTCAGCAAAGATGGCGAAGAGGGCTACCCGGGAAATTTGAATGTCAAGGTGACCTATACGCTTTCCGATCAAAATGAACTCATTCTTGACTACGAAGCGACGACCGACAAGGCCACGCCCGTCAACCTCACGCAACACACCTATTTCAATCTGGCCGGAGAAGGCCGAGGCGATATCCTCGGGCACGAACTTACACTTAACGCCGACCGTTTTACACCAGTGGACAAGAATCTCATTCCCACAGGTGAACTCCGCGCCGTGAAGAACACTCCGATGAATTTCACGAAGCCCACAGTGATCGGAGCACGCATTAACGAGGACGACGAGCAGATGGTGTTAGCACACGGATATGACCACAACTTCGTGATCAATAGAGCCGGACCTGATCCGGTCTTCACGGCGCGGGTGCAAGAACACCAGACCGGGCGTGTACTGGAGGTCTACACCACGGAGCCAGGCGTCCAGTTCTATTCCGGCAACTTCCTGGATGGAACCATCAGGGGCAAACACGGACACGTTTACCACCAGCGCTTTGGATTCTGCCTGGAGACCCAACGCTTTCCCGACTCGCCCAACCATCCCGATTTCCCATCCACGATTCTCAAACCCGGCCGAGTTTACCGGTCGCGCACAATCTACAAGTTCAAGTAGCCACTACGAGAAAATGGAAATCGAGAACATGTTGCACTGTTCAACTCCTCTACTCATACACGGGTTTCCAGGTGATTCAGCCGCCTATCGAGGCCATCCGGGGTGAAGATAACGCCGGTGCGGACCTCGATTGGGTGTCCATGGCAAAACGAAGTAGCTGAACGCTGGGTCGGAAGTTGCCGCCGTGAGTTGCTCGATCATGGGGTTCCGCTGAACGAACGTCATCTCAAGCGACTGCTCTCCGAATACGTCTCTTACTATCATTGCGATCGAACCCATGTGAGACTCGGTAAAAGGACCCCCGACGCTAGAGTTCCGATCTCGAGACATTGGACGCTTATCGCTTGGCGTCGACTCGGGGGTCTGCACCATCGTTACGACCGTGTTGCATAATAAGACATTCCGCGGAAGTGAAAAACATTATTAAAATGAGACGTCTGGGTCTTACTCGGCGCAGGCGGCGCTAGAGAATACGCAAGCGGCAAGAGATCAATTTGAGCGCTCGATCATGCTGGCTCCCGAGCAGACGGAATCCTACTTCCGTCTCGGGCTTATCGAACTGAATGAGAAGGATCTCAACGATGCGGCTGCCAATTTCCGGCAGGTGCTAGCCCGTGACCCCAAACATACAGGAGCTCTTTCGGGCCTGGGCAGAGTGGCTTTTGAACAGAAGCGTTACTCCGATGCGATTGATATGCTGCAACGCGCGATCGCCGGTGACGGCTCGTTGCGCGAGGCTCATTACTATCTAGGGCTGACGTTTGCCCGCATGGGACGCAAAGAAGAAGCGGATAGTCAACTTGAGATTGCAACCCATCTCGAGCACGACGAAGCTCAGCATCGAAGGATAGTGCTAATTCAAGATGCGGGGCCCGGCGATTCGGCCCCGAGTAAGTAGCATGCGAGGCTCTCTGCCGAATGACTACGGAGGCCAAGGCTGGTAACGAATAATTATTGCAGCTCTGTGGCTGCGTCGATCGGAATCAAGTGCTACTTCGCTCCAACGTTTAGGCAAAGCATCTTAAGTTCATGGTTTTCCCTCATGCCCTCCTATTGGCGCCTCAATCCTACTTGAACCAAACGGCTCAGGTTGCTGAGCCTTCGCGACCACTCGCTGCTGTGACTCCGGAACGAACTGCTCGGAAGTATCCAACGTCGTGCTCGCACGGGAGTGTCGCATCTTACCTTGCGCGTCTATCTTCCGCATGATCCGCTCCGACTTTGAGGCTGGGGAAATTGACATTGTAATTCGCCAGTTTCGTATCAGTGATCCCGGACGCTTCCGTGAACAACGACGATTGACGCGGCCGGGACGTCGTATAACGAGGTTGTGTCCACTACCCTCTTCTGATGCTCGATTGGACCATCGGGATCCGCCTGGCCCGAGGTCTCGGTTACAACGGATGGCTCCCCCGGATATTCCGAGTGCCCCACGGGCCTGGTGATTGCGGGATGCCAGTGGTACTGGCCTTTTCCGAAGATGGAAATTTCAACCGGTCCAGTGAAGAAAGATGTAGCTTCTCCGGCATGGGAATCAAAGGCGATCTTCACTTTGTAATCGTTGCTCTGGTCACGATTGACTAAGAGAAGAGACCATTGTCCGTCAGGACGTTTTAAAGCGTAGGCCGTCACCAGAGCGTGAGCAGCGCCATCGTAGATATCGCTCCTTGCGGGAAATACATCGTGTGGCTGCCCTCCGGGAACAACCCACTCGAGATTGATAAGCTGCGAAGCAAAGAATTGCGCGAGCGGCTGCTGGATGTTGTAGTGACGATCGACGGAAAGCAGTCCGAAAGTTCCGGGGGATTCGTTGCAGCCATGCTCGATGGGGAGCGGCAGATAGTGGAAGTAATAGACTCCGTTTCCTCCCGCGGTCAGGAATGAACCAATGTAATCGGCGAGCCATAACGCGGAGAAGACGTCCATGTAGGTCTCGCTGGAGCTGGAGGAGAGGTTGGATTCCGTAATAAAGAGAGGAGTCTCTTTGGGCACTCCATCTTCGCGCCAGACTTGCATGATATGACTGACCAGCTGCGGTTCGTCATACAGGCTGCTCCACGGAATTCTGCACGGATCGTAGGGATAATGCTCAAAGGAGAAGAACGCCAGATCCTGCAATCGCCCGCGACGTTTCAGGTACTGGATGAATCGGTTGGTCCAGGATGCGTTTCCTTCGGCATCAGGCCAGGTGAGGATATCCTGATTCACTCCTTCAAAAGAGGGTCCGCCCAGTTTCAATGACGGATCGAGTCGGTGCAGTGCCGTTGCCCACTGGACATAAAGAGCGCCATAGTCCTCCGGCGTGAAAAACTGGCCATCGGACTCTTCTCCCATCTCGATATGCGAAACCGGATATTTTCGGTTCTTCAGATAGGCAATTTCCGCAACCGCGTTTTCGGGAGTGTCGTAGAGCATTGCCACCGGAATCATCGCGGGGAGGCCGCGCGTTACGCCGCTGGTGAAAAAGATGTCGAAGCCGACTTGCGCCTGCTTAGTGGTGATGAGATTCGACGCTTCATGCCAGGGATCAACCGACGAGCAATAGGTCGTTGTCTGCTCCTGATCGGGTACATGCCGGAGGATGTCGTGGAATAGGCCGTCGGCCGAGGTTGTCCCGAGATAGATTTCGCGGATGGCATAGCCGGCGCACGCCCGCGGATCGGAGGGTTTGGGAGATCCGCATGTGTTCGAAGAAGCGCTCATCAGAAGGCGGAGATAGCGAACGGGAATCGGCGTGGGGCTAAGCCGGAGAAGTACAGAGCCACCGCTGCCATGCTCAATGGCGCCCATGGGAAAGGACTGCCAGACACCATGGGTTGGCTCGTGCATGGGATCTTTGTCGCTTTCCCAACGCTGGACCACGAATTGCGTGGCATAGGGCTCGGCCCACACGATGCGCATGGTGTCGACGGGCTGGATCTGGGACAGATCAAGCACGACCCACTGTGGATGCAGGGCATCGCTTTCGCCTGTGAATCGCTCCGTGAGATAGGGATTGCTCTTCCAATACGTATCCTCATCCCCGTCGGTGAGGCGAGAAAAGCCGGCATCGGGCGTGCCATCGTTGCGCGTGAAGCCGCGATGCGACAGGGGAAATCCGTAGGAATAGCGGATGGGATCACCGGGAGTCGCCGAACCGACAAAGTAGCCTTTGTCACCCGGTTCGCTCCATGTGCCCTGAGGATTCCAGTGCCACGCCTCGATAGTAAGCTCAGTGTTCTGACGATACGTAACCGGCTGCCAACCAGAAGCAAGGGCACGGTCCAGATTTGGCTGGATCAGGTCATGGTCGATAGCCTCGGCAGGGATGCGATCAACTCCAGCTCCGAGAGTTTGGTTTGGCCGAAAATGATTGGTGACGCTCTCCGGATTGATATCGACGTGAATCGTTTGGGCAGCGGCAGGAACTGGAGGGATGACTGCCCAAATGACTATCAATGCACATTGGAGGATTGCATGTCTCGTTTTCAACGGTTACCTCGATCTCCTGACGCGTAGGTCAAGACTGCGGTTCGATTCGTTCGGCGGGACCTCCATTGTTTGGAGGGCAGCCGCCTTGAGGGCGGAATTACCGTGAGCAGGTAACGGACAAGAATAGACGTAGTAAAACGTTTTAATCAAGAGTTTTGTGCATCGTAAGCCAACGCGATTTTTCCAAAGATGCAAAGCGGACCTACCAGTCATTACTTGATCGCTGGCCCCGCTGTCGGGCCCTGATTGCCGGCTAAGGGCTGCGTGAGCCAACGGCTTCGGTCCGCAAGGCCCTTGACTAGACCTGAAGCATCCCGTGTAAATTCTTCACCCCGAGCGGCCTCCGGCAGAATTTCCCAATTTCAGTGATGAACGTGCTTGCTTTTTTAAGCCATCGTTCTCATAATCGCTTGTCCAATGAAACGATTTAATGTAGGGAAAAATGCGAGGTTGAGAAAGCTCTGGACAAGGCAGTCCACCAGCGCCAGCCCCGCACTTTCCTTCCGGAAGCATTGCCCCAGCGTCGTCGCTGCTACTACTGCCACCCGGTCTATGGAGATCAGCATGATTACATCTGCCTCAAAACCGTGTTCAATGTTTTCTCGGGCCGTTCGAGTCGCCGTCATCACGTTCGCCGTACTAGCTCCCGCCCTTCTTTTCGCTCAAGGCTACTTCGGAACCGTCAGTGGATTGCTGACTGACCCGAGCGGCGCGGTTGTGCAGAATGCAAAGGTCACCCTGACGGATCAACAGAAGGGATATGTGTTCAAGACCGTTTCGGACAATGCCGGCCGCTACCTCTTCCGAGCGGTCTCGCCGGGCGTTTATTCCGTCTCGGCCGAGATGAAGGGCTTTGAGAAGACCGTGGTGACCAATATCAAAGTCGACGTCGATGACAACGAGACGGCCAACCTCCGTCTGAACATGGTGGCCGCGAAAGAGACGGTGCAGGTTTCGGCGCAGGCCGAGGCCGTCTCCACGCAGGATGCCACGACCGGCCAGGTCATCAACCGCAGGTTCATTAACGATCTGCCGCTCATCAACCGCGACGCTACCGTCCTCACCTATCTGGCGCCCGGCGTTACCGACATGGACGACCAGTGCCCCAACTGCGGGAGTACGGGTTTTGTGTCAAACGGCAGCCGCGGCGCCTCCGCCGACATTCTCCTGGACGGCGCATCGGTCACGAACTTTGAACCAAACGGCGGAATCACCCAGATGGCTTACAACCCGCCGGTGGAGTCAGTCGAGGAATTCAAAGTCCAGCAAACAAATTTCAGCGCCGAATACGGTTTCACCGGCGCTTCGGTCATCAACATGGTGACGCGCTCGGGCTCGAACCAGTTTCACGGCAGCGCCTACGACTTTCCTGCGCAACGCCCTTACCGACGCCAACGACTGGTTCGCGAATTACTATGGCAGCCCCAGGCCGAAAGAACAACGGAACGAATATGGCGGAACCTTCGGCGGGCCCATCTTCAAGAACAAAACATTTTTCTTTTTCGATTTTGAAGGGACGCGGCAGATTTCAGCGAACACCGCTTCGGCGGGCGTGCCTTCCGGCGCGGAGCGCGCCGGCGACTTCGGCGAGCTGTGCGGAGGCGATGGCCCGAACGGTCCCGCGCCCGACGGAACGTTCGATCCCACGACCGGCATATGTTCCGATCCACTCGGTCAGATCTACGATCCCTACAGCGGCTACTTTGACCAGAACCAGGGTTTCGCCGTGCGAAATACGCCGATCCCATTCAACAACATCGCCAATTACATCAGCCCCGGCAGTCCGAATCTGCCGCCGAATCTCGAGCCAGCGCCCGGCGTCGCCGGCAATCTGATCGATCCCGTGGCGCAAACCATGCTGAACATGTTTCCGACAACGAATCTCGCATCGGGCAACCCCTACAACAACTGGGCAAACTCGGGACCCGACCATTCCTCCGACGCAAAGTTAGACATTAAGATCGATCAACGCTTCAACGCTAGTAACATGCTCAGCGGTAAATACTCTCAGGAATGGGACAACCACAGTTTCGGCTGGAGTTGCTTTCAAAATTTCATCGACCCCTGCTTGAACGGACCGAACACCTATACCGCTCACGCCTTTGCCATCAACGATACGCATACCTTCAGCCCGACAACGCTGCTGATTGCAACCTTGGGTTTCACCCGCATCGCCATGGTCAATGACGCTTATGGCTACGCGGGCAGCACTCCCGATCCCCTTGGCGCGCTCGGCTTTCCTTCTTATCTGGCGGACAACGGGTTCACTGGCGTGCCAGCCATTTTCATCCATGGCTATCAGTCGGCGAATTTCACCAGCGCCGGCAACAACCCCTATGGCAATTATGTTCAGGGAGAAAACACCGGCCAGTTCGCGCTGACGCTCAGCAAGGTGCATCGCGCGCACGAGCTGAAATTCGGTTTTGACGGCCGACTGCACCAGATCAATTACATTCAGACCAACGCCCCGCTGGGAAATTTCACTTTCGACGCTACTGGCAGCTCTCGGTACAGTTCGGAAGGCAACCCCGATGGCGGCGATGCCATGGCAAGTTTCCTCATGGGCCAGATGCTGGGCGGTGGCAACAGTGGCTACGAAATCCAGTTCCGGCCCGCGATGGAGAATTTCCAGTATGCCTGGTTCGCGCAGGACAACTGGAAAGCCAAGCCCAACCTGACTCTCAACCTTGGACTGCGGTATGAACTTTCCTTGCCTCGAACGGAACGCCACAACCGCCAGAATTGGTGGGATCCAAACGCAATCAATCCCATACTTGGAGGCTCGATCACCTACACCGATCCGCTTACGCAGGACCCTGTGACCCGTACCTTGTACGGCGGCGAGCGATTTACGACTGCGAGCAATCGCACGAACTGGGACACCGACTACCACAACATTGCTCCCCGCTTCGGCTTCTCCTACCAATTTGCTAACAAAACGGTGATGCGCGGAGGCTATGGCATCTATTTCGGCCAGAGCCGCTCGGGCGCCAACGGCGTGGGCAGTTACGGTACGCAGGGTTACAACGTCGGCACCAGCGTGATCACCACTTATAACGGCGACGGGGCAACGCCCTATCTCCACCTGAGCAATCCGTTCCCCAACGGCTTTGTACAGCCTGAAGGCAGTTCGCTCGGGCTCCTGAACGACGTCGGCTTCAATGCCGTGGGTCCGATTCGCAGCGGCTATGCCATTAAGACCCCCTATGAACAAAGCTGGAGCTTCGGCTTCGAACGCGAACTCCCCGGGAATGTTGTCCTCGATGTCGAATACATCGGAAAGAAGGGCACGCATCTTTATTTCTCGGGCGCGAACAATCCGCAAATTCTAGGGTCGTGGATAGAAAGCTTGCCCACCACGACACAAGATCCAAACAATCCGTGTGTGTATAACGGCGTTCCCGCACCCAGCGTCCCCTGCCTCGTTAACATCCCAAGCCTTCCCAACAATCCATTTTCATCGCAGAACGGCGGACCCATCAGCGACCCGAACAGCCCGCTATCGTATCCGAGCGTGGCAAACTACCAGCTTCTCCTCCCCTATCCCGAATTTACCGGCGTGACGACGGATGTGCAGCCGATCGCGACTTCTATCTATCATGGTCTCCAGGTCAAGGCGGAAAAACGCTATTCCAACGGATTGCAGTTCCTGATTACTTATACCTGGTCCAAGTCGATTGACGACGCGTCGACTTATGACGATAACGTAACCTGGGAAGGCAGTCTTACGAGCCTTCAAAATCCCAATAAGCCCTGGCTGGAGCGGAGCCTTTCCACCTTCGATATCCCGCAGGTGCTGCAACTGACTTACACCTACGACCTGCCGTTTGGCCATGGGCGGATGTTCCTCGGCGACATGCCCAAGGCGCTCGACGCCATCATCGGCGGATGGAAGACCAACGGCATCTGGCGCATTTCGGCCGGACGCCCGCTTGCCGTTACCGTCGGCGGTTGCGGCACGCCGCTTCCCACCTACGGCTGCCAGCGGCCCAACATCACCGGCAAGCCGGAGCGTAACGGCGGCAGCCATGTCAATTGGGTCAACCAGTACTTTGCCAATCCAGATGTCTTCCAGGTGCCCGACGCGTACACACTGGGCGACGCGCCTCGCGCGCTAAGCGATATTCGCAGCCCGATGATCTTCAGCAGCGATTTGTCGATTGAGAAGGAGATTCCGATGGCGAAGCTGCATGAAGGATTGAATGCCGAGATTCGACTGGAGGCCCAGAATGCATTCAATCATCCAACCTTCAGCATGGGCACGCCCGGTCCGTACGGCGACGATACTCTAAACGTTGGATATGGCGATTTTGGTCAGCTCTTTTATATGACCGCGATCGGGCCCCGGCAAGTCCAACTGGCGCTGAAGATCAGCTTTTAGTTCGTTAGATGAGCAGCGGACCGAGAGTCAACACCTTTGTAAGATGAGGAATCTGCATGAGAAGTCATTGGGGATATCGCAACTTACTTCTTTGGACAATAGCCACAATGTTGATTCCGATCGGTGTTCTCCCTGCCGCGGCTCAGCGTTCTTCCAACAATGCAAGATCTCAGTTAACCAAGCGCATTGTTGGCGACTACGGATACTGGAGTAAGTATCAGACTCCACCTTATGGCGCGAAGCAGATTCCTTATAAGAAGCTGACGCACATCAATCACTTTGGTGTGAGTTTCGGCTCCGACGCCAGGCTCTCCGTTCCCGATGGATTCCTCGAGCCCGAGTTGATCCGCAATGCGCACAAGGCGGGCGTGAAGGTACTGCTTGGGATTGGCGGTGATTTCCCCGCGCTCGATGGGAATCCGAATCTCACAGCCACTCTCGTTGGAAATCTGTGGGACTTCATCAGCCAAAACGGATACGACGGGGTCGATCTCGACTGGGAGTATCCCACCGCCAACGAAGCCGACACTTTTTACGGTCTTATACAGAACCTGCGCAACACACTTACATCGCCGACTTATGTGATCTCCGCGGACGTTCCGCCCTGGGGCGGTCAACCGGGATACGCGGTTCCCCAGGTCGATCCTCTCCTCGATTATTTCAACATAATGATGTATGACTGCGCTGGCCCCTGGACGGAAGATGGCCAGCTAAACTCGGAGATCATTTGGGATCCGAGCGACCCGGATCCGTGGGAGTGCCAACCCGGTGGCGCGGCCAACGAAGCAATCGGCATCTTTCTTCAGGAAGGCGTGGCACCCCAGCAGTTGAATATGGGCACGCCTTTTTATGGATACTTCTACACCAATGTAAGTGCCTTGTGGGGAGAGTGCACGAACGCCAGCCGCACGAAGGACGGCAACTGTGACGCCTCGGTCCGCTCCATCAACTATGGCACATCTATTAAGCAGCGCATCAATCAGAAGGGATGGGAAACCTTCTACGATGAGGTCGCGCTTGTGCCTTATATGTTGAGAAAGGGCGGAAAACCGGGCTTCATTACTTATGATGATCCCTACTCGACTTATTATCGCGTCTGGTATTCCGATTGGCAACAGAACCTTGGAGGCACCTTTATGTGGTCGCTCGATGCGGACTATGATGGGCAAACACAGGATCTGCTAGATCAAATGTACGCAGCCAGTCTCAACCCACACTACTAGTGCACGGACGCTCGCACATGGCTGGCAACACCGGAATGACGACTCGCCCCTCCCGCTCTCTTATGCGACCGCGTGCCAGGATGGTACTCCTCATTGCAACGGTCACCCTCTGCAGCTGGGGCCGGTCATTTGCGATTCAGACAGAACAGCCTTTGGAACTTTCACGCGCCGTGCGCCCCTGGGAGTTTATATCTGCGCTAGGGACGCGTGCCGCGATCTTCGGGCACGAGCAGGGAACCGTTGAAGCCTGGGTTTACCCCCTCAAGATCCTGAACGATTTTCACTTGCTGTTCCATGTGGAAGGGGTGGTCATCCCTGCCGATTCGCTTGCTCGGACTGTGATCGTGCGGCCAGAATCGACGACCATCGTCTATGCCAGCGATGGGTTCTCAGTTCGAGAGACATTGTTCGTTCCGGTGCACGAATCGGGTGCTGTTATCGCATTGGAAGTTCAGACCCACGACCCTTTGCAAGTGGAGGCAGTCTTCCATCGGGATTTTCAACTCGAATGGCCCGGACACATCCAAGACTCGATGGCGGAGTGGGATTCTTTGCTCCATGGCTTCCATTTCACGGACGACACCGGCAAGTTCGAGGCTGTGATCGGATCTCCCACCGCGGCTAAGGGCGCCGAAGAATACACCACAAACTATTTCTCCTCAACTGACGATTCGTTTCTCCTGCGGCCTATCGCCAAGGGGAAGGAAACACAGGTCATCGCGATTGCCGCTTCGTTTACTGGGAGACTCGAACTTAGCCGTGTTTATCAACACTTAATCAACGCTTATCCATCGTTGCTGCGAGAGTCGTCGAGTTATTACATCGATTATCTAGCGCACACGGCGAACCTTCATTTGCCCGATGAGCGACTTGAGAGCGCGTATAACTGGGCGAAGGTGAATATGCTGCAAGGAGTTGTCCACAATCCATTCCTTGGAGAAGGATTGGTTGCCGGCTTCGATACTTCACAGGGCGACTACCGGCCCGGCTTTGCGTGGTTCTTTGGCCGGGACGCCGAGTGGACTTCTTTTGCCCTGAACGCGGTCGGGGATACTTCTCACGTTCGCAGCGCGCTGGACTTTCTTTCGAAATACCAGCGGGCCGATGGCAAAATAGCGCACGAGATTTCTCAGAGCGCCAACTTCATTGACTGGTTTAAGATCCCGTTCGCCTACGCTTCCGCCGACGCGACTCCTCTCTTTATCATTGCGACAGACGACTATGTCACATGGAGCGGCGATGTAGACTTTGCGCGAGACAAATGGGAGAGCTTGTGGAAGGCCTATGAATTCTTACGATCCACATTTGACGCCCAAGGATTTGCCCAAAATGCTGGAGCAGGCCACGGTTGGGTCGAGGGAGGTCCTTTACGCCAGGTTCAGACGGAGATGTATCAGGCTAGCTTGGGAGTCGAAGCCACCCGTGCGCTCTCGCACATGGCGCTTCTTATAGGAAAAGAGGAAGTCTCTCTCGATCTTGGAAGGACTGCCGACCGTCAGCGTTTGCTGTTAGATAACATCTTTTGGTCCCCGGACCAACTGATTTATGCCTATGCTTTAGATTCGAACGGCGCCCGTGTCGATGTGCCAAGTGTTCTTACGACAGTGCCAATGTGGTTTCATCTCTTAGATGATGAGCACGCGCAGGAGATGATTGCAAAGCTCGCGCAACCCGAGCATGAAACCGATTGGGGCATGCGGATTATCTCTTCGCAGGACCCGAAATACGACCCTTCCGGATATCATTTCGGAACAGTCTGGCCATTGTTCACCGGTTGGGCGGCGGTTGCGGAATATGCCTATCACCGTCCTCTTCCGGCGTATGCAAACTTACGCGCCAACGCATTGCTGGCATTCGACGGTTCTCTTGGTCATGTGGCCGAGACTTTGTCGGGCGACTACAACCAAACCCTCTCAACGGGATCTCCGCAACAGGTCTGGTCGGCAGCCATGGTGGTGAGCCCGCTGCTACGCGGGCTGATGGGACTAAAGACGGATGCGATAGATTGTCATCTGACCTTCGCACCCCACATACCAGCGGAATGGAATGCATTTTCCATCGACAATCTCCAAATTGGTGCCGATACAGTCAGCGTTAGCTATCAGAGGATGCCGGATAAGCTAAGGCTCCACGTTCGTTCTAACGGTTCGAAGCAATGCACGTTGGAGTTCTCTCCCGCCGTTAGCCTCCGTGCCCGGATTACGCACGTTAGGCTCAATGGGCGGGAGGCATTGTTTCATTTGGAAACAACCAATACAGATCAGCATGTAAGCGTGAATGTTCCAGTTTCAAATAGCGAATCGGAAGTTGAGATTGAGATGGAGAGCGATTTCGAGTTTGGCTGGACACCTACACTGCCGGCGCTGGGAGCCACGAGCACGGGGTTGCGCATCACCTCCGAGTTGTGGTCCGCGTCGCGAGACACGTTGACCGTACAACTTGCGGGACGATCCGGAGACAAGTATGAATTGTTTATTTCAGATTCCCGCCAACTCTCATCGGTTGATGGTGGCCAACTGGAACAAACAAGCACCGGAGCTGCCAAGGTCCGCGTTACATTTCCTACATTTCCGGCTAATGTAGCGGAGTACTCACAGGCTGCAGTGGTGTTCCATTTTTCGAAGAGTCATTTGTCAAAGAGATGATGGGATCGATCGAATCGGGGCGTTCGCATGTTTGGACTTCTTAGTAAAGTTAGCCTTGTCGTTGTCATTGTAAGCGTGCTGGCAAGTGCCTCCTTCGCACAGAAGCAGCCACCTGACCCGGCCAGACCCGAGTGGTGGAAACACTCCGTCTTTTACGAGATATATCCGCGGAGCTTCGCCGACAGCGATAATGATGGCATTGGTGATCTCAAGGGAATCGATAGTCACTTAGATTACCTTAAAGATCTGGGCGTCGATGCGATTTGGATTACGCCATGTTATCCGTCTCCGCAAGTTGATTTTGGGTACGATGTTTCCGACTACGAGAACATTGATCCGATGTACGGAACGCTGCAAGACTTCGACCGTCTGGCAAAAGACGCCAAGCGACACAACATCCGAATCATCATGGATTTCGTGCTCAACCATACGTCGCCGCAGCATAAGTGGTTTGTCGATTCGGCATCGTCACGCACTTCGGCTCATCGCGATTGGTATATCTGGCGCGACGGCAAAGCGCCGGGTGCGCCGCCCAACAACTGGATCTCCGGCTTTGGGGGTTCTGCATGGCAATTCGATCCTAAAACAGGCCAGTATTATTACCACTTTTTTGCCGTCGGCCAGCCCGATCTCAATTGGCGCAATCCCGCTGTTGAAAAGGCCATGTTCGATGTCACGCGCTTCTGGTACAAGCGCGGCGTCTCGGGATTCCGACTCGATGCCGTCGACTTACTGTTCGAAGACCCACAACTCCACGACAATCCAGTTCGTGAAGGTACCAATGACCTCGGCGATCCTAACATGGAGAATAAGTACAACGATAAGTTACCCGAGGTCCATACCGAACTGAAGCGCCTACGCAAGGTAGCCGATGAGTACGACGCGGTTTTGGTCGGCGAGACCTATACCGATAACCGCGAGGAACTCAAGGAGTATTACGGCACGCACAATGACGAAATCCAGATGCCGATGGACTTCATGTTTTGCGAGGTGAATAAGCTCTCGCCGAAAGAATTTCGAACGCAGATCGCGAACGCCGAGTCGACCGGTGGGTGGCCTGTCTATGTTATTGGCAATCATGACATGACGCGCTCCTACAACCGCTATGGCGATGGCATCCATAACGACCAGATCGCAAAGGTCATGGCCGGAATGTACTTAACTCTTCGCGGCACGCCGATTATGTACTATGGCGAAGAACTGGGCATGGAAAACAACGATCCCGTCCGGAAAGAGGACGTGAAGGATCCGATCGGCATCGCCGGATGGCCGAAAGAAAAGGGGCGGGACGGTGAACGTACACCGATGCAGTGGGACAACTCGCCAAATGCCGGCTTTAGCCAGTTCAAGCCCTGGTTGCCGGTTCCTGGAAGCTACAAAACGCACAATGTCGCCAGCGAATTGAAGGATCCTGAGTCTGTATTGCAGTTCTACAAACGGTTGTTGGCGCTGCGGCACCGTGAACCGGCCTTGTTGGACGGAGATTACGTGGCTTTGGATCAGGACAATCTCGATGTGCTTTCGTATCTGCGTCGTTACCACAATCAGGCGGTCCTTGTAGTCCTTAATATGTCAAATAAAGAGCAGCATGTCGGTCTCGATCTTTCAGGCGTGGGTTTTGGATCAGCCAAATCCACGACGCTATTGACCACGCAGGGCGCGTCATCCTTTGGGGCGGACGGCAAGATGGCGCTAGATCCTTTTGCTGTCTACATTGCACGTCTCTCGCGGTGACTCTAATGGCGGCATCCTCCTTTCGCAAGCCCGCAGTCAGTCTTACTATCGCTTTGTTGTTGTATTCGTGCGCATGGACGCAGAGCGCCAGCGACTGGAACGAGCAACTGTCGACTCTTTATCTACCCCGTGATTATGTTCAGAAGAGGGCGTCAAGTTACGACCGCACCGGCGGCAACGACGATTTCGTGAAGATTGCCCCAGGACAGACCATCACCTTGCTGAATGCGCGCGGACCCGGGAAGATCACGCATATTTGGATCACGATTGCATCGGCGGAGCAGTATCACCTCAAGAAGCTCGTCCTGCGCACATTTTGGGATGATGAAACTTCGCCCAGCGTGGAAGCACCGGTTGGCGATTTTTTTGGGCTCGGCCTTGGCGAGTACTTTCATTTTGAATCTGTTCCGCTATCCGTGGCTCCCGATAGAGCGCTGAACTGTTTTTTCCCGATGCCGTTCCACAAGAGAGCGCGAGTTACTATCACAAACGAGGGGAGCGAAAGCGTCGATGCATTTTACTTCAACATCGATTATCAGACGTTGAATAAAGACCTGCCTTCCGATACTCCGTATTTCCACGCTGAATACCGTCAGGCGGCCCCTGCCAGGGGATGGACGAATGACTGGCAGACCAACGATACGAGTACTATTACGGCAGCGAAGAATCTCGAGGGGACGAGTAACTACGTGTGGCTGGAGGCAACCGGGCAGGGACATTTCGTTGGCGTGACCATGTCCGTTCTGCAGAATCAAGACGGATGGTGGGGCGAGGGCGACGATATGTTCTTCATCGACGGCGAAAAACTTCCCAGCATCAACGGCACCGGATCGGAAGATTATTTCCTTGGCGCCTGGGACTTCGGCGACCATGCTTTCTCTTATGGATTATACGGAGCTCCTGTCAAGGGGCCGGAACTCGCGGGCAGCCGTTCTTCCGTCTATCGATTCCATTTGGATTCGCCCATCCCATTTACGAAGAGTCTGAAGGCGACGATCGAGCATGGGCACGCCAACCATCGCTCCGATAATTTCTACTCGGTTGCTTACTGGTATCAGAGGGAACCACACGCGCCGTTTCCGCCCTTGCCCAAGGCCGAAGAGCGGATTCCGCGCATATATTTCGTAGGAGGCCCGGGAAATGGTGCGAAGTAAAGTGGCGCGCACAGATGATATGCGTGTCATATTCGTCTTATTTCTTTTATCTTGTGTTGCCATTGCTTCGCGCTTATCCTCCGCTCAGCCAAAGCCAGCCTCCGTGGCTGCGCCTCGGCAGATCGTTGTCGGCTACTTCCGCGGGAATTCCATGGAGCGGCAGTTCTTCCTCAAGGATCTCGTGTCGCTCGGTACGATTTCTGTACTTGATCAGATCAACTATTCGCAGGCAAATATTCGCGACGGCCGCTGCGTCGTAGCGGACCCGAATTCGGACCTGACCTATTCATTCTCGGCGGAGAACAGCGTCGACGGCACGGCCGACAGTCCCACGATGCCGTTGCGTGGAAATTTTCACCAGTTACAGGAGCTCAAGCGCCTTTACCCACGGCTGAAAGTGTTGATCTCGATCGAGGGCACTCCTGACGTTTTTGTGAAAGCTGCACAGCCCGACAATCGCGCCGCTTTCGTTACCTCCTGCGTCCAGCAATTCATTCAAGGCAAAGTTGCAGACGGAATCAACGCTACCGGTCTCTTCGACGGCATCGACGTCGACTGGGAGTATCCGGAAGTGGCGGACAGACTCAATTTTGTCGCGCTATTGGCCGAGTTCCGCCGCCAGTTGGATGCAACGGGACCGAACCATCTGCTGACCGTCGCCATGGGCACGACGCGTAATTCGTTTCAACATCTCGATATGGCTGCGGTTGCGTTTTATGCGGATCAGGTCGGAATCATGAACTACGATTATGCGGGGCCATGGAGCAACAAAACCGGACTGGTTGCGCCTCTCTACCACGTGGCCGGCGATCCCGAAACTGACGGCGATGTGGACGCAACGATTGCGAATTATATGCAGGCCGGCGTGCCGACTTCGCATATGCTGATGGGACTTCCCTTCTACGGCTATTCGTGGAATCAAGTTGTACCCACCAATCACGGGCTCTTTCAACTTGGCGAGCCTGTGCGCAATGACGCGACTTATGGCGTCATTGCCCCACTTACAGGCAAGTTCCCTGTTTACCGTGACGAACAGTCTCAAGCACCTTGGTTGTTCGATGGTACTACCTTTTGGACTTACGATGACGAACTCTCCATTGCCGCCAAGGTCAAGTACGCCAAGGACCGCGGTTTGCAAGGCATCATGATCTGGGAGTTAAGTGGCGATGCGGCAGATGGGAAGTTGCTGAAAACAATTTCCTCCGGATTGGGGCGACAGGACGTTACCGGCGCCATTCACGCCACTCGATAGTTTCGCCTATTGATCGGCGTTTTATCCAAACCAATAAATTCAGTCAACAAAGAGAATGATTCATGAAACGCATTTCAGCAATCGTGGTTGGGCTGTTGCTATTCATACTAGCGTTGCCGTCAATCCTTGCTCAGGACGCTGCCAATTCTCCACACTCCGAACAAATCCCACCGCCGGCTTGCCAGTCGGTTCCCGACTGGGACAGTGCCCGCGCGGCGACCTGCACAAGGTCCGACATCGCGGAATGGCTGAAGGACATTGTGCACTGGCGCGCGGAGCATCTTCTACGCATTGGCTACGACGGATCCGAGTACGGCAGGCCGGAGCTGTTATGGACGCAGACCAGTTTCGTGCAGCCGCAAATGATGACGCAGGATCGCTTGTTCTACGATCCCACCTCGCGCCAATACACGGTTGATCGCTACCTCGCCGATCTGGAGAGGCGTTACGGCGGCATCGACAGCGTGCTGCTCTGGCCGACATATCCCAATCTCGGCGTCGACGCCCGCAACCAATACGATCTTTTTCGCGATCTCCCTGGCGGGATTGCGGAGATGAAGAAGACCGTTGAGCAATTTCATCGTCGCGGCGTGCGGGTTCTATTCCCGGTGATGATGTGGGATCAGGGCACTCACAATGAGGGGGTTCCGAATTGGATCGCGACTTCTCGCTATCTTGCCGAGATTGGCGCGGATGGAATCAACGGCGACACCCTCGAAGGTATGGCAAGAGTCTTCCGCACCGCATCCGACGGCATTGGACACCCGCTCGCACTTGAGCCAGAGCTTGGTTTCGGCTCCAATGAAATGCTGGCTTATAACAACCTGTCGTGGGGATACTGGAAATATGATTTTGCGCCCACGGTCAGCACTTACAAATGGCTCGAGCCCCGCCACATGGTGCACGTTTCCGATCGCTGGGCGCACGATCACGCCGATGATCTCCAATTCGCATTTTTCAACGGTACAGGTTTTGAAAGCTGGGAAAACATCTGGGGCATCTGGAACCAGATAACTCCGCGCGATGCCGAAGCGCTTCGCCGCGTCGTGAAGATCGAGCGCGCCTATTCCTCATTGCTCATCCGCCCAGGCTGGGAGCCAAACGTTTACATGCAGCAGTTCGGAGTCTTTGCCAGCCGCTGGCCGGGCGAGCAATCAACGCTCTGGACGATCGTCAACCGCAATCACTATCCCGTCTCAGGCCCGCAACTCTCGCTGCCTTACAAAGCAGGGGCGCGCTATTTCGACCTTTGGCATGGCGTCGAGATTGTGCCCGCGAAAGAAAGCGATGCTTCCCTGCTGAGCTTCGATTTGGAGCCTAGCGGTTACGGCGCGATTCTGGAAATATCTTCACCGGACAGCAAACTCGGCAACCTTCTTCAAACCATGCACGCCCTGGCGGAGAGGCCGCTCGCGGCTTTCTCCAGCCAATGGGTTGCTCTGCCTCAGCACATAGTTGAGATACCCGCGACTAAGACCCTCTCTTCATCACCAATCGGCATGATGCTTATCCCGGAGGGCGACTTCATCTTCCGCGTTAATGGTATTGAGATCGAGGGCATGAACGATGAAGGTGTCGACTTCCAGTATCCGTGGGAGCCTTCAGCACGCCGCTTTCACGATGCAGCGATGCACATCAAGTCTTTCTGGATGGATACTTATCCGGTCACGAATGTCGAATTCAAAACGTTCCTCGATGCCACACACTATCACCCGGCCGATGATCACAATTTCCTGAAAGATTGGAGCGGGCAAGACTATCCAAAGGGTTGGGCGAACAAGCCGGTAACCTGGGTCTCACTGGAAGATGCGCGAGCCTATGCCCAGTGGGCGGGAAAGCGCCTACCACACGAGTGGGAGTGGCAATATGCCGCGCAAGGTACCGACGGCCGTGTGTATCCCTGGGGCAACGATTGGACTCCGATGGCGGTTCCATTGGCGGATCGCGGCCGCGACCTGGAGCCGGCCAGCGATGTGAATGCTCATCCGCAAGGCGCAAGCCCATTCGGCGTGATGGACTTGGTCGGCAATGTCTGGCAATGGACCGACGAATTCATCGACGACCACACACGCGCTGCTGCCTTGCGCGGTGGCAGCCACTATCAGCCACAAGGCTCGCGATGGTATTTTCCGCAGGCGTACAAGCTTTCGGAACACGGCAAATATCTGTTGATGGCTCCGAGCATCGACCGATCAGGAACGATTGGATTCCGTTGCGTGGTGGATGCCCAGTAGTCACTTAGTGGGACAAAGTACGTTTCATTCCTTCGACGTGAGAATAGACACGGAGAATGCCGGCATCCGGAACCTCGCCTGCGGAATATCCTGTTTCACAAGCTCGGGCGAAGCGCTACCGATCGTCTGCACACTGGCGCCCGCCCACTCTTTCGGCAAGTCAATTGGAATCTCCCGGTTCCGCGGATTGATCATGATCATCTTCCGGTGGCCATTCGCAATAAAGACCTGCACGTTGACCGCGTCTGCATCCGCCGGCACGCCATTAGGCACGACTTCGGTATCGGCAAACTCGTCTCCGGGCGCGAGATTATTCTTCAGCAGTTCGAGAACGGTGAAGCGCGCATTCGGCGCGCCGGTCGTCCAATCCACCATGCTTACGCTCGGGAACTGGCTTGGAAATCCCACCAACTGTGATTCACCGAGTACATCCACTCCCAGCCGGGCCATTTCTACATAGAGGTTCGCGTAAAGAGTGGCGCTTAGATTCCAATACGCCGGAGGAATTGGTTTCTCCACATGGTTGGATTCGCCCTGCACCATATCTCCCGAGAGAATCGAGCCCGCCTCATTCACCATGATCTTTGTCGCCGGCGAGAGCCGGTCGCGAATTTGCGCGATGTAGCGCGCCTCCGCAACAAACTCGCTCAGTCGATCCGAAAAGGTGAACTGCCAATGATCGAGGGTCTGGTCCGAGCCCGGGGCCGCGTAAACATGGAAAGAAATGTAATCCAGCGAGATGCCCGGTTTATGATTCGCCGGGTTCAGAAAATACTCGAACATCTTCTGGCCGCCCGCGGGATAGGAGAGCGACAACCCAACGAATTTCATCGCTGGAACAACTTTGCGCACGGCCTCC
The DNA here is from genome assembly GCA_963841945.1 of uncultured Acidobacteriaceae bacterium. Lineage (GTDB taxonomy): Bacteria > Acidobacteriota > Terriglobia > Terriglobales > Acidobacteriaceae > Acidiflorens. The sequence continues at coordinate 321,508 of CAWJFC010000001.1, forward strand.
ACAATCGCGTCGTAGCGTTCCACATATTGTTGTGGCGTGGGCTCGTGCTCTGAATCGACCTCATTAAAGATTTCCCAATAGCGCATGTCGTAGTGGTGGCCCGACGCATGATACTTGCCTAATTCGTCGGTGAACCCGCCCTGCGTATACCAACTCGCGAGCCGTCCGTAGTAGTCTGCGAGCTCCTGCACATCGCGTAATTGCGTGCCTTGTGTGTAATCCCAGTCGACCTGATTGGGATCGTCCGGATATAGGACAGGTTGCGCGGTCGTAAACATCCACTGCGGAATCGTACTGAAGCTCCAGACTACAGGCCGCCCGTCGCTCGCCTTCACAAAGTCCTCGACCAGCGGATCCATGTACTGAAAATCCCAGAAGGTCTGGTTCCCTGCAGGAGCCCGCAATTCGGCAACTGCCATTTTGGGGTACGGGAACCAGAACGCGTAGCGCGCATCGTCGCACCCGAGCTTTGCTAGCGCGGCGAACGACGCATCGTGAATGGGCGATCCCCGCCGCAGCATGGGATTGACCACGACCTGCAATGTCGGCGTCGTGCGAATCGCAAATTTCTTGTTCCAGTTCACGACCACCGAGGGCACAGACTGGGCGCGTACGCTGCTGGCTGAAGCAGCAAACAAGAGCAATACGGTTAGCATTCGCGCGAATGCTCTTTTTTCTAGCTGGAGTATTCCCATCTCTTCCTCGTAGTGAACCAATCATGTTAGGGAGAGTTGGAAGAACAAGTCAAACTTCGGCGATATTGGCAAGAAGCACTGCGGTTTCTGCATCACTCTCTCACATTGGAAGCACCGTGCGAGGAGATTTGTCCTTCAAATATGCGTGCTACGATCGGGTGGCAAGGCGAGTTGCGCGGAGGGACAAAGGTGTCGGAACGACTAGAAAAGCCTGGTAATGATCTGAATGGTGGCCGGCATCCAACCAGTCATGAGCGGATGACAGGGCTGCCTTGGGATGCGTCGTACCGCGATGGGCCTGCCCCTTGGGATATCGGCCGGCCGCAGCCAGCAATCGTGCGCTTGGCATCCGAAGGCGGATTCTCCGGAGCAGTGCTCGATGCGGGCTGCGGGACCGGCGAGAACGCCCTTCACATCGCCGCGCTGGGATTATCCGTTCTCGGCGTTGACGTGGCTGAGACGGCACTGTCGATCGCCCGCGAAAAGGCCGCCTCTCGCGGGATCAAGGTTGAGTTCGCCGCGGCTGACGCATTCCAGTTGGAGCGTTTGATGCGCAGGTTTGATACGGTACTTGACTGCGGCCTGTTCCACACGTTCGACGGCGACGAGCGCCCCAGATATGTGGCAAGTCTAGCGTCGGTTACCGAGCACGGCGGAACCCTGTATCTTTTATGCTTCAGTGACAATGGTCCCGATACTGGGCCGCACCCAATCAGCGAGGAAGAGCTGAGAGCAGCGTTCAACTCCCGAAATATATGGAATATCGCCGCTATCGAAGTGGATCGGATTCAGACGAGATTCCACGACGACCGCGGCGCGCCGGCATGGTTCGCGACCATCAAACGGATCTAGACTGTGCAAGGTCGCTCCCGGAAGCGGCAGAGTTGAAGAAGCCACGAAACCGTGTCACCTGACACGGCGATGCGACTTCATTCAATGGCCGTCAGGCTTCATGTTGCATGAGCATCTGCCGCCTAACCCGACAAACCAGCGCTGACTTCTCTCACTCCCTGCACTCGATGGTCGCGATCGCGGTTAACCAGCATCCAGATGACAATAAAAAACCCTCTCCCCACTCATCGGGGAGAGGGCTGTTCAGTCAAACTGTGTTTTAGTCGTCGTCGTCAACCTTGGTCGGTGCCGGACGATTAAACTCGCTCGCTGGGCGAACGGTTGCCTCTCCGGGATAGGGCCGCGTAAAGCCGGTCGATTCGTACCAGTTCAGGTGGTTCACGGTGTCCGGGTCCTCGGAGTCTGGCTTTTGGTACTTGCCAGCGAAGAGCTCGGTCTTCTTTGCCATCCAGCCAGCCCGCAGAGCCTGAACCGCAGGGCTCTCTCTCCTGGTCGACTGAGCCTTGGTTTGTTGAGCTTTCTTGACCGCATCAGAACATGAGGGAGGCAAGGTCTGAGTTGGGCTTTGGTTAACACCATAGGTCAGCGGTACTCCCGCTGCCACAGGCGTCCACGGCAGGAAGTTGTCCGCGGGTGGATTATCGAGGAAGAGCGTGCTCATCGGCGAGGCGACGAGGTCGTTCTGATTCATCGGCGGAATGCCGAGAATCTGCTCAATCGTGCGAGTCATGTTGACCTGCGTGTAGAAGGTGCTGTCAACGTAGGTCGAACCACCCGTGCTCTGGATGACGTAGGGGCTGATCACATATCCAGGGCTGCGGTGACCGTCGACGTGGTCGACGCCGGTCTGCGCGTCGTCTTCGGTGACGAAGATCGCCGACGAAGACCAAATCGGGCTGTTGGTGATCGCCGCGACAAAGCGGCCCAGCGCCAAGTCGTTGTCGGCCTGCATGGCTACCGCGTTTGGCGGACCGCCGGTGTGGTCGGAACTGATCCACATCATCTCCAACTGGGGCACGGTACCTTTCGCAACGTCGTTCTGGAAGTCTTCATTCCAGATATCGAAGCGGAACTGGTCGGGGATGCCCAGGTCGAATTGTGGGTAGATCTGGTACGTGTTGTTAATCAGGTTGGGGAGTGGGGAATACGAGGAGACTGTGTTGTAGTTGTAAAGCTGGGGCTCGTTGCCAGCCTCGTAACACGTTATGTCGTTGTAGAAGTCGATCCACAGCGGCTCGGCGTTCGAGCCGTTCGGCTGGTTGAACAAGTTGTACTCGATGTACTCGCCGTAGTTCTTGAATGAGACTTTGTACTTGGCAGCCTGATCCCACAGGTGGCCGGCCTTCTGGTAAGCAAGCGCCTCGCCGCCGTTCGAGGGATAGTCGCGCAGCCAGTCCGGCGACTGGACGTCGTCGGAGTAAGGAGCCATAGCTTGCGTGATCCAGTTATGACCGTCCGCCGACTGGCGGCTCGGGTTGTAGTAGTTGTCCAGCAGCGGGAAGCGCTGCACGATTGCGTGCGCGTTGGGTGTTACGACAGGATAAGGTGAGTAGCTCGAGTCGATGCCGAACGTTGCCAGGGAGGCGTCGCCGTTTCCGGCAGCCACGTCGCCCAGGATTTGATCGTAGGTGCGGTTTTCACGGATGATCAGGAACACATGCTTGATCAGCGATGGTGAACCGATGTTAGCCGGGATCGCGACCGGGGACGCCTTCGGGCTGCCACCGGAAGCAGACTTGATATTTTTTGTGAGATCCCAGTGGTTGTTGTATAGAACCTGTGTCGTCATCGCCGAGAGATTCAGACCGGCTAAGGGAATGATGCTCACCGTTCCGAGGTCCTGGTGGGTGTTAAAGTAGACCGCGCCGAATTCTTTAGCGTAGGAATTTTCGAACGTGTTCTGCGGAGGAGGCTCTACTCCGTAGCCGTCGGTGCCGAGACCCTTGTCATTGGCAACCAGCAGCTCACCGTCCGTCGAGTCGAACACGACCGAACTCGGCGCATAGCCGGTCGGGATCAGGCCCGAAACAACTTCGGTGTTCAGGTCAATTACCGCAACCGCATTGGCATTGTAAAGCGCCACGTAGGCGTTGTTCGAATTATCGACGGCGATCGCGTTTGGTCCAACGCCCGTGACCAGCTTGTCGGGCACTACCACCCCAAGCCCCCCCATGAAGGCATCAAGCGCAATCGTCGACGACACCGTATTGGTGTTCGTGTTGATCACCGAGATCGTGTCGTCATAGGCATTGGTCACCAACAGGTAGGTGGTCGACCCACTCGTCCAGAAAGCCATACCCGTCGGGTGCAGCCCGACCGTGATGGTCTTCGCGACTTTGAACGTGGAGAGGTTTACCACGGAAATGGTGCCTTCGCTCGTCGCGCCAGTCGGATAGACAGCGACAACCGGCGTGCCGTTCGAATACTCCTGAAAGCTATTCGCGGTAGGAACCTTTCCAGCCTCATTGGCGACGTAAGCGTAAGTACCCGCGCTGTTGATCACGATGTTGTTCGGGACCTGACCGACGCGGAGTTCCGGACCTTCCACCGGGGTTCCGGTCAGGTTGATGCGGGTGATCGTGTCGTTGTTATCCAGCACCACGTAAGCAGTATTGCCATTGGGCGTGACCGCGATGCCCATCGGATAGGAAGTCGGCGCACCATCGGAGACAAGCGAGACGGTCTGGCCGCAGGGAATTTCAGCGCTGCCGGTAGTCCCCGGAGGGCTGCCGGACGGTGGTGCCTTGGCCGTGTTATACGGAGCGACCCATGGATAGCAGGTAACGTTGGTCAGATAGCCGCCGCCGTTGACGTCGAGCGGAACGCTGACCTCAGCGTAATTCGAGAGCAAGCCGGTCGAGTTGACGCTTGCGATGGCAACGTAGGCTGGGCCGTAGTCGCCGTCCTGGCTGAAGAGCAGGTACTGGCCATTGGGCGTATAGGTGATACCCATGGAGCTGCCGCTGTTGGTAGCGGACGGAATGTAGTTCTGCATGACTTGGCCTTGCGTGTAGGCTCCGGCAGCGCAGCCGGCGGTGGCGACGCAGAAGATCGAGACAGACTGCGGGGCGCCCATTTGAAGGACTGCGGCAGTTCCGTTGCCCGTGGGATTGAGTGCGACGGCCTTGGCTCGGGTCCTAATGCTCAGGTAGACCTGGGTGCCGGCAGGGGTAATGATCGTGCCATCGCTGACGACCCACGGATCAGACAAGGGTGCGGTAAAGGTCGGGCCGGTGGTCGCGTTCTGGTCCTCGCCGGGCGTGTAGGTCGGGAACTCCTGTGACTGTGCGAGCGCCAGAACGCTCAGCCCTACCGCCAGCGCCAGAACGGCGAGCGGTCGCAGGGACTTCAGCCAAGACTTATTGCTAGATTTTCGGGACATCATGCTCCTCCTTCTGGCTTTACGCCAGAGATCCCATGTTCGCGGCGGAGGGCTGACGGCAAGATGACGCGAAGATTACATTTTTGTCATCTTGCGGAGGCGGTCGTTGGTCGTTCGTCGCTGGTCGTTCGGAAATCGACGTTGTTCGCGGGTTTGTTTGCTAACGACTGACGACCCGCGACTAACGACCCACTGGCATTCGGAGTGTCACCCGGGTGCCGCGACCCGGATTGCTGGCGATTTGGACCTCGCCCCCGTGGAGCACCATGATGCTTTGTACGATCGCTAATCCGAGGCCGGTGCCGCCGGAACTCTGCGAGCGCGAAGTATCCACGCGGAAAAAGCGGTCAAATACTCTCGGCAACGCTTCCGGGGGAATGCCGACTCCGGTGTCGGAAACCTCAATATGAAGATTTGTCGCTTCCTTATTAACTCCCAGTACTATCGATCCGCCGGGCGGGGTATGCGCAACGGCATTCGAGACAAGATTGCTCACAGCTCGCTGCATGAGAGCGCGGTCAATCTCTGCGATCAGCGGTTGGGGAGCGAGATCCGTGGTAAGGGTGATGCCACCATCGGCCGCCGATGCTTCATAGTATTCCCGCACTCCATTGAGCAATTCGCCGATGTCCGCGCTCTCACGGCGCAAGTGCGTCAAGGGGCTCTCCGCGCGGGCGAGGAACAGGAGATCTCCGATCAGATCCGAGAGGCGGACGGCTTCCTCAAGGCAGGATGCGAGCACATCGCGATATTCATCGACCGTTCGCGCGCGTGCGAGGGCTACCTCGGCTTCGCCGCGGATGTTATTGACCGGTGTGCGGAGGTCGTGCGCAATATCGGCAGAGAATCTGGAAATTCGTTCAAACGATTCTTCCAGCCGGTCCAGCATTTGATTGAAGGTTTCTGCCAGCGAAGCGAGTTCGAAGGGATATCCTTCCGGCAGAATCCGCTCCCGCAGGTTCGTCGAACTGATGTGGCAGGCGGTCGTGGCTATCTCCTGGACCGGGCGGATGCCATGGCGTGCGATTTGGTACCCGACCACCGGAAAGATCACCAGTGTCCCCGCCAGAATCACCCAGAACCAAACCCGATAGCGCGCTAATATTTCTTCCTGCTGCGAAACATCAATGGCGATCTGGATGGTATCGGATTGAATGGCTTGGGTACCGACGGCAGCCGCTGCGCCGGTCACGCGAAATGCCTGCCCTTGCCTGCCCTTCATCGAGATTGCGCTGCCATGGCTGGTTTGAGCTTGATTTGCGAATTGCGTAAGATCCAATCGCTCCGCCATCCCCGGCGTGCTCAGCAGTATCGCTCCCCGTTCGTCGAGCAGACGTATGTAGAATTGTTGATACCTGCGGGCAGCCGATTCCAGCTCAATTTCTTCGCGCAATGCGTCCCAATCGTCCGGCCGCTCGCGCAGCAACGTCCGCACGACGTGCAACTTGTCCGCGAGGAAGAGGTCGGTATTTTTGTCCAGTTCCGAACGCAGCACCAGATAAAGACTGGCGGTTGCGAAGAACACCAGAAACAATCCGGCAATGGAGTATCCGACCGTCAACCGGAACGCCAAAGTGCCCCATAGACGTGAAACCGGCTTCACCCTAGTGATCGCATTCCAGGACATATCCGGCGCCCCGAACGGTATGAATCATCTTGAGCGGGAAGGGTTCGTCCACTTTGCTGCGCAAGCGACGCACGTTTACATCGACCACGTTAGTGTCGCTGTCAAAGTTCATATCCCACACGGACTCGGCGATTAGCGTCCTCGACAGTACCTCGCCGGCGCGCCGCGCAAGGAGGGTCAAGAGAAGAAACTCTTTCGAGGTCAGATCGAGTTTTTGGCCGGCACGCATGGCGCGCTGGCGCATCAAGTCTATTTCCAGGTCCCCCAGGCGGAGCGTCTCTTGCGCTCGCGCTGGCCCGCGGCGCAGCAGGGACCGCACCCGCGCCAGTAGTTCGGAGAAGGCGAACGGCTTTACGAGATAGTCGTCCGCACCCAGTTCGAATCCCCGGACCCGCTCGTGAACGGCATCGCGCGCGGTGAGAACAAGCACCAGTGCTCGCCGTCCTTCCTGACGCAAACGAGTGAGAACCTGCCAGCCATCAATACCGGGCAACATAACGTCCAGGATGACGAGATCGAACTCCAACTCTTGGGCCAGGTATAGGCCATCCAATCCATCCACAGCAACGTCGACAACAAACCCGGCCTCCGCCAGTCCTTTTTGTAAGAACTTGGCGGTTTTGACTTCATCTTCGACAACCAGAATTCTCATGGCGAGCCTACCTAAAAAGTGAATCTCACGGGAAAGTTGGACACGGGAACAGGCCATTCGGACCTGTTCGATTCGAGAGCACTCCTTAGGAAACCCATAACGTTAACTTGCGCGACAGTTCGGAAACTTGAATCGAATGTGAATTTCGGATGAAAAAACGTTCACAATCGGCGCCCTCCATCGTTGAGCGAGATCCCCGCGAGCTTGACTGCGAGCGAGAGAGATGCTCCGTTCAGTCGTTAAAGCCGACGCGCTAGCGCAAGAAAGCCGTGGGGTGCTACACCTTCAACCGTTTGTGCTACGCTAGCCATGATGGAGCAGAAAGAAGGTGATCCATGGGCGAACTCAGCCGAATTGGGGTGTCGATCGATTCCGAGCTGCTGCGGCGGTTCGATTCGTTCATCGCGGACCAGGGTTATGAGAATCGTTCGGAGGCGTTTCGCGACCTGATTCGTGACCGGCTCGTCGGCTCGGCCATTGTGTCCGGGAATCCGCTTGTGGTCGGGACGGTCACTCTCATTTACGATCATCACACCCGTCTGCTGCCGGAAAAGCTCACCGATCTGCAGCATGAGTCTCACGCAATTGTTATTTCTACCCTGCACGCGCATCTCGATCACGAGAATTGCCTGGAGGTCGTGGTGCTGCGGGGTAAATCGAGAGACGTTCAAAGGCTGGCGGACCGGCTCATCAGCACCAAGGGCGTACAGCATGGACGGCTTGTGATGAGTTCGCCGGAAACCGTGTCTCCCCACCACCACCCGCACCGCTAGGGCAACCACTGGGAAGCCCGTTACCAGAAAAAAGGAAAGCCCGGTAAATTCGAGTGGCTTTCTTAATCAAGAGGCAATCACTCTACAATTCCACCCAGAGCGGTAGCATGATTATACGTTTTGTGCTATACCCTGGTGGTAGCACGACTGGGAATAACGTAACATGGGAAAGGCTTCAACAAGCCGGATCGGCGAGAGGTTCGGCTGCGCCCCCGCCAGAACTCCAGGGCTATTCTTAATGCTTATACTTTTGTCGTCGCTGCCCACGATCGCGCAAGAGAAGGCGCCAGGCGCCTCGGGCGATAAGACCTATACACTTCAGCTCTCAGGAACTGTGATTGACACATCCGGCGCGGTGATCGGCGGGGCTACCGTAAAGATTCGCAGCGCGAACGGTACTCTAAAAAAAACGGCCCGGTCGGACACGAACGGCTCCTTCAATATTTCTGGACTTTCGGCCGGTAATTATCGGCTCGTGGTATCAAATCCCGGTTTTGAAAGCAAGGAAATCCCCGTCACCATAGGGACCACAGCGGCGGCGGCCCCGCTGCGCATCTCTTTGGATGTGGGCGCCGTGAACACCACCATCAATGTGCAGGGCCGGCAGGACGACCTTGTCGGAATTGCCCAGTCCGCCGGCCAGGTCACAGTGGGCGCGGAGGAACTCAAAAATCGTCCCATTCTTCGCTCGGGAGAGATTTTGGAGACGCTTCCCGGTCTCATCATCACGCAACACGCCGGCGGCGGCAAAGCCAACCAATATTTTCTGCGCGGCTTCAATCTGGACCATGGCACGGATATCGCCATTTTCTTAGACGATATGCCGCTGAACCTGCCGTCGCACGCACACGGCGAAGGCTACTCGGACATGAACACCGTCATCCCGGAGTTTGTGGAGCGGGTGGACGCCGAGAAAGGTCCTTACTACGCCGAAGTCGGCGACTATGGCTCGGCGGGAAATGCCCACGTGGTGTATTACAAGACTCTGCCCCAGAACTTCTTCCAGGTCGATGGCGGCATGTACCAGTTTGCGCGGTTCGTTTTCGGGGTATCGCAAAAGTTCGGCAAGGGCAACTTGCTATACGGCGGAGAGGCGTATCACGATGGCGGCCCGTGGGTGCATTCCGACAATTTCTACAAGTTCAACGGTCTTGTAACCTACAGCCAGGGCGGAGCCGATAATAGTTTCAACATCACGGCCCGAGCTTACGACGGAGCGAGATGGAACTCGAGCGATCAGCTCCCCTATACGGCCATACCCGTCGTCGGTTTCTTTGGCACGCTGAACCCCGAGGACGGAGGCCATTCACATCGTTATAGCTTGCAGTCGGAATGGCATCGCAAGGGTGAAAATTCCGAGACCACGATTTCGACCTACGGGTTCTATTACGATCTCAATCTGTGGTCCGATTTCACCTACTACCTGGTCGACCCCTATAACGGGGACCAGTTCGAACAGCAGGACAGGCGCTGGGTGGCTGGGTTCGACCTACGCCATACGATTTTCGGCCACTTCTTCTGCCGTAAAACGGAAACCACCTTCGGCATGCAGCTGCGCAACGATTGGATCCACAACGGCCTTTTCCGGACGGAAGATCGCGTGCGTACGAGCAAAACTGACTATGTAGCTAATTACCTTGATGAACCTTCCTCCCTCGATCAGATCGCGGTTTTGCCCGCGGACACGGACTTGAATAAATTTACGGAGACGATAGGAAGTCCGTGGGTGACAAGTAAAATTCAGTGGGCGAGCAAATTCCGCACAATCCTCGCCCTGCGCGGCGACGAAGGCAAAGGTGTCATCACCAGCTTTACGAACCCGACCAACCCCAACTATCCCAACGATCCCTACCCTGCCAACTACAATCCCAATACGCACCAATCGGTCACCAAATTCCTGCCCAGCCCCAAAGCAAGTTTGATATTCGGCCCGTGGGCCAATACGGAGCTGTATGTACAAGGCGGAGCCAGTTACCACACCAACGATGTGCGTGGCTCCACGCAGCTCTATGAGCCGGTTTCGCCGGACTATCCTTACTACAACACGCCAAACCCCATTAAGATTCCCTTTCTCGTCCAGACCAAGGGCGCGGAAGTCGGCGTGCGCACCGCGGCCGTCCCACAACTGCAGAGCACGGTTGAAGTCTGGTATCTCCACAGCAATTCCGAACTGCTGCAGGATGGCGACACCGGAGGCACGAGCGCCTCGGTTCAGTCCAGCAACCGCTACGGCATTGAAGTTGGGAACTACTACACGCCCACGGAACATTTGGCTTTCGATGCTGACTTTGCGGACTCCCGCGCCATTTTCACTCAGAACGACCCGGACGATTCGACGTCTTACACCTCGACCCCACTGGGTCCTCAGCTTTGCGCAAGAAACTCGAGTTGCTTTGGGCTGCTTCCGATCGGGCGCGGCAGTTTCCTGCAAAATCCATATGGCAAGGAGGTACCCGAAGCAGTTCGGTGGGTGGTTGCAGCGGGCGCGGCACTGCAGGATTACAAACGCTTCTCGGCGAGTTTGCGCCTACGCTACTTTGGCCCGCGCCCTTTGACGTCCGACGCTATTTATACCTCACCCTCAACCGCCTTGGTCAACTTGGGGGGCAGTTATAAGATCAACAAAAACTGGAGCCTTTGGGGTGAAGTTTTGAATCTGTTCAACCGCCGTGATCACGACGTTGACTACGCCTATGTATCGCAAATCACGCCAGCAGCCGGACTGGGGCTGCCATCGACGCCGCCAACAACGCTAGCAGGACAGGAGCAGGTTGCAAGTGCTGTGATTGCGAATGCGGCATTCACACGGGTTATGCACCCAGTAGAACCGGTGCAGGCGCGATTCACTTTACGTTACAGTTTCGGTCGCTGAAGCAGAAAACGTTGCGGCAATAAGTGGTGGGTGTGCAGTTCGCACGGAGTTTTACACCGTATGCAATTCCGCACTAGAAATTCGAGGGACGACGCACACCGGCTTGCGAGGGTGAATTCATCCGGCCGCCCAAAGCTGACCGCATTGTTCGATGATGGGGCTGATCACCTGCGCAGCCGCATCGTGGCCATCTACGTCGTCTTGTTCGTCTTTAATCTTGGCGTGTGGGCCTGGGCGAGCATCGCCTTCCACCGTTACCCGGTGCTCATGGGAACCGCGCTTCTGGCTTATAGCTTTGGTCTTCGCCATGCAGTGGACGCGGATCACATCGCGGCCATCGATAACGTAACGCGGAAATTGATGCAGGACGGAAAGAGACCGGTGGCGGTGGGGTTCATGTTCTCGTTGGGGCATTCGACCGTGGTTATCATCGGGTCGGCGGCGATCGCGGGAGCGGCGATGGCACTGCAACATCGACTGGACAATATCCGAGGCATTGCATCTACGATTGGCACGCTGGTCTCGGCGTTTTTTCTATTTGCGATCGCCATTGTCAACCTGATTGTCCTTCGATCAATCTATAGGGCGTTTGCAAGAGTGCGTCGCGGCGAACCGTATCTGGAAGAAGATCTGAATATTTTGCTGGCTGGGCGCGGGATTCTCTCCCGAATGTTCCGCCCGATCTTCCGTATGATTAGCCGCAGTTGGCACATGTATCCGTTGGGCTTTTTGTTTGGGCTCGGATTCGATACCGCAACCGAGGTTGGTCTGTTGGGTATTTCCGCGGCCGAAGCTGCCAAGGGCCTTTCGTTTTGGAACGTCCTCGTCTTCCCTGTACTTTTCGCCGCGGGGATGTCGCTCATCGATACCACCGACAACATACTCATGTTAGGAGCTTATGGATGGGCCTTCGTAAAGCCCATTCGCAAGCTCTACTACAACATCACGATCACCTCCGTCTCCGTTATCGTCGCGCTGGTCGTGGGAGGCATCGAGGCACTTGGGTTGTTGGGCGAGCACTTTCATCTCGAGGGGTGGTTCTGGGATGCGATCGCGAAGCTCAACAGCAATTTCGGAACCCTTGGATACTTCATCGTGGGCCTGTTCGCGCTGAGTTGGATCGCATCGGTTGCCTTCTACAAATGGCGGCGATTTGACGATCTGGAAACTGAAGCAGAAGAGGAACTTGCCACGCCGTGATCTCTGGCCCTGATCTCTCGCCTCTCTTCTATCAACTGGTATGATGGCCGTTCGATGAAGTGCGGCTGGCCTTCCCAAATCTAAGGCCGGCCTCCAATCTTCGTCTCGTTCCGCCGCAGGGCATACATTGACTCACTCATCTCATAGTGCTTTCAGTCGTCGAGAGTTCATCCACGGAGCGCTCGCGGGCGCAGCACTCGCCGCGCTGCCAATCTCCGCGTTCTCTGCCGACAACTTCGGAGACAATCCCGACATGCAGTCGGTGCTGAGCCAGATCCCGAACTTGCATGACCAGAACGTCAAGCGCCTGCAAGACTGGATCGCTCTACCCTCGATCGCAGCCGAGAACCGCAACTACCCGCAGGGTCCCGAGTATATGGCGCAACTGGCTCGCGATGCTGGATTCGCAAATGTTGAGATCATTCCGACCTCGGGCAAGCCCGGAGTCTTCGGCATTCTCGATGCCGGAGCGGCAACTACCGTCGGCATCTATTTCATGTATGACGTGAAGCAGTTCGATCCTTCCGAGTGGTCATCGCCGCCGCTCGAAGCGCGCATCGTCGACAAACAAGGCTTGGGCAAAATCTGCGTCGGCCGCGGCGCTGTGAATCAGAAGGGCCCTGAAACAGCCTTCCTCGGCGCGCTTCACGCCTTCCGGGCAGCGGGAAAAAAGCTGCCGGTCAATCTCGTGCTCGTATGTGAAGGCGAAGAGGAAATTGGCTCTACCCACTTTCCCGAGGTCATCCATCAGCCCAAGATCACCGCCGCGTTGAAAAAGTGCATGGGCGTATTCATCCCTGAAGCTGGTCAGGACTCCGATGGAGGCGTACAGATATCGCTTGGGGCCAAGGGCGTGGTCGAACTCGAACTGGTTTCGGCTGGTGAGCGCTGGGGGCGAGGCCCCAAGCATGACGTTCACTCCAGCCTCGAGGCACAGGTGGACAGCCCAACGTGGCATCTCGTGCAAGCGTTGAACACGCTGGTCGGGCCGGATGGACACACGCCCGCCGTGGCCGGCTTCTTTGATAAGGCAAAGCCGCTGACCTCCGCACAAATGAAGATGATCCAGGAGGCCGCCGCGCGCCGCAATGAAGCCACGGTCAAGCAGCAACTCGGCGTCGAACATTGGGTGCACGATGCAAACTGGCTCGATTCGCTCGTGCTCCTCGAATCCAAGCCCACCATCAACATCGAAGGCTTGGTCGCCGGTTATACCGGCCCGGGCGGTAAGACCGTGCTGCCGCATCGTGCCGTCGCGAAAATTGACATGCGCCTCCTGCCTGACATGACGGCCGCGGGAACGCTGGCGCTTCTCAAGGAGCATCTTGCCAGGCATGGATTTGGCGACATCGAGGTCAACATGAGTGGCGGCTACGATCCCACCCAGACTTCACCGGATTCGAAACTCATCCGGGCACAGATTGCCACGTACCGCAAGCTCGGGCTCGATCCTGTTTTGTGGCCGCGGTCCGCAGGTTCGTGGCCGGGATGCATCTTCACCTCTGAACCGCTGAATTTGCCCGCCGGACATTTCGGATTGGGCCATGGAACCGGCGCCCATGCTCCGAACGAGTACTTCCTGATCGACTCCACCAATCCACAAGTTGCCGGCATGGATGGAGCCATACGCTCCCACGTTGAATATCTCTACGCGCTGGCTTAACTACTATGACGTCGGTAAACATAGCTGGACGGTGAATCCCGGCGAATTCAAGATTTATGTCGCGCATTCTGCTGCCCAGATCGATCTAACCGCAACCGTCCGCCGCTTGGCCCCTTGATCCGCCGAGAGTTAGGGGCGCCAACCTTCGCGGATATCCGCGTGCAAACGCTGAGTAGCAACTTTCCCTCGGTGGCGGGGTTTGCAGCTATCTGTTCAGGGACCTTTTTCCGAGTTTCCCCATGGCCCCCACAATGCCGAATGTCTTTATCGATCGTCCGGAATCCTCTCGGAGCGAACACAGTGGAATGTGGCTCGAGGAGCACTTGGAACGGTCGATCGCGCTCAAGGAGCATTTCGATAGCCTGCGCGGCTGGCGCAAGGGTTGGTCGCTGAAGGTCCGCCGGATCTATTCATCCGGTCAATTGCTTTTTGAGGTTTTGGGCGTGGCTGGATATGCGGGCTATTTTGCGGCGATGCATACGCTCATGCGTCTCTGCTCCGCGGTTCTTCTTGGCGGTACATGGTATGCGATTTACAGAGCGAAAGCCGCCACCCGGCAGCAGGACCGGTCTGCCCCGTTTTCCTCAGGCGCCTACAGTTCGCAGGGTATGTCCACGGTTCAGGGGCGGTGATAGGGTTTTTTCGGTTGGGAAGTTCGCACTTGGAGGACCGAAGTCCAACAACTCCACCCGCATCACTCTCTTCTTTGTTGACGCCTATCACGAGAGATCAATCCGTCAGTCGCCTGCCTCCTTTCGGTCCTCCGGGCGATCTACCCACCGGAAACGTCCCGTGCGGCAACGCTCCACAAGTCATTTTCGAGATAGAGTGGTTCAAGAACTCAGGAATAGACGGCCATTGTGTTATATTCCGTGTCCCAGAAGGAGACGTTCCGGTATTAACACCTCAACGAGAAAGGGCAACTGAACCAGCAGGCTTTTCTATGGCAGGAAAGACGGAGCGGAGTAATTGTAAATTCGCCGTAAGGCGGACGAGCGATGGCAAGGTAGTGTTGGTGCTCGAACTATTCCAGCAGATGCCATGCCTGCAAAACACGCAAATAGGATTTGATTTAATTGGCGGCGTTCGGCCAGAGGTCGCAACCAAACTGGCTGACACGTTGAATGAGCACGTGCTCGATCTTTTCGTGACTTTGCCGCCGTCCGCCGAGCGAATCTAAAGCGCCAAAGTGAGAGCATGATCCTCACGCCGTCGGCAAACTGGCGCCGATTTCTTGACAGTTTATGCGGAAGTCGTGCGTCTTCTTGACCACCGACTTCGTCTTTGAGGATAACGGCGTCCATCCTCCGAGGAAAACCTCGAACCCCGCGAGGCGGGACACCCAGCGCCGCTGCTCTGCGCGGGCATCACGACCTACAATGCTTTGCGACTTAGTGGCGCGATCCCTGGGGACCTGGTTGTGGTCGGTGCGACCTTCGATCCCATCGAGGTGACGCCGATCCAGCTCATTAACGGCAGTCGCACGATTCAGGGATGGGCTGCGGGAACGCCCGCCGATTCCGAAGACACCGTGAATTTCGCCGCCTTGACGGGCGTTCGGCCCATGATCGAAACCTATCCCCTCGAAAGAGCCGGGGAGGCGTATGCCCGCATGATGAGTGGCAAGGCGGAGTTCCGCGTTGTCCTGACCATGTGATGATCGGAATCGAGATCAAAGGCGGCGAGACGGGCGGAGCGGTCAACTCTTGCTAGCCAGGCGCTTCCTGGCCTGTTCGGCACGTTCGATGATCTGGCGGCGCAGCGCGGCGCGGGGGTCTTCCTTCATTCGCGAATCAAAATCGCGGAGCAACTTTTCTCCCTCCGCTTTTTTGCCCTCGTCAGCGAGCACAATGCCAAGGGCAATCTCAGGCTCTGCGGTCTGCCACACCGTTAGAGGAAAAGGCACGGCGTGAAGCTCGGCGACTGCCTCCCGCAGTAGAGTTTCCGACTCCGCGAACTTGCCTTCATCGGTCAGCACTTCGCCGAGCCGTGTTTCGGCGGAAACAATCGCCGGGTGCCCAGCGGACAATTCTTTCTTCCGGATCTCGAGCGTCCGCCTCAGCAACGGCTCGGCGCCAGCCGGATCATGTTGCAACGATCGAACGAGTGCCACGTTCATCAGATATGACGCCAAATCGGGGCTCTCGTCGCCACCGAGTTTCTGGCACATCGCGATAGCCTGCCGCTCGAGTTGCTCAGACTCAGCGTATTTGCCCTCATCGGCACGCAAGACACCGAGGTTAGCCAGCATCTTTGCCAAACCCCAACTCGTCGGGCCCCTGCTGTTGGAAGATGGCAATCGCCTGTTGAAACGACTGTTCCGCCCCTTTGTAGTCGCCCTTCTCCTGAAGCATGCGGGCCCAGTTGTTGAGCCCGATGGCAGTACCTGCATTTTTTTGCTCTGGCCAGCCGCGCACTTCGAAATTCTCTTTCAACAACGGCACGGCCGCCGCCCAATCGCCTTGCTCCAGCAGAATGAAGCCGAGATTGTTCAGGGGATAGCCGAGGTCGGGATGCCGCGGCCCGTTGACCTTGCGTCGAATCGCGAGCGCCTGTCGGTCGACTGTTTCGGCGTTTGAGAGATCCCCCGCATCGATGAGCGTCCCGGCCAGATTGTGGAGGCTGTTCGCGTATTCGGGACTGTCCTCGCCCTGAGTCTTTTTTGTAATCGCCACCGATTCGCGCAACAATTGCGCGGCCTCACTGTAACTTCCTTTTCGCTGGAGAACGAGGGCGAGATAATTCTCCGTGGCGCTGAGTGCATCTTCTTGGTTGTGAGTTCGTTCGATGTCGATGGCCCGCCGCAACAGGGTTTCCGCTTCCTGGTTCTGATCCTCCAGATACAAACACTCGCCCAGACTCGACAGGCTCTCCGCGACTCGAGGATCCGCCGGATCGAGTTTCGCTTGCCGGACCGCCAGAACCTTCCGGAAGAGCGGTTCGGCTCGCTTGTAATCTGACTCCAGGCGGATGGTATTCGCAAGGGTGGAAAGAGTATCGGCCGTGTCAAGATTGGCATCGCCGAGAGTCTGTCTCCGCAGGTCGTAGGCGCGCTGCGTTACCGCCTCCGATTTTGCATAGAGACCCATGCTCGAATATGCGCGCCCGATATTGTCGAGCAATCGCGCCTGCAATTCGGGCTCTCCCGAAAACTCGCTGTCGACACGCTTGACTCCCTGGTCGAGAAGGTCGGGACCGGAAACTGGTTTTCCGCGCGCCTGTTCCGGAGTCGTCGCCTGAAAAATGCTGTTCAGGAATTGCGCTTCGCGTTCGGCGACCAGCCGTTCGCGCTGCGCTTTGCGCGCCAGCAGGCCCATCCCGATACCAAAAACCACCAGCGCAACCGCAACCACGACGGCCGCAAGAAACGCCGCTTTGTGCCTCCGAATAAATTTGCCCGAACGATAGCCCCAGGCATCCGTGCGCGCGCGTACCGGATAGCCTCCAAGAAACGCATTGACATCATCGGAAAGCTGCCCGACGGAAACGTAGCGGCGTGCCGGCTCCTTGCGAATCGCCATAAGAACAATGTTGTCGAGTTCGGCGCCAAGCTTGCGGGCAGCATCGGGCGGAGCCGATTCCGGGCTCGATTTCCAGATCACACTGGGCGCAGTTGGAGTCTGCTCACAGATGGCGCGCGCCACTTCGATTGGGCTCGTGGTCTCCAGATGAAATAACTTCCTCCCGGAGAGCAATTCATAGAGCAGCACGCCGAGCGCGTAAACATCCGTCGCAGTGGTAATGCTCTCGCCACGCACCTGCTCCGGGCTGGCATACTCGGGTGTCATCATGCGATCGACGGTGCGAGTCCGGGCGAGTTCGATTCCATTAGGAGTCAGCAGTTTTGCGATTCCGAAATCGAGCAGCTTTGGCACCCCATCGGAGCCGACCATGATGTTTCCCGGCTTAATATCGCGATGGACAACGAGATGCTTGTGGGCGTATTCGACGGCTCCGCAAACCGTGCAAAAAAGGCGCAGCCGTGCCTCCGTTCCTAGTTTGTTGGTCTTGCAATAGTCGTCGATGAAGAGGCCGTCGACATACTCCATCACAAGGTATGGCACGCCGTTATCGACCCCGCCATCGAGCAGGCGTGCAATATTCGGATGACTCAAATCGGCGAGAATCTGGCGCTCCGCCCCGAAGCGCAGAAGCATGCGCTGCGTCTGCGCAAATCCTGCATGCAATAACTTGATGGCGACCTTCTGCCGGTAAGCGGCGTCGGCGCGTTCAGCCAGATAAACGCAACCCATGCCGCCTTCCCCCAGCACGTTCAGCAAACGATAGGGGCCGACTTCGCGCCCGATAATTTCGCTCTTCTCGTCTTCGTCGATTTTGTGCGCGGCCGCCTCGATCCGATCCTTAAGGAAGCCCGCGGTTTTACCCGAAGCATCGAGGAGCGACCGCACCTCTCTTCGCAGAGCGCCGTCACCCTCACAGGCTTGATTCAAAAACGCGTCGCGCTCGGCCGGTGGGCGCTCCAATGCTGCATAGAAAATCGCCTCGACTTGTTGCCAGCGGTTTCCTGCAGGAGCTGCCATGGATCGCCTCGCTACGCGGTGCCTTGCCCCAATTCACGGTAAAGCCACGCCTTGGCAAGCGTGAGTTCGCGATGCACGGTGGCGGGAGAAATTTTCAAAGCGGCTGCCGCTTCGTCATAGGTCAAACCTCCGAAGAACAGCAGCTCGATCAGATCGCTCTTGCGCTGATCCTGAATGGCAAGGCGCTTCATTGCGTCGTCCAGCTCAATGATTCCCTTATCGGCCTGGGGGCCGATCAAGATGGCGTCGTCGAGAGGAATCTTGTCGAACTCGCCTCCGCGCTTCTGCCGGTTCTTGCTCTTGGCGTGGTCGACAAGAATTCGCCGCAGCATACGCGCCGAGACCGCGTAAAAATGCACACGATCTTGAAACGTGACATCCGAATCGACGAGCCGGAGATATGCTTCGTGGACTAATGCCGTAGCCCGCAATGTATGATTGGGCCGCTCCGAGCGCAGGCAGTTCGAGGCGAGTTTGTGCAGTTGCTCGTAGACGATGGGCATCAGCTCATCTAGAGCCTCCTTGCTGCCGTTTCCCCACTGTTGTAGGAGCTCGGTAACGAGTTGGCGATCCGGGAGCATGCCTTCCCTTTTCCTCACACGGCCAGCGGCAAACAGCACGCTAACACGATTCGACCCTCTTTGCCTGCTTCAAAAGCGATGGAGAGTTCCATGTCCGATGTCGTTTGATAGCTCGATAGAGCGAAAGCGGATAGAGTCAGGAAACTGCCCCAATAGTGTCACATTATAAACACTCTAAATCACTTTCCTCTAATTCCGAATTCCACCCGACGGGCAAGCTTTGCCTCAGAGTAACCCGGCATTTTTTGCTCTTTCGCGCGTGGCGGGATGACACCAGTTCGCGTAAATTTCAGAAAAGACGCAGGCCGGACTTCGCCGAAAGAATGGAAACGGGCGTGCAACGATTCTCCCGCGGAACGTTTTCCACGTTCAGAAGCGAGGGTCTCAATGTCCATCTCGGCACTCGGCAACAGTCTCAACAGCCAGCAGGCGAGCACTCCGTCTTTCCAGCTTGCCAATTCACAATTTCGTCAACTAGGCCAAGACCTGACCTCCGGCAACCTCTCCGCCGCTCAATCCGACTTTGCCACTCTGCAGCAAGCTTTCACGACTCCGGCCACGTCATCGTCGTCGTCGGCCAATCCGGTCGCACAGGCCTTTCAGCAACTCTCGAGCGATCTCAGCTCCGGAAATTTGTCCGCGGCAAAACAGGATTACTCGAACATCCAACAGCAGTTCAGCAACCGCACTGTCTCCGGCTCTACTCCTCACCACTCACGCGTCCAGCACGGAACAAAGCCAAATAATGCAGGAATTGAATCAAATCGGACAGCAGTTGTCGTCAACGGATTTTTTCTCCGGCAATACAAGCGCCGCCCAGCAAGCGTATGGTGGGGCTTTGCAAACGCTCGGGAACACGGGCGCGACAAGCCTTTTCGCCCAAGGCGCGGATTCGACCGCCCTTTCAGATCTGCCGATTTCACTGCTCGCGTAAGACGTTGTCAGCAGAATATGAAAAAGGCGCGAGCTTGAACCCGCGCCTTCTGCACTCATTATTAGTCTCAACTTCCGTTATCTCATTTTGGCGGCTTCAATGGATTCGTGCAATTCGTGTTCAGCAGCACGAAGATGCTCTTCCGCTTTCGCACCATGGCCGGCCATGTCGTAGTGATTGGCGGCGCGGGCACGATCCATTTCCTTCATGGCTTCCATCACATGGTCATGAGCCTTCTCCAGATCAGCCCAATCGTGCACCCTGTCCGCCAGGGCGATACCGGCGGCAAAGGATAGGCACACAGAAAGAACCGTAATCATCATTGTCTTTTTCATGCAGTTGTCCTCTCGAAAAAAGAAATAGTTTTCCCGATCACGCAGCGCAATTTTCCATCACGATGAATTCGAAGTCAAAGAAAACGCGTGCGACTGGCACACAACAGTGCAGTATCTTTTGAGGTGCGCCGGTTGTTGCTTTTTCGAGTTCTTCAATGTTCGCATGCACAAGCCTCGCGTGCCCATTCGGAGCCCGTCGGTCGTCAGCCTTATCCCTCCGGTTGTTATACATGATTTATGGCTGCGGCCCGAGAACGTCCGTCAATCGCGGGTTTTTGACCTGCAATACGGTTCGATTCCCTACCCTAAGGAGTAGTCTTCCAGGTGCCTTTCCACTTCAGTCCTTGCTATCATCAATTACCGATTCAAGTACATCCTGTATACCGGGAAGGATCTGAGGTGAGAGGTACGATGCCTGAAAAACCCACTATCACGCTTCCAGCGACGGTCGAAAAGATCATCAAGCCGCCAGATCCAAGAATGCCCGAAAAGGCGCAGATCAGTATCGAACGCGGAGCCGATCCCCTCTACCAGGAGATTCGCATCGAGAATTCGTTGAAAGATTCGAACGGACGAGATGTAAAACTCAAAGAAGGCGCAAAGGTTGACGTGACGGTCGAGGCGCACGATTCGGGCGTGATCCCCAAGGAAGGCGCCCGTCCAACGGCTCGTTGAAGATTTACTACTGCGTGACGGCCGGGGTCACGTGGGCTGCGTCACGATTTGGCCGACGAAGACGCGCGCTTTCCCCTGCGTCCGGTTCGCCGATGTGACATTGGTAATTTCCCCCGAAGTTGGCATTGCGATTTAATAAGCTCTACTCGCATTGGAATTGCCATGAATACTTTGGGTGCCTGCCTGCTTGTCCAATTTTCTCTCGCATTTGGTGTGGCTGGCCTTCTGTGGCCGGAAAAGCTTATGCCGATCTTCGATGTCTTGATGTTTCCCTGGGCGGCGAGCTATCGCACGGTGCGCGCCCACAGCCTGGCCGCGATCGGCCTGTCGGTCGTGATGATCGTGAAGATTTTCGCCCTTGGTTTCTGATGCATTTCTCGATCTCTCAGAAAATCTTCCAGACGAAATGCGCGAGAAGCGCAAGCAGGAGCAGACCGCCGACGCCGCAAATCCAAATCACAAAATTAGCTGTGAGCTGAGGAGAATTGATTTCTTTCTTGTTCATTGCCGTCCTTTGCTTTTCCGGAGCTATTGATAGCCAGACTTATCGGGCCTTCTTTAGAGGTCCCGCATGCGGTTTGCGGTTGCCGCGTCTCTTCCCTGCCCTTTGCGCACTGTGAAACCTCAGACGCGGTGGCGAGCATGGGTTAGAATTTCTCTTAGCGAGGGTCCATGTCGACAGAGCAAGATTCGAAGCCGCAATCGGTAGCGCCAACCGCCGCCGAGCACGTCGCTGCCGCCAACCAGCTGCTGAAAAGTCTGCAGGCCAAAATCGGCAACCATCCTGAAATTGCCGAAGCGGTCAACAAGCTGGAGCTGGCGCTGGCCAGTCTAGGCGTGCAGACCGGCGGATTTCTCTAGACAGTAGGTTTATCCAGCCGTTGTCGGCCGTAGTTCCAGTAACATTTCGCGCTGCCTTATTCTCCCGTCAGCCATTTGTACTGCGCGTCCGTCAACGGGACCACGCTCAGTCTTCCCTGGCGCACAAGCGGCGAATCTGTAAACAATTTTTGCGCTTTGATTTCCGCTAGTGTTTTAGGCTGAGCGATCGCTTTGCCGGCTTTGATTTTTACCAGCGGCGTTTCCGGGTCGCTCGGATCGATCGATACAACCGACGCCGTTCCAACCGCGCTCTTCTCGTCGCCGGTGTGATAGATGACCAGGCGCTCGCCGGGCTGCATTTCGCGCAGATGCTTGACCGCTGCCGGGTTGGTCACGCCGTCCCAGATGGTAGACTTTTCGCGCTCGAGATTCGCGAAGGAATAGACGGTGGGTTCAGTTTTGAGTAGATAGTTCATGGGGTGAGATTGTACCGAATCGCGTAGTTTTGCGATTGATCATCGAATTCGACGGGAAGGTGAGCCGACGTGAAGGGGAACGGCAAAGGCTGCGCAGCGAAGACGAGACGGCTTGCTGCCTACAACTTCTTGAGCGACGGTTGGTGGACTCTTATACGACCGTCGTCATCCCATTTGACGAGAGCGTCATCTTCGTTCACTTGCCGAACTGTGCCAAATTCTCCAGTCG
>CAWJFC010000002.1:0-17042 GCA_963841945.1 uncultured Acidobacteriaceae bacterium
GTTGCCAGTTTTCAGTTGTCGCCCGTCCAACAGAGGTGCGGAAAAGAACGTGTCTTTGACTTTGGGTGGCGCAGGGTTCACCGCTGCGAAGCGCTTTCTATCAGATTCGGCTTCAGCCACTGAAGTTCAGATGACGGTCCCGGATGACAGCCGACAAAACTCTCGTTCCGCAGCCTCCCGGACTATGCCTTCTTCTCTTCCTTCGGGGGAATCGTCAATCCGAAAACTGAGAACTGCCCCACGCCACCCACATTGACGCCGCTCGACTCCTCGGGATTCGGCAGGTAGAGCGCCTTGCAATTTTCGCAGCGATACACCTCCGCCTCCACACCCCACGCCTTTTCGATGCAGCCACACTCCCGCTCGATCACGTCGTCGGTATAGAACCAGCGCTTCAGGTGACCGCCGCAGATCTTTCCCTTCTCGTCTTTTTCGTTGCAGGCACGCTGGCCCATCTTCTTGACTTTGACGACTTTGTGATTGGAAAGCTGCGGAAGGTTGGTCGGCTGCGCGGTAGTGGCCACGGTTCTCTCCGTTGAACGAACAGTTTGTCTCTGGTTATTTTACCTATGCCGGGTCGAGCGGGGGTAGTGGCTCCGGCGGAAAGGCTGTTGTCACACGGGAGCACGGAGAAGATCGACAGCTTAGTGCGGGTCGCCGCGCAGCACGGTTGAGCTCTCGAATCAGCCCGCGCTCGTTTTGACGGCGCAAAAATCAACTTAGCAGGGTCAGCACCTTGCAGGTCCGCTCAAGCGCTTCCTGCTGCTCGGCGGTGGGCCTGACAAACTCCACGCCATGATTGAAGCCGGTGCGAGTGCGGACGACACCTCGAAGCGTCATCGGGGTCGAAGAGTACGGAAGAATGAAATCAAGCTGCAATCTGACGCCGATGGCGATCTCGCGCGTCATAAAGAGCGACAGGCCGCCCCGGCTGATGTCGGTGGCCTGCGAATGAAATTTGGTACGCTCCCCGTTCACCAGCAGCGACACGCTTACCGGAACGGTCACGGCATGGCGCTCCCATCGGCGCGCCGAACGATCTTCCAACATCTACGATCTTCCCCCAAAAAAGGTAGGCTGGAACCGAAAGCAGAAATAAAACACTATTGTAAGTGCAGCCGACAGCACTCCGTGTGACATAGGTCACACCTCGCCGTGAGGTGCTAACTGAACGGCTTGCGTGGAGGGGCTTGGTCCGGGCCCACGCGGCCGGTCGCGATCTCCGCCGCGAAATAATTTTCCCCTCGAATCGGGCAGCCCGCCATCCGGCGCAGCATCGCAAGTTGCCCAACATGGGTAAGCGCGTCGGCCACCGGCCCCTGAAAAAGCTTCTCCGCCGAAGTTTGCAGGGGCTGTCCGGAGGCGAGATAGTCGTCGAATCTTTTTATGGCAGCGTGAAAGCGCTCGCCCTCTTTCTCCCACGAGAGCGGCGTTGAGTCGTGCCAGGCGGGGCTGCCACTAGCCATGGAAAGCGCCCAATCCATGAGGTCGCCGATGTGGGCGAGAATTTTCGCCGGCATCTGCGGATTCGCGGGCGCGCCGAAAGTGGCAAACTCGGCGGATGCGTCGCGAACGGTTTTGCCGCCTCGATAGGCAAGCGTGGCCAGCGTGTGGCGAAGAAGTGTGCGGTCGTCAGGCATGTGCGTCTTGGCTCCTGGCTTTGTAAGAGGTGCGGCTACGAGCTTTGAGCTGCGCGCTTCGAGCCCTAAGCTCTGAGCTATGAGCGAACAAAAGCGACTTGGTTGAGTTCCGGTCGTCCGCTATGAGCAGCCTCTCTTATCTTTTATGTTTGGCCGTAGCTCATGGGTCATTCTTTATGGCTCATGCTCATGGCTCATTGTTCTTGTTCATTGTTCATGCTCAGAGCTTTTTTCTCCACAGCGCTTTCGCCGAGCGTAGCGCGGCTTTTGCTCTGTGGCGAAACGGTTGACTGTACAACATATCGAGAAACGATTCCATTTCGGCGGTAAACTCTTGGCCGTAGCCGAACCACCACGGTTTTTTGCGGCCGGGCACGCGGTCGGAATCGACATACTTCACGCGCGCCATCTCTTCCAGACCCCAGCGTCCATGCGTGCGCCCGAGGCCGCTCGACTTCACCCCGCCATGCGGCGCCTCGCTGATGCTGAAGCAGGAGACAACGTCGTTCACCATCACGGTGCCGGCGTTGATATGGCGCGCCAGGCGTTCCCCGCGCGCGCGATCACGCGTCCAGATGCTGGCGGCGAGCCCGTAATCGGAATCGTTCGCCAAACGCACGGCCTCGGCGTCATCATCGAAAGGGGCAATCGGCAACACGGGCCCGAAGGTCTCTTCGCGCATGATGCGCATGCTGTGATCGACATCGGCAAGCACGGTGGGCGCATAGAAGGTTAGACCGAGATCGCGCAGGCGCGCTCCGCCCGTAAGAACGCGAGCACCGCGCTCCCGAGCATCCTCCACATGCGATTCAACAATTCGCACCTGCCGTTCATGAATCATCGGGCCAATATCCGTCGCGGGATCGAGGCCATTGCCGACGCGCAGCTTGCGCGTCTTGGCGACGCAGGCCTCGAGGAATGCCGGATACAAACTGCGGTGCACGTAGCAATGTTCCACCGAGAGACAGGTTTGTCCGGCATTGACGAAAGCTCCCCAGACTGCGCCGCTCGAAGCAACATCGATATCGGCGTCGCTGAGCACCAGCATGGGATCCTTGCCGCCGAGTTCGAGCACGACCGGAAGCAGGCGCTGGGCAGCCGCCTCGGCGATACGCCGGCCGGTGGCGACGCTTCCCGTAAATACTATTTTGTCAATATCGGATTGTATGAGCGCCGCTCCGGTCGGCCCTTCGCCGGGCACAACCTGAAAAACGCCGTCCGGAACTCCGGCCTCGTGTAACAGCTTTGCCAGTTCGATCGCAATCAAAGGCGTCAGCTCGGATGGCTTGAGCACCACCGCATTCCCGGCGAGCAACGCCGCCATCGCTTCAGTTGCCGGAATCGAAAACGGATAATTCCACGGCGAGATGATGCCGATGACGCCATAGGGTTCGTGCAAAATGCGCCCCGACTTCGTCTTCAGTACGAGATTGCCGTGCGGCAGAACTTCGTCGCGCAGAAGAGCAAAACCGTTTTCGATGAGGAAACGGGCGGCATCCAGCACGACCAGCACTTCAGTCGTCAGCGCCTCGGCCCGTGGCTTGCCGGCCTCCTGAGAGATGCGGCGCGCGATTTCAGCCTTGCGGCCGAGAAGAAGCTGCTGAAAGCGGCGAAGCACTCGGATGCGGTGGCGGATGCCAAACGCTTGCCACTCAACCTGTGCGGCGCGCGCGCGCGCAACGGCCGCCCGAACCTCTGCCGGTCCTGCGCTGTCCAGTTCACCGAGAACCTCGCCGGTCGCGGGATTCACGGAGGCAATCCGCGGGATCGCAGACTGCACGTCTGGTTGGGCAGGAATCGCCGGCACGGAAGAAGTTTACGCCGAGTCGGGACGCTTGCGAAGAAGAAGAAAAGCGCAGGACCGGCGAAGCCGGACAGTGGCGCCGTGCCTCGCCACCACGTCGTCGAATCGCCAAATCAGGGGCATAGTCGCCAGCCCGGTGACATTTGGAGCGCCGCTCTAATACTCGACGCCTACCAGGAACAGCCCTGATGCTGGCGCGGTCGGTCCCGCCGCAGAGCGGTTTCGCGTCGCGAGGATGCCCGCGAAATTATCGCGCGTGACTGTTCCCTTCCCGACCAGAACGAAAGTCCCCACCAGATTGCGAACCATGTGATGGAGGAATCCGTTGCCCCGGACGGTATAGACGAGCTCGTCGCCCACGCGCCCCCACGAAGATGAAAAAATCATCCGCACGTTGCTCACGGCGCCACCCGCCGCAACCGCTGCACCTGTATTCCCGGCCCCGTCATGGGCTTGCGCGTTAGTCGCTATGGGCTGCAACCCATTCGACATCCGCTCGACGCGCTCCGGGTCCACGGCCGCGAACGAGGTGAAATCGTGCTCTCCCACAACAACTTCGGCAGCCGCCATCATCGCGCCTTCATCCAGCGGATACGGATAGTGCCACACATAGCGAGCCGTAAACGGGGGGCACAGATCAGCGCGGCAAATTCGATAACGATAAGTCTTGGCCCGCGCCGATTTGCGCGGATGAAAGCCCGCCGCAGCCTCTGCCACTTCGAGCACGCGGATCGCGGGCGGCAGAATGTGATTTAAAGCCAGCGCCCAGTTTTCAACAGGGATGGTGGATGCCGTCTCGAAGCAGGCCACCTGGCCGAGCGCATGTACCCCGGCGTCGGTGCGTCCCGAGCCCTGGGGCAGTACATTTTCGCCGGTCAGCCGTCCAATAGCGGAGGCAAGTGTGCCCTGGATAGTCGCGCGCCCAGGCTGCACCTGCCAGCCGGCGAAGCCGGTACCATCATACGAGAGGATCAGTTTAAGATTGCGCAAGGGTAGTTCCGGATCGTGCCTCGTCATTCATCTTGATTCATTTCAACCATGCCGATGTCGACAGACTTGCACCGCCCACGTCGCGGGAAGCGCGCGTACGCGTCAGTTATACTATTGCACTTACGATCCATTTTCTTAGGCCCAAATGACGATCCAGGCCGGAGTCTCCCTGCGCGGCGTAAAAGCAAGGAACTCTTGTCTGGCGTTCTACGTAATACGTGGGTGTAGAGCGCTCCGTTTAACCACGAAAAATGGTGGCTGCTTCCCTGTTTTAAGGTCCGATGTATGGAGATGACGCGAATGCAACGTTTTAAATCTGCTTGGAGAGAGTACGGCACAAACTTCGGGACAAAATTGCGCGCGACCGCGGCGCTGGTGATGGTGGCGGCAATGGCATCGGCGGCATGGGCCCAGGAGGCATCGTCAATGCCCGCGGCGCCCTCGGCGCAAGAGCAAAATGCTGCGCCAAGTGCCTCGAAGCCCTTCGATGTGCGCGAATATGCCAAGCCCCGGTCGCACTTTCCCGACCCAATTGCGCCCTACACGGCCCGGCATGTCGAGCAACCGAATCTTGCCAACACCGAGCGTCTTGACCAGTTAATGCGGGACGGCAAGCTATATATCTCCATGAACGATGCGATCGCGCTCGCCCTCGAAAATAACCTCGACATCGCCATCGCGCGCTACAACCTCAATATCGCCGACACCGATGTGTGGAGGGCCAAGGCGGGTGCAGCCACCCTCGGCGTAAACACGGGAGTGGTGCAGAACACGCCGGGAGGCGGCGTGGGAGGACTGGGAACCCAAGTCGGCTCAGGTCAAGGTGGAACGTCCGTCGGTGCAGGTGGCGCGGGGGCGGGATTAAGCGGTCTGGTCCAAAGCACGCTGGGCAGCGGTCCCCAGATCAATAGTTTCGATCCCATTCTCTCCGGGACTCTTCAGGTGGATCACCTTGGAATCATTTGTACCAGCCCGTTTTGCGGTCCGCACCAGAACACTACCACCGCCAATTTCGGCTACAACCAAGGCTTTCAGTGGGGCACGAATATGTTCGTGGGTTTCAACAACAACCGCGTGGCCTCCGATAACCCGTACAACGAATTCACACCAGTCCTCACTTCCAACTTTCAGTTCAAGCTCACCCAGCACCTCTTTCAAGGTCTCGGGTTTGCGCCTAACACTCGTTTTATCCGGATTGCCAAGAACGACCGGGAGATTTCCGATGTAGCCTTCCGCTGGCAGATTGTCACCACTGTTGACCAGATCGAAAACATGTACTGGGATTTGGTTTACGCATACGAAAACGTGCGCGTGCAGCGGGAGCAGTTAGAATTTGCCCAAAGGACTCTCTCGGATACAAAAAAACAAGTCGAGATCGGCACCCTGGCCCCAATCGAAGTGGTCCGCGCGCAGAGTACGGTGGCGACCAATCAGCAGACTTTGACGGTGGCTCTCACGAATTTGCAATTGCAGCAGTTGCTAATGAAGAACGCTCTGAGCCGAACACTCGTCGATCCGCGGCTCGCCGATGCAGAGGTCATTCCCACCTCTACGATGCAATTGCCGGCGCAGGAACCGGTCGTTCCCACTCAGGACCTGGTGAATGAGGCACTCGCTCATCGCCCGGAACTGGCCGAGCAGCGGATCAACCTCACGAACACCGATATCAGCAACAAAGCGGTCCGCAACGCACTGCTTCCAACAGTGGATTTCTTTGCCTATTACGGAGGTTCGGGCCAGGGCGGAAACCTGAATTCGAACTTCGTCTGTATCAGCGATCCAACATTTTGCTCTCTGCCGGCCGGTTATGTGTTCAATGTTCCGCCAATTTCTTACGGGTCAACCCTCAACCAGCTTGTGAATTCGACCGCCCCAGACAAAGGAGCGGGCTTCACCGTTAACATTCCGCTTCGCAACCGCGCGGCGCAGGCTACGCAGGTGCGGTCGGAGTTTGAATATCGGCAGGCCCAGTTGCGGTTGCAGCAGATCGAAAACCAGGTGCGCATTGAGGTGCGGAACGCGCAGTTTGGGTTACAGCAAAACCGCGCCAGCGTCGACTCCGCGCAGGCGGCTGTCGATCTGGCAAGGCAGTCGCTTGATGCCGAGCAGAAAAAATACGCGCTCGGCGCCTCAACTTCGACGCTCGTCCTCCAGAACCAAGCTCAACTGACACAGGCCGAAGTCACCCTTGTCTCCGCAAAGGCTGCTTACGAGAAAGCACAAGTGGAGTTGGATCGCGCCACCGGTCAATTGCTCGATCATGCGGGGGTTCTCATTGCCGATGCCGAGCGTGGCCAGGTCACGCGCATGCCGAGCGTTCCGCATGTTGCGGAAAGGCCCGCTGATCAAGCATTGCCGGCCAATCCGCCGCAGCAATAGGCAGCGGGGCTTCTCGCCCGCTGCTATCATGGCGTAGGAGGCCATAATGCACGAGCAGAAGAAAACGCAAAACGCCCTGATCATCGGGTGGAGCATCGGACTGGTCCTCGTGGCGGTGATGGTCGTCGCCAAGCTGGTTCTTAAGTTCTGAGTTCGAATTCTGAGCCGAAAAGCAGGCGCACCCGTTTGCGCGCGCCTACACCAGAGTTGAACCCCGCTGTCTTTTCCGCGAACTCAGAGGCTCCAGTAATCCACCTCGCGACTAGCGAGCGCCCGCCTGCGATGAGTATCCTTTCCCCGTGAGACTTTCGGTCGTCATCATTACCCACAACGAAGAAGCGAATATTGGGCGCACGCTCGCCAGCGTGCAATCGCTGGTTGCCGACGGCCGTGGCGAGATCATCGTCGTCGACTCGGGATCGACCGATCGCACGGTGGAAATTGCGGAATCGTATGGGGCGAAGGTTTTTGTTGAGGCGTGGAAGGGATACGCGGCACAAAAGAACTCGGCTATCGACAAGGCCGAGGGCGGGTGGATTTTGAGTTTGGATGCGGATGAAGAGGTGGAACGAAATTTGGCATCGCTAATCGCATCCGCGGTTTCGCCGCCGCCTCCTCAGCCTAAGAAAGAACTTCTGGCCGCCACCCACGGTCCCCTGATGTCTCGGGCAGAGATTTGTGGTTATTGGGTGCGACGCCGCAACAAATTCTTAGGGAAGTGGATTCGGCACGGCGGTTATTGGCCCGACCCTAAGCTGCGATTGTTTTGTAAAGGATCGGGAGCATTTGAAAATCGAGCGGTGCATGAGGATGCGCAAATATCCGGGAAAACTGCGCACCTTCTTGATGGAGCGCTGATCCATCACTCCTATCCCACCCTCGCCGACTACATTGACCATATGAACCGCTATTCCTCGCTCGGTGCGGAGATGGTCGTGGCCAAGGGACGCGTCAGCTTCAGCACCTTCAACATCGTGGTGCGACCGGCTACAACCTTCGTCTACAACTATTTTTTTCGGCTGGGATTTCTCGACGGGCGCGAGGGGCTGCTGCTGCATCTCTACCATGCCGTCTACGTGTCGTGGAAGTATACGAAGGCCTGGGAGTTGGGACGTAGGCAGTTGAAAGCAGATTCCTCGCTGCGTTCGGAATGACATCGCCTGAAAATTGGGATTACAAGCCTGCAGATAGACGACGCCTAACTCGCCGTCGTCACCCGCATAATGTCATACTCGACGCGGACCTGGCGGCCGGGAAATCTTCCTTCCACATACGCTTTCACATCCGCGACCGACGGGACACCATCGCGCCCGGTCAACCCCCGGGCGTCGTCCAACAGAATAATGTGCGAATAGGGATGGCTTAAGATCATCTCCAGTTCTGCCGAAAGCCGTTGCTGGTCGCCCTGTTTGCCGATCCAGCCGTAGTATCCCGCGTCCAGCCAGAAAAGCGCAGGCGCCGTCATCAACCCCAGCACCTGCGGCATAACCACTCGGCTGTCTCCACGAAAAATCTTGATGTGCTGCTCGCCGGCAAACTTGCGTTGGGCACGCTCGGCCAGCTCCGGCACAAACTCAATGGAATAAATCCGCGCAAACCGACGCTTCATGGCGGCGACCATCTCGCCATAGTAGGTGCCGGTTTCCACGAGAGTCTTCAGCCCAAATCGCTCTCCATACTCACGCACTACTTTTTGCTTGAGCAAATGTGGAGACCGCTCCGGTCGTCCACGCAGGATCCAGTACCAGTAGTCGGGATAATGGCCGATAGCTTTGTACGCACCATAAAACGGCGTGCGCTGCAATAAACGCCGGAAAGCTTTCAGTGTGGCCTCCAATCGGGAATCAAAAGCATAGGGGCGCGAGAGAGGGCGGTCAAGGGTAAGACGGCTTCGAGCTATGAGATTCGAGCTTCGAGCTAAACCCAAAGCTCGAAGCTGTCTCCCCAACCGCTTGGTCGGTAATGGAGTTTGCCGCCCGCGAGTGCCTCCTCTATCATCGAACGAGCGGGCATCGAAACGAGCGTGGGGATCATGGCTGAAAACAAATCCAAAATCAATTCCACCAAACTGAATATCGCCGAGAGTTCGATTGCCGAAGTCTTTGAGGGCCGTCATCCAGTCGCCTCCGAAAAAGACTGGGCCGAGAAGACCCTCGCGCCTACGATCGAGAAGTCTCCCGAGAAGGCTATCGGCGCGTCCACCGGCATCAACGTCGACGAACACGGCCACGCCCGCTTCAGCACGATTTCAAATGTCCCCATCCGCCGCCTCTACACGCCGGCCGATCTGCCAGCCGAATGGAACTACGAACAATACCTCGGCTATCCCGGCGAACCGCCCTACACGCGCGGCATTCACGCCACCGGCTACCGGGGCAAGCTCTGGACGATGCGCATGTTCTCCGGTTTCGCCTCACCCGAAGAAACCAACCAGCGCTACAAGTATCTGCTCGAGCACGGAGGCGGCGGGCTTTCTGTAGCCTTCGACCTGCCTACGCTGATGGGCTACGACTCCGATCACCCGGCGAGCGAAGGTGAAGTCGGCAAGTGCGGCGTCGCTATCGATTCGCTGGAAGACATGGAGATTCTCTTCGATGGCATCGATCTGGAAAAAATCACTACCTCGATGACCATCAATTCTCCTGCCAGCGTGCTCTGGGCGATGTATCTGGTGGTCGCCGAAAAGCAGGGCGCCGACTGGAAGAAAATCTCCGGCACCATTCAGAACGACATCCTCAAGGAATACATCGCGCAGAAGGAATACATCTATCCGCCGGCGCCGAGCATGCGCCTCGTCGTTGACACCTTTGAGTTTGGGTCGAAATTCACACCGCGCTTTAACACCATTTCGATCAGCGGATATCACATTCGCGAAGCCGGCTCAACCGCGCTTCAAGAGCTGGCCTTCACGATTTATGACGGGGTCGAGTACGTGGAATGGGCGCGCCGGCGCGGCCTCGAGGTCGACGAGTTCGGCCCGCGGCTGAGCTTCTTCTTCAACGCGCACAATGACTTCTTTGAGGAGATCGCGAAGTATCGCGCTGCCAGAAAGATCTGGTACCGGCTGATGAAAGACCGCTTTGGCGCCCAGAACGACCGGACGCGCCTGATGCGCTTCCACACCCAAACCGCAGGCGTTTCCCTGCCCGCACAGCAACCGATGAACAATATCGCCCGCGTGGCTCTCCAGGCGTTGGCCGCGGTGCTTGGAGGCACGCAATCCCTGCACACCGATGCCTACGACGAAGCGCTCGCGCTGCCCACCGAAGAAGCGGCTCGCATCGCCCTGCGCACCCAGCAGATCATCGCCTACGAATCGGGCGTGGCGCAAACCGTCGATCCTCTCGGCGGCTCGTACTTTGTCGAGCGCCAGACGCTTGATATGGAGCGCGGAGCGTTTGACTACTTCGAAAAGCTCGATCAAATGGGGGGGATGGTCAAAGCCATCGAGCGCGGCTACCCGCAAAAAGAAATCGCCGAAGCCAGCTACCAGTATCAACGCGCGGTTGAGTCCAATGAAAAAATCACGGTCGGCGTAAACGATTTCATAATCGAGGAGGAATCGCCGAATATCCTCTACATCGGCGAATCGGTAGCCCGTGCGCAGACCGCAAAGCTGAAAGCCCTGCGCTCCCGCCGCTCAAAAGAAGAAGTGACACGCCGTCTGGAAGCCCTGAAGCACGCAGCGGCAAAGACACCTGCGGCCGGCGCGAACGGCAACATCAGCGACGCTAACACCATGCCCTACATTGTCGATGCCGTTCGCGCCTACGCAACGGTGGGTGAAATCTGCGAAGCGCTGCGCCAGGTGTATGGCACATACACTGAAGTGAGCGTGACGTAATTCCTGAATGCGAGTAATTTTTTCATCACAATTTGGCCGGTTCCGCGTCACATCTTTGAATTCATGCCGCCGCTACCATGACGAGAGGGGTACGCGTCAATGGCGACACGCGAGGTGCGGAATACGTCACGGAAGTCTGACAAAGGCGCAATTATCCCGATTCAGTCCCGCATTGTGATCTTGCGGCGAAATAAAGTGATCTTAGATACCGCCCTCGCCGAGTTGTATGGCGTTTCTGTGAAACGACTGAACCAGCAGGTGAAACGCAATGGAGAACGGTTCCCGGCTGACTTCATGTTCCAGACTACGACTGCCGAGGTCAAATGTTTGAGGTTGCAAATTGCAACCTCAAAGGTCGGCCGCGGAGGTCGCCGCTCCAATCCCTACGCCTTCACCGAGCATGGTGCGATCATGGTCGCCAGCGTGCTCAACTCAGAGCGAGCGGTGCGCATGAGCGTCTTCGTGGTGCGCGCGTTTGTCCACTTGCGCGAATTGCTCGCGGGCAATCGTCAACTCGCTTCGAAAATCGAGGAACTGGAAGGCCACCTGCATTCGCACGACGAAGCGCTCTCCCAAATTGTCGCTGAAATCAGGAGGCTGGCGGTCGTCAAAGCTTCGCCTCGCCGCCGCATCGGGTTTCAGCTGTCCGCGCGACGAACAGCCTCTTAGCCGGTATTTGCAAAGCATATCTCCGCGCTCCCAACTTACTCGAAAAAACGTTTGAGGTTGCAATTTGCAACCTCAAACAAATGCGCATTCCTCATATACTTCACGAATGCCTCGCAACCTTGAAATCAAAGCCGCACTCCGCGATCGCGCCGCAGCCATGGCTGTTGCGGCGCGACTGGCCGACTCCGGCCCTGAAGTCATTTTTCAGGAAGATGTGTTTTTTCCATGTGAGGATGCTCGGCTCAAGCTGCGCACCGTTCATTCCAGTTCTGGCGCGGCGCCACAAGGAGAACTCATTCGCTACCGGCGTGATGACCTCGCCGAAGTCCGCTGCTCGAACTACTCGATCGCACGCACGCCCGATCCGCAGATCCTGCGCGATATCCTGAGCGGAACGTTGGGCGTGATCGGAATCATCAAGAAGACCCGCACGCTTTATCTTGCTGGCCAGACGCGCATCCACATCGATCAGGTCGAGGGACTCGGGGACTTCCTGGAATTCGAAGTAGTGCTGCGCGAAAACCAATCCGAAGATGACGGGAAGCACATCGCGAAGCATCTGCTGGCAGATTTCGGAATCGATGCGCGCGACCTAATTGCAGAAGCCTATGTTGATTTGCTGAGGCTCAAGCGAGTTTCGAGCTCTCAACTTCACTCTCCAAAGTAAAACGGATTTTCGCTGAGAGTTTTGCGGACGACGGCGCCTTCCTATTTCATCCGATTCCGATACAAGCTCCCGTCCACCTGCGCGACCATGGCTTTCATATCCAGCGGCATCCCGAGAAACGCCACCACTTCCTCGGCCACCAACTGCGGCTCCCGCAGCACGCGATGATAATGCACACGAGAAACCTTCGTATTCGCCTTCGCCATGAGCCATCGGTTCACTTCGATCAGATGGCGCTGAAACAACTCACCCACCGCGGAATTGTCGCCACCCTCATAAGTTCCCCGCCGCTTCAGCATCTCGTCCTGCGACTTCAGCACCTCCGGCATCGGGCGCTGCATAAAAATGATTTTGTATTCTGGTCCATCCGGCAGCGACAAAATCAGCTGCGAGATCACCTTCACGACCTTGCCATCGGCCTCGCGGATCAGGCTCGGATCCTTCGGCAGCTGCTTAATTCGCTCCCACTCCAGGTATCCCTTGGGGTTGTCGGTATCGGCTTTGCGTTCGCCATCGGAAACCACGGGCATCCCGCCCGCCGCCAGCATCTGCATCATCAGCGAGGTGCCGGAGCGGGGCAGCCCGGAAACAATTGTGATCATCGGAGCCTTTCCATGAATGAATGCACAAGAATGAGTACACGGGATGAGACCGCTCCCGTTCCACCGATGATAGAGGCAAAGACAGCAGGGAGCAAAGTAGCTCCCGGTGTTGCCCGAGTCAGCCAGTGTCGGGACTCGGCCGGGCTTAGGCTTGCCCAACCGCGCGCGGGCGTTTCGACCGGCCTCTGCTCGCTGGATCAGCGGTCCGCGGAACCTATGTGGCCATGCTGCGAGCCCCTCTTCATCGTTGCGCGTGGCCTCGCCTTCTGTTACCTTGCCTAGCTACTGTGCATTGCAACCGCTGTTGGAGGAGGGATTATGGCCTTTTGTCCGAAATGCGGTACGCAGATTGCCGAAGGATCAGCCTGCCCAAATTGTGCCGTCGGAACCGTCCCCGTCGCCCACGTCGTCACGGGTAGCGGACTTGACGATAACGTGGCGGGCGCGCTCGCCTATGTAACCATTATTCCAGCCATCGTCTTTCTGGTCATGGAGCCCTATAATCACAAGAAGTTTATTCGCTTCCACGCCTTTCAATGCCTCTTCTTCGCCGTGGCTTGGACCGTTCTTTGGATCGGCCTGTCCATCGTCGCTCACATCCCTTTCCTGGGATGGATGACCATCCTGATCTGGCCGCTCGTGAGCCTCGTTGGATTTATCATCTGGCTGATTCTCGTGCTTAAAGCCTACCAAGGCCAAATGTTCAAGCTGCCAGTCATCGGCGATATGGCCGAGAAGCAAGCCGGCGCATAACGAACGTCGGGGCTGGCGCGATCCTTGCAGGCGCATTCGCTGTAGGCGTCGTTCGCTGCAGATGCGACTTTTGGGCAGGGTCTGCTGTGTCGTCGATTTTTGGGTAGGATACGACTTGAACCGTGCGGTCCACTCTGGACAATGACGGGGCGTGTAGCCCTGAGGACCACCGACCTTTTCCCTGCTCCCGCGTCTATCAACAGTAGTAATCTAGACGCATGTTGGGTGGGGTTCAGCCAGAAAGTTCTCTGTTCCGCCGCTATCGAGCCGTTGGCTCGTCCGTCGCGGCGCACATGGCTATCCTCGCGGCCATAGTGTTCCACCACCCCAAGCCGATCGACATTACCCCTACGTGGCTGGCATGGGGAGACTCGCAACACTCCTACAAGATCAGCTTACCTGCCAAACGGCAACAATCCCGCCGAGCAGGCGAGGCTAAGTCTCCCCTCCGCATCCAGGCAGCCAAGCCTGAAGCCCGCACAGTCGAAAAAGCCGAAAGTCGCGCCTGCGCATCATGAACTTGCCGCGAACGCAGACGAAGGCACAACCGACACCAAAGCCGGCTCTGCTCTAGGGCGCGTCGTCGACGGACCCATCATTGGCCATGAAGTGCACGTCGCCTTCCCGACCGTCTATCCCGATCCGCCCGTCGATCGCGCCGAGCTTCCTCGCGACCTCATCGGCGACGTTGTCATCGAGGTCACCATCGATTCGGAGGGCAACGTAGTCGAAACCAAAATCGTGCAAGCTATCGGCCATGGAATCGACGAAAAGATCGAAGCCACCCTCCGCCGCTGGCATTATCAACCGGCCACGCTGGATGGCACGCCCGTAGCCTCCCACCACGATGTCCACTTCCATTTTCCATCGTGAAAAACGAGCGAACCCAATCGTTGCGACGGCACGGAAACACCTATGCTCTCGCGGCGCTTTGGACTTTTTCGTTTGCACTTCCTGCAGTTCTGTTCGCGCAGACTCCGGAGTTGCCCACGATTAGCGGTGCCAGATCTTCCATTGCCCAGAGCTCGTCTGAGAAAACACTCCAGGAGCAGATTCTCAAGATCGCCGAAGAGGCGCGGGGAAAGGTGTCGGTGGCATGTTCACTGCCGAACTCAGCGCTCAACTGCGATCTCAATCCGCATGCTCATCCC
The DNA here is from genome assembly GCA_963841945.1 of uncultured Acidobacteriaceae bacterium. Classification (GTDB taxonomy): domain Bacteria; phylum Acidobacteriota; class Terriglobia; order Terriglobales; family Acidobacteriaceae; genus Acidiflorens. Next base: position 14,500 of record CAWJFC010000002.1, read on the forward strand.
CCGATGCAATCTGTATTTAAACTGCCCTTGGCGATCGCGGTCTTACATCAGGTAGAGTTGGGCAAACTCGAACTGGATCAGCCTGTGTACTTTCTGCCGGAGGACCGGATTCCGCACGCCTATAGCCCTTTGCAGGATAATATCCGCAGGGCGGCGTCGATGTGCCGTTGCGGGAGTTGCTTCGATATGCCGTTTCCCTCAGCGACAACGTGGCGGCTGACATCCTGCTTCGGATCATGCATGGCCCAAGATCCGTCGGCGAATATATCGCCTCGCTTGGAATCGATGGATTTCATCTTGAAGATGGCGAGCGCGCTCTGCACCAGGATGTCACGGCGCAATACCGTAATTGGTTTGAGCCGGCGGGTGCGGTTCACCTGCTTCGCATACTTAGCGATCACTCGCCGCTTACGCAGGCGCATACGGAGTTGCTGCTGAGCTGGATGGAGGATTCGGTGCGGGCCGACCGGCTGAAGGATGATCTCCCGCCCGGCACGCCGGTGGCTCACAAGTCGGGCAATTCGGATGTGGATCATGGTGTTGCGCACGCGACCAACGACATAGGACTGATCACCCTTCCGGATAGTCGGAAATTAGCCATTGCTATCTTTCTCACCGACTCGCGGGCGAACGAGCTCTCGCGGAAAAACGTAATCGCCCGAATCGCTCGGGCCGCTTATGACGCAAGCCTAGCCAACCAGTATTCTGATGGTGCCCCAAAACAATGAATGTATTCGCTTTACATTCGCCTCAGTGATAGACTTGCCTTCGCCGCCGGTTAGGAGGAACGCTTGGCCGAAGCCCAATGCAAAACCAGACGCCCAAGAACCAGTCGCAATGACCAGCCCAAGGCCAGCCGCCACCGCAAAGCCATCGATCACCTTAGAGCGGCCGACCCCATCCTTGCCGCCATCATCGAGAAAGTTGGCCCATGCAAAATGCAATTTGGCGAACCCACCTTCCACAGCCTCGCCGAGTCGATTCTCTACCAGCAACTCAACGGCAAAGCCGCGGCCACCATCTTTGACCGCTTCGCAGCCCTGGCGGGAGATCCGCTGACGCCCGAAGGAATTCTGAGTCTGACGGACGCGCAATTGCGCGAGGTCGGCCTCTCGCGTCAAAAAACGTCGTACCTGCGCGACCTCTCCGAGAAAACCAAAGCCGGCCTCCTCGAGTTCGAGCGCATGCCCGACATGTCCGAAGAAGACGTAATCGCCCACCTCACACAAGTAAAAGGCGTCGGCGTCTGGACCGCGCATATGTTCCTGATGTTCACCCTCCGCCGTCCTGACATTCTCCCGACCGGAGACTACGGCGTCCAGGCCGCCATAAAGAAGCATTACAAGAAACGCAAATGGCCCAAGCCCGACGTGATGCATAAGATCGCCAAATCATGGTCGCCCTACCGCTCCATAGCCTGCTGGTACCTGTGGAGGAGCCTCGATATCAAGACGCTGTGAGTGCCACTGGCTGTTAGCTGTTGGCTATTGAAGCCAGCCACCGGCCCTTGCCTCTTAGTCCACGCCCCGCTGAGTGCTCGGCGCCCGCCCGGATATCCGTAAGATATTTATTTCTCATGAATATACAAAGAAATAGCCGCCAAAAGTCGCCGCAAAAACAGCGTAACTTATTGATTTATAAATATCTTAGCGTAACTCCTTATTCCTCAAAGACCTAGCGCGAATTAGCCGCTAAATCCCTGATTCTAAAAGATCGCCTTGTATAGTTATACACTTTACGTAGGACGACTGACGGTCACAGCATGCCGGACGATGGCGAAGGCTTCCACAAACACCGCGAATATCGAAAAGAAAACCTGCAATCGATTGACGTTGAATTTGACACTTTTGCAGAGCAAAAGGCTTTTATGAAGGGGCTGTTATTTGAAGGAACCGAGAGAGTAGCGGTCATCTGTCACGCGGGTCACTACGACGACTCGCCTGATGAACGGGGCAAGTATGGGTGGTCGCTATGTGTTCATCCCTTGTAGTCGGGATGCTTCTCCGCGTGCTTGTCGGCTTCCGTTTGTAAAGCGTCTCGTCGCCGTCCTGCATTGAGTTTGTAGTACAGTTCCGGGTTTATTTGGATGGTGAGGGAACAAAGAGTGCAGTGCCACCTCTCCGGCGAATCGCCTTCTTTGAACATTTTGTAAATCAGTTCGCTTGCCATTCGTCTCACTCGTGTTCAAATGTGAACGGATCAGTTTAGTACAAGGCTATAATGCGGGATAGATGACGGACGAACCGATCACTGTAGACAAAGACAAATTCGATAACTTGCTTCGCAAGATGCTGGAAACGCCACCGCTCCCAAAGTCGGAAGTCAAGGTGGAGAAACCAAAGCCGAAGAAAAAGTCGCCTACATCAACTTCTCAATCGTGATGTATAGACTGTAAACATACCCTTGCGGAGCGGTTCCTTGTGTATAAATCGACACGGGGTTGTTCGCGAGTGCCCGGAAGCTAGAAAAACCTGTTGGGTTTCCATAGTAGTTGTTGCTCGGATATACAAGCACCGCATTGTCGAGCGGATCAAGCAATACAT
>CAWJFC010000003.1:0-17139 GCA_963841945.1 uncultured Acidobacteriaceae bacterium
ATTCCGGCCGAAGTCCTGCTTCAACCCGTTCGCAAACGTTCGCGTCGAAGTTCCGGACAAACAAACGCGGTCAGAACTCGCGCCAGAAAGTCATCCGCGCGTTCGGCATAATCGGCATCGAGAGAGCGCGCAGCAGAACAACTTGCGGCTCGCGCATCGAATGCGTATCGTAACCAAGTGAAATTCCCTCGCAGCAGCGGAATCCTGCTTCACATCACTTCCCTTCCCGCACGCTTTGGCATCGGAGATCTCGGCCCTTCAGCCTTCGCCTTCGCCGACTTCCTCGCCGATTCCGGCATCAAGCTCTGGCAAGTTCTGCCGCTCAATCCGACAGGTTACGGCGATTCTCCCTACCAATGCTTCTCCGCTTTCGCCGGCAATCCCATGTTGCTCAGCCTCGATCGCCTTGCCGACCAAGGATTGTTACGAGCATCCGATCTCGCGAGCATTCCCGCCTTCCCCGAAACCTCCGTCGATTACGGTTCCGTAATTCCCTTCAAGATGGCGATCCTGCGCCGCGCCGCGCGAGCCTTCTTCGCCGATGCCTCGCGCTCCGATCGCGCGGCCTTCGACCGCTTCTCCGAGCAATCCGCACAATGGCTCAACGACTACGCGCTCTTCATGGCGGTAAAGGACGCTCACGGAGGAATCATCTTCACCCAATGGGAGCCCGCAATTTGCCGGCGTGATCCTCAAGCTCTCGACGAATGGTCCGAGCGTCTTGCTCCAGAAATCCAGGCGCACAAATACTGGCAGTTCGAGTTCTTCCGCCAATGGCATCAACTCAGAACCTACTGTCAGGAGCGCCATATCCGATTCATGGGCGACATTCCCATTTACGTCGCTCATGACAGCGCCGATGTCTGGTCGCATCCCGATCTCTTCTACCTCGACGCGAATGGCTCGCCTACAGTCGTCTCGGGAGTTCCTCCCGATTACTTCAGCGCCACCGGACAGCTCTGGGGAAACCCGATCTATCGTTGGGACGTTCTCGCCGCGAGCGGATATAAGTGGTGGATCGATCGTCTCCGCGCCTCGCTCGCGCTCTTCGACATGGTTCGCCTCGATCACTTCCGCGGCTTCGAAGCCTACTGGGAAGTTCCCGGTGGTGAACCAACCGCGGTGAACGGTAGATGGACGAAAGGTCCAGGAGAAGAATTCCTGACTGCTCTACAGAATGCCTTTGGCGGATTGCCAATCGTCGCCGAGACCTTGGAGTCGTCCCCCACCAGTAGAAAAGCTCCGCCAGCAGTTCGGTCTTCCCGGCATGAGCCTCCTGCAGTTCGCCTTCGGCGACGATCCGCAAGGCCCATCGTTCCGCCCGCACAATTACGGCCGCGATCTCGTCGCCTACACAGGCGGACACGATAATGACACGACAGTCGGATGGTGGAACAGTTCAGTCGGCGCTGGCAGCACGCGCACGCTCGCCGATATCGAGAAGGAGCACGCCTTCCGCGCGCCTATCTCAACCTCCTGTACGACTCGGAAATCAACTGGGCCATGATCCGCGCGGTGTTCGCATCGGTCGCCGACATCGCAATCGTCCCCTTGCAGGACGTGCTCGGTCTCGGCACCGAAGCGCGCATGAATCTTCCCGGCGCATAAGTGGAAATTGGAAGTGGCGTTATCGTCCCGGCGCATTGAACAAGGAACTGAGCGCGCGTCTTCGCTCCTTCACCACTTTGTACGATCGTTGACTGTAAATGATTCGCAAATGGGGAAGAGGGAATCTACTTCTTGCGGTCCGCGGTCAAGTCGCCCGCCGCCAGCACGTAGGTTGTGCTCTTATCCAGCTTGAGGTTGTTCTTGGTGGAAGTCAGGGCAATCGTGCCATCGGCATCGCGCGTAGGCTCCACGTCCTTCATCGCAACCCGGTTCTCTGACACTCGAGCGGGAGGAAAAGTATCGTGCGGAATTCTGGAGTTGGGAAACGGCTCGAGATTCGGGTTCTGCATGATCGGCCGATCTCTCTGATCCCTATCCTGGGCATCTTCCCCCATCAACAGCGGGTAATACCACGCGGTGAGAAACACTCTCACTGGCTTCGATTCCTTCTTCCACTGCACCGAATCCATGCGAATGGCCAGCCGCGACGCCTCCGTCTTAGTCTTCGCCGTAGAGTCAACCACCTCGCCGGAGAAAACCGCCCCTTCCGGAATGACCATGCCCTTCACCAAGGTCGCGATCGTCAGCTTCGCCTCGACCTTTGTCCCGATCGGAGTTTTCCCCGCGACCACGTTTTGCCGCATCACCACCGGAAACTCCTGCGCGGAAGCCTCCGCCGCGGAAATCGTCCCGGGCGCAGTCTTCGCCTGATCACTTGGGGATTGGGCCAGCAAAAGGGACAAACCAACCAGAAGGCAGCCGATTACACCAACCGTTCGATCCACGCCGGATCGAAATCCGCCCGTAATTGCCTCGATGAGCATTTGCGACGATCCAATTCGCGCCAATTCAGCGCCCGGCGAATATTCTACTTGGAGTCTATCGCAAACGATGGAGTTGCAATGCGGGCCTACTTTACGCTGGCGACCCAACGCGCGTTCGCGGCTTCTTTGCCCGACTGGCGCGCGGCCATGGCGAGTTCTTCCTGCAACGACGCAAACCGCCGAAACACTTCATGCATTCGCAGAGCCATGTTCAGGATTGTCTCGGCCTGGGAGAGAGCCTTCGCGGGCAAACCCGCTTCCAGAGCGAGAAGCTCAGCGTTTCCGAGCACTGACGTCAGCGCATTGTTTATGTTGTGCCGCATCTCCACGACATATCGACCAAGCATAGCCTCCGCGTGCGCCGTATCCAAAGCGCTCTCGGCCTCGCGAGCCCGCCCTTCAGCCAAGCGCCGGCGAAGAATCTCTCGCCCGAGCAACGCTGCCATCCTTGGCCACGCGGGCCGCTCTTCTTCGCGACGTCCATCTCTGAGCTCGCAGCTCAGTTCAATCACCGCATTCGCTCCCTTGCCGAAGTCCGGTTGCGGCCACGAAGAAACCGCCCGTTCGGCGTGCACAAGGATCGCCGGCTTCCCCGTCGTGACCAGAGTGGCCTTCAACTCTGACCGGCTTGAACTTGAAGAGGTCGCATCGGCGATCGCCAGATCGTAACTCGCCCCCTCAAGTTCACGGAACAAGCCCTGTTCAAGCACGGTAAATTCCGGGGTATCCGCTTCTGTGGGCCACTCGGCGGCAAGCTCCCGCGCAAAGGCGGCATTGCTCGAGAGAATCAGAACAGTGGGACGGGTCACGCGCATGTTTGTATCTGGAGTGGCAGTCTTGTAGTTTGGTTCACGGCCATCTCTTTGGAAGGGTTGTTCTGTACGATGAGGCACAGAAGTTACTCTTCCAGCAACGAACCACCCTCGGAGTCGCTCGCGGCCGCGGCCGCGGCACGAACCGCGGGCTTCGCCTCCGTTCCGCCCTGCAGCGCGTCGTCGACAGCCGCCCGCAGATCGACCAGCATGCGCAGCGGATGGCCGGACGAATACTCGGCGTGGAACATGACCTTCCACGATTGGCAGATCATACGCAAGCGAGCAGTCGGCTCCTCCGCTGAAAACTGCGCCCGCCGGCAATCCACCGTGTGGATGCCCCGACGCTCAAGTTCTCGAAGTCCGTCCTGAATCGCATTCAGATCCCCATGCATGAGCCGGAAGAAGGTGCGCCGGATCATGAAGCTGAACCGCGCAAACGCAGCCATGACGGCCGGATCGAAGTAGTTATCGCCCGCTTGCGATTTCAGCTTGCGGCCCTGATCGAGTGTTCCGCTGTGCAGCAGTTCGCTCAAACGCCGACATTTGTCGGCGGAGTGTATCAGATCATCGAGCGGCGCAAGCCAGTCGGGAAGGTTCGACGACTGCGCTCCGATGACCGGCTCAAGCACGCTGGCTACGTATTGCAAATCCACCTCGGAGTCCACCATTCCCGCGGGCGTACAGAGCGAGAAATACTGCACCAGCAGAAAGTCGATCTTGTCGCGGTCCGAACCCGACTTGAGAGGCTTCCGCAGATGGTGAATGATCAGGTCGCGCAGCACTGCTTCACTTGCCAAAGGCGTGGTCTGCAGAAATTGGCGCAGTTGGTGCACCTGGATTTGCCGGTCCACCTGCTGGAACCATTCTTCCACGTGAGTGTGAAACTCCGCATCTTCGGTCTGTGCCTCACCGGTGGCGCCCGCCACGGATAATGGGCAGGCCGGCACTTCGATAACAAATTCCGAGACCAGCGCGCGATAGATCGGCTGCAGCGTTTGAAGGATGGCGAAGGCGTCCTGTGCGGTCTGTTGAGAGGCAGTCATGATTTCACAATCCAATTAGGAACGGGTTTAAGGAAGCGGGCCGCAACCACGGTCCGCTCCGGGTGATATTGAACCGCAACGATGGAAGCTTCCGCCCGAAGCGCGCCGTCCCGGCTCTCGACCAGCACGCGATCGGCAAATTCCAGCGGTTGGGCCACCACAAAGAGAATCTCCTGAGGTGTGCCAAACTCAATCACCGTCTCCTGCAACGGATGCCAGGGATTTTCGGGATTTAACTCTGGATTGCCGTTCCCGTTGCCTCCGGCGCTGCCGCCATATTCGCCGCCGTTACCACTCGCTTGTTCATGAGCGCGGCTTAAGCGAACCGGAATGCGGACGGGTGTGGCGTCGGGAAAAAATCTGGCAAGGCGGCTTACAAAATCAAACTCTAGAGCACGAGCAGTAGCGCTGGCCTGGCTGGGCACGATTCAAACCTCAATGACAATATCTTCCATGAGCTGAGCAGCCGAGAACGCCGTCCTCCAGTTTTGGAAGATTTGCAGTCAGACTCGGTCTTGCTGTATTGCCACAATATGGTGCACGACGTTCGCCGAACTCTGGAAGGTCATGGCCCAATGAACAAGTGCTAGTAAGCAAGGTGGTTACGAGGCAGCTTGGCGCGTCGGAAATGCGCTTTCGGATATTCCATCAGAGGTCGAGTCTCAGAGTGAAACAATCCGTCGAAATGGTCTCAATTCGCGATTTGCAACGGCTGTTGAGACGTCTACTGCAGTGTCGTCGAAGTGGCCGCTTCCGCCTGCACGCCGATGTTGTAGCGTTTGAGCTTGCGGTAGAGCGTCGCCCGGCTGATCCCGAGCATCTTACCGGCGCGCGCTTTATCTCCGTTTACCTGCGAAAACACGCGTGCAATCGTCGCACGCTCGATGTCCTCCAGGTCGGTGGCCGGAGAAGAAGGCATTTCCACCACGGCATGAAGTTGCGGAATGCTATCGCTCTCTGCATTCCCGATTGAAGCCGGAAGATCGTCGAGGTCCAGCATTCGCTTATCGGTCAATGCAACCGCGCGTTCCAGGCAATTCTCGAGTTCTCGGACATTGCCTGGCCAGTCATAGGCCAGCAGAGCTTTCATCGCCTCGCCCGAAATCTGCACTCCACGTTGCGGCGCGAGTCGCTCCAGGAACCAATGCGCAAGGATCGGAATATCCGAACGCCGCTCACGCAGCGGCGGCAACGAAATCGTTACCACATTAAGCCGGAAGAAGAGATCTTTACGGAACGTCCCTCGCTTATAGTCAGATTCCAGGTCGCGGTTGGTGGCCGCCATGATCCGCACGTCCACCTTGACCTTCTGATTGCTGCCCACCGGCCGGACTTCCTTCTCCTGCAGAAAGCGCAGGATCTTCGCCTGCATCTCGAGCGGAAGCTCGCCCACCTCATCGAGAAAAATCGTTCCCGTATCCGCCGACTGCAGTAAACCCTGCTTCGACCGCAAGGCACCTGTGAATGCGCCTTTCTCATAACCAAAAAGTTCGCTCTCGATCAACGTCGGCACCAGCGATCCGCAATCCACGGCGACGAAAGGCCGGCCCGCGAGACTTCCCCGAAAATGCAGCGCCCGCGCCACCAGTTCTTTTCCAGTTCCGCTCTCTCCACTGATCAGCACAGGCGTGCTTGTGTCCTTGAGACGGGAGATCATGCGCAACACATTTTGAATTCCGGGAGAATTGCCGATGATGCCATGCACGGCCGTCTCGGTTTCCGAACGCTCGCGCAGAAAGAGATTCTCCTCTTCAAGCCGCACCTTGTCAGCCATACGCCGAAGGAAGAGCCGCAATTCGTCAAGCGGCGCAAACGGCTTCGATATGTAGTCATAGGCTCCCAGCTTCATCGCCTGCACGGCAGTCTCAACCGATCCATGTCCCGTCATGACCGCGACTTCAATACGCGGATGGCTTCGCTTTACTTGTTCCAGAAATTCCAGCCCGCTCATTCGCGGCATCACGAGATCCGTAAGCACCATGTGCACGGGTTGCGACTCGAGCACCGCCAGCGCCGCGTCTCCGCTCTCCGCTTCCATACAGGACAAACCGAGGGACTCACCCACCGTCATGCAAAGACGCCGAATGGTCTGCTCGTCGTCAATAATCAGCAAGCGAACGCGGAGGTCCTGATTCATGCAGCCGCCTTGCCCATGGTTTGTTCTACAACCTGGATGAAGTCGTGCACGCGAAATGGCTTTTCCACGCACGGCGCGCCCGTCTTCCGCAGGGTCGCCGCGGTTTCCTCATTGGCGATATCGCCTGTGATGAACACGACTCTGCCGGCGAGGTCCGGCCGGTTGGCGACAATCCACGCATGAACCTGCGCGCCATCCACTCCCCCCGGCGTGCGCATGTCGGAGACGACGCCGTGGAATTCGCCGGTCGCGAGCAGAGACAGCGCCTGCGCGCCCGATTCTGTGCACATCACGCTGTAACCGTTGCGTTCGAGCGCGGAGCGAACAAATTCCAGTACCGCGGGTTCGTCTTCGATCAGAAGTACTGGAGCATATGCGAACTTGATTCCAGTTTGCGTCATTGCGGGTATACTCCTGCAGCCGCTCCGAAAGTCGCCGAGTCCGCCGCCAGCGGAAGCCGGACGATGAAGGTGGCGCCTTCCGAATCCAGATTGTTGTGACAGATGATCTCGCCGCCGTGTTCGCGGACAATGCCGTAGCAGATGCTCAGCCCCAGACCGGTTCCCTTGCCCACATCCTTGGTCGTAAAAAATGGATCGAATATGCGCGCCGGATCGGCGATTCCGGTACCGTTATCGCGGAATGAGATTTCGACGAAGCCGCTGGTGCGGGCACTCATGATCTCAATGCGCGCCCGTCGCCCGCATTCGCGCACCGCGTCATAGGCATTGTTGATGATATTGAGGAAGACCTGCTGCAATTGTTGCGAATCCCCAACAATCTCTGGCAGCGATTCATCCAGCCGTTCCACCACCTGAACGCCATGGCTGATGAAGTCATACGATCGCAATTGCACGGTGCGTTGCAGAATCGTATTCAACTGTACCGGCTGCCGTCTCGGAGGCATCTGCCGCGCGAAACTCAGCAGGTTCTGCACAATCTGCTTTGTGCGCTGCGCCTCCTGCAAAATCACGCGCAGATCGCGACGCGCGCTCTCCGGCAGTTCAGGATTCTCCATCAGCAGATCGGTAAAACCGAGAATGGCGGTGAGCGGATTATTCACTTCGTGCGCCACGCCGGACACCAACTGGCCCACAGCCGCCATTTTTTCCGCATGAACCAATTTGGCGCGCAGCACCGCGGAATCGGTCACATCGGTCATCACAACGACGATGTTGCTGACTCTTCCCTCTTCATTATTGATAGGGCTGAAATTGGCTGAAAACTGGCCGCTCGCTCCATCGCCGCGAATCAACGGCAAATCAAAATTGTCCACCTGCTGTCCGCGCGCGACCTGGGCCAAAGCCTGCCGCAACGCCTCGCGCTGCGAAGGCGCGCAAAAGTCCGCAAAATCATGCCCTAACAGTTGCGTCTGCTGAAATCCAAGACCACTCCAGCGCCGGTTGGCGTAGCTGATGACCCCCGCCGGATCCGTCACCAGAATCAGGCTCTGAGTGTGGCTGAGAATCTTGCTGGAGAAATCGCGCTCTTTCTGCAGTTCGGTCTGCGATTGGCGCCAGCCCGTAATGTCCAGCATCAATCCGCGCTGCTGGAGCACATTGCCGCCCATATCGCGAACCGCGTAGCAGTTCATGTAAACGTGGACCGGCGAGCCGTCTTTACGCCGGAGAATTTCCTCATGATTGTGCATTTCGCCGGTTTGTTTGAGCAGATCGAGTAATTCCCGGCGCCGCTCAGGAGAGTAATAAAGCTGCGTGGGGATATCGAGTTGCAGCACTTCCTCCCGGCTGTCATATCCGAGCATGTGCACCAGCGCGTCATTCACCTCGACAAACCGGCCCTGTGGGGTGGAAACGTAGATTCCTTCCTGAATGTTGTCGAAGAGTTCGCGATAGCGGCGCTCGGCGTCGCGCCGGTCGCTGATGTCCTTGAGCACATGCACGGTCTGCAGCGGGCCTTCTTTGGCCGCCGAGTGGGCGGCCACCGGCCCGACTCTTTCCGGATGAATGCGCGAGGTCGAAATCAGGAACGTGCGTTCGAGGCCGGGATGAAAATATTCATCGAGCCCCTCACCCGTGCGACAGAAAGGGCACGAGTGCAGCGGCGCCGTTGCCGACAACGCGTCGAGCGCCCGCATATTTACTCCGATCAACTGGTCCGGCAGGAGGCCAATCAGGTCGGCAAGCGATCGGTTGACACGCAAAATATTGTGGTGCTCGTCGTGCACCACAATGTAGTCGCTGATCGCATCGAATACATCGAGCCAATGCCGGTTGGCCTGCTGCACCTGAGTAAAGAGACAAGCATTCTCCAAAGCGACGCTAGCGTGGCCGGCAATCGCCCGCAATAATTGTTGATCTTCCGCCGCCGGTTCGGCACCTCGATCCGCGAGACAGAGGACGCCAATCAGTTCGCCGGATGCCCCAGTCAGTCGCACCAGCGTGCAATCGGACCACCCGAGCGTATTTGCCAGAGCGGACCCGATTAACTCGGCAGCCGAGACAAAAACGACCTCCCCGGTGTGCCGTTGCACCGCGCTACGGAGTCCGTTAGCCAGTTTGCGGACCAGTTCCGCGTCCTGAACCTGCATGCCCGCCCGCAGTAGAACGGTATCCAAATCCGCCGTTTGAAAAAGGCTCAGGGCAACCGAACGGCTGCCGAAAAGCGTGGCCGTTCGGATGGCCAGGTTGCGCGAAAACTCCGGAAGATCGAGAACAGCGTTTAATTCCAGCGCGATCGAAACCAGCGTTTCTGCTCGCCGGCGGTGCTCTTCGGACTGGTGCAGATTCCGCGTAAGTTCGAGCGCTATGGCAACCTGCGCAGCAAGCGCGCGGGCTCGCCGGATGTCCTGATCGCTGATCGGCCCAGACGCGACCCGGTCCAGCACGCCAAACATGCCCAGTATTTCGCCCGTCGAACCCAACAGCGGAACGGCGAGAAGCTGTTTGATCCCGAACGTCTTAACAAATTCCAGGTCCGCCCCGGGGGTCTTCGCCGCATCTTCCGTGAAAAAAACTTCCTTCTGCTTCAGCTTGCGCACCGCGGGGCCCTCGTGAAGAGGAATGTCAACCGGCCTCGCGCTGCCGCGCTCAACTCCCCATCGAATGTGGAAGGTGTTGCTCTGGAGAAGACCGATGAAGCAACGCTCGAAACCAAGAAAATTGGCCGCGCGCACCACCGACGCTTGCATGAACTGCTCCAGCTTCCCCGCTGAACCCAACTCGCAGGAGATCTCGAGAATGCTCTGTAGTTCCTGTGCCTGCGCGCGGGCCGTCGCATAGAGTTCTGCATTGGCGGCAACCACCGCACCCAGACCGGCCAGCGCTGAAACCAGTGTCTTTTCTTCTTCCGAAAAGGGGGCTGAAGGCCGCGGGTAAACCAGAATTGCTCCGTGTGACTTCGACGTCCGGAATGGAGCCGCCACCAATGTCCCCGCGGGCGTTTCATCCCCGAAGTGCGAAGCACCATCAATGTTGACGGTAATGCGCTCACCCGCCGAAACCGTTCGCGTCGCAATCTCCATGGCCGACCGCAGATCATTGTCCCGGGCGCGCTTTCGTACGAACTGCTCCAGCTGTGGCGTTTCGGCCGAGAGTGCTAGCAGCTGAAACAAATTTTCCTTCTGCACAAAAATGAGAACAGCGGGCGAACCCACGAGATCGCGGAGCCGGTCCGCGATGTTTTCCATCACCGGCGCCACGTCAGGAGAGCTGTGCAGCCGAGCCGCCAGCTCTGCCAGGATCGTCGCCCGCCCTCTTTCTTCTCGCGACTGCTGGTTCAACTGCAAGGCTTCAAGCGCGGTGCAGAGTTGCGCGGCCAGAATGCTGACTCGCGCTTCGGCCACTTCACCGAACGCTGCTTTCGCCGGATGCAGATATGCGATCGCGCCCACCACCTCGCCAGCCAACAGCAATGGCGCCGCCACCACCGAGCCCGCTGGGGAACCTCCGGGCATCGAATATTGGCCCAGCAACTCCGCGTCGAGAACGATCGTCCCGCGTTTTTGTACCGCCTGCAGCGCCACCGACGGCTCAGCTGCTGTCACCCGCGTGCCCCGGAAACGCTCCGCCCCGGCGCCGTCCGCTTCCAGTCCCACTAGTTCGCCCTCGGGAGTGCAACTCCAGTAGTAAGCAGCGCTGGCATGGAAGAAAGCGCGCGTCAGGCGACAGAACGAGAGAATCAACTCCGAGCGATTGTTGCGCTCCAGCGTGGCACGCGAGAGTTCAAGCAACAGCTGCTCAAACGCCTCAGAATGAGACGAAGCGGCAATCCCGGAATGTCCCTGGTGGCTGGTCAGTTCGCACCATCCGCTTTAGCTAAGCAGTTGAAAATAAGCGAATTATGCTAAAAGGCTACGCTCCATTCTCAAATTGAGTCAAGAAATAACGAACGTAGGGGTGCCAACATGGGAAACGAAGGTAATTGCAGCGTTTCTCAATCTGATATCGGCATTTCTTCTCTTCCCTCGGTCGATTCCTGGCTAAGCGCCGTCGCCTCAGAAGGTTGCAGAAATCACCAAAGTAATGCGCTCAATGAACTTTTGGTTTCGGCCAGGCGGCGCATGGGAAGAAGATAACGTTACCGATAAGTGAGGGAAGGAGAAAATGTGTCCTTTCACAGTTGGGGACGTGCGCTTGCGGCGTGTCTTTTATTTTGCGCCACACTAAGTCCGCATTTCATTCCCGCGGCGCATGCACAGCAGGAGAGCGCTCGAAGAGTGCAGACCAGGGTCGCGCCCGTTTATCCCGAGCTTGCCCGGCGCATGAAAATTGTGGGCGTTGTCAAGGTCGAGGTCATGGTTGCTCCCAATGGCAACGTGAAAGACACAAAGATCATCGGCGGCCATCCCCTCCTGGCCAACGCCGTAGTGGATGCCGTGCGGAAGTGGCATTACGAGACCACATCGAAAGAGACAACTGAAACCCTGGAGTTTCGTTTCGACCCGAACCAATAGCATGGCGCGTAACCGAGCAACACAGTGGAAGCAGAGTTGAACCTATGAGCATCCGAAAACAGCTTTATCTCAGCTTTGGAGTCATCCTGGCGATGGTGCTGGTTCTGCTCGCCGTCAACATGGTCGCCGTCTGGCGTGAGCATGAGGCCAAAGCCGCGGCGCAGCGCTCCATCGACATGACCGAAGCGGTCTCGACCGTGCGCTTCCAGATGATGCAGAATCGCCTCTACCTCCAGAACTATCTCCTCAGCGGCGACACCCGCGATGTCGAGAAGATGAATGATGGCGAGCACCTGCTGGCCAATGACCTGCATCATGCCGAGGAGCTCGTTAACTCCGAGCAGCAACGTAACGGGCTCGAGAAAGTTAAGGAGCTTGAACAGGGTTGGGCCACCGATTTCGCCAATCCTCTGGTCGACCGGCGCCGCGCCGTCGATAGCGGCAATGCGACAGTCGCTGAGTTGCAGATCTTTTATCTGCAGAAAGATCCCAGTTCCTTCGTTTCGCGCTCCACTGACGTTCTCGACGAAGTCGACCGCGAAAATCGCGACCTGCTCGAGAAGCGTCACTCCGACGATCAACTAGCCGCCACCGCGACCGTCGTCATCGCCATTCTCAGTTCCCTCTTTGCCTTTGTCGTGGGCGCGATCATCGCCTATCGCAAGACCGATGAAATCACCCAGCCTTTGAATCGGCTGATCCTGGTAGCGGAAAAGATCGGGCAATCCGGAGAACTCGACCACAACATTGACGTTCACGGCAAAGACGAGATCGGCCAGCTCGCCCGCACCTTCGACTCGATGGTCAAGTACCTGAAAGAGATGGCCGCCGTTTCCGAGGCCATCGCCGGCGGCAACCTTGCGGTCGAAGTGCACCCGCGTTCCGCGAATGACACATTGGCCAACGCTTTCCGGCGGATGATTGAAGGCCTCCGCGGTCTGGTTCGCAATGGACGCGACGCTGCCGCACAGGTCGCCAGTGCCGCCACCCAGGTTGCCAGTTCCTCCGACGAATCCGCCCAAAACAGCTTACAGACCTCGTCCGCCATCGACGAAGTCACCAGCACCATGCACGAGATGAGCGTCAACGTGCAAAACATGGTCAAGAGCACCCAGACCCAGGCCTCCAGCGTCAGCGAAACGTCGGCCTCGATCGATCAGATGGTCACCTCTATCCAGCGGGTCGCCGACACGGCCAAGGTTCTACTGGATATCTCCAACCGTTCCCGCGAGGAAGTCCACAGCGGTCTCGGCACCATGGAAAAGGCCACCGACGGTCTCAACCGCATTAACACCACCATTCGCTCTGCCGGCGCCATCATCGATTCGCTCGGCACGCGCGCCGACGATATCGGCAAGATCATCGAGGTCATCGACGACCTCGCCGAACAAACTAATCTTCTCGCACTGAACGCGGCCATCGAAGCCGCGCGCGCCGGGGAACATGGCCTCGGCTTCGCGGTCGTCGCCGACGAAGTCCGCAAGCTGGCGGAAAAATCCGCGCAATCAACTAAGGAAATTTCCGAGCTCATCCAGAGCATCCAGCGCGAAGCTCGCAAAGCGGTCGACAACATGGAGAACAGCACCGCCATCGTCAACGAAGGTCTCAATCTCGGCCAGGACCTCAACGCCGCCCTGCGCAAGATCTCGAACGTCGTCACCGAGGTCTATAAATTCGCGCACGAAATCGGCGCCGCCACTAACGAACAGTCGCACGGCTCGACCCAGATCGCGCGCGCCACCTCCCGCCTCAACGAGATCACGCACGAAATCAACTCGGCCGTCGAAGAGCAGGCTTCGGGCGCGCAAGCGGTCGTGCAGGCCATGGAGCGCATGCGCACCCTGGTGCAGGCCTCGACCTCCGGCTCGACCGAACTGGCAGCCTCCTCCGACCAGATGTCCAAGATGTCGCGCGCTCTGCTCGATTCCATGGACCGCTTCTCTCTGACAGCACACGACGCCAACACCGCGGCCGCCCGCCACGCCGCCGCAGGAGCCCGTTAACTTGACTGCTTCAACCAGTCGCGAAACCCAGATTGTCGGCTTCCGCGTGGGACGCGAGACTTTCGGCATGCCCATTCTAGCCCTGCACGAAATCGTGCGCGTTCCGGAAATCACCGCCGTTCCCGACGCTCCCGCGCATATCGAAGGGGTCATCAACCTGCGCGGCAAAATCGTCTCTGTCGTCGATCTTCGCAAGCGCTTTAATAAGCCCGCCACCGAACTGACGCGCCACAGCCGCATTCTGGTCATCGAGCACGGCGGTCGCTTGGTGGGCATGATCGTCGACGCCGCCTCAGAAGTCCTTAAAATCGCCGAAAGCGACATTGCTCCAGCGCCCGCCATGATGAAGGAAGGCGGACTCGATTGCGTAACCGGGATCGGCAAATATCAGAAGAGGCTGATCATCCTGCTCGATATCGACAAGGTATTGACGGTTCGCGTCAGCGGCGCTTCGGCTAAGCCCGCAGAGCCGGCAGGCTCGCAAACCAACGGAAAGGCAGGGGCGGAAGCAAGAACAAAAACCGCCTCGACGGGAGAGTAACTTCATCCGCCGATGAGCATGAGCGAAGCACAAGCACCCGCCCTGACCGAGGCCGAACTCAAGCTGGTGCAGGCCCTCGTCTATCAGGAGTGCGGCATGCACTTCGACGATCGCCGCACGCCCTTCCTTCAGGACCGCGTCATTCGCCGCCTCAAAGAATGCGGCATCGATTCCTTCTACAGCTACTATCGCCTCCTCATCAGCCAGCAGGGCAAGAAAGAACTGGCGCAATTGCTCGAGAATCTCACCGTCAACGAGACCAGCTTTTTCCGCAATAAAGCGCAATTGGATCTCTTTCAGCGGGACGTGCTCGATGACGTGCTGCAGCGCAAGCAGGAGCGCCATGACTGCAGCCTTCGGATCTGGAGCGCGGGCTGCTCCACCGGCCAGGAACCGTACACGCTCGCCATGCTGGTCGCTGATGCGCTCGCCTACCATTCCCTGCGCAACCCTCTGCCCCCCGAGCCCTTGCTGCCCAAGCCGCTTGTCCCCTCGCCCTGGCGCCTCGAAATTCTCGCCAGCGATATCAGCTACTCCGTGCTGCGCGTCGCCCAGGAGGGCTCCTACGCCGAACTCCAGATGTCGCCTGTCGACTACAGCTTCCGCTTGCGCTATTTCGACAAGGTGGGCGCCCGCTACGCCGTCAAGAAGAGCATGAAGGAGCTCGTGCACTTCGACTTTCATAACCTCAAGACCGAATACCTCCCGCAGCGCAATGACATGATCTTCTGCCGCAACGTCATGATGTACTTCGACGAAGCCGAGCAAAAGCGTCTGGTCGAGAAGTTCTACCGCTGCCTTAATCCCGGCGGATATCTTTTTGTTGGCCATGCCGAAAGTCTCCTGGGCCTTTCCGACAAGTTCCAGATGGTCCACCGCAACGCGGGCACGGCGTACCAGCGCATCGAGGTAAAACCGTGAACGATGGGCGCGCTGCTCGAAGGAATCGTGCTCGAACAAGTCATGCTCCAACAAGTCATGTTGGGACATAAATCATGTCTTGCCGAATGTTGCTCGAACAACGAATCATGGGACGAGGATGACCGGATGAACGACGATCGCATGAACGACTTGCGCGAGTTGTTCTTCGAGAGCGCAGCCGAACTCGTCGAGAAGCTGAACGAAGAGGCCCTGCGACTGGAGAAATCTCCCGGCGATGCTGAGACCGCGCGCAGCCTTCGCCGCATCGTCCACACGCTCAAAGGAGATGCGGCCGCTTGCGGCTACAAGGAACTCAGCGAACTCGCGCACGAGTTCGAGGACGTGCTGGCGCTCAAGACGAACGAGACCGTCATTCCCGAGGTGGCCATGCGCGCGGCGGACGTATTTGGCGCGCTCATTCATGCCTATCACGCGAATCAGAAGCTGCCGGATTTCCAGCCGTTGCGCGGAGAGATCGCGAGCCTCGCGCATCCGCAACTCAACCTTCCGGATTCGAAAGCGCCCGAAGCGCCCGCGGAGAATGTGGCTCACCGCTCCAAAGAGACCGTGCCGTGGACAGAATATGAACGGCTCGCGATCGCGCACGCGGCCAATGAGGGCAAACACCTTCATCACATTGTCGTCCGGCTCGATCCGCAGTGCGGCATGCCGATCGCAGCGCGCCAGATGATCCATATGGCTCTCGCCAGCCTGGGAGAGATTCTCGCGATTCATCCACCGGAGACCTCCAACGCGCCCCTCGATCGGGTGCAAATTGCCTTTGCGTCCGAGAGATCCGTGGACGAGATGCGCGCGAAGTGCAGCATTCCGTCGATCGCCTGGAGCGTGCAAGTGACGCCTCTGCGCGTGCCTGCGCCCCTGAGCGAGCCGGCGCCCAAATCCTCCGATCCCGAAGCTACCAAGCCAGCGCAACGAGAGTGCGTGGATGCGAATTCCGTGGAAGCACAGCCAGCGGCCGATCCATCCGCGCACCCTGCGACCACCTCCGACAATATTCTCCGGGTCGACGCCGACCGCATCGACAGCGTGCTCAACCTTGTCGGCGAGCTAATCCTAGCGAAATCCATGCTGCAGCAAACGCTCGTCGAATTCGGGCAGCGCTTCCCAAAAGACAGCCTTCGTGGCCGGTTCAGCGACGTCATGGCCTTTCAGGCGCGCGTTCTTGGCGACCTCCAGCATTCCGTCATGAAGATCCGAATGGTTCCTGTCGATCAGCTCTTCCGCCGCTTTCCGAGAACCGTTCGTGACATAGCTCGCCAGGGGGGCAAGGAAGTTGAGTTGGTCATGGAAGGCGCGGACACCGATCTTGACAAAAGCATCCTCGACGCGCTCGCCGAGCCGCTCATGCATATTCTGCGCAACGCGGTGGGCCACGGCATTGAAGCGCCGGAGGAACGCGCGCGCGCCGGCAAGCGTTCGCAAGGCACCTGCCGGCTCAACGCCTATCATCAGGGCAATCAGGTCGTGATCGAGGTCTCCGATGATGGCCGCGGAATCGACTCGGCCAAGGTTCGCCAGCGCGCGATCGCACAGAGCCTGCTGACGCCGGAAGAAGCGGCCAGCCTCACCGAAGGCGAAACCCTGGCGCTGATTCTTCGTCCCGGCTTTTCCACCGCCGAAGAGATTACCGAACTTTCCGGCCGCGGCATCGGACTCGACGTCGTCCACAACGTGCTGACGCGCCTCAAGGGCAGCGTCCAGATCGAGACCATCGTCGGCCGCGGAACGACCTTCCGTCTGCGCCTGCCGCTGACGCTCGCCATTCTGCGCGCCCTGCTCTTTCGAGTCGATCACCGTCTTTATGCTTTGCCTCTGAATGCCGTCAACGAGATCACTCGTACCACCGAATCCGACATCCACGAGGTAGAGCATTACGAGGTCCTTCAGTTGCGCGATGACGTGCTTCCACTGCTTCGTCTCGGTTCGACTCCTCAAGTCGGCGTCGACACCTCGCGCCAGAAGCTCTTTGTTCTAGTCATTCACAACGGCGAACGCAAATTCGGACTGATCGTCAACGAACTCGCGGGCGAGGATGAACTCGTCATCAAGGCGCTCGACGATCAGTCCATCAAAACCGACCTCGTCAGCGGTGCCTCGATCCTCGGTGACGGCCGCGTCGTCCTGATCCTCAATCTGGTTGCGCTCATCGAGCGCTTCACACGCTCGCGCGCGGACGGCTCGAAAATGATGCCGGGATTGCTCGCTAATCTCGGCGGTGCGTTGCCAATCCGTACTCCGCAGGCGCGTCACACCGCGGGAGGCCACGCGTGAAGAAGCGGGTACGAGTGCTCGTCATCGATGACTCGGCGCT
>CAWJFC010000004.1:0-25393 GCA_963841945.1 uncultured Acidobacteriaceae bacterium
GCCCAGACGGCCTTCGCCAGACCACCGAAGACGCCGTGCTTAACGCCAACTACATTCGCAAGGGACTCGAAGGCGTCTACGACCTGCCGTACGAGACGCCCACGATGCATGAGGTTGTGTTTAGCGACAAAGTGCAGTCGAAGAAAGGCGTGCGCACCATGGATCTCGCCAAACGCCTGATCGATTACGGGTTCCATCCCTACACGACGGCGTTTCCGCTGATCGTCTCGGGCGCGATGATGATCGAGCCTACCGAGAGCGAGCCGCTCGAAGAACTCGACCTATTTATTGAAGCGATGAAGTCGATTGCCGAAGAAGTGGAAGAAGATCCGCAGTTTGTTTTAGACGCGCCGCACAACACGCGCATCTCGCGGCTGGATGAAGTGGCTGCCGCGCGCAAGCCGGTGCTGCGCTGGAAGCCGGAAGGGCAGAACTAGCTGCAGGGTATTCCGAGATTCGCGACGCACGCTTTACGCGTGCTGCGCTCGTGCCTTCTGTTTCTCGTGATACATCGCCGCGTCGGCGTGTTCGACCAGATCCTTGAGCGTCTCTCCGGGTTGCCACTGCGTCACGCCGATCGACGCATCGACGTGAACCTTGACCTCGCCGTTGCCTTTTCCGGGCCGTATGGTGTAATCGCCAAACACCCACTTGTGCAGTCGTTCGAGTTGAGCCTTGGCGCCAGCCATGTCGCAATCCATGATGATCATGAATTCGTCGCCGCCCCAGCGTCCGATCACGTCGCTCGATCGCATCGCGGAGCGCAACTCCTGGGCGAACTGTTGTAGCAGGCTGTCTCCCGCCAGATGCCCGTGCTGGTCGTTGACCCGCTTTAATTTGTTTACGTCGAGCATGGCGGCGCAGAAGGTTTGTTTCGTGGCGATGCGATGTGCGATCCGCTCTTCCACATTGCGGCGGTTGGCGAGACCGGTGAGCGCGTCGCGCAGCGCAAGTTCCTCTACCTCTTTCAGCTTTGTCTCGTAGGTCGAAACCTCTGTCTTGAGTTCCTTCACCAGGTTGTTACTATCCTGCTCCATTTTGTCGACGTAGCTCTTCAATTCGAGCGCCTCGCGCACCAGAGACGCGCGAACATTGGTCAGGTCCTCGAGATTTGAGATCGTCTTCAGGCGGCTGGTGAACTGGCTGAAGTGATCGGTGTAGCGGTGGTCGCGCTCGCCGACCGACTCGGCGGTGCGCGCCAGCATGAGTAGCAGTTCTTTTACCTCCGCGGTGCGGGCCTGATAGAACGTCTTGGTGCGATCCTCCCACAGGTGAAGTTGCTCGTTCACCTCGCGCTCGGCCTCCTGCATGGCGGAGACGGTGAGCGCGCCGTCGAGCAGCTTTTCGACCTGAGCCAGATTTGCCTGCAGTTCTCCACCCACCGGCGGACAGGCCTGTGCAGCGCTGGTTCCTGCCGACGTAAGGGCTGCGCGGTAAGCCTTGAGAGTGGCTGGGAGCAGCTTGTCGGGGTCGTCGGCTTTGGTTGCCGTATCTTCTGGTTTCATATCCAGATATTTTTTTAACGAGATCACGATTTCAATTCTCCCCTTATTCGGGTGTTTTCCACGTGCCGCGTTGCCATCCCGCAGTGCTGTTCGAAGATCCGCGGGAATGCATTTCGGAATATTGGCTCAAGGGGGAAGCGGTTTGGACATGACGCACTTTCGGTGCCCGATTCAAGCCTATCGAACTATCGGCAGTAGTGAAAAAACCTGAAGTAACTTCCGTAACTGCGCCTCGGTGAGGGGGCTGGTCCGGCATTGTTCATCTGTGACTACCGGGCAGGTCGGAGCGCGATCTCGCGGCTCGTTGCGAGGATTTGCGCGGTATATATGTACAGTGGTACTCTGGTACCATGGTTGACAACACGACAGGACAAAACTCGAAACTGGTGATCGAGCGCGTGCAAACCGGCGTTCGCATGGAAAAACGCATTCTGAAGGTGCTGAAGGCCTTCGCTGAATATCATGACATGTCGCTGGGCGACCTGCTTGAGGGCATTGTGCTGCACGCCTTCGACGGGAAGACGCCGTTTAGCGCGGCTTCCCTGGCGCGAATTCGAGACCTGAGGAAGTTTTACGATCTCGATCTCGATTCGGGTGCCAGCCACCACCTGGTCGAGGGAGGCCGACGGCCAGCCGGCAAAGACGGCGGCAAGGATGCGCTGGAGAAAAAGAAATGACAGAGAGGAAAGGCCGGCCGGCATTGATGATGCTGCGCTGGGCGCTCGGGTTGGTGATTCTGGCCGAGTCCCCCGGTTCTTTTTTTCGCACGCGGCCGCCCAGAGTTTTGCGCGGACGGGAATGCCGGGCATTGTTCGTCTTGGATTAGCCGGCTGCGAGATTGCAGCCGCCTTGCTTTTCTTGCTCCCCGGGCAACTGCTTGCGGGCGGACGATTTCTGATGGCGGTGCTGGCAATTGCCATCGCGATCCACTTGTTGCACGGATGGTTTGATGTGGGAGGGCTGGTCGTTTATCTCACCGCGGCCTGGGCCGTGATGGAAGCGAGTCCGCAGGCAGGGCGATCATGATCGAAGAAATGGCTGGCTCGGCCGAGCATCGACGGCTGATCGCGGAATTCGAGCAAGGCCGTGCCCCGGGCGACTTTCGCCATGTCGATCACGTGCGTGTCGCCTTCGCATATGTGTCAGAGTTCCCCATGGCCAAGGCTCTCGCGAAATTTTCCGCAGCACTTCGGCGCTTTGCTTTGTCGAAGGGCAAGCCCGATCTTTACCATCAAACCATCACCTGGGCGTATCTGCTTTTAATCGGAGAGCGCCTGGCGCGGGCGGCGAAGACGCAGTCATGGGAAGAATTTTCGGAGCAGAACCGCGACCTGCTCTTATGGGAGGGCGGAGTTTTGGAACGCTATTACAAACGCGCGACGCTTGGCTCGGATTTGGCCCGGCGAGCCTTCCTATTTCCGGATCGCGTTCGCGAACCGGCGCAAAAATGATCTAGGGAACAATAAAGAAAGCCCGGATTGCTCCGGGCTTTCTATTCAGCATTCTTGGTTGAGCTTGCCGCTTACTCCGAACTGCCGGCTGCCGCGCTCATCGGTTCGCCGTCGGGTTGCAGCACGACGCCGTCGAATGGCGTAGCGCCGACAAACCGGCCGCCCATTACGCTCACCCGGCGCAGCGGGAAGCCGCTGTCGGGACCGCGCTGCCAACTGCGTCCGCCGTCTGTGCTCTCGAAGATCACGCCCGTTGCATCGCTCGTCGCGAGCAGACGCCTGTGCGTGGAATCGAAGCTGACGGAGGTGATGTCCTTGGCGGGCAGGCCGTTGACAACGTGCTGCCAGGTCGTTCCGCCATCCTCGCTGCGATAAACGCCCTCGCGCGAAGCGACGAGGAATTGGCCGTCGGAGGAAATTGCGGCATTACGAATGCCGGTCAAGAACGAGGGAAGGCCGGCCTGTGTCCAGGTCGCGCCGTCATCGTTCGAAACCATCGCGCTGGTTCGAGTTGCCGCGAAGATCATATCGCCCTGGGCGCGAACGGTGACGAAATCCTGCCGTCCGAGGCCGGGTTCGATCTTCCAGATCTTGCCATCATCCCTGCTGGAGTAAACGCCAGCAGTGGTAGCCGCAAACCAGCGGTGCGAGCCGAATTCCACGTCGTTGACGCGCGCCTCAAGTTCCGACTTTTTCCACGTCGTCATGGTGGTGGGCTTTTTCGAACCCTTCCGATAAACGGTTCGAGTCTGCTCCATGGCAACCTGGTTCATAGGTTTCCATTCCGTGGCGCCGTGATCCAGATAGAACATACCTTTATTGGTGCCGGCGACCAGCGTGCCACTCGCCGTCTGCTTGAGCGCGAAGACGTCGCGCCCGCCAAGGCCGGCTGCTTTCTGCATCCAGTGCTGGCCGTTGTCGTGCGAATAGAAGACGCCGCCGTATTCGCGATCATTCACCACTCCGACATAGATCGTGGAAGCATTCTGGTTGTCGGCGACCAACGCTGAAATGTAGCGGTGGGCGTAGCCGTGATTGGAGGTTTCCCAGGTGGCCGCGCCGTTGGTGGAAGCCATTACGCCGCTGCGATCGGTGGCAATGAGAACGTGGTTTGAGTCGCGGGGATCGATGAAGACATCGTTGACGACGACTTCAGGATTTGAAACGCGCTTCCACGACTTGCCGAGGTCAGTGGTCTTCCAGAGGCCCTCGGTGGTTCCGGCATACACGATGTTTTCGTTGGTCGGATCCTGCTTCAGCACACGGGTGCGGCGCGCCGAAAACGGGATGCCCTGAATCTTCGAGAATTGATTGCCCGCGCTTTCGCTCTTGTAGATGCCGGAGCAAGCGCTGGCGAAGACGACTTGCGGATTGTCATGGTCGACGATGACAGAGAAGACATCGGAGTCGTCGATCATTCCTTTATTAATGTGCTGCCAATTGGCGCCGGCGTCGGAGGTCTTCCAGGCGAGATGCCAGGTCCCGGCATAAATGGTGTTCGGGTCTTTCGGATCAACCGCGATCGATTCGATGTTCTTGATCTCGGAAGAATTGGAAGAGAGGTGCTCCCATGTGTTGCCGCCGTCGTTCGTGCGGTATACGCCGTTCAACGAGCCGGTGACGAGCACGTTGGAATTGCCGCGAAACATGGCCATGGCGCGGATCGATTGACCGTGCATGGCGGGCAGAGTCTGCCAGGTACGTCCGCCATCGCTGGTGCGGAAGACTTCGCCAAGCTGCTGGCTGGAGGTGCTCCACGCCGAAACATAGACGCGATTGGAATCCTGTGGATCGACCACGATGTGATCGAGCACGTAGTCGTCGCCGCCAAGGTGCGCGAGCCGCGACCAGTTGTGGCCGCCATCGTTCGAGACAAACATCTGTCCCGTGCTGGTGCCAAGAAAAATGTGGTCTGGGTTGTGCGCGTCGTATGCCAGACTGCGCGCGTCGCCGCCGTCAGGACCCAAAACTTGCCAGGGCCCGGAAGCGAACAGAGCCGTGCTCATGAAAACGACCGCCAGAAGCAGCCAACCGAGCTGCAAATTGGCCCGGAAAACGTGTTTATCCCTCATACGCCGAAAGTGACCCCTGCGAACAGTTTTCGCCTGCGCCCCAGAGTGACAGGCTACCACGGATGCTACAAGGTTACCGAAGCCATGAAAATAGAAAGGCCAGTAGGGCGAACCCTACCGACCTTTCGTGTACTCGATGAAACTGGGTGAGACGAGGGCAGGCCCCGTCTCGCTCCTGTTATTCGGCCTTTTTGGCCTTCTTCTTGGCGGCCGGTTTCGGATGATCCAGAATCGGCTTGACCTTCTTCTCGTCCACCGGGGTGGTCGAGCTGGCGTTCGGGAAGCTCGCGCCGGCCGGAATAATCCACTGTTCCGAGGTCGCGGTTCCCGCGTCGCCGGTGCGGGTCTCGATGCGGCTGGCATCGATGTGCTGTTGCGCTTCGCCTTCCGTAATGTAGTACTTCACGTCGACGGCGCGCTCGGCGGCCAAGTTCTTGTGGTGCGATTTTTTCGCTTCGGCCGGGTCGGCGTTGCCGACGACCACGAGCTTGGCGTCCGGATCCTGCTGCAGCTTGCCGGCTACGTCATCCAGCATGGCTTTGCAGGTGTTATCCACGCGCCACGGCTTCTTGGCGTTTGGATAATCGCATTGGTTCAGCTTGGAGGCCTGCGGCGGCGGAGGCGGCGGATTTTCCACCGTCACCGTGCTCGAGCCCGACGCTGTCAAACCGCGCGAATCGGTACAAGTTGCGTTAACAGTAATCGGACCAGACGCGGCGCCCGCAGTGCTCAGCGTGGCCGTGTTGCCATTGCCAGAGAGGCTGCCACCACTCGCGCTCCAGCCGGCCACTGTGACAGGCACGTTGTCAGGGCTGGTGCAGGAGCAGGTGATGGTCGAAGAAGTTCCGGCCTGAACCTGGGATGGACTCGCCGAGCAAGAGATCTGCGGCGGGTTCTTCGGCGGTTCTTTCACCGTGAAGTTCGCGGTGCAGCTGGCGGTATTGTTCTTTTTTGCCTTCGCATCGGTGACGGTCGCAGTAGCGGTGTAGCTGCCGCCGGCGATGCCGTTGGTGTCAATCGTCGCGGCGGTGTCTTTGCCTTCAATCTTGCCACCGCTTGCCGACCAAGTGTAAGCCAGCGTGTGTTTCGGATTGAAGTTGCTGGCCGCGACGGTAACGTGGACCGGCTCGCCAACCATCACGTTGGCATTCTGCACGGAGCAGGCAGCCGCTACCGCAGCTTCGGGGGCTCCGCCACCGAAGTTGAATACGAGACCGGTAGCCAGGCGAGCGCCGTCGAAGTCGGAACGCCGTAGACTCGAATCGGTCAGAGGCACAACCGAGCCGAAATCGTGGTGCGCCCAGACGAAATCCGCCTCGAAGAGACGGAAGGTCAGAGGCTTCCAGATCCTGATGTCCATGCCGCCGCCGAGAATGGCCGCGATTCCGTTATCGGATCCGAAGCTCCGGCTCGTGAGGCGCTGGAAACCCAGTAAGGTGTGCGCAAAGAAATTGATTCCATCGGGGCCGCGATAGGTGAGCCGCGGTCCGATGCCCGCGGTGTTAATGGTTGCGTACTTGTTCCCGTTCAGGCCCCAATTACCCTCAACCGAAAAATAGTTGTTAAAGTTCCAAGCCAGGCTTGCGCCACCGCCCTGTGCGATTGCTGGCAGATGAAAGGCATTGGGTGGCACACTTTCGTCGGGAATGTTGCCGCCGGGATTCAGCCACTCATAGCCGACAAACAGCTCAGCCTTCGGTGCTTCCTGGTTATCAGATTGCGCGATTGCCAGGCCCGGCAGCGCAATCAACACGACTGCTATTGCAAGCGCGACGACCGCGCTTCGGTATGTTTGTTGCCAAAGTGACATACATCCTCCGAATCGAATTCGCTGCAAATTAATTAAGTAAAGCAAAACGAAAAATGACTGACCCGAGACTGCTTACTGATGGGGTTGTGCTGCAAACAAAGGATCATACAGCAAATGCTTACACTTTCACAACGATAAGCATCAGCTGGTGAGGGTGCAGTTCGGTTTTCTACAAGGATAGAGCGATCCTGATTTCTTTGTTCATCGCACAAATGATACTGCCGCAAGATCGAAGCACAGGAATGTTCAATATTGACCATTTTCGGCGATTCCACTCTCCGTCTGGAAACCAAGCGAGAGTCATACTGCACGCTGATTGAATGGTGTCTTCATCGCCGCACGTGCGAGGAGGATTCCATACCAGTCGCGCCTGCGCGGCGGTATCTCAAATTGATATTCATAATCCTCCAGTCCTTGGCGGGCTACGGTCGGTTGCAGCGCAACGATCTTCCCTGAATAATGCTCGTAGGACATATGGCACAAGAACGCGTACTCATCGTGGAAGACGAAGTGAACGAGCGCACCGGTCTGGCTGAGCTGGTTTCAAGCTGGGGGTACCGCACGGACACGGCTTCGGATGGCGTGGAGGCGCTCGAAAGAGTGGCGGCTTTCACACCCTCGATCGTAATTACCGATGTCAAGATGCCTCGCATGGGCGGAATGGAGTTAGTCGAGCGCTTAGCCGAGCTATCTCAGCCGGTCGCCGTAGTGATGGTCACGGCGCAGAAGACGACCGACAACGCCTTTCATGCCGGGCGCCTGGGTGTACAGGATTACATCGAGAAGCCGATCGATTTCCGCCGACTGCGCTCGATTCTCACAAACATCGGCGAGATTATTAATACAAAAGTTGAAAACGAGGCGCTCCGCCGACGGCTGCGCGACAAAGGCGCACTAGGGCTGCTGGTCGGCTCGTCCGCTCCCATGCAGGAGATCTTTCACCTCATCGAGCAGGTCGCGCCCAGCACAGCCTCGGTGCTAATCACCGGAGCGAGCGGCACCGGCAAGGAACTGGTCGCCCGGACCATTCACGACCTGAGCCCACGGCGCAATAAGCCATTTGTTCCCATCAACTGCGCGGCCATTCCTGAGACGTTAATCGAAAGCGAGATCTTCGGACACGAGAAGGGCGCATTCACCGGCGCGCTGGAACGAAGAACTGGCTGCTTTGAACTGGCCGAAGGTGGCACGCTCCTGCTCGATGAGATTGGCGAAATGCCGGTGGGCACGCAGGCCAAACTTCTGCGCGTGCTTGAGGACCACAAGCTGCGTCGCCTGGGCAGTAAGGTGGAAACCGAAGTTGACGTGCGCGTGTTGGCCGCGACCAACAAGGTCCCGGACGAGGCGGTGGCGGCTGGGGAGCTGCGCCAGGATCTTTATTACCGTCTCAACGTTTTTAATATCCATATGCCCGCCCTGCGCGAGCACAAAGAAGACGTCCGCGAACTCGTAAAGAGCCTTCTCGCCGACATGAACCAGAAGCACGATCGGAAGGTGTCCGACGTGAGCGAGGCCGTGCTGAATCTCTTCCAGAGCCATTCCTGGCCCGGGAATGTCCGCGAGCTGCGCAACACGCTCGAGCGGGCGGTCATCGTGTGTGAAGGCGGCCTGATCGAAACCAAGCATCTGCCGCCGGGATTCGGACAAAGTGTTCGAGTCGTGGTCAACGATCCGGATGCCGTTCATCTTGGGGTGGGCACCACGGTTGAAGAAGCGGAAAAGCTCCTGATCCTGAAAACGCTGCAGTCGACCAACAACAACAAAACGCGCGCCGCGGAGATTCTGGGCATTAGCCTGAAGACCCTACACAATAAGCTGAAGGAATACGGTCGCCCGCAGGACGCAGTGCTGGCGGAAGCAGAAGAAGAGACGTAAGGGGAGTTCTCGTCACCAGTTCTGGGTTTCCAGGTTCTCAGTTCTCGGTCAAAAGCAAAAACCCTTTCGGACGCAATCAAATCGAAGCTGGGCCTACTGAGAACTGAGAATCCGGAACTGAGAACTGCTTTCCAATGACACGTAAATTCATCATCGTGTTCGCGCTTACTACGCTCTTTACGGCGCTGGTGATTGGATTCTCGTGGCTGTTTCTCTCTCAGCTTTTGCGCCAGCGTCTGATCTGGGCCGACGAAACCGCCGCCCAGCTCACCAACCAGCTCAGTTATGCAGCCTCGAAGGCCGTTCCTGATCTCACCAGTACGCGCATCGACACCGCCAACCCGAAGGCTCTGCGCGCTGCCATCAGCAACTATCTGCAGACCGACACCGACCTGAACGAGATGCTCGAATCGGTGATCGGCAATTCGCGAATTATCTACGACGCGGCCATCGTCGATCCGAACGGTATTGCCATCCTCGACACGAACGCGGTCATGAACGGCAAGCCAGTGCCCGATCGTCCGCCGCTTAGTTTGTTGCGCGACGCCGGATTTCGCCATCAATTGCGACTGCTCTATTCACCCGGAACGGTTTATGACGCGAGCATCGGACTGCAACTAGGGGGGCAAACCTTTGGTAGCATTCGGGTCGGTGTCAACACGGTTTTTCTGCGCAACGAACTGACGCCGCGCTTGCAGCAAGCAGCATTTTTTTGCGCCGTGGCGATTTTCTGCTCGCTGGTACTTTCCTCGGTCGTGTCGAACGTCGCACTTGGGCCGCTTAAGGCCATCAGCCGCAATCTCGATAGCGCGAGTGCCGGTGATCCCCTGCCAGTCGAGGAGGAGTCCCGCGCTGACGAGGTCGGATTGGTGTCACTCAAGATCGCCCATCTGGGCCGTCAAATTCGCAATACCAACGAGATTTTTTCGGCGCTCAAGGACAACGTCGAGCAGGTCATGTCCAAGATGCAAGATGGACTGATGCTCTTCACACGCGATTCGCGCGTCGTGCTGGTGAGCGCCTCTGCGGAGAAATTTTTGGGACGGCCCCGCCGTGAGATTCTGGGACGCACGGCCGAAGAGATCTTCTCGGACGGCACCGTCCTGGGCGCGGTCGTTTTACCTGCCTTCCAGAAACAGCGTCCGCTTGTGCAATACGAATTCGAAACAGTCGATGGCCGTCGCGTGCAGGTCTCGCTCGACTTCATTCAGGAGAAGGGAACTCCGATCGGAGCGCTGCTTACCATGCGCGATGCGGAATCGGTTCGCCGCCTGGAAGATGAAATTGAGATTTCCCGCCGGCTCTCGGCGAGCGGCCGCCTGACGCGCGGAGTTGCGCATGAGGTTAAGAATCCTATTAATGCCATCGTGCTTCACCTGCAGCTTCTGCAAAACAAGATGCAGCAGGACGATCCGGAATCACGGCGCCATGTCGACATCATCGGCAACGAAATTCGTCGGCTCGACCGCGTGGTGCAGATCCTCGTCGACTTCACGCGGCCGCGCGATCTGCATCTCGAGGATGCCGATCTGCGCAAGATTTTTGACGAGGTTGCGGTGCTAGCTGGTCCCGATGCGGCGCGCCATGGGGTTAAGATCGCACGGGATTTGCCGGATGAGCCGCTGATGGTCCACGTCGATCTCGATCTGATGAAGCAGGCGATTCTGAACCTCGTCATCAACGGTGTGCAGGCGATGGAAAAAGGCGGAACGCTCACGCTCATCGCATTTCGCGAGGACCAAAGCATCGTTGGCGAGGTGCGGGACCAGGGTCACGGCATTCCGGAAGAAGCACGCGAAAAAATCTTCGAGCTTTACTTCACGACCAAAGAACATCAAGGTGGCAGCGGGATCGGGCTCGCGCAGACCTACCAGGTCATGCAGTGGCACTATGGGTCGGTGGAGTTTGAATCCGTGGTGGGACAGGGAACCACCTTCCGGTTGCGACTGCCCGCGCTTGTGACCAAACCCGATATGGAGACAAAGGTGCCGGCATGACAATGCGATGGCCAGGCATACTGATGAGCGCACTTAGCCTGACGGGCCCGATGGCTCTCGTCGCGCAGGCGCAAGTTCCCGGGCCGACTCCCGCCCAAGCTTCCACGGCTCAAGTCGAGAGCCAGTCGCAAGGAAGTCGAGATCACAGCGGTGGGGCAACCGGGTCTTCAGCCGTGGCTGCAAGAAAACACCGTGCCGCAAAGCGTGGGGCCGCGACTCCCGCGCAGGGCGGCGCCCCGAAGAAGGTTGTCGTGCGGGAGGGCGGTGTGGACGAACCAACCTCCCAAATCGTCACCGGCATGCTGCCCGAGGAAGCGGACCAGCAGCGGCGCGAAGCTGAACTGTTGCTGAGTACGACGGTCGAAACCCTCAAAGAGATTGCGCCACGTCAACTCGATCTCCAGCAGCAAGAAACCGTTTCGCAGATTCAAAACTATATGAAGGTCGCGCACAATGCGCTTAGGGAGGGGGATGTCCCGCGCGCTCACATGCTTGCCGTGAAAGCGGGGCTGCTGGCGGACGACCTTCGCAGGCCCTGAAACGCTCGCCGAAGTCCGATTGCGGTCTGCTCCTGTTAGGCAATTTGCTTGCCCCAACCGCGTAACTGCGATACCAGAAATACAGTCAGAATCAGCATTTCGGGCTCAATTGGGGACCGGTAGCGCGTCAGGATGAATGTAATGTAATAAACGGTCGGGTAGGACAAGAAAAGCAATAAATACAACGTCGCTCCCGGCGATTGCTGGCGCATGGCAAGGCCGAGACCCCATATGGCTGACACCGTTGCCGCCAGAAACAGAAACGTCTTGCCCTCGTACATTCCGGGATACTTCTCCGCGTGGGGCGGCTCTGTCCAGAAATAAAAAAAACGCGCGAAGGTGAGAAACGCGAATCGCCGCGGATTGTCGTGGACGAACTGCAGCGCCTGCTGAAGCTTGCTTTTCACATAGGCGGGCTCACCCATTGTGCGATAGCGATCAAACTCGACAGCGTTCTGGCTCGGATGCAGGTAGAACTGCCAGTCGCCCTGGGCGGTCGGCGAGTTGCCGAGGTGAAACTCGACGCCGAAATTGCCGCGGATCGGAATGAACTTCTGGAACACGCGATAGTCGCGAACGATCCACGGCCCGATCATGGAAAAGAATAAGAGAGCGCCTACGGTCGCATCGCGAAAAAAAGTCTTACTCTGACTCCATCGCCGCCCGCAAATCCAGATTCCGGCGAAGGGCAGAAAGGCAAGCTGCGCGGTATTGGTCAGCCCCGCGATTCCCCAGAGCACGCCGTAGAGTGTCCACTTTCCCGCGCCGCCCCTTTCCGCAAGTTGCAGCGTCACCATGAACAGCAGAGTCAAGAGTAGCGCCGAAAGTGCCGTGTCCCAGATCGAGCGGAATCCCCAATACATTGTGTAGGGAAATAACACCCATACCCACGCGCTCTGGCGCGCGATACGCTCGCCAAATGTGTAAAGCGAAGAAAAGTAAATAGGGATACTCGTGGCCGCCGAAAAGAGGCAGTTCAGCATGAGCGCGGCCACGATGGCGGCCCGGGAATACACACCGAACAGCACAAAGTAGCGGCTCAGCAGAAAGGGCCATACGGGGGCCAGCCAGGCGGTGGGCCCGGTTGGGGGCCCGAAAGGGTTGCTGAATCCCTGTCCGCTAGCGAGCGAGGCAGCAATGTGTCCCGACTCGTCGAAGTCAAGCTTGGCGCTGTAAGTGTGAAACAGAACCATTCCGGCGATTCGCAAAACGAGTCCGATCAAAACAATTTTCAGGAGCAGGCGCCAGGGAATGGTCGAATTGGAGAGGGTGCCCAAAAGAAAAGTGGTGCGGGAAATTCGCGAGAAACTGAATTCGCGGTGACCGGTGCCCCGTGACCGGCAACGTCACTCGCTGGTAAAGTAATCCACCGTCACCGGATTCTCAAACAGCGAATAATCGCGCGTCACCACCGTAATTCCACTGTCCGTCACGAAGTAGCGCTCGCGATCCGCCTCCGGTTCATAGCCAATGGTCGTTCCTTCCGGCACATGCACATCGCGGTCGATGATGGCTTTGCGGATCCGGCAATTCCGGCCGACATTGACGTGTGAAAAAAGAATGGTGTCTTCAATTTCGGTAAACGAATTCACGCGCACATCCGGGGAGACCACACAATTCTTCACAGTACCACCGGAAATGATGCAGCCGCCGGAGACTAGAGAATCGAGCGCATGTCCCATGCGCGCGGTCTCGGCAAATACGAATTTGGCGGGAGGATACTGCCGCTGGTGGGTGCGGATCGGCCAGTGTTCATCGTACAGATTGAAAACCGGCGACACTGACACCAGGTCCATGTTCGCTTCGTAGTATGCCTCCAGAGTGCCCACATCCCGCCAGTAGAGAGCCTCTTTTTTATTTTCGTCGACAAAGTTGAACGAATACGCGTCATAGTCATTCAGCATGGCCGGCAAAATGTCTTTGCCAAAATCGTGGCTGGAATCGGGATTCTCGGCATCTTTCAGCAGCACAGGAATGAGCACATCGGTATTGAAAATATAGATGCCCATCGAGGCCGAGATCTTGTTCGGATCGTAGGGTGAACGCAGCGCCGTTTGCTTAGGCTTTTCCACAAAGCCGGTGATCCGGCTCGTGGAATCGATATCGACCACGCCAAAATGGCGGCATTCCTCCGGTTCCGTCAGGAGTGTTGCGACCGTAACGTGTGCGCCACAATCGGTGTGCTGCCGCAGCATACGCTCGTAATTCATCTTGTAAATGTGGTCGCCGCCGAGAATAAGCACGTACTTCGGCTGCTCGGAGCCGATCGAATAAATATTCTGATACACGGCATCCGCCGTTCCCATGTACCAGTTGTCGCTTACGCGCTTCATGGGTGGCAGGATTTCAATAAATTCGCCGATCTCGCGCCCCAGAATGTTCCAGCCTTCGCGGATCTGGCGGTTGAGCGATAGCGCCTTGTACTGCGTGAGGATGTAAATCCGGCGCAGTCCCGAGTTCACGCAATTGGACAGTGTGACGTCAATGATGCGGTAAATGCCGCCGAAGGTTACGGCGGGCTTTGCGCGATCGCGCGTCAGCGGATAAAGGCGCTCGCCCGCGCCTCCGGCCAATAGAACCCCGAGCGTATCTTTCATCATGTCAACAGTTCGGATGCAGCGCCGTCCGGGCACGCTGCCCCAGCCCAACGCGAAATACTAGCATAGCCTCCGCAGGTCTACGGTGCCAGGGAGCACCGAGCGCCGGGCAGGCATGAATGCCCATGAGACGAAAGAACCCTGAAGAATTGAATTGTAACGGGAGGCTTCGAAGCTATTTGCCCTTACACCACGAGCCGCGACAACTCTTCGGGCGCACGAACCAGCATTTTGCACTGCGCCGCAATCAACTCGGCTTCATCGCCATATCCCCAGAGTACGCCGATCGGGAAGACTCCATTCGCTCGCGCGCCGACGGCATCGTGCAAACGGTCGCCAATCATGACGGTATCGAGCGGCCGCAGTTTCTCCTGGTCGAGTAGGTGTGCGATGAGTTCGCCTTTGTCTGCGCGAGTGCCATTCAGTTCGCAACCCCAGACGTGGCGAAAGTAGGTGGCGAGACCAAAGTGTTCGAGAATCTGTTGCGCGTAAATTTCCGGTTTGGAAGTCGCCACAAACAGGGCATCGCCACGGGCGCTCAACGCGCAAAGCGCTTCCGGAATGCCGGCATACACCTCGTTTTCGAAGAGGCCGATTGTCGAATAACGTTCGCGGTAGATGTTGATGGCATGATCGAGCTTTGCGCAGTCGGGAGTTCCCAGCAGTTCAGCGAATGATTCGCGCAGCGGCGGACCAATGCAGTGAAGTAGGTCCGCTTCCGAACGTGGCGGCAGGCCGAGCTTGTCGAGCGCGTACTGGATGCATCGAACGATACCGTCGCGAGGATCGGTGAGGGTACCGTCGAGGTCGAAAAGAATATTCACCGAAGCAATCTGACCCAGGGAACCTACAGGCACGAACAGAGACGCGGGCAAGAATCACCGCGCCCGCAGCTAGCAGTGCACGATCTTGTCGCTCTTAATTCCGCGCGTGGCATTGCGCGAATCCACCACCAGCTTCGACTCGCTCACGATCTTCTTATAGTCATAGTCGGAGTGGTCGGTCACGATCAGCACGCAATCGTATTGCGCGAGATTGTCGAGCGGCGCGCACTTCATCTGTAGATCGTACTTGCGTCCGCGGCCGACGAAGGGAAAATAAGGATCGTTGTAGCTGACCGTCGCGCCTTCTTTTTGCAGCAACTCAATAATCGTCAGCGCCGGCGACTCACGCAGATCGTCAATGTCTTTTTTGTAAGCAACCCCGAGCACCAGCACCTTCGATCCATTGATCGCTTTCTTGTGCTTATTGAGCGCGCCCATCGTCGCAGCGATCACGTGATACGGCATGGCCACGTTGACTTCGCCGGCCAGTTCGATGAAGCGTGTGTGGAAATCGAACTCCTTCGCCTTCCACGAAAGATAAAAGGGATCGACCGGGATGCAGTGTCCGCCGAGTCCCGGCCCCGGATAGAACGCGTGAAAGCCGAACGGCTTGGTCTTGGCAGCGTCGATGATCTCCCAGATGTTGAGGTTCATGCGCAGGCAGAGCATCTTCAATTCGTTGACGAGCGCGATATTCACGCAACGGTAGATGTTCTCCAGCAGTTTGGTCATCTCCGCCGCAGCTGGCGACGATACCGGGACGGTGCGACGGAAAATCGAGCCATAAAGCGCGCCCGCAATTTCGCTGGCCTGCGCGTCGAGCCCGCCGATCACCTTGGGAATATCGTGGCGTGCGACCTCGGTATTACCCGGATCTTCGCGCTCCGGCGAAAAGGCAACCCAGAATTCATTTTCGGTGGCCGCACCTTTGTGCGACGCCTTGAGGCCGAGCTTGTTGCCCTTCTCCAGAATCGGAACCAGCACCTCTTCGGTTGTCCCCGGATATGTCGTGCTCTCCAGCATCACAATCTGCCCGGCTCGCAGGTGCGGCGCTACGGCCTCCGCAGTGTTGGTGATGTAGCTCATGTCCGGTTCGTGATACTCGTTCAGCGGAGTCGGCACGCAGATGATGATCGCGTCCATCTCGCTAATCTGGGCATAATTTGCGGTCGGCTTAAACCCATTGGCCTTGGCCGCGGCGATCTCCTCGGGCGTGATGCGGAAGATGTAAGTACCACCGCTGTTGAGCGTATCGACCTTTTTCTGATCGATGTCGAATCCGGTGACTTTAAACTTCTGTTCGCTATAAAGAAGAGCGAGCGGGAGTCCGACATAGCCGAGTCCGATGATTCCGACGCGCGCCTGGCGCGTCTCAATGCGATGTTTTAGCTCGGTGAACAGCGACGAAGCGGTAATTTGTGTAGTCATAAGGTCAAGAGAATTCTAACATCCTGATATTGCGTGAATATTTCACGACGGTGCCTTACCGCATGTGTTTCAAGGCCTGACGGGTCTTAATTTCGCGCGAATCCATTTTCCCACGGGGTTCCCGCGTCCCATGATTACGAGGGTAATTGAAATTTCGGTAATTCCATTGTAGTAACATGCGCGTGAGATGCGCTTCTTTCGACTCGCCCTGGCCCTCCTGCTGGCATTCATCCTTGTCGCCAGTCAGGCCGCCCGTTTCCTGGTGGTGGAAAATCCGCAAAAATCAGACGTGATCGTTGTGCTCGCGGGTGAAACGATCGCCCGCCCGGAGCGCGGTCTCGAACTTCTTCGCCAGGGCATGGCCGACCACCTCTTCTTCGACGCCGAAACCGGACGTATCTTCAATCTGCACCTCACGGACATTGTGCAGAGATATATCGACGACCAGCCCGATGCCGGCAAGATGGCAGTCTGTGGCATCGCGGGACGCTCCACGGTTGCAGAAACCCTGGACGTCCAGCGCTGTATTGCGCCTCTTCATCCTCACCGCGTCCTCATCGTGACCTCCGACTATCACACGCGCCGTGCCTTCTCAATCTTTTCAAAACGCTTGCCCCAATACCAGTGGAGCATCGCCGCCGCCCGCAATCCCGCGCAATTTGGACTAGCCTGGTGGACCGATCGCGAGTCGGCAAAGACCACTTTCGACGAATGGGCCAAACTGGTTTGGTGGGAGGCGGTTGATCGATGGAGGTAAACAAGCTGAGAGCTAAGAGCTGAGTTCCGAATTTGAACTTCCTGCCCCTCTTGCGATAGCTTGATACTTCATCATTTTTCGTGGAGGCTTAATGTCCCAGGTCAAGATTACGGTCAAGAAGAACGGCTCGCTGCGCATCGACGACCCGGATAGCGTTGTCGAAATGGTCGACGCCGATGGCAACAAATACGATCTCACAGGAAAAACTGCGTTTTCGCTCTGCCGCTGCGGCGCGTCCGCCAACCGTCCCTTCTGCGACGGGAGCCATAACGGCATCGGCTTCCAGGCTCCCGATTCGGCCATCAAACCCGATCAGCAACCCAGCTAGTATCGAAGTGGAAACGGGATTACTAAATCTCTATTCCCGCGGATTCCCATGATCTAGCATAATGTTCGAGTTACCCTTTTTAAGCCGGCGGAGCTCATCTTCGGCTTTTGGGCTGCCGCACAGCCGCTCGGGACTTATGGGCGTTTCAGAAAACGCGCAGCCCGCAATTCGTCGCAGCACTCGCCTGCCTTTGGAGGTGCCGGTGCAGGTGACGAGCCTCGATCCGAATTTTGTTTTCTCCGAGCGCTGCAACACGACGCTCGTCAACGCCCACGGCTGCGGGCTGATCTCGCCGCGGGCGCTCGAAATGAACCTGCCGGTGCGGCTCGAAATCATCTCCGCGAAGCGCCACACCACCGCGACCGTCTCGGAAGTTGTGCCCCTCGGCGGCGATCCCGAGACTTGGCTCATCGGTCTTGAGCTACACAGCCCGGGCAACTTTTGGGGGATCGAATACGCGCCGTCCGATTGGGCGGTCGAGGAGTTGATTCAGGAAGCACCCAGGTCAATTCATAGGCCCGCGCCGGAACCTCCAAGCCCACATTCCCCTCCCCGCCGATGGCGACTGACCGACGTGAGCGCGGGGGCGTGTTATCTGGAATCTGCCACGCCGTTTCCCGCCGGAACGCCCGTTCTCCTGAGCGTCCGGGCGCGCGATAAAGAGTACCTCCTGGATGGCGTGGTGCGCGTCTCCCACCCCGCTACCGGGATGGGGATTGAATTCAATGGATTGCAAAATGACGGGCAGCGAGTCGAAGACCTGATCGAACATCTAGCGGGCACGCGCGAAGCTCCCAGAGTTTTTGTCGGCCGCAAAGAAAAAGAGCCGGAAAAATACAATGAGAGCAGAGATCAGGAGCATGCCGCACCCGCGCCTGTTCGCGAGCGCGGCACGCCCGATCTGCTGCTCGATCTCGTGGTTTCGGGTTCAGGGATAACCCAGGAGCAATTTTTCAGCGACCTGCGTGCGCAGCGCCTGGGCAAGCGCCGCGATCCACGTATTGATGTCGCGCTGCCCGTCCTGCTCACGGGGGTTGATACGAATGGCCGCCCGCTTAGCCAGCGCGTCATGACCGTCAACATCAGCCGCCGCGGAGCGTTGCTGGAAGGCATTCATGGTGAGTTGAAATTTGGCGACAAGATCTCGCTCGCGCGCAGCGGCCAGAAAGAAGAGTTTCGCGTTGCCTGGGTGCGGGATGCGGACACGCCAGAAGGCGCGCGCATCGGAGTGGCTGCGGTCGATCAGAACACCAAGTTCTGGGACAGCGTTCTGGAGGAGTTAGCCCAAAATCAGGACGCGGGCGCTAATTAATCGTCGTGCCTGAGTTGATGTGCGTGCCGGCAGATTCGCATCGGCGCTAAAATATCCGCGATGCCAAGATCTCGTCCTATCCAGCGATCGTCTCGCAAGACTGCTTCCGCGAACTCCGGCCCAAAGGCGGATCGCCCTTTCGCACCTGGCTATGGAATTGTCGGCGCTGAAGAGGGCGCTGGCCTGCTCACCTGGTCCTGGGTGGCACGCAAGATGAATCGCTGCCGCACCTTCTGGCTGGCTACGATCCACGCCGAGCTGGCTCGGCCTCATGTCATGCCAGTTTGGGGCGTATGGCTCGATGACTCGTTCTTCTTCTCGACTGGGCGCAAGTCTCGCAAAGGCCAGAATCTCTTCGCCAACGCCGCCTGCACGGTGACCAATGACGATGGTCTCGAAGCGGTGATCGTGGAAGGGAACGCGAAAGAGGTCAAAGGCGAGCCGGCTCTCGAGCGTGTTGCGGCTGCCTATAAGAGGAAATACAAGATGGATCCGCGGGGTATGAACGAGCCCATCTTCGAGGTGCGACCCAACAAAGTCTTCGGATTTATCGAGAAGAGTTTTCCGAAATCGGCGACGCGCTGGAGACTATGAGCGCATGACTGAGTTCCCAGTTCTCAGTTCCCGGTTCTCAGTAGGCCCTTCGATTTGATTGTGTCCGGGAACTTCGACGGTTCTATGAGCCCGCGCTTGTGGCCTGTGCATCTAAGTGGACGATGATGAACCAAACAGTGGAACCTGTCCGCAGAGGTGGGCTGCGCAAAGCGAGTGCCGCAGACCTCGCGGTTGGCTTGATCTGCGCCGACCGTGACGGCAATCGAATCCGCATCGATCGCGTCGATGCCGCCTCCGTGACCTATCACTTCCTCAATGACGAATTGCGCGTGCAAGAGGGAATTCAGGAGCGATCCATTTCCGGTTTCCTCGCCGAGGGCTGGTATATCTCAACGGGTGCGCGGCTCTAGAGAAGCGCCGGTCCCCGGTGACCGACTGCCGGCGGATTCGCTGGTCGAAGTTTCTGGCGTTTCCCTACTTGAACGCACTCTAAGTTCCGAACCGCTCCGCTGCACGAGCCTTGGCCTTGGCCGCTTCTTCCTCGCGATTCTTCGGCGGCGCAGTGGTTTCGAGCGACCGCAGCAGCTTCATCGAAATCTCAGCCACCTCGTCGACCGCCGTCAGGAACGCAGCCTCGTTGGCCTTCGACGGCTTGGTAAATCCGCAGATCTTGCGCACGAACTGCAGTGACGCCGCGCGCACTTCCTCATCCGTTACGGGCGGATCAAAGTTGAATAGCGTTTTGATATTTCTGCACATAAGAACCCCACATCGAGTGCACGCCGTTTCAAGTACGTGTTTGAAGCACGTGATTCAAGTATAACGACTGCGCCGATGCTGGTCCGCCGCAAGGCCGCGTTCGCTGGTATTCTTTTTGATCGGAGATCGCAAACATGTTCGATGACCTCAAGGGAAAGACGGCGGTCGTTTTTGGCGTTGCC
Source organism: uncultured Acidobacteriaceae bacterium (assembly GCA_963841945.1). Lineage (GTDB taxonomy): Bacteria > Acidobacteriota > Terriglobia > Terriglobales > Acidobacteriaceae > Acidiflorens. Next base: position 19,992 of record CAWJFC010000004.1, read on the forward strand.
AACAAGCGCTCGATCGCCTGGGCGATTGCGCAGGGGCTGCACGCGGCCGGCGCGAACCTCGCCATCACGTACCAGAACGAGCGACTGGAGCAGGAAGCGAAGGACCTGATTCTTTCCCTGCCTGGCGCGGAAGGCTTTATGTGCGACGTGTCGAACGACGCGGCCATTGACGGCTTATTCGAGAAGCTCAAGCAGCGTTATGGCAAACTGCACGTGCTGGTGCATAGCGTGGCTTACGCTCCAGCCGAAGAGTTGAAGGGCGACTTCGTCAACACGACGCGGGAAGGTTTCCGTATCGCGCACGATATCAGCGTGTACTCGCTGATCGCGGTTGCGCGCGCGGCGGCGCCGCTGATGGAAGATGGCGGAAGCGTGATCACCATGACTTACTACGGGGCGGAGAAAGTTGTGCCGAATTACAACGTGATGGGCGTGGCGAAGGCTGCGCTCGAATGCACAGTTCGCTATCTTGCTCAGGACCTGGGCAGGAAGAAGATTCGCGTGAACGCGATTTCCGCGGGGCCGATCAAGACCTTGGCCGCACGCGGCATTTCTGGTTTGGGGGACATGCTGAAGGGGCACGCTGAACGCGCTCCGCTGCAGCGTAATGTCGAAGTCGCGGAAGTTGGCAGCACGGGAGTGTTTTTGGCCTCAGATGCGAGTTCGGGAATCACAGGCGAAGTCATCTACGTCGATTGCGGCTACAACATCATGGGGTTCTGAGAACAGGAATCTGATCGAGCCGGGCAATCTGGCGCGACACAGCATGGCGCGCTGTTTAATCCGCAGTTAACTGCACCCCCTTCAATGATCTTTGAAAAGAAAGGAGTTAACGTGCGTCTATCGCCAGATCTTTGAAGAATAAGGACTTACGAGACTTTATGCAGATTTTGCAAGTTATTGATTCTAAGTAGCTTAGCTTAGAGTCGTCTTGACGGACTTGGATGGTTCAATGCAAGATATTGATTCTAAAGGTAGTTACATCCAAGATATTGCGGATAAAGGACTTACGGGATCGGCATTTTCATGCGCGAAGTGGTCTACCCCCACATGGCCCGACCCCCATCCGCTGGAAGTGGTTCGTATGACGGGCGCGGTGCGTGCGAGATTCTCAGCGAACGCCGACCGTTACGCTGCTGGTTCGGCTTCGGATTTTTGACAAACTTTTGACTGCGGTTCGTTCCTCGTCTCACTTAGCCTAATAGGCGAGGGGTTGGTCGATGAGATTATGCCGCAGTGCGCTCTTCGCTTCCGCAATTCTTGTTTCAACCTTTCTTGCAACGCCCAGCTGGGCGCACCACATCGCGGTGGTTGTCGACCGAGATAACAAGACCCAGAACATAACTTCGACTCACCTGGTCAAAATTCTAAAGGGCGGAGTGAAGAAGTGGCCGGACGGCAGGAGCGTGATCCTGGTCCTGCATGAGACACCCGACGAGATCACTACGCTGGCCCGGCTGACGAAAATGACGAACGCTGAAGTGAAGGCCATGATCGAGGAGCGCAAGGAGAGCATCATCCGAGAGGCGTCGGACGTGGAGGTCATCGAGGCAGTGGCCTCAACTCCGGGGGCGATCGGGATGGTCGAGGAGCATTCGATCAGCGGCCGGGTGAATGTGGTTAAGGTGGATGGGAAGTTGCCGCTGGAAGCGGGTTATTTGCCGCATTGAGCTTTGAACTTCGAGCTTTGAGCTTCGAGCTTTGAGCTAAACCTTCCCTCAGGGCCTGAAGGCCCTTGATCTTGCTTGGGCGCATTGCGGCGCGGCTGAAGCCGCTCCCCTTCAAAACGTGCGGCGGAAGTTGCGCCGTTTCAAGAACGTCATGCTGATGTTGCGCCCTTTCAAAGCGTCGTGCTTAAGCTGCGCCACCTTCACAGCGTTCGTGTTTACTCGTAAATTTGCGGAGGCGATTTAGTTCTCGCTCTCCGCAGGCTTTGCCTTTGGCGCCGGTAGCACCTTGGCCGGTCCTTTTGGCATGGCAGGGGGAGTCGGTGGCGCGGGTGGCGCTACCGCCACCGTTCCCTTGCGAATTTCGATGGTGCCCTTTTCGCAATTGATGGCCAGCTTCGGTCCGTTGGTGCCGATCGAACCGTTGGCGCTCGATTGGCGGTTTTGGTTTTCAACTTTGATTTCGTCAAAGTCAGTCTGGATGTCGCCCTCCCGGGTGCGGGCTTCCACTTTCATGGCAGTCCCCGGCGGGATCGTAATCTGCACGTCGCCCTTGCGATTGTCGATTTGAATATTGCCCGGCTTGTAAACGCCCACCTCGACCGTGCCGTTGGTGTCCTCGAGCCGCAGATCTCCGCTCAGGCCTTCGAGTGCGATGTCTTTGGAACGGGTTGAGAGGTGCATCGGCCCAAAGAGCGAATCGGCGCGCAGGTCGCCGGAGTCGAGATCGAGCCGGCCATCGAGGTGCGCAAACTGCATATCGGTGCGCGACGAATGGAAGTCTACCGTCTTTGAAATCCGCACCAGCCGGACCGTTTCCATGAACTCGCCGTTCAGTCGCACCGCCCCGTTGATCTCTTCGACATCCACTTCCTTGGCGCGGCCCTGAATCGTTACATCGCCCTTCACATGCTGAATTCGCGCGGCGCTGCTCTCGACATTGAGGGTGGCATTGCCGGTCTGGTCGGTGATGTCAACCTCGCCGTGCTGGTGGTTGATCTCGATCGCGCCATTCAGGCCGGTAATGTTGATGTCGCCGCGCCGCGAGGTGATGACAAGATCGGTATTACGCGGAACGGTAACATCCATATCCGTGCTGACCCCCTTGTCGCCCCCGGCCTGCACGTTGGCGTTCAGCGTCAGAATCTTGTCGGCCGGAGTGAAGGCCACATCGGTTCTCTTGTTGATTTCGTCGGCCTTCTCCTGATTCTCCGCATGAACCTTTTTGCGCCACGATACTCGCACCTTCTTGTCATCCGAAACATTGACGGTGATGGTGCCGCGATCGTCATTGATGCGCAGGCCGGTCATGCCCGGCGGCGCATCGGCGTTGAGGTCGCCGTTATAGTCGTAGGAGTTGCCGCCGAAAATATTATCGAAATCGCCATCGTCGATCTGGAGATTGTCGCGGATGTTTCCCCAGTTCACGTGCGACACACCGGTGGCAATCAAGCCGGCGACGATCACAAACAGCAGCAGGAAAACGCCGCCCACTCCGATGCCGCGTCCGGGAAGGCCGGCGCGTTTGGCTTGTTCGTGCTCGACCAGCTTGATCACGCCCCACAGGATCAGCAGCGCGGGCCAATACCGTCCAAAGAGCACAACCAGCCCGTGCGAATCGAGAATGCCCATGGTCCCGAGCAAAAACAGCACGCCGATCATGATGAGGACGATGGCCCCGGCAATCGAACGCGGCGGCCGTGGTGGCGGCAGGTACGGTGGCACAGGCGGAACAGCGCCCTGATTCGGGATTCCTGTTGGACTAGCCATGGTTCACCTCGCTCGGCGCACTGGGCGTCTCGGGTGGAGCTGGTGGTGGTGGTGGTGGTGGCACATCACGCGGCGGCATCACGGCTCCGTAGGGAGGATTCGCGGATGCTCCGTCGCTACCACTGCGCTGCATGAGTTTCAGCACGCCCAGCACGAGCAGAATCACCGGCCAAGTGCGCCCGAAATTAAGATTCCCGGAATCCATGGTAGACAAAAGCCACAGCACGCCGACGGTGATGAGAATGACCGGACCGGTAAGGCGCCGGCGGCAGAGAGCGGGATCGCCCCGTCTCCGAACAGCCCGTAATTACGCGCAAACAGCCAGCCTCCGAGGGCGATGAGAAACACCGGCCAGATACGGTCAAATCCGTATTCAAATAAGCCCGCCGTGTGGAGCAGGAAGAGTACGCCGAGGAGGATCAGAATGATCGCGCCCGTAGGTACCTTCGACGAATCGGTCTTGATGCCGCCGCCAAACGTCGCGCCCAAACCGTAGGGATCGGGAGCCGGCAGGCCGGCCTGAATGGCGCGCGCCGAGCGCACCGCGTCGATGATCTGGTAAACGATGAAAAATGCGATGCCGATTCCGCAGATGGCCGGCAGCACTTCGCCGCTGGCGTTGCAACCTGCGATGAGCAATCCAAAAATCGCCAGATGCGCGAGTCCTTTGGCATATTGGCCGGTGTAGACGGCGCCAACGCCGAAAGGAAAGACACCTGCCAGAATCCCGGCTACCGTTGGGTTTGGTCCACTGCTGCTGGACATGGGAGCCGCAGCCGGCGGCACAAATCCGGGCGGTGGCACGGCCGGGCCGGCAGGAGGAACAAACGAGGCTGCGGGTGCGGCGCTCGCCATACGCGCGCCCAGGCAATCCTCGCAATAGATCACGCCCCGCACGGGACGTGTACAGTTCGCGCACAGCGCTTTCCCGCAGGTGCGGCAATAGGCCACCGCTGCTTGATCAGCATGATAGGCGCAGTTCATACAAACCTCCTTGAGCTGCGAGCCATGAGCCGCGAGCTACGGGCCGGTTGCTGCTCGCTCGTAGCGCGAAGCTCGAAGCGCGGAGCTACATGAAGACGAATCGAGTCGTTCTGCCTGGAAAAGTCAGCCAATACTACGCCACTCCTCTCGCTTGAGTAGTTCCGGTCCTGTCTCTGTTCTGGTTGTCCACTGGTATCGTTCTTGTGGTCCTTGAGTTTCTCCTGGGGAGCAGGCTCGGCGGGCGTGGTCGCACGCTTCAGCTCGCGCAGTTTCGATTCGATCTCGTAGACGAACCGGATATTGTCGTAATACTGCACGACTTTGATCTGCGCGTCATTGTACGCATGGCGCACCGCGGAGGGGCGCAGATCGATCCTCGCCACGTCCGAGGCTTTTACCCCGGCTGCGCTCAGCGCGAGCGAAAAGGAGAAAAAGATCATGCCAAACGACATGGCAAAGCGCGGCTGTTTCACGAATGCGGCAAGCGGAGTAAACCACGCATCCCACCACTCGCGCAGCCGTTCGCGCCGCGGAGTCGCGCTGAACCCGGCAGCCGTCGCCACGCGCGTGCTCACCACCCCGCTGGTGGCGATCAGAATGTTGTGCACCAGATAGGGCGGAGGCTCAACCGGTTCGAGCGAATGCAGCAACTCGCGCCCGGCTATGGCGTCGGCGAAGATCGGACCGCAGACCTCGCATGTGCGCCGATGGGCGTCGAAGCTCGCTTTCTGTGCGACTGTCAATTGGCCGTCAATGGCGTCCGACAGCAGGGCTTCGAAGTCTTTACAGCTCGCCCCGTGTTTTGTGTCGTCTGGCATCAGATCACCTGTTTATATGTACGTTGAAGAAGGCGCGCAAGTTCCGCCCGCCCCCGGTTAATTCTTGACTTGACGGTTCCCTCGGGAACCCTCAAAGCCGTGGCAATTTCACGGTAGTCCATGTCCTGGAGGTCGCGGAGAATGACGGCCTCGCGCAGCTCCG
>CAWJFC010000005.1:0-483173 GCA_963841945.1 uncultured Acidobacteriaceae bacterium
GTATCACGTCACATTCAAAGCCTATATGAACTTGGGTGGCGCAGCGTCTTCAGCGCTGCGACAGCGGTCTCGCCTTCAACAGCGGCTTCAGTCGCTGAGGCACGACTCGCGAAAGAAACGTTTTCCGCAGCCCTTAAGCTGAAACGAAGTCGAGAAGAAACGGTTGTCCGCGTAGAGTGTGGGATTTCTGCGCTCGTTCACGCAACTCCCGGCGCGACTACCTCTCGTTTTGCTGGCAGCGTCGCTAACAGGACAACTCCGATCACAAGCATTACGATCACATCAGCAAAGTTTCGGTGGACGCCGTGATTCCAGGCTTCCACGGTTTGAATGGCCATCACAGCGCCATGGGAGATGTGCCACCAAGCTACCAGAGCAATCATTGAGCGATGCTCCGATGGTCTCCTTGCGGCCATGAGTAGAAAGACCCCGACCGGAATAAAAAAGCTCAGAAACATCGGGTGGATCTCGCTCTTCCCCTCCAAAAGCCAGCGGGAATGCCGCAGATCCGTATATAGAAAATAAATTTGGGCCAGATTGAACAGCCCCACGATCACCAGGACGATCTGTGTCAGGCGTTCTCCTTTCACATTGACCTCCTTATTTGAGCGACCAGTTACGAGATGCGGACAGGCTCAACCCCTGACCAAGCCCACGCCTGCCAGATGATGACCGAGGTGCATACCGTTTCGAGCGTCCCGAAGAAAATGTACGATGCAAACATATGCTCGTGCCAGGCACCGCTGGCCAAGGGGTAAACGAATTGCATCGAAATGACGGCTAACGTCTCAATGGCAGCCGCGATGATATTCGCCAGCCGGTTCGCCCTAAACGGAAGCAGTCGAGACGCCAGAATCATGGCGATGGGTATTTCCATCAAGACCGCTGAACCCAGCAGAACCCATGGTGGGAGATGTGGGGCTGGATCTTGCGAGCCAACAATATCGAACAGAGCAAGCACGTCCGCATACAGGTAGTTGAGTAACGCGAAGAGCCACAATTGAGACAACCGCGCCTTTGTGTCATGCATGTCAGCCTCCTACGAAAGAGCAATGCAGAATCTGAGTTGCGCTCCTGCGCTCTGTACTGTGGATTTGAGCACTTTGGGAAATACGGGCGAGAACCTCAAAAGGATGCAAGGTGGGACGGAGTCTCCGAAACGTCATTGAGATACCTGGCAACACCAATCTAGCAACTGCATTTTGTGCGTCTTTTTTGGGCGCTCATCCGTATTACGAGTATGGTGGGGACGACCGCACTATCGCTGGAGGGGCTTGTGGCAGTGGATGCGGATGTGGTCCGGCTTCGCCGAGGCGACCTCAACGCTCTCTCGGAACTGATTACCCGGTACCAGAATCGCCTGTATCGGTACCTGCTGCGCCTCGTGCGGCAGCCGGCCGAGGCGGAAGACCTGTTCCAGCAAACATGGTTGAGAGTGGTCGAGAAGATTCGTTCCTTTGATGCGAGCCGCAATTTCGACGCCTGGCTGTTCACGCTGGCGCGCAACCTGGCGATCGACCATTTGCGGCGGATGCGTCCGGAGAGCCTGGACGAGCCGCTCGCCAACAGCTGGCATGGCGAAACCGCAGCGGACCGGATTCCATGTAAAGACGACACGCCGCTCGATCACGCGCTCGCGGCCGAGCGCCGAACGGAGATCAGCGAAGCCATGGCGGGGTTGCCGATGATCTATCGCGAAGTCCTCACACTGCGGTTTGAGGATGAGATGAAGATTGAGGAAATCGCGCAGGTTACCGCGGTTCCGGTATCAACGGCGAAGTCGCGGCTGCGCCGTTCGCTGGAACAATTGCGTGACGCGCTCGAAGCGCGCTATCCCGGAGGTACATGGCAATGAACGAGCACGACAAGATTCGAGAACTGTTGGCGCTGGCCGCAGCCGACACGCTGACGAGCGCGGAAGAAAAGCAGGTTGCGGAGCATGTGCGGTCTTGCATTTCCTGCTCGAACGAATTGGAGGCTTGGCTGCCGATTGCGAGCGAACTTCGCCGATTGCCGACGCCGCAGCCTTCTTCGTGGCTGGTGCAGGCGACGCTGGCGCGCGCCGAGGCGAAGCTCACCGAACAAGCCGAGCACGACTGGAACCGCCGCGTGTTGATTGTTGTCGTGGCTTTTGCGTGGCTGCTGACGATTGCGAGCTGGCCGGTTTTCCAGATTGTGAGCGGACGTTTCGCGAGCTTGCTCGAGCCGCAGTTCAGCCATACGTCGTTCAGCTATACATGGATCAGTTTTGCCGCGTTCACCGCCCTAGAGTGGCTCGCGGGCGCGGTGGCCGCAGTAATGCTGGCAATCCGACAGCGCGGCGAAAGGAGGCTGGTATGAGCCGCTTCACAAGGGAATTGCGCGTGATCCCAGATGCAGCGTGGATCTTTGCATGGTTCGCCTATTCGTGCCTCACCGTGTGGTTGTTCTTCTTCGTTGCACCAAGGGATCCGGAGATGGCCAAATTGCCGCGCTGGGGACAAGCGCTGCTGGTTTACGGATTTCTCCTGCTTCTGGTGGCTTGGGTTGCGCTGGTCGGATACGTCTACGGCGACGCGAAGCGGCGGCAGATGCGGTACGTAATGTGGACGCTGCTGGCGATCTTCGTTCCCCATGCGATCGGGATGATCTTGTACTTCATTCTCCGCGACCCTCTGCCGAAGCCGTGTCCCGGCTGCGGGCATATCGAAAAGGCAGGATTCCCATTCTGTCCGCGCTGCGCCACTTTGCTGCAGCCAACGTGCCCGAAATGTGATAAGCCCGTTGAGCCCACTTGGGCGAATTGCGCGTATTGCGGACAGCAACTGCCCGAGCCGGCGATGCGAGCTACACAAAATCCCTCTGTGGCGACGTGACCCCGTGCGCTGGGTCGTCGATACCGGCGTCCACTCCCAGCACTGGACCCGCCAGCAGATGGTCGACTATTTCCACGCCCACACCGCCATGGACGACGAAAACATCAACACCGAAGCCGATCGCTACATAGCCTGGCCGGGCCAGGCTCTCTCTTACAAAATGGGCCAGATGAAAATTCCCGAGTTACGCGCCCGAGCCCAAAAAGAGTTAGGCTCAAAATTCGACTTACGCAAATTTCACGACGCCATCCTCGACCCGGGCCCCCTGCCGCTCGATGCTGGAAGGAAAGATCGACGAATGGATTCGCGCGAGTAAGTAGCTGGCACGGACCGGTTTTAGGTGGCGGCGCGGTTTTTCGTTGGCGCAGCGCTTCCGCGCTGCGATAACGGCCTCGCTTTCAATAGCGGCAACAGCCGCTCAGGCGCGACTGTTGCGCAAGAAACGTTTTCCCGCAGCCTCCTAAGCCGTACCCAAGAAATGGAATTTGATTGAGTCAAAAATGCGGCGAACGCACGGTTTTGAGCGTAATGGCGATATTAGGTTAATGAATCGAGCTGGGGGAGCACAACGCCCGCAACGGCAACTACGGCGTCAGCTTAAACAAAGTACCGCAGCCTCTTCCATAGCAGAGAGAAAGGTCGCCGCCCTGCTCCGTGGTGCCGTACAGGTTGCCCAGCTTATCCTTCACCAGCCCGCCATAAGGGTCCGCTCCGTCCGTTCCGCCGGTGAAACTATAGAGCACCTGCTCTGTGTAGGTCTTTGTCTTTTTCGAGTAGACCAATTCAAACACCGTTCCGCAACTACTACCGTACTCACAGCCCGTACCCGTACCTCCAAAAGCCGTTGTGCCGTAAAGGTCGCCCTTCGAATCTCGAATCAGCGGGGCGGACGACCCGATCCCGTCAGTGCAATTCGGCTGAGAGCAGAAAGTGTAGAGCACTGTTTCTTGCCCGGAAGGGGTAATCTCAAAGACCGTACTCTGAGTCGTGCCGAAGAAATTACCTTGTACATCCCGAATCAAACCAGCAGCAGGGTGGCCCCCGTCCTGCCCTCCTCCGAAACTGTGAAGGACGGTTTCCTCCCCGCTGGGAGTCACCTCAAAAACAGTTCCCAATCCGTACGCCCCTCCGTAGTACGTCGTACCATACAGATTGCCCTGTCCATCGCGCACCAGATTTCCGTAAGGCTGGCCCCCATCCGGGCAGCCATCGCGCTCATCTGGGCAGAACGTGTAAAGCACAATTTCGGTGCCGCCAGGAGTTATTTCGTACACCAGACCGTAGCCAGTGCTCCCGCCATAAGCGGTAGTGCCATACACATTGCCTTCTTCATCCGCAATTAGAGTGCCCTCTGGGCGCTCGCCTTCAGAGCCAAAAAGTCCGCCATAGAAGCCGAACAGAGTCGTTCCCATGTAACTCTTCTTCTTCGCGGAATAGACAAGTTCAAACACCGAACCGGAGCCGTCGTCCTGCCCAAAACAACTGCCTCCCGCGTAAGTGGTCCCGTAAAGATTCTTCTTGATCCTGAGCAAACCCCCAACCAGACCATTCCCGCACAGCGTGCGCGGGTAGAGTTCCATTTCGCTGCCGGAGGGAGTCAGTTCAAAGACAGTTCCAGAGTCCCCAAAACCACCGTACTTGGTTGTGCCATAGAGATTGCCTTCGGCGTCGAAAATCAGACCCGAGTATGGCGTCGCCCCATCCCCGTTCTCGCTGGTGAACGTATGCAGAACTGCGAAAGTTTGCGCCTGTGCAATTTGTCCCGCGATGACGAAGAGGCACAGCGTGGGTGCGAGCAGGACTAATCTCAAACCTATCAGTCCCGACAAGAAGCGCGGGTTGGATTTCGAGGGAAAATGTGTACCCGCCATAAGTGCCTCCCAGGAGCCAAAATAGACCCTGGCCGCGCGGCAGAAGCATACACCCCCACGTTGGCGCTGTCAGCGAGTTAACGTTGAATGTTGTAAACACGTTCTCACAACCTTGCGCCTTTGTTTCGCCTTCTTGAAGGTCGATGCGCATAATGGCAAGGCTTCGGCAAACGAGCCCGTCGCCGCCTCATTTCCTGAAACACGCAGCCGACCTACCGATTCGCTGCCTATTCCATCCCCTTGAAAAATATATATCTTACCGGTAACTCCTTATTTTCCAATATCTTGTGGACATTCTAAAGCGCAATCGCTAAGTCGTTGATTCCAATAGTTCACCCTGTATCCCGTAACTCCTTATTCCTCAAAGATCTAGCGGAAATATCAAGCTAAATTAATGATTCTAAAAGATCTATGGGACGGGGTATCCGATACTAACTGGTAAACAGCCAACGGATTCACGCTCCGCTCCCCGTCTAGAGGCACAAGACGCCTTTGCGCTGCGGCCAGGTTCATCGGCCGGCGTTTCAACGCGGACACCGCTCGCACCTCCTCCACCACTGGCTGCGCCGTGAACCGAACCCGCATCGTAGACTAACCGCATCGTAGACTACGTGGATTAGCAACGTGACCTTCTCTCACAAAGTTCCGCGGGAGTATCGCGCCTGCTTCGCCTGGTTCGAGTTGATCGTCGTCTACGCACTCATCGAATGCGCACTCTGGTCGCGTCGTGGATTTATCCGCAACCGCTGGGCGCTCGCGGCCGCTGCGGCAATTGCCATCTTTGTGGCGCTCGACGTTACACTGACCGACCAACCGCTCGCCCGCCGATTAGGCCTCGCGCTGCCCACCACGTTTGGAGCGGGCTTCGTGCTGGCCGTTAGCTTGGCCGCCGCAGCCTTTTTGATCTTCGCCGTCCGCTGGGCGGGAGGCGACGTTCCCGCCAACGGAATCTGGCCCAGCTTCGGCCAATCTCGGGCCTATGTGGTTTGGGCGCTGCTCCAGGAATTCATCCTGCAATCGTTCTTCTTTACCCGATGCGAAGACTTGTTCGGCGGCTCAAAGGCGGTCTGGGTTGCGGCCACGCTGTTCGCGGTAGCCCATCTCCCAAGCCCGCTGCTCACGACGTTCACCTTCGTCGCGGCATTATTCTTTTGCAGCGTCTTTCGCCGGTATCGAAGCATTTATCCGATCGCCGTCATGCATGCGATTTTGGGACTCACCGTCGCGGCGACCATGCCCGATAGCCTGCTCCATCACATGCGAGTCGGTATCGGATATCTGCGCTATTAGTTGGAGTGAGATTCACCCATGCAACACTTCACCACCGCCGATGTCGCCGTACTCGTGCTGGAACTGATTCCGGCAGTCGCCTTCGGTTTTGCCGGCAAACGAATCGCCCAAGCCGCAAGCCGATGGCCGCGCGCGCTGCGCATCCTGCTTCCGGCAATCTGCGTTCTCCCCTATGCGTGGATCTCTTATTCGCACCATATCTTTGCCTGGCGATGGGCCGCGCTCTACGCCGCGATTCCCATGGCCATCGCGTGGCTGCTCGAAGGCGCGGCCGCGGCCGATCCCGACCAACGCGCCAATTGGCGCGATGCTTTAGTCCTACTGTCGCTCGGATTGGCCGTGGATCTGCGCTGGCTCGAAGGGCTCTGGCCATCGGGCTTGGCTGGCATCGGCAAGCTGCTGCTGGTCGATGCGGGACTATACGGATTTATCGTGATGCGGCAACTTCGCGGAATGGGCTTCGACTTTTACGTCCGCTGGAGCGACTGGAAGACCGGGCTGCGCGAGTTGGCCTTCTTCGCACCCGTCGTCATCGCGCTGGGCCTTGTGCTCGGCTTCCTTCATCCACACACCCACGCTGTGCGCCCTTCGATGCTCCTCACCTGGCTCTACATCTTCGTCTTCATCGCCGTTCCAGAAGAACTCTTCTTTCGCGCATGGACGCAGAATCTTCTCGAAAATCGGCTGCGGCCCTGGCTCTCATCTCGCATGGGCGAACGCGCCGATCGATTTGCGCGCATCCTCGCCCTGCTTATTACCAGCGTTTTGTTCGGACTCTCGCACTTCAACAAACGCTCCATCCATTTCAACTGGCGCTACGTGATTCTGGCCACGATTGCAGGAATCTTCTACGGCCGCGCCTGGCGGCAGGATCGCCGCGTACCGGCCTCCGCCATCACGCACGCCAGCGTCGATGCCATCTGGTCCTTCTGGTTCTGAGGAGGTTCGTCTTGAAGCTCACGTTCTCGGCTTGGGCGGGCTGCGCTGCTGGTCATCGACTAGCTCCAGCATCTTCGCCATAAAATTTACCAGGCGAAGATTGTCGATGAGAGACGGCTTACCTTCCATCGAAACATGACTCAGCACCGGGCTGATAACTGCTGCCTTCAGTTCCCCGGGCGGCACATCCTGCTCCAGCCACAGCACTCACTCGGAGGAATTACGTTGTCCGCCGAGCCGTGCAGCAACAGCACGGGAACATCCAGTTCCCGCAGACGATTATGTGGGGATACAGCGGCCATATCCGCGCGATGCTGGACGATGACTTGCTCAATCTCATCGGACAGTGGCTCAATGTGATGGCTGTAAAGCAACTCCATTTTTGCGCGGGACGCAGGGCTCAGTTTCTCAGCCACTTTTCGCGACTCATCGACCTCTTCCCACAGCAGCAACCGCAACGCCTCCCGCGCCGTCACGACGTCGGCAGCCGGGAAAAAATCTTCGACGTGAGAATAGATCAACACCAGCGGCCCGTACTCATGCGCCGCCATGTGCAGAATGCTGCCGTCAGGACGAGTGATCTGATTCTTGATGAAAAATCGCGAGACGCGTTCAAGATTCTCGTGGGCCCCCACCGAAACTACGAATCGAATGAAGCGGTCGTAGTGCGGGTTGGCCGCCGCCATCAACGCCAGGCCCCCTCCAAAGCTGATGCCGAGCACTCCCACTTTATGACCAGTCGACTGCGCGAAATCGCGCGCCGAGGATCCGATGATGTCGATGGAGTGCGGGTCGACGTGGTAGTCGGCCAGAGCGGGCAGTTCAGGTGTAAGCACCTCAATGCCACTCGAAGATAGGGCACGCGCAAATGCAACGAGGCGCGGCTCGTCGATCCCAAGGTGATGCACTCCGTGCACGACCAGCATTCCAGGCTCATTCGCGATCCCCTGGGGCATGTACAGGCGCGCCCGAACTGAGCCCGTGGGCGTCCGAATCTGCGTCAGCGATTCGGCGATCGGATAGGTGTGAACACCGCCCAGCCAGCCCGCATGCTGCGGATTCTCCATGCGCAGCAACAATCCGGCGGCGCGCAGGTACGTATAGCCGCGGCGCGCGCAAAGCAGGAAGACCAGCGCGATCGCCAGAAAAAAAATAATGGCGATAATGCGGAGCTTGCGCTTCGCAGCAGGAACACTTTGCAGTTTGCTATCCGGCGAGTTCAAGGATCGAACACAAGTATGCAGGTTCGGCGTGGATCTTTGCTAGCGACAATCTTGGCGACCACGGAATCCATTCAGCCATCAAACGCCGGAGCGATGACGGCCTTCTACATCACATCGTTCCGCTTGCGCAGAAATGCCGGCACATCGAGATCCTCCGCAACATAGTTGGGCGCGGACATGTTGTGCGCAGACATGTTAGGCGACATACGCATGCCGTCGAGCGAAACCACCTCCGCTTGCGTGGAATTGAATGCCACCGGCTGCGTACGCTCAAACTCTGCGGGCACGGGATCGGGCTCGAAGGCTGGCTCGGGCTCAAACGCGGGCTCGCGATCTTCGCCTCGCATCGCGGCCGGCTCATCCGCAAAGTCGTCCGCGTGATCGGTCACATGGAAGTGATCGCGGTGCCGCGGCACGATGATCGGGTCGAAGCTCTCGCTATGCCGAGGCCGCCGCATCTCACAGTCTTTGAAGCCGGTCGCGATCACCGTGATCTTCACCGAGTCTTTCATCTTCTCGTCAAGCACAGCACCGAAAATAATGTTGGCATCTTCGTGCGCGGCGCCTTGAATAATCGTGCAGGCCTGCTGCACCTCGGCCAGCTTCAAAGAACTGGATCCGGTGATGTTGATGAGAATGCCGCGAGCGCCGTCGATCGCTCCCGCTTCGAGCAGCGGCGACGCGATAGAGCGCTGTGCCGCTTCGACCGTGCGATGTTCGCCGGCCGCGGTGGCCGTGCCCATCACCGCGTAGCCCATACCGGCCATGATGGCCTTCACATCGGCGAAGTCGCGATTGATGATGCCGGGAATCGTGATGATGTCGGAAATGCCCTGCACACCCTGGCGCAGAATATCGTCGGCGATGCGGAACGATTCGAAGAAGCCGGCGTTCTCCGCCACAGCCAGCAGCTTCTCGTTCGGAATAACAATGGTCGTGTCCACCGATTCCATCAATTCCGATATCCCGCGCTCCGCTTGCTGCATGCGGCGTTTGCCTTCGAAGGCGAACGGCTTGGTGACCACCGCGACGGTAAGCGCCCCCATTTCGCTCGCCAGCGAGGCGATGATCGGCGCAGCCCCCGTACCCGTGCCTCCGCCAAGTCCGGCGGTGACGAAAATCATGTCCGCGCCTTCCAGCGCTTCAATGATTTTGTCGGAGTCTTCGAGCGCAGCCTTGCGGCCGATTTCCGGATTCGCCCCCGCGCCGAGGCCATTCGTCAGCTTCACCCCGAGCTGAATCTTCGTCGCCGCCCGCGACATGCGCAGCGCTTGCAGGTCGGTGTTGGCCACGATGAACTCGATGTGCTCCATGCCCGAGTCGATCATGCGATTGACGGCGTTGTTGCCCCCGCCGCCCACGCCGATGACCTTGATACGCGCGTCGTTTTTGAATTCCTCGTTGAAGCTGATGCGGAGTCCGTTGTCTTCGATCATTTCTGCACCTCGTAAAATCAGTTATCAGCTGACAGCTTTCAGTCGTCAGTAACCTTTATGCGCCCTTCTTGGCGAACAGAGCTTTCATTCGCGAACCGAAACCCGGCTCCTGCATGCCTCGGGCTAATCGTGCGCGATGGCCGTAATAAACCATGCCCAGCACGGTCGAAAATTCCGGCTCAGCCATCGCCGCCGGCATCTTCGCCATCGGCGTTGGCCAGGCCAGGCGCGCGGCTTTCCGCAGAATCGATTCCGCCACGTCGAGCAGGCCCGGCAAGCGCGAAGCTCCGCCACTCAGCACGAACCCCGCGATGCAGTGGTTGAGAACGCCCGCCTGGCGAAGGTTTTCGCGCATCAGCTCAAACAGCTCCCGGGCGCGCGGGCCAAGAATTTCTCCGATCATGCGCTGCGACAACATGCGCGACGGACGATCTCCTACCGAGGGCACTTCAACTTCGTTGCCCTCCGGAATCAGCGTGGGCACAGCGTTGCCGAAAGTCTTCTTCAGCATTTCCGCGTCGGCAAGGCCGGTGGTCATGCCGACTGAAAGATCGCTGGTAAAGTGGTCCCCACCGATGGGAATCACCGCAGTGTGCGCAATCGCTCCCTGCTGAAAGACGATCAGATCGCAGCTTCCGGCTCCGAGATCCGCGAGGCACACGCCCAGCTCGCGCTCATCAGCGCGCAGAACGGAGTCGGCGCAAGCCAGCGGTTCGAAGATCGTGTCATCCACATGCACGCCGGCTTTGTTCACTGCGGTAACCAGATTCTGTGTCGCGCCCGAAAGCGCGGTCACGATGTGCACGCGCACCTCAAGCCGCGTCGCCATCATCCCGGTCGGATCCTGCACGCCCGGCTGATCGTCAAGAATGAACTCCTGGGGCAGCAGATGAAGAATCTCGCGATCCGCGG
The DNA here is from genome assembly GCA_963841945.1 of uncultured Acidobacteriaceae bacterium. Taxonomy (GTDB): domain Bacteria; phylum Acidobacteriota; class Terriglobia; order Terriglobales; family Acidobacteriaceae; genus Acidiflorens. The sequence continues at coordinate 10,527 of CAWJFC010000005.1, forward strand.
GCAGCGGCATGGTGCGCGCCTTGTCGACCGCGGCCCGGATTTCCTCGCGCCCGATCTCCCTCGCGCGGGTGCCAAAGCTGATTCCACCATGGCTGTTCATGCCGCGAATATGCGCGCCCGCAATGCCAATTACGGCATGCTCGATCGGGATACCGGCAACGTCCTCGGCTGCCTCTACGGCCTTTTGAATACTGCCGACGGCTTTATCGAGTTCGGTAATCACACCCTTACGCAGCCCGCGCGATTCGCTAACGCCGTGTCCGCGATAGCGCAGTCCGTTATCGCTCAGCTCGGCGACCAGCACGCTGGTCTTGGCGCTGCCGACGTCAATGGCGGTGATGAAATTCGGCGCGTGATTCGGCATGGCTAATTCTGCGGCGGCTCCTTGGAGATAAAAGGACTGGGTTTCTTCTGGCCTCCGCTGCCGCTCGCGCTGGAAGGCCCGGACGGCGCCGGTTTCTGCACGTTCGTTTGCGCCGTATTGGAGCGAAGCGGTTTCACTGCTACGGGCGCCTGTGTAGCCGGCGATGAGCTTACAGCGGCAGGCTTCACCGCAGGCGCAGCCGGGCCTCCGGCATGACTTGCTTTCGAGACTGCGGGCTTGATCTTCGCTTTCACCGGCGCATGATGCACCGCCCGCTTCACTGAGGCCTTCTGGACCGGCTTGGGCGCAGCCTTCGCAGTTACGCCGGCTTTCGTCCCGGCTTTCGACTTCGCCATCGCCGTTTTAGCTCCCGGCGCCGGACGATTCACATACTTCTCATAATTCACGATGGCCGCGTTCTTTACGCCCGCGGCGAGCGCGGCTTTAGCAGCTGTCTGCGTTAGTGCAGGCTGGCGAGTTATGCCCTGCAGATCGGGATTCACGATGATCTGGCCATCAAAGCGCAAATCCACCGATTCGAGTTTTTCGAACTGCTGCCGCCACGCTTCCACATGCGTCACGTAAATGCGATAACGTTGCAGGAAATTTGTGGTACCGAGATGCACCAGCACTCCGCCATTCGGATCAGCAGTCGTTACCTTCACATCTTCCGGGTCCGAGAGATCAACTTCGCTGAGGTCCTGCGAATAGTGTGCGCCGCTGTAATCAAGCTGCTGGATGAGTTCGTTATAGCTCTTCATCCGAGTGGCGCGCATCGAGGTCGGCTCGCCCGCGTTCATGCCCGTGATGACCGGGAACGAATACTTGTGCTTCGGCCCGGGCTCGAGGTCCATCAGATTTCCGCCCGCATCAATCAAAGAAATATGAGAGCCGACGCGAACAAAAGCCACCGGCGTGCGTTCGTGAATCTCAATGCGCAAACGGTTAGGCACAAAACGCATGACGCTCGCCGACTCGACCCAGGGAATCTGTTCGAGTGTCTGTTTGCGGCGGTCGAGCGGAATGAAGAAAATGTTGCGCCCGATGTCGCCGCCCATCACTTCCATGATCTGAGCGTGCGGCACGTGCTGGGCGCCGGCGACCTCGATCTGATCGCTCGAGTCGATCCGGAAACGCCAGTTGTGCTTGCCATAGCTGTAGAGCTTCGCCGCCGCTGCTCCCAGGACACCCAGAATGACGAGCGCCAGCACACCCCACTTAAGGTAATTGGCTGTCTTTTTCGGAAGCGACCCGCGGCGGGCCGAGACTCGTTTTTGCCCGCGCAGAAACGGCGATTCCTGCTCTTCTTCCAGATCGATTACGCGTGCGTCGTCGAAAGGCTCGCGGTGGGACGGGTTACGCCGGGAAGTCTGATCGTCGCGCGCGTCGTACTCGCGCACCGGGTACAACTCTTCCTGGACGGCGGTGGAACTTGATTTCCGCGCCACGCGTTCGGGTCAGTTGTCGACAGAAAACCGCTGAGCAAATTTACTATAACCCGATTTCGCAAAACGAGACAGTGAAAACTTGGGCAGCGAAGCCGAACCACGCTCAGGGCGTATCTTCATCGTCATCAACTGCGGGCAGCGCCTCAGGCGTGCGCACTCGCACCCGAATTTTTCCGCAATTTCCCGCGTCCATCACCACCACGCGCCGATTCATCGAGTCGGCGATGTGCACCTGTTGGAGCGCCAGCGATCGGACCCGTTCGAACTCCCCACTGTGCTCCCGGACCTGCTCCCGGATCATCTCCGCCCGCGCCCGGACCTGGTCGCGAAGCATGGCTTGCTGGTCCTCGGATAGGTCGTGGGATAGTTCTTGGGATAGTTCGCGTAAATCCGCGAGTTGGCCGGAGTCGATGTTCAGCCCAAGGTCGTCGCCCTTAACCGAGGGGCTGGCGAAAGCGAGCCGGGCCATGGCAACGGTTCGTTCGGCATTCGCGGCCATGCGGTTCAACCGGATGCCCGCGCAATTGGCGGCGCGGTGAAGCGTAGGGAAAGCCCCATGTTGATATTCGCCGTGAAACGCGACCGCCGCGAGTGCGAGGGCTATCCAGTAGGTGCCTTTTTGCCAGTTCATGAAATCCTCACCGTTCAGGAGATTGGACGGGCCGGGTGAAGAAAGGTCAACAGAACAGTTTCAGGTCGGTAGCCGCTCTATTGCGGACTCGAGGGCATCAATCCCAACTGTTTCATCAGAGTCATCCGGTCATATTCCGTCCACTCTTCGGCGATTTTTCCGCCCGTAAAGCGAAAGATCGTGGTGCCGGTCAGTTCGATTGGTTTGCCGGTCGCCGGCAAGCCGTTTCCCGCGCCGGTGTTGGTTCCGCGGCCAGTGAAGTACACCACCACAAAATCGCCCTCTGCAATGATCTGATTCACCGTGTATCTTCCATCCGGAAATGCTTGCCGCCAACCCTTCGCGCTTCTCAAATCTCCAGCCAGATCTTCCGACTTCTTCCCGGCGTGGGCGACGAAATCCGGGGTATGAATTTCGTTGTAGACGTTCCAGTTGTCCTGGTTCAGGGCCACTTCAAAAAGCTGACGCGCCACCGCCTTGTTATTCTCGGTCCCACGTGAGCGTGCTAAACAACCGGCCGGCGCTACCAGCAACAATCCGAGTACAAGAACGCAAATATGGGTTTTTTGCATAATTCCTCCGGCGCCTCGCTTTTTCTCGCGAGACTGAACCCAGTATCCGGCCTATAGCTTGGTATAGAGTCAAGAAGATATTTGCAGAACGGTTAGCCGCGCTGGCGGGTCTTCGAACCTGCGGAAAGTTGATTCGACATCGCTTTCTTTTTAGGCGGAGTTAGTTTCTCGCGGATCTGCTGTAACACGCTCTTAAGTTCATCGCGGACTTCCACGAGCGACTCGATCTGCTCGTTCATCGCTTTCAACTTTGCCTCGCCGATCCCGGCCGCTTCGCGCAGGCATTCGTGAGAGCCGCGCGGATAGGGCGCAGCTTCGCCAGCGTCGCCCGGAAGCGCAAATAACCGTAGAACCCGCCGCGCTTCCGTCAAAGTAAATCCGAAGCGCTGCATGCGCTTAATGGCCAGCAGGATCTCCAGATCGCTCTCGCCATACATGCGATACCCGGAGGAAGTGCGCCGCGGAGCGCGCATCAGGCGGCGGCGCTCGTAGAACCGAACGGTCTGTACACTCACCCCGGCTTGCGTGGCCAGTTCGCCGATCTTCATAGCGAAATCATACTCTTGGCTGGATCACGGACGTTGCAGATCGGTGTTCAGCGGGAGAGCGATGCGGAATTCGCGGACGATTGTTGTTCGAGCTTTTCGAGAATCATCGGGCCTAATTGCGAGACGCTGCCCGCGCCCAGCGTCAGAATCAAATCTCCCGCCTGCGCCGTTGTGGAAATTACCCCGGCAGCATCCGCAAAAGATGGAAAGTAATGCACGTCATGCTTCCCTGCTTTCGTGATTCGTCCGGCGAGCGCTTCCGCCGTAATGCCTTCAATCGGCTTCTCACTGGCGGGATAGATATCGAGCAGAAATAGCGTGTCGGCATCGCCAAAGGCAGCTGCGAATTCATCCATCAGATCGCGAGTGCGCGTATAACGATGCGGCTGGAAGATGACATGGACGCGGCGGAACCCGCACTCGCGCGCCGCCGCCAGCGTGGCGCGAATTTCGGTAGGATGGTGGCCGTAATCGTCAACCACGCTCACCCCCGCGGCTTTGCCTTTCAGTTGAAAGCGGCGATCCACCCCGCGGAAGCCGTCGAGCCCGGCGCGAATCTGGTCGGCAGGAAGGTCGAGTGCGGTGCCCACCGCAACTGCCGCGGTCGCATTCAGCACGTTGTGCGCGCCCGGCACGTGCAGTGAAAACTCTCCCAGATCCTTCTCCCGGTTTTTCTCTCTGAACATTACACGAAAACGGCTGAGAGCAGCCTGACCCAACCCGCTCTCGCCCGCCGCGCTCGAAGAGCGATCCCGCGCCTGAGACATGGTGATCCGGAAATCGGAGCCCGCAGTGGTTCCATACGTGGTAACCCGGCGATGCACGTGCGGCAGCAGACGCTGGAGAATCGGATCATCCAGGCACCCGACCACCAGCCCATAAAAAGGCACGCGTTCCATGAATTCTAGAAAGGTACGGCGCACGTCCCGCATGTCGCGATAGCAGTCCATGTGCTCGCGGTCGATGTTCGTCACCACCGAAAGAATCGGCGACAGCTTAAGAAATGAGCGATCGCTCTCGTCCGCCTCCGCCACCAGATACTGCGATTTACCCAGGCGCGCGTTCGAACCCATGGCGTCGACGCGTCCCCCAACCACCACCGTCGGATCGAGCCCGCCGGCGGCCAGAACTGCGGCTACCATCGACGTCGTGGTCGTCTTGCCGTGCATGCCCGCGATCGCAATTCCGTATTTCAGCCGCATCAACTCGGCGAGCATCTCAGCGCGCTGGATCACCGGAATATGCAGCCTGCGCGCTTCGGCGACCTCGGGATTGTCGATCGAGACGGCGGAACTGGTCACGACCACATCAGCGCCCGAAATGTTATCCGCCTGATGGCCCTCAAAAATCTGTGCGCCCAGGGCCGCCAGCCTCTGCGTAACCGCGGAACTCTTCAGATCGGATCCAGAAATTTTGTAGCCGAGATTCAGCAGCACCTCGGCGATGCCACTCATGCCGATACCGCCGATGCCTACGAAATGAATGCGCTGGATCTTGGCAAACATATTTTCGCTGCCGCAAGACTTCATTCCCCGCGGACTTTCGCGGATGAACGCTGATCATAAAACATTTCGTACTCTGCGGCTCAGAAGCGTGCCGGTCCTATTCCGACGAAATCAGGCTATTGACCATCTCAGCAATCTCTTGGACTGCCTTCGGATGCGCCAGCGATCTTGCCGCTTCCGACATAGCCCGCAGCCGAGCCCGATCGCTCAGCAACGCCACAATGGTCTCCACCAGATACGCTGCTTCGAGATTCGACTCCTCAACCACAACCGCCGCTCCCGCGCTTTCGAGCGCCCGCGCATTCTTGTTCTGATGATCGTCGGCCGCCCGCGGAAATGGCACGAAAATCGCGGGCTTTCCCGCAGCCGTAATTTCTCCTACCGTGCTCGCGCCAGAACGGCAAACGAGCAAATCCGAGCGCGTGAATGTCCCCGGCATGTCGTCAATAAATTTGTGAACCTCGCTCGAGATTCCCGCATTCTGATAAGCCGTTTGCACACTCGGGTAATCGCGCTCGCCCGTCTGATGGATGATATGCAGCGCCGGAACCTTTGCGCGCAGTCCTGGCAGCGACTCGATCATCGCCTGGTTGATGGCATGCGCGCCCTGGCTGCCGCCGAAAACAAGCAGAACCGGCGGCCCGGCGGGCTTTTCGGGAATTCCGAAAAACGCCTCCCGCACCGGCACGCCGGTGACCCTGGCGTTGCGAAAGTATTCCGCCGTCTCTTCGAAGTGCACCGCCGCCGCCGAGACAAATCGCGCCACCATCCGGTTCGCGAATCCCGGAACAGCATTCGGTTCAAAAGCCAGCGTCGGAATGCGCCGCCGAATCGCCGCCAACATCGCGGGCCCCGACGCATAGCCGCCCACGCCGATCACCACATCCGGCCGAAAATCGGAGACGATCCGTCCCGAGGTCCAAAGCGCGCGCGGCAGATCGAACATGGTTTTGGCCCGGGTCATCAGGCTCACGTTTTTCAGCGCGCCGACCCGGATCAATTCAAGCGGAAACCCGGCCTGCGGCACCAGCCGCGTCTCAATGCCACGCGCCGTACCGATGAACAGCAGCTCAGCGCCAAACTGCTTCCTCAGTTGCTGGGCAATAGCGAGCGCGGGGATGACGTGTCCACCGGTGCCTCCGCCCGCGATGATGACGCGCATGGTATGAATCATTGAATCAATGTGCTATTTAATCATTGAATCACTAAATCACTGCGTCATCGAAAGATTTGCGGCAGCACTGCCCACCTTCACCAGAGAGGCGCCACCGCTTCTTCTTTGAACACCGGAGCGGGTCCGTTGCTGCTCGAGAGGCGAATCGTCTTCAAGTAAGGTTTGACCAGGGGATCGTAGGTTACGGTGATCTTGCCACCATCCCCTGCCGGACCATCCGACCCGTTGCGCCCGTCGGTGCCGTCCCGCCCGCTCGATCCGTTCGGCGTTCCGATCCCGCCCGAACCTCCACGCCCACCGCGTCCACCTCTGCCGCCCGAACCTCCCGCGCCTCCATCCGCCCTCACCGTCAGAGAGCCGCCCTGAGGATCGACGAGGTAGAACTTCTGCTTGCCTTCAGCGGAAACACCAACTTGAAGCAGCGGATGGCTTCCCGATCGGAGCGCCACCCGAACCTGCACCGGCGGCGCATCGCCTCCGCGGTTCCCGTCCTGGCCATCCGATCCATTCGTTCCGTCCGTCCCGTTTCCTCCGGGTGAAGGATTATTCGGATCGGTGGATCCCATGCTTCCACTCGTTCCGTCCATACCATCCGTGCCATTGAAACCACTCATCCCGGTTCTGCCTGAGAAGTTGGCCGTGTATTTCTCGTCATAGCGAATCGGAATATCGAGGTCGGCGCGAAGTTCGGGGTGGCTGGGCACGGTGACTGTGACGTGCGGCACCTTGCCGTCGCTGATTCTCGGATCGCGTGGCAGTGCGATTTTTCCCTTTGCACTTGTGGTGACCACGCTCGCATTAAGATTGAGATCGCTCCACAGCACCTTGCCGTGCAGCACGCCTTGCGTCTGAAGCACCTTTCCGTTGGGCTCGGTGATTGACACTACCAGCTGAGACTTCTGCCCCGGCCCGATTCCCGCTCCGCTCACCTGCGCGGCCGAGATCGCCTGAATGGGAGTCTTGGGAAGGGAGACCTTCAACCCCAGTTTGACTTGCACGGGGGCGCACCCGCTGAAAACCAAAAGAAACATGGCCATCCCGGCCGCCCTGCCTCGGGTCTTACCCTGTGGAAAGCAACTCGCGAGCTCGTTCTTGTAAGTATTTCGCGCGCCGGCGACCACAGGCTGAGGGATGGCGGTTGAATCGTCTAGGAAAGCAGATCTGATCCTATTCACGAACTGACCTCCGTAAGATCCTTCGTGCGAGATCCTGATGATTCAAACACCGAACCTATGAAGCATGTTGTGTCGAGCGTCACGGTCGCAAGTAAAGATTTGTGAAGGCTGACTCACCCCACATCGCTAAGGTCTGAATTGACTCCTAGACAGGAAAACCGTCGCAGATAAAGCAGGAAGGGGGCGCAGACAAAGAAGACCGCGACCAGTCCGCCCCGGTCCGTAAGTGCACAGACAACACGTAGTTTCAAGCAAACCCGGCACTTGGAGCGTGAATTGCATACGATTCCGGGCACAATTGCGAGCAATAAATGCTGTGATTTTCGCTGTTTTTCCAATGCGCCCTAAGGCATACTAAGAGTCGAAAAGCCACGCCCTCCCTGCCATCTGCCCTCCCTAGGAGATTGATCATGATCGAGCCGATTCGACGATTCCAGCACCGTCGCCGGCAGCCTCGCTGTTCTTGCGCTACTCTTCATTTCTGCCGCCTCTTCAAGCGCCCAGGTGAAGATCGCCCAAGGGAACGCTCCTGCCTTGGCCAAAGGGCTTGCTCTCGCTGGCCCGGATCGGCCCGCCAACGTGCCTGCCAATTTCGTGATTACACCCTTCGGCTACTTCCATCCCTCCTGCGTCTTCCGTATCGAAGAGGGAGAAACCTTGCTCGGGGATGGCCGTGTCGAACATGTCAACGGCGCGGTCGACGCGCAGGTTCCGGTTTGCGCCTATCCCCACTACACGCACAGCGGATCGGCAATCGCGGCGGATGCCGGCGAGGCAAGTGCAGCCCGTGACAGTCAAGCAAGCACAGAGCGGACTCCCACCATAGATGGCTGGCTCGAATACGTCAATACGACCACTACCAGTTGGTACGATGAGATTACGGCGACCTGGACCGTTCCGCCACAGCCCGAGGTTACCAAGTATCCGACGATATTTTTCTTTCCCGGCTTTGAGGACTACAACAACGTGCTGAGCATCGTTCAGCCCGTATTGCAATGGTATTCGCCCGGACCTTGGATGGTGGCGAGTTGGAACTGCTGCATGCAAGGCACGGTCTATGAAAGCCGTCCGCAGAAAGCCAGCCCGGGCGACACGATTGTGGGAACCATCATGCAGATGTGCAAGAAAGGATCGGGTTTTTGCCAGGAATGGAAGGTAGTAACCGAGAATCAAACCACCGGACACACAACAGCACTCCGCAAAACTCCACTCGCCGGGCAGGTTTGGAATTGGGCTTTCGGAGCGGTTCTGGAAGTTTATGGCGTCACACAGTGCGGCAATTTTCCGGCGGACAGCAGTTTGACGATGACCGTCGAGCTGTACGATCAGAACCGAAATCTGATCGCTGATCCCGGCTGGACGGGAGTCCCTGCTCCTTCTGGAACGGACCCAAGTTGTCCCTATGGGCTGGGAATTACGCCAAATGAGGAGACGCTGGAATATTAGCGGTTGTATCCGGGTCTGCCAAAACCGCTCGGAAGAGCTGTTACTAACCGATCAAGTTCCGCCTCACTCCGCCTGCTTGGTAATGTTCAGCAACACCCCAACGCAAGCCAGAGTCACAAATAGCGACGAGCCTCCATACGAGACGAGCGGCAGCGGAATACCTTTCGTGGGCATCAGGCCGAGCACGACGCTGATGTTGATGAAGGCTTGCAGCACAATCATGCTGGTGATTCCAACAGCGAGGAATCGTCCAAAGTTGTCTTGCGTTCGCAGCGCTGCGCGCGTCCCTCTCCACAGGAAGATTGCGAACAGAATAATGACGGCCAACGCTCCCACCAGGCCCAGTTCTTCCGCGGTAACCGCAAAGATAAAGTCGGTGTGGGGCTCGGGAAGATAAAAGAGTTTTTGCTTGCCTTCCATCAACCCCTGTCCAGTAATGCCTCCGGTGGAAACTGCAATCAGCGACTGGAGAATGTTGAAGCCGCGGCCCAGCGGGTCTGTTCCAGGGTGAAGAAATGTCAGGATCCGGTCCCGCCGATAGGAGACGTGAAAGATCAGGAAATAAAGCGGCAAAATCGAGGCGGCGAAGGCATATCCGAAATAGCGCAGGCGGATTCCGGCGACGAAAAGGATGCAGGCGGTGATTCCCGCGCAAGCGATTGCCGTTCCGAGGTCGGGCTGAAAGACGATCAGGCCCAGGAAAGCCACGGTGGGCGCGATCGCCGGTAGAAGTGTGTTGCGCAGGTCGTTGACCGTCGCTGTCTTATTCTCCAGAAACCACGCCAGAAACAGAATAAGCGCGGGCTTGGCCAGTTCGGAAGGCTGGAACGAGACTGGCCCGAGGTGGAACCAGCGATGCGTGCCGTGCGCGCGGTCCAGAAAGAAGACGGAGATCAGAAATAATGTCGTGAAGCCGAGCAGACTGAAGACTATCGCCGGATGCTGTAGACGCTTGTAGTCGATCTTCATGGCGATGACCATGACCGCCAAGCCCGCGACCGCCCAAACCAGCTGCTTAAGCAGAAATTCATAAGCCGAGCCAAAGCGCTCTTTAGCCATCACGGCCGAGGCGGAGAAGATCATAACCAGGCCGACAAAGACGAGCAGCGTAGTTACAGTGAACATCCAACGATCGACACTGACACGCTTGGCCATTGGTTCATTTCAACACGGAGGGAGGCAGGGCGTGAGTAGTTTAGGCCGCAAGATCGAACTCCCACGATAACTCTCTTGGTTCTCAGCCGCGCGGCTAGAGCTGAACTCGATGAGAAAGGCATTAGGACGTACCGCGTCGATCGCGCGCAAGGCCACGACGATCAGCACGTTTTGTCCGGTACCTCAGTCACTTTCGTACCCATGCGCTGGAAGGCTAACATCGAGTGGAATGAACCTCGATTCCCTCCTGATCAGCCGCGATCCCGCGCTTCTGGGCGTGCTCCAGCCGACGCTCGAGAAGATCTCGGTCGGGGTGGAGGTATGCCCGGAGTGCCGCGCGGGATTTGCACTGCTCGGCAAGCGCAAATTTGATGCCGTCATTATTGACTGCGACGACATGCAGGGCGGAATCGATCTGCTCAGCAATATGCGCTCGGCGTCAAGCAATTCGAAGTCGGTGGCGTTCGCCGTGCTCAACGGGAAGACTACGACCCAGGAGGCTTTCCAGCGCGGCGCGAATTTCGTTCTGCAGAAGCCGCTGACGCCGCTGCATGCCTCGCGCTGCTTCAACGCCGCACTCAACTTCATGGTGCGCGAACGCCGGCGTTATTTTCGCTTTCCCATCGAAATTCCGGTGCAGGTCAAGATTCCGCAGAACCAGGAGCTCACCGCGACCTCGACCAATCTGAGCGAGGGCGGCATGGCCATCCGGGCCGCGGTAAAGCTGCCCAAGGATACGCCGGTCGCGCTGCGCTTCACGTTGCCTGTCACCAACACAACGCTCGAGGTGAAGGGCCAGGTAGCGTGGATCGATGGCACACGGCAGGCGGGGATTCGGTTTATCGAGGTGCCGCAGAGTTCGCAATATCAGCTCGATAAATGGCTGACCGATCGGCTACGCGAAGAGATGCCCCACAATCTAGCGGCACATACAACATAGCGCTCCGAGCGTGGTCCTAAGAACTTCAGGCGATCAGCTTCGAAGCGCTGAACCTCGAAGAGACGAGCCTCAAGCTTTAAGAATCCAAATCCAAATCAATCGGCTGGTTGGGGAGCGGTCCACTCCACGGGCAGGCTGCGCTCGGCGAGCAAACGCGCTAGTTCGGCTTCCGCCTCGGCTCGCACCCGATCGTGAAAGTCATGCGCGCTCTGGCGATGGTCAGCGCCGAGCGCGGACAGGCGGGCGCGGAGATAAGGCTGATCTTCTTCAAGACGGCGCAGCAGGCGCTCGGTGCGTGCGATCTTCTCGTCGATGGTAATCATGGCTCGATCGTCTGAGCATGACACATTGGAACGTAGGAACAAGTTGCTAATTAGCTACCTGATATGAGCCATGCTGATATGAGCTATCTGATCTGAGCTATCTGATCTGAGCGATGAGTTTTGGCCCCTGGAAAGCAGCAACGTGCGCAACTACACGCTTAGGCGCGCGGTGGAGGCAAGGGCTGGAGCGGGCATTTTCTCTTCTTCCAGCGTGGTCTCTTCCCAATAGGAGCGGTCGCGCAGGATGCGCGAGACGAGCGCGGTATGCATGGCGTGGCCGGCGCGGTCGGCCACCACGGCTCCGAGAATCCTCTTACCAATGAGGGCGAGATCGCCGATCAGATCAAGAACCTTGTGGCGCACGAATTCATCCGTGAAACGCAGCGGCGGATTCAACACCTCTGTGCGGTCCATGACGATCGCGTTTTCCGTAGACGCGCCGCGGATCAAGCCCTGCTGCCGCATGGCGTCGGCTTCGTGAAGAAAGCCAAACGTGCGGGCGGGCGCGATCTCGTGCAGGTAGCTGCCGTTGGTCAGGCGCACGCAGTAGCTCTGTTTACCGATGAGCGGATGCGGGAAGTTGATCGAATAGGAGACAGAGTAAATATCGTCGGGATAAACGGCGATGAATTTATCGCCTTCGCGGAGCTCGATTTCGCGGACGATGCGGAGGTAGGTGCGCGCCTTGCGCTGCGGACGAATGCCGGCCTTTTCAATCATCTCTACAAACGGTCGCGCGCTGCCATCGAGGATGGGAAGTTCGAGGTTGTCGAGTTCGACGATGGCGTTGTCAATCCCGGCGCCGATAAAGGCCGATAACAGGTGCTCGGTGGTCGAGATCAGCACGCCTTTTTTCATCAGGCTGGTGGCGTAGCTGACGCGGGCCACATTGCGGCCACTCGCCTCGATGGCAAACGCGTCGAGATCGGTGCGATGAAAAACGATACCGGTGCCGGCGGGCGCGGGCAGAATGCGCAAGTTGACCGGGGCGCCACTGTGCAGGCCAACCCCTTTGCAACTGACCGCAGTACGAATTGTCTGTTCGCGTGTCAAAACGTGCGAAAGAACCAGATGAAACGGATCACTTGTAAGTCTTTGGCTGCGCAACAGATTACAGGGAGGGGGGAATTGTTGTATGTGGCAGATTTGCCACAATTCGTGGTTGGAATTGACCAAAACCCGGCTAAACTGTTCTGTCAGTTGCAGATGTTTGCAGCTTACGAAAGGTAAACAGCGCGTTTTAAGGGGCTTGTACCGGCATTTTCCGAGCGCTCTTAGGGTCGAATTCTTTCCATCGTCCGCTCGGATTTCGCACTGCGACGGGAAAATCGGAAAATCACGTCCGCGTAAATCAGGTCACCTCAATCAGAGTTCAGTGCTTCTTCCGGGGAGCTTCGGGGTCGTAGGTCACGCTCGCTTCGAAGAGGCTATCCGGCAGATTCATATTATATTTTGCGGTCGTAATGAAGCGCTGCTGCGACATCTCACCGTTGAAATAGCGGGTGAAGGAATGCGGAGTCATGATGCCATCTTCCGGCTTGTAGTGATCGAAGACCTCTTCTTCCGTGTTCATCTGCTTGTCTTTGGGATCGCGCCACGAATAACTGATCCTTACTGGGTAGTGCGTGATCTGGTCAATCGAGACCTTCACCGAATCGTCGCGGTTGTTGAGCATGGTGACGCCCTCGGTCGGCTTGCTGTCGACCACGTCGAGGCCATCATAGAAGAGGGCCACCGTAGGGTCGTTCAGCCATTTGCGGAAGACCCACTCAGGTGAGTGATCGCGGCGGCGCAGGTAATTCTGCAGCTCGATCTTGTCCTGGGCGGCGGTACCCTTGTAGGTGACTTCATAACCTCTATCGCCATTGTGAACAAGCGCAATCTCGACCTTCTTGCTCTTCACGCCACCGATGTCGATCGAGCCCGGGATTACATGAATGTCCTTTTGCTGGAGGACCTCAAAACGATCTTTATCGGGATACTTGAAGAAGTAGTTGTAGAGGAGGCCGGTGCTGTTGGTGCGTCCATGGTAAAGCGGGTAGTAGCGGCCGGATTCGCTGCGGCTCTCATAGGTTAAATAGGCCTGCCCGCCGAGCGCTTCGATCGACTGATCCAGCAGGGCGCGAGCCTTGCGGGCACTCTCGGAGTCATTGAGGTTGATGGCAGCCTTGGGCTCGGGCGGCAGCGCGGCGCGCGGCGGCGGCTCGGTGCCCGATTGGGCAAAGGAAAGCGTCGACAGCAGCAGTGAGAGTAAGATCGCGGCGAAACGCGTCATTGGGCTATTTATATTAGAAGCCTGCGGGTCCATTTTAGCTGTCTATAACGGAGATGTGATCGGTTTTCAAGGCTAGAATATCCGCATTCCGGGGTGATTGATGAAAAACCTTTTCGAGCAGGAGGCCGTGCAGGAGATCATCTCGCGCCTCGATTCGCTGGGACCGTCCGCCGTGCGGCAATGGGGAAAGATGGATGTGGCGCAGATGATGGCTCACTGTTCGGCAACGATGGATATGGCGTCGGGTCGTCTGAATCCGCCGCGCGCAATGATTGGAAGATTGATTGGGCCGCTCGCTCGGCCGATCCTCACCAATGAAAAGCCATTTTCAAGAAATAGCCCGACCGATAAGCGGCTGGTGGTATCTGACGCCCGCGACTTCGCGCGCGAACGCGAAAGTCTGAAAACCAAGATTCGCCAGTTCTATGAGGGTGGCGAGGCGCAATGCACGCGTCATCCGCATCCATTCTTCGGAACGCTCACGCCGCAGGACTGGAGCCGCGGCATGTACAAACATCTGGATCATCATCTGCGGCAGTTTGGGGCGTGAGGACGATTAGAACTGCGACAGAGTAAAGTTCACAACGATTTGTGTTTGGATAGCGACCGGTTCTCCGTTCAAACGATACGGCTTGTACTTCCATTGCCTGACGGCTTCCAAAGCCGAAGTCACAAGCGAGGAAGGTCCAGAGATGAGCGTAAGGCCCTTAACGTCTCCCTTGCTGTCGATTTCCGCTTCTAAAATGACTTGACCTTGAACGCCGGCCTTGCGAGCGTCCTCGGGGTATAGGGGCTCAACCCTCTTGAGGAGTAAACCCTCCGCCAATTGCCCGGAAACGTGAATCGGCACCACAATTCCGGATGGGGAAACGGCTGGGCGGGAGCTGATAATTCCGGTGATTATGCCAACCTTTGGTGTCACATTTTCCTGCGGCCCGAGGCGACACCGAGGATCGACCCGGTCCTCCAGGAACGACGTTCCGCGCAGCGTGTTAACCGACTTATCCAATTCCTCGGCAGATCGCGTTACAACTTCCGCCCCGATGAGGTATCCGCGAAACCTGGTCGTCACCATTGCCTGGTACAAACTAAGATCATTGTTGATGAAGCGCCGGGAATCCGCGCGGTAGAAAGTTCTTTCCCCGAACTCAACCGGAAAGGCGTCGCGCAGCAATTCTTCATGAGGCGCATTCTGCTGTTCCTGGTGTACCGCGTAGGAGACAATATATTGGAGCGTACCCGCGATCAAGCTAGAATCACGAGCCGACAAGGTTATTGTATTTCCGGGCGGCTTTGCAGTTGGCTCATGCAACATTAGCAGCGTCAGTCCCTTTCCTGTATGCATGGCTTTCCTGTCGGCCCCGACGATCTTATCCGCTAAATCCCATCCTTCAGGCAATCGAAATGAAAACCCAAGACAGGCATTCGAATAAACGCCGCCCTTCAGAAGGCCCTCCTCAAAATGCGGGGCCTTTGAGGAATCTTCTGCATTCCCTTGAGCAATGGCGGCGGCGAGAATGAGTGAAGCTATCAGGCAATAACGCCGATGTGACATAACTTCGTTACCCCACCAGCACCGCGCCACCATTCACGTTGAAGATCTCGCCGGTGATGAAGCCTGCATACGGTGTACACAGAAACAGGATCGGTCCGGCGATCTCTTCTGGCGTGCCTACGCGGCCGAGCGGGATTGTGGCGAAGACCTTGGCGCGCGTGGGCGGGTCGTTGAGCGCGTCGGCTGACATGTCGGTTGCAACCCATCCGGGCGCGACGCAGTTTACGCGGATGTGGTCACGGGCGAGTTCGGTTGAAAGGCCTTTCACCATGCTGATGAGCGCGCCTTTGCTCGCGGCGTAGTCGCAGTGGAAGGCTTCTCCGCGCTGGCCGGCGGTCGAGCTGACGAGGACGATGTGTCCGATTGGAGGCGGAGGCGGATCGCCTTTCGCGCTCTCGATCTGCCGCTCCTGCTTCTTCATCTGCGCCACTGAATGCTTGATGAGGCCGAAGACGCTGTTGAGGTTCACGTTCATCGTGCGCAGCCAATGCTCGTCGGTCATCTGGTCGATGGGTGTGTCTTCGGGCGGCCAGATGCCGTGATTCGCGACGAGAATATCGAGGCGACCGAAAGCCTCGACTGCCGACGAAACCAGATGCGCGGCTGCAACTGGACTCGAGAGATCGCACTCCACGGCGCGGCAATTCGCGGCTCCGCACTCGCGTACGAGCTCATCGGCCTTCGCCTTCGCCGACTGGTAGTTGAAGACGACCTTTGCGCCGGCTTCGACAAACAGCCGGACTGCGGCCGCGCCAATTCCGCGCGAACCGCCGGTGATGAGAGCGACTTTGGAATCGAGGGAGAGTTTCATGGCTGAGATAAGAAGAGCCATCTTAGCGAGCCACGACCAGGGATGGAAGTGGAAAGCTGCGGCGAGACGGAAGATGATGGGTATTTACTGGTTAGTCATCAATACCCCTCTTGATCGATCTATTAGAATGAATTAGTTAGGCGCTATTTTCCTCTAGATCTTTGAATAATAAGGAGTTAGACGTGATAGACGGAATTGCATTAAGTTGTTGATTTAAATGGAGTTACTTATGCTCGGATGCTAGCACGAGACTTCCCTGTAGGATCTTGATTCTAAGGGAGTAATGCGTAAGATATTCCGGACAAAGGAGTTAGGGACTCGATTGATTGAAGGCACATCGCGCGCTGTTGCGGTTCGCCGTCGCGCCTGGGAGAGCTAAGTCGGGTGGGCTCGAAATGTTCGTCTGAGCGTGTCGGTGAGTGAAATCGGGATTTTTCGCCAACTGACTACCAGTCCGCCCAAATGTACCAATTTCCTTCGATGTGATGATATACAGATTCTCTCGGCTCCCGCTTGCGATAAAACTCATCCAAACTCGGCACCTGACTAGTCGGTTCGTCTTCGCGCCAGCAGACATTGACATGACGCGTGTTGCCTGCCCAGCCCGCAGCCCAAAGATTCACGCCGATCTCATCGGGGTGGGTACCGCGAGTACGATATGCTCCCTTGGCACCGATTTTGGTAAGCAACGACAAGTACTTTTGAAAACGATCAGGAGGAACTTTCGCTTGCTGCGAAACGTCTATAGGCCCAGAATCCGAAAGTTGAACGCCCCAGTCTGCGACACGTAGAAGGCCATTGTCCGCGAGGAGCATTCCGCGCAGTTCTTCGTACTCCGAACGATGGCGATAAAAGTTATTAATCGTGGCAGTTTCGTTGGGCGGTTGACCGACAAAGTGGAGCCACAGACCGAGCGCAAAGAGAATAGCGCCTGCCGTGACGACCAGCGCGATCCTGTCATTGAGGCTACTCAGACGCTTCACAAATCGGTTAGTCCACCTTGCTCCTGTTTCGGGGAACGACAAATTCGCACGACCTTGCAGCGATGGTTGCTGAAATCAGGCCGTTTCACTCATTGACGATTCGGTCAGTCTTGAAGCCGGGGTTCTGAGTGTAATCGCGTCCCTTCAGGGGCGTGATCATGGATGCGCAGGGTAATCTCTATGGCACGACAAACTATGGTGGCGCTTACGACTGCGGCACCGTTTTTGAGCTGACCCCGTAGCCACGAATCGTGTACGTAAAGTATCACGGGTAGGTCCCTCCGCGAATCGTAAGGGTAGAAATCTCGTCAATCGGCGATTTTCGAACTTCGCTCCTACGCATATACGTCAAGGAGCCGGCCGCTCCAGCTGGCGGGAGCGGTGGAATAGAAAAGGTAATGAGCGATGGCCGTGCTTGCGACGGGACGGCTCCCGGCCAATCCAGAGACGTACTCGCCGGCCGAGGCCGATGCATTGCTGTCGGAATCCTCCAGGAATGTTCCGTCGATCCAATTCGTTTCGCCCTGGTGCGTCGAAGACGACCAGGAAAAAGTGTCGCCTGAGGGAACGAGAACACTTTGGCCAGCCTGGGTGGTGACCGCTCTCGGAGACAGAGGCACGATGGTGGCCGACACGTCGGACGCCTGCGACGAGTCGACCGGATTCACCAACGCCGGGAGTAATTTAATAGACACGGGAAATCAGCCACCAACACTCTATCTATCGGCAGTTCCGGCTGATCTCCCAAGAACACGGCGGTACATGAGCCCGCCGTTGCCATCGCGCATGGAAGGCTAAGGGGAGTAGGCGAGAGCTTCTCTTTCGCCCCTCCGGGGCTGGCTCATCTCCCTGTGCCCCCACGGCTTACGCCGTGGGCTCTATTCTTGCGCCGCGTCGCGGCTGAAAGCGGGAGAGCCTTTTAGCGCAGATCGCACTGAGGCTCACCAGAGGGGCGCAGAGAATGCATACCTAAAACGAAAGGGCGACCGGAAGGCCGCCCTTTAGAGTCACCGAAGATTTCTGCGCGGACAGGAGTGTCCGCGCTACACGTACTTACGCTGTCGTACTTACGCTGTCGCCGGGCGCTCGCCGCTCTTGGCCGGCGTGCGTTCGGGCTTCAGCACCTGCTGCACGCTCTCATCTGGCGTCTTGGGCGGCAGCGGTTTGAGCGGCGGCAGTTCCTGGCCTTCGACCAGCAACTTGATTTCGGAGGCGTCCAGCACTTCACGCTCGATCAGACCCTTGGCGATTTTTTCCAGAAGCTCGCGATTGTCGGTGAGGATCGTCCTGGCCGTCGCGTAGCCCGTGCTTACCATCTTCTTTACTTCTTCGTCGATCTGGATGGCGGTGGCTTCCGAGTAGTCGCGATGCTGCGCAATCTCGCGGCCTAAGAAGATCTGCTCTTCTTTTTTGCCGAAGGTCAGCGGGCCGAGATCGCTCATGCCCCACTCGCAAACCATCTTGCGCGCGAGTTCGGTGGCACGCTCGATATCGTTGCCGGCGCCGGTCGACATCTGATTCAGGAAAATCTCTTCCGCGATTCGCCCGCCCATCAGGATGGCGATCTGCGTGTCGAGATAATTCTTGTAGTAGTTGTGGCGATCATCCACCGGCAACTGCATGGTGAGGCCGAGGGCCATGCCACGCGGAATGATTGTGACCTTGTGGACGGGATCGGCGTAGGGCAACTTGGCGGCGACGAGCGCGTGTCCCGCCTCGTGATAGGCGGTGTTGCGCTTTTCTTCGTCGGTGAGCAGGAGCGACTTGCGCTCGACGCCCATCAGGACTTTGTCTTTGGCGACCTCGAAGTCATATTGCAGAACGGCCTTGCGATTCTGGCGAGCTGCCGCGAGGGCCGCTTCGTTGACCATGTTCGCGAGGTCAGCGCCAGAGAAGCCCGGTGTACCGCGCGCTAGGACGGAGAGATCGACGTCATCGGCAAGCGGAATTTTGCGGGTGTGGACGCGGAGGATTTCTTCGCGGCCGCGAACGTCAGGACGATTAACGACCACGCGACGATCAAAACGGCCGGGGCGGAGCAACGCGGGATCGAGAACGTCGGGACGATTCGTGGCGGCCATCAGGATGACGCCATCGTTCGATTCAAAACCATCCATTTCGACGAGCAACTGGTTGAGGGTCTGCTCGCGTTCGTCGTGTCCGCCGCCGAGGCCGGCGCCGCGATGGCGTCCGACGGCGTCGATTTCGTCAATAAAGATGATGCAGGGGGCATTCTTCTTGCCCTGCTCGAACAAGTCGCGGACGCGGCTGGCGCCGACGCCGACGAACATTTCTACGAAGTCGGAACCGGAAATTGAGAAGAAAGGAACATTGGCTTCGCCGGCGACGGCGCGGGCCAACAAAGTTTTGCCGGTGCCGGGAGGTCCGACGAGCAACACGCCCTTCGGAATGCGTCCGCCCAGCTTTTGGAATTTTTGCGCTTCGCGCAGGAATTCGATGATCTCGCGCAGCTCTTCTTTGGCCTCGTCGACGCCGGCGACATCCTTAAAGGTGATCTTCTTCTGCTGCATGGAGAGCAGGCGGGCACGGCTCTTGCCGAACGACAGGGCTTTATTGCCGCCGGTCTGCATCTGGCGAATCATGAAGAACCAGAGCGCTCCGAGCAGGACGAGCGGGGCGAGATTGAGGAGCCAGCTCGGCCAGGAACCGCTGGAGATGTCTTTGAAGCTGTAGGGGACACCCTTTTCGGTCAGCTTCTTGTACATGTCGGGGTAGTTGGCCGGAACGATGGTGTGGAACTGCGAATCGTCCTTGAGCTTGCCCTTGACTTCCTGGCCGGTAAACGTGGCGTCTTTGATATTGCCCGAATCCACGTCGGAGAGGAACTCGGAGAAACCGATCTCCTTGTCCTTGGGGCCCGTCGTGCCCGTGCGGACTACCTGCCACAATAGGACAGCCGACACCACAATTACTGCCCAGAAAAGTACCGTTTTGATCGTCGAATTCACCGAGAACTCCTCAAAATGCGGCCTTTCCGATCGAGGAAGAAGAATGGCCGCAGGACAACAAGAATTAGATGCCTACGGCAGAAATTCGACTTAGAAAAGGCGCTGACTCATTCTAGACCTTTTCGGGAAAAACGGGAAAACGGGTGGGGGTGACAGAAGTCATGGGGAGGTGCGGGCCGCGAGCTGCGAGCAAAGCGATTCGAGCGCGATGGTATTTCACGGCCCGAAACGCGGCGAAGAGCTTGGTGGCTGAGGCATGGTACCAGGGATCTCCGGGCGCGTTTCCGACCGACTCCGAACCTGCCGGATCATAAACAGCCAAATTGCCGCCAACAGAACCAGCGGCGCGAGGTTCAATAAATAAGCTGGCCAGCTGTGGGTTGATGCATCGCGAAACCAGATTTCCACTTGATGCTGCTTGAGGGCGTTCATCATTTCCGTGTGATCGGGAGGGGCAATCACACGAAAACGGCCCCCACTCTTCCCGGTTCCCTGGACTTCGTTTCCGACAATCGATACTTTGCCGACTTGGCCGTTCTCCACTTGTGCCAGGAATTGGGAGTAGCTGATTTCAGACACTCGCCCGGCGGACGGGTTGGAACCGACCCGAACCGTCTGCCATAGCAAGAGTGCGCTCACCAGGATCACCGCCCAGAACAGGACAGCCTTGATCGTTCGGTTCATGGAAACGCCCCTTAGCTTGCCGCCGCCAGATGCGGCAGGTTGCGCGAGGTCTGCTCGGGGCTGCCCAGGCCGTAGCCGCACAGGAAGGCGTCATCGACGAGGAACCCGAAATAATCCGGTTGCAGCGGGACGCGGCGCGAGGACTGGCGGTCAAGAAGAGTCACGAGTTTGACCGACGCGGCGCCGCGAGCTCGCAGATCACTCATGAGGAAGTCAGTGGTGACGCCGGAGTGGACGAGGCCCTCAACCAGCAGAACGTGTTTGCCCATAATGTCGAGTTCGTGGCTGAAGAAAATCTCGAGCATGGGGGCCTGCGACTCATTGAGCTGCTTGTAGCGCGGCTTGATGAAGGTGCAGACCATGGGCACGTCGATGGCGCGAGACAGGTCGGCCATGAACATGAAACTGTTTTCAAGGATGCCGAGAGCGACGATGGACTGGCCGCGATAGTCGTCGGAAATCTGGCGGCCCAGTTCGCGGACCCGTTTTTGAATTTGATCGGCCGAAATGACCTGGCGCAAGGCATGGCTCGGCGAAGGGGACATGGCGAGTCAAGGATAGCATTTTGTTCTCGCGAATCGGTATTTCCGGGTGGCGTCGGCGACTATCCTGCGCTAGGATTCCGCCGCGATGCGAGTTCATGATTATGCGAGCGGCTACCAGTCAAAGAGCGACGAGGAACTTCGGCTCTTAGCTTTGGACCGCGAAGATCTAATTCCCGAGGCTCGCCTGGCCCTCGAGGGCGAATTGAGCCGGCGGAGAATTGCGGTAACAGAGCCCGGCGCGGCTCAAAGCGTTGCGCTCGACGACTCCGTCAGCCGGATGGATGCGGCGTCACTTCGCCGACCGGCGGGGGCGACAAGGTTTGTTGCGGAAACAGTTGACATCTATCAACAGCATTTCTGGTTTTTCTTCAAGCTGACGCTCCCCGCGGTAACTCTGGCCTGGCTGGTTGGACTCGCGATCAACTTTCAGATCCGTGCCCTTTCGCGCGAAATGCTCCATGGACATCACAACGGGCAATACGGAATTTACGTTTTCGAGGGCCTCGTTTTGAACCTGACAAGGTACCTGATTACTTGGATCGTTTTCTCGCTGTTGTTCGGCGCACTTTGTATCGCGACTCAGATGATCGAACGGGGAACGCCACCGGCTGTTGGTGACTCCGTAAGTGCCGTGCGGTCGCGGCTCGGTTCGCTGCTCCGCATTTCGCTGCTTCTTTTCGGGATTGCGACCGTAATAGTATTCGCCACGAACCTGGTGGTGGTAGGAGTGTTTTGGACCGCCGCAAAATTGGGCTGGCATCCCCATGCGCGATGGCCAGTCTTATATGGGATCTACTGTCTGGTGTTTCTGATCCTCTCGCGCTTCGGCCTCGGGATTCCCGCCGCGATGCTCGATGGCTGCCATCCGTGGCAGTCTGTCTTCCGCAGCGATGAGTTAACCGAGGGGAAATGGCTCATTCTCATTGCGCTGCTTACCAAATCAATCATCGGAGGCTATCTCTCCGGCATGGCTCCATTTTGGGTGGCTGGCTTGATGAAGCTGCAGTTGCCGTCCCCCTGGATCCTCCCTCTGATTTCTGTCGCAGCGGTGGCGGCAGTCGAACCGATCTTATTTATCGGGTTCACGCTGCTCTACCTGAGAGCGGCAAGTTTGTCGTCTCCGGGATCGGCAGGAGACACCGCAACTGCGCTGGAGCAACCAGCGTAAGAATCAGACGGATCGCGCCGCGTGTGTGGGCTGTTATGCCGGAGCGGACTCGTCACGAATTAAAACCGCCTTCGCTCCGCGCGCTCGCACCGTCTCCGGAGCGGCGAATCCCCGCATCCAGACGATGCGCCCCTGCGCGTCGACCGCGACCGGCCACCGCTTTTTTTTCGCGCCGGTGACGTGGAGGTCGGAGAGCAGCTCTTTTATTTTTTTCTCCCGCGCCGTGTGGGCGGGCCAATAGCGGTCGCCGGGGCGCCAATTGCGGATGGTGAGCGCGTCGCCAACCTCGGCCGGATCGAGCAGTACGGCTTTTTGGCCGTCGGCCTCGCGGGCGGACTCGACGATGCGCGCTACCATGCGCGCCCCGATCTCCGGCACATCGATGGCGCCGGGCACGGCGAGCGTGTATTCGTATTGCTCAGAGATGGACGATGCGGCGGCCTCGATGACAATTTCGGCGCGGCTGCGGCGGACGTTTCGCGATAAGTTGGACGACACGTTGCGCGATACTTTGCGCGACACTTTGCCCGGCACTTTGCCTGGGACTTTGCCCGGCAACTCGATCTTCTGTCCCGCCTCGCCGCGCGCGAGTTGCAGAGTTTCTTCAATCAGCGCGAACGAAATTGTGGCTTCAGGAGCATTTGTCTCGAGCCAGGCGCGAACCAGGCGACGCTGGAGGGCGAGCGGAAGGGCGAGCAACTTTTTGGCGTCGAGCGAAGCGCCGCGGGATTCCGCCGAGTTAAGTTCTTCCGCGCTTGCCGAGTACCCTTCCTCGGCGCGCGCAATCTCCGCCAGTTCCGCCATGTGCACAATGGCGGCCTCGCCAAACTCTTCAGAGATCAAAGGCAGCACGCGCAGGCGCACACGGTTGCGCGTGAAGCTGGGATCGTTGTTGGACGAATCCTCGCGCCAGCTCTCGCCGCGGGCGCGCAGGTAATTGCGCAGCTCGGCGCGGCGGAAGGTGAGGAGCGGGCGGATGATTTCGGCAATGCAGTTATTGCCAGCGGGGGCGCCCGCGTTTCGATCACCTGCGCGCCCATGCTCCAGCGACAGCCGCGGCCGGATTCCTGCCAGGCCGCGAATCCCGGTACCGCGAAAGATGCGGAGGAGGACGGTCTCGGCCTGGTCGTCGAGCGTGTGGGCGGTGGCGATTTTGTTGACGCGGTCATGTTCGCCCAGGCTGCAAAAGAAGTCATAGCGGCGTTTTCGCGCGAACGCCTCCAGATTTGGCTTGCCGCCGCCATGGACGGAATTCTCCATGAGATCGATCGGAGCGATCGCGACGTCGCATTCGAGCCCGAGACGCGCGGCCAGACCCGTGGTGAATGCTTCATCCTCATCCGACTCAGCGGCACGCAATTTGTGATTCACGTGCGCCACCGAGAGCACGATGCCCAGTTCGGCCCTCAGTTCTGCGAGCAGGAAGAGCAGCGCCACCGAATCCGCACCGCCCGAGACCGCCGCGGCCACGCGGTCTCCCGCGCGCAACAATTCCTGCTTTTGAATGGTCTTGAGCAGCCGCTGGGCTAGTGCCTGCATCGAGAGAATGGTACAGGAAGAACAGTTGCCAGTTACCAGTTCTCAGTTCTCAGTTCTCGGCGAATGCTCTGTTTCTGCTGGTATGCTTTTCTCATTCGTGGGGTGTTCGATTCTCTTGAACAAGTGAAACCTTTCGGTGGCGGATTAGATCCGCCGTTTCCGATTTCATAGATTGGAGGAAATCCATGGAAGAACGAATTCATTACACAAAAGTTGCGCCGCTCGCTTATCACGCCATGCTGGGGTTGGAGAAATATCTGCACGATTGCGGGCTGGAGCAACCGCTGCTCCATCTGATCAAGCTCCGGGCGTCGCAGATCAACGGCTGCGCTTATTGTCTGGATATGCACTGGAAGGATTCGAAGGCGATTGGGGAGACGGAACAGCGGATGTATTCGCTGGATGCATGGCGCGAGTGTCCTTATTACAGCGATCGCGAGCGGGCGGCGCTGGCCTGGACCGAGGCGGTGACGCGCGTCGCCGACACCCACGTGCCCGATGACGTCTATGAAGAAGCGAAGGGACAGTTCAGCGAGAAAGAACTGGCCGATTTGACGTTGGCTGTGGCGACCATCAATGCCTGGAACCGGCTGGCGATTGCCGCGCGCACCACGCCGGGAACGTATCAGGCGCAGGCGGAGATGCCACAGACGGGGATAAAGAAGAGCGCGTGAACGGGTAACCGGTTACGGGTCACGGGGTTTAAGGGCTAAGGCTCTCCGCCATCGTCTCCCCGTCCGCCGCGCCAGTATTTGGCGCTCGCCTTGGCGCCGCCGCCGATGGTATGATGCGCGCAATCCGTATGTGGGATGGGCTCGTACGTGAAGCGAGCGAAGCAATAATCATGCACCGCTGGACAGCCAGAATCGCGCTGCTGGTCATGCTGGTCCCGGTCTTCGGGCCGCTGGCGATGGCTGGCGTTGCTCCGCCGCCCATGCAGTGTTGCGTGCGGCGTCCGCTTGCTGGCGCATCTGCCGGAGTGGCCGAACCCGCGATGCACTGCCATCACGGTGCGGCGCAGGCCGCTAGGGCGCAGGGTGCCGATTCGCGCGAACACGCCCTCCGCTCGCAGGATTGTTGCGGGCATTGTTGCTGCCAGAACTCGCAAACCTCCGAATGGGCGCGTCCGGCTTCAAACCATCTTGCTTTTGCCAATCTTCCCGCCGCGCCCGCGTTTGGCGCACCTACCGCGGCTCGCGTTTCGTCTCCGCTCATCAGTGCAGATTCGGCACGCGCTCCTCCTCGCAGCTAGCTCCCAACCTGGATCGACATCGCAAACCTTGGGGGCAATTTCCGCTCTCAGGTTAGGTTGTCGTCGGCAGACGTCGCCGGACCCGGCAGACTCTGCCGGTGCTTCGTTAGTAGCTGCTCAATCGATAGGACTTCATCGATCAAAAGAGGAGACAATGACACGCTTCGTACTCATCGTTGTTGGTGTTATTTCCGCCATCGTGCTTGTTCCCGGTATCGCCTCGGCCACGATTTTCGGTTCCGTCCACGGCGTGATTCACGATCCCCAGCACCGGCCCATTCAGGGCGCCCACGTCACGCTGAAGGCGCAAAACTCGGATTGGACCAAGACGCAAGACACAAACGATAACGGTGGATTTGAATTCAGTTCGGTGCCTATCGGAAGTTACACGGTTACAGTCCTGTCGAAGGGCTTTCAGGACATGCGACAGGATGTAATCGTGCAGTCGGACACTAGTCCGGTATTGCACGTGGAACTGGCGGTCGCGGGCACGAAGGAGAGCATTCTCGTGTCAGAGACTCCGGTCGAGGCGACGACGGATAGCGTTACGCCGACGACCACGCTGGATCGCATCGCCATCCAGGAGACCCCCGGCGCGGACCGCACCAACGGGATGGAGATGATCACCGATTACGTGCCGGCGGCGTATGTCACGCATGACATGCTGCACATGCGCGGTGGACACCAGGTGGACTGGCTGATTGACGGCGTGCCCATACCGAATACCAACATCGCCAACAACGTGGGGCCGCAGATCAATCCGAAAGATATCGATTATCTGGAGGTGCAGCGCGGCAGCTATGACGCCGATTATGGAGACCGCACCTATGGAGTTTTCAACGTGGTGCCGCGAACCGGTTTCGAACGTTACCGGGAGTGCGATCTGGTCATCACTGCCGGAAACTTCTATCAGACGGACGACCAGATCAGTTGCGGAGGCCACACGCAGCGGTTTGCATACTACGGCAGCTTGAACGGCAATCGAAGCCAATACGGGCTACAGACGCCGATCGGGCAGGTGGTCAACGACGCGGCCAATGGGGTCGGAGGATTTGCGTCGTTCATCTTCAATCCCGATCCGAAGAACCAGTTTCGGGTAGTTACGCAGTTGCGGCGGGATTATTATCAGATTCCGATTGATCCCGATCCGAATTCGTCGGGGAATCAGATTTTACTCGGCTCCGGGGTCTCGCCGAGCAACGGGCAACACGATGCCGAACGCGAACCGGACGGATATGTCACGTTTTCCTGGGTACACACGTTCAATCCCGATACGCTGATAACCGTCTCTCCCTTCTACCACTACAACGGCGCGGACTATGTCGGTGGAGCGAATGACCCTGCTGAAATAACCAATGTGACCCAGACCGCCCAATACGTGGGGGCACAAACCGCACTCAGCTCGACATTCTGGCGGAACGATCTACAGGCCGGGGTCTACGGTTTCTATCAGCACCAGTACAACTACTTCTCTAACGCTGGATTCACATTCGAGGGAGTCACGTTTCCGACGATCTCGCCCTCCTCGATTGGAGTGGACGGAGGCGAGGCGGTTGAATTCGTCAACGACAAATTCAAGGTCACCACTTGGCTGACTCTGATGGCGGGAATTCGCGCGACCGAGTTCAGCGCGACATCCTCATCCGAGAACAGCGCCGAACCTCGCTTCGGAGTTGCTATTCGGATTCCACGGCTGAACTGGGTATTCCGCGGATTCTACGGCTACTACTATCAAGCGCCTCCGCTCTCAACGGCTACCAGCGCATTGTCGGGACTACAGTTTGGCTCTTTCGCTCCTCTCTACGGCGAGCGCGACCGGGAATGGCAGTATGGCGTGATGATTCCGTATCGCGGTTGGACGCTGGACGCCGACACCTATCAGACCTTCGCTCACAATTGGCTGGACCATAACAACATTGGAGAATCGAACATCTTCTGGCCCATTACCTGGGATTACGCGCTGATCCAAGGGTGGGAACTGACGCTGCGCTCGCCGAACTTGTGGCATCACGGCCAGTTTCACCTTGCCTATGCCAATCAAATCGCGCAGGCAACTTCGCCGATCACGGGAGGCTTGATCTTCGATGTTCCGCCCGGACTTGGGCCGGTCGATCACGATCAGAGAAACACGCTGAACTTCGGTTACAACACGTCGCTGCCGTGGCACAGCTATGCCGCGACCAATATTTACTATGGCTCGGGATTCACCAACGGATTGCCGGGTGTGCAGTATCCCGGGAATTATCTGCCGGCACATACCACGTTCGATCTGGCTCTGGGCAAGACTTTCGCCGAGAAATACTCGGTTTCCGTAACCGGGGTGAATGTGGCCAACCGGCGCGTGCAACTGGATAACAGTCTGACGTTCGGCGGATTCCACTGGAACGATCCGCGGCAAATTTATGCGGAGGTGCGGTATCGTTTCAAATATTGAAACGCACCTCTGCGATCAAGGAAGAAGCCGGGCAATCAGGAGTTATTCTCGATGCAAACCACTCTCATGAGATCTCGATTCTTAGTCGTCGTCATCCTGGCGACGTTGTTACTCGCCTTCAGCACCGCCTGCAATCGCACGCGGCGTTACCCGATGCAGGGCGGGGTCATCGCCAAGGACGCGACAACGAATGAAATCACCGTGAACGCCGGAGACATTCCTGGATTCATGGATGCGATGGCGATGCCGTATCGGGTCAAAGATCCGGCCGTGGTTGGGGAGGTCGAACCGGGGGACAAGATTTCGGCGGAAGTGGTGGTGAGCAGCGATGGCAGCAACTACTGGCTGGAAAATGTGCGCATCACCGACAAATCTGGGCGCGGGAAGTTCACGCTGCCGCCGGGATCGAAGATGCTTGCGCCCGGCGCGACCGCGCCGAATGTGGCGCTCGTCAACCAGGACGGGCGGAAGATTCACTTTTCGGATTTCAAGGGCAAGGCGGTGCTCGTCACCTTTATCTATACGCGCTGTCCCATGCCCGACTTCTGCCCGCGCCTGAGCAGCGAATTTGCCCGAGTGCAGAATGAGCTGAAGAAGAATGCGGACGACTACAACAAGACGCATCTCGTGACCGTCAGCTTCGATCCGAAGTACGATACGCCGGCCGTGCTGCGCAAATACGGGCTCAATTATCTGGCGGGCGACCAGAGCGGATTCGCGCACTGGGACTTTGCCTCCACGGATCCGGACGACATGCACCGGCTCGCGCAGGATTTCGGCCTTGAATATGGTGGGGACGAGAACCTGATCACGCACTCGATGGTGATCGTGCTCATTGGGCCCGATGGCACGGTGGCGAACTATTGGTCTACGAACTGGACGTGGACGGATTTGTTGGAGAGTATGCGGCAGGCGATTCACGGCGGCTGATTCCGCGTCGAACCCAATTCCTGCATCGAATCAATGGGGGATGGGTGAGGATGGGCGATCTCCGTTTGACGCTCTTCCCCCGGCCTCCGTATAATCTCAGCGTTCACACCCAATCAAGGAAATCTGGGTGCCACCACGCTTGAGTTCGAGCGTGAAGAGCGGGGCAGGATGTACGACCGCGCCCGCGTGCTCCTTGTGCTGCTCTGATCGGCTCGGTCGCGATCAGTAAATGGAGCCTGGCGGGTCGGAAGCATCCATTTTCCCGAAATATGTTCCCGAAAAAATTCCGAAGGAGTCCAAAGGATCCAATGATCAGCAAGTTTGCGCGCTTCGCGGCCGTCGTGCTCGGCCTCTCTCTCATTTCTCTGGCTCAAACCGACCCTGCTGCCGGTCAAGCCGCCGCTCCGCCGAACGCCCCCTCCGCCGCTGCCGCCAGCGCCGCCAAGGCGACTGGGACGAAGGTCGGCACCATCAATATTGAACAGGCAATCTTCAGCTCCAATGAAGGGCAGCGCGACTTCCAGGACCTGAGCAAGAAGTTCGAGCCTAAGCAGAATGAGCTGAAAGGCAAGGCCGACGAGATCGACAGCCTGAAAAAGCAGCTCAGCGCCCAGCAGGACAAATTAAATGATGAGGCGCGTGACAAGCTGGTGAAGCAGATCGAGACCAAGCAGAAGAGCTTCGAACGCTCCTCGCAGGACGCGCAGGAAGATTTCCAGAACCAGCAGGGCGAGATCGGCAATAAGATCCTCACCAAGATGGCCCCGCTCATCGTGAAGTACGCGGGCGACAACGGCTACGGCATGATCCTCGACACCTCGCAGCAGTGGCCGCGCGGTCCGGTGATCTGGTATGGGCCTGCGGTCGACATAACGGCGCCCGTGGTCGAGGCCTACAACGCACAGTCGGGCGTCGCACCGCCGCCGGCGGGGAGCACTCCGGCTAAGCCTGCGGCGAAACCGTCGTCGGGAACGAGCAGCAAGCCGGCCTCCAAGCCGCCTAACAAGTAGCGCCGAATTTCGTGTGGGGTGGGGCGGACAGTCTTTGTCCGCCCTGCTATTCGCGGCTCCCTCGCCGTTAATGTCCCCGTCGAACTGAGCGCCCTGCAATCTCGCCTACAGGTAGAAACATCCCCGATCGCCGGCAATTTCCTACAATAACCTGCGTTCTTCCCTCCTCTGGATCAATTTCCTCCGCTTAGGTGTCTGTAGCTGCAACGGGCCCGTTCTCAGAGCAGAACGATCAGGAGGACATCATGTTTCAGACACTGGAAACCACGTGGGACAGGTCTGCCCGCCGCCGCTGGAGCGCCCTGGCATCGTTCACGATGCAGGCTCTGGCATTGAGCCTGTTGCTGGCCGTTCCGCTGGTATGGATACAGGGTCCGCCACGCTTGCAGTGGATCGATTCCAGCATTTTTTCGCCGCCACCCGCACCGGCACAACCTGCGCCGGAAGGACCCCATCGCGCCGTCCGTGGCTCGCGAGGTCAGCGGAGTTCACATTTTGCAACCGACCACGATTCCGAGCCACATCGTGAATGTGAATGACGCGGATGTGGCTGCAGCTCCATCCATCGGAGAAATCACCGTCCCCGGCGGAATCGGATCGGGGACGCGAGGAGTGCTCACCGGTCTGGGCAATCCCATCGCGGCCATTCCGCCGCGACCAACTCCCGCGCCCACCAAGCCGTTGCGGGTATCACAATTTGCCGAGGCTAATCTCGTCCATCGCGTGCAGCCGCAATACCCTCAAATCGCGCGCATAGCCGGGATACAGGGAACGGTCGAATTGCGCGCGATTGTCAGCAAGACGGGAGCGATCGAAAACCTGACCGTCATCAGCGGACACACCATGCTGGTCGCGGCCGCGGTGGAAGCCGTCAGGCAATGGCGTTATCGCCCTTACATGCTCAACGGCGAACCGATCGAGGTTGAAACCGAAATCACGGTGAACTTCAGCCTGGCGGCACGCTGACACAGTTTCACCACGGAGACACAGAGCCACGGAGAAAGGCATTACATCTTTTCGCTCCATGGCTCCGTGCCTCCATGGTAAGGAACAAACGCGCGAAAGGCAGGCCACATTACCGAAGTCTCAGGCGAAACCGGCTGGTCAGCATTCAACGATGGCGCGCTCGTTATAATCGCCTGAGTGAATGCTCCTCGCCTCGAACGTCTTGTTCTGCCGGATCAGCGCTCTCTCGCCCTCGACGGCCGTACCTGGGCTGAGGTTTCGCTCGGCACCCTGCGTGAAAATTTTCGCGTTGTGCAATCTCACGTCGGCGCAAGCGTCGCCATCTGCGCGGTTGTAAAAGCTGACGGCTACGGACACGGCGCCACCGAATGCGCACTCGCCCTTGAAGCCGAAGGCGCGCCCTGGCTGGGCGTGACCGATGCCGCCGAGGGTCGGGCCCTGCGTAGCGCCGGCATCTGGACGCGCATCCTTCTTATGACCGGAATCTGGCGAGGCGAAGAAGACAGCATTGTCGCGCATAACCTGACGCCGACGGTCTGGGAAAATTGGCACATTGAGCGCCTCGAAAAAGCGGCGCGAAAACAGCAGGCCGTTCTGCCGGTACACCTGAAAGTCGATACCGGCATGAATCGCCTGGGCGTCTCGCTCACTGCGCTGTCCGATCTATGCGACAAACTCGCCGCCTGCGAACATCTGCGGCTGGAAGGCGTGAGCACGCACTTCGCGGCGGCCGAGGTGCTCGATTCTGAAGAAACTCCGCGACAGATGAGGCGTTTCGAAGAGGCGCTCGCGGTCCTCGCGGAAAGAGGATTGC
This sequence comes from uncultured Acidobacteriaceae bacterium, assembly GCA_963841945.1. Taxonomy (GTDB): domain Bacteria; phylum Acidobacteriota; class Terriglobia; order Terriglobales; family Acidobacteriaceae; genus Acidiflorens. The sequence continues at coordinate 41,743 of CAWJFC010000005.1, forward strand.
ATCCGCCGCTCGTCCACACGGGAAATTCCGCCGCCGTCAGCGCGCGTCCCGAGACATGGAAGACGATGGTGCGGCCGGGAATTCTCTTGTATGGATATTCGCTGCCAACCGAGCGGGGAGGAAAGACAACGAACGAATCCAGTCTGCCGCTGCGCCCGGTGCTCTCGTGGAAGACGCGCATTCTCACGGTAAAAGATGTGGCCGCCGGAGAGGCCGTCGGCTACATGGGAACATACCTTACAAAACAGCGCAGCCGGATCGCGGTCTTGCCGGTCGGCTATGCGGACGGATATCCGCGGCTGCTCTCCAACCGCGCCCGTATCATCGTGCGCGGCGAATACGCGCCGGTGGTCGGCCGCGTCTCGATGGACTTAACCATGGTTGACGTCGGCCACATTCCCGGCGTCGCAGTCGGCGATGAAGTAGTCTTGATCGGCTCGAACGGCGAGAAGTGCGTCGACGCTGTCGAACTAGCGCGCCTCTGCGAGACCGTTCCGTACGAAATTCTCTGCGGCATCTCGCAGCGCGTGCCGCGTGTGTATAGCTAGAGAAGGTTGCGGCCGCTAGTTCTGAGTTTCCGCCCGCGGCCCGCTCGTAAATCCCTCCGGCCAGCGAACGGCGTGCGCAAAGAACTCATCGTCGAGTTCCGGAACATCCGAGAAATCAATCTCAGGATCCTGGAGCGCGTCAACGCGCGTCCAGTCCGTCTTTGACTGGTTCTTCATATCGTTGCTATGTGAGTATTCGCGTTTTGCCGCAAAAAGACAACCTAGGGCATCCATTCAATGCAATCCCGCTCCACTCGCTGTTGCCCGCAATGACCTCGCCTCACCGTTTGCTATATTCAGATTCAGCATGCGCTCGCGCTACGGCCAATGGATGCACGACTGGGAAACCCGCCTGACGTCGGTGGACAACAATCGCGTTGTCCGGCCGCTGGAGTGGGGCGTCGAGTGGACCTCGAACTGGCCGGGGCGCAACGGCGCGCCGCACGGCGAATCTGCGCGCGATCTCACCGACTACTTCGCCCGCTTCAACGATCGCATCATCCAGAACAGCGACGAATTCTACTCTTACAAAACTCCCACCGACTTTCGTCTTGAACGCCGCGAAGTGCAGGTCTTCAGCACGCGCGAGGTTCCCGATCCGAAGCTGGAGGAAAAAGTCCGCGGCACCCACGCCGATTTTCTACGCTTCACCTCGCCGGTGGCCACTCCCTTTCCTGAAAATAATCTCGTAAACGCGCGCTGGTTCCCGGCTCGCGGGCGCCGCGCCGTCGTCGTTCTTCCGCACTGGAACGCCGACGCGCTCGCCTATAACAGCCTCTGCCGCGTTCTAAATTGGCTGGGCATCGCGGTGCTTCGGCTCAGCATGCCCTATCACGATATTCGCCGCCCGGCGGGCGTGCACCGCGCCGATTACGCCGTTTCCGCGAACGTCGGCCGCACCATCGATTCAGTTCGCCAGGGCGTGATCGACACTCGCTCCTGCCTCGACTGGCTTGAATCGCAAGGCTACAGCCGGCTTGGCATCGTCGGCACCAGCCTCGGCTCCTGCTACGCATTTATTGCGACCGCGCACGATCCGCGCATTCGCATCGCCGCCTTCAATCACGCCTCCACCTATTTCGCGGACGTGGTCTGGCACGGGCAATCGACTCGTCACATCCGCGAGGCGCTCGAGGTTGCGCTCGACGTGGAGAGTTTGCGGCAGGTGTTTCGTGCCGTGAGCCCAATGGTGTATTTTGATAAATTCTCGCGCTGGCCGCGCCAGTCCCTGGTTATCTATGCCGCCTACGATCTGACCTTCCTGCCCGAGTTTTCGCGGCGCATCGTCGCCGAATTCGCCAACCATCGTCTCGATCACAAGGTCGTGGTTCTGCCCTGCGGCCATTACTCGCTCGGAGAATTCCCCTACAACTATCTCGACGGATGGAATATCGCAAGCTTTTTGCGGACGGCGTTCGAAACGGCATAGGGTAACACCGCGTCAGCTCTGGATCGCGTTCCCGTCCGAGGTCCCGGCAACTATCTTCTTATTCCGTGTCTTATGAGGGTTGCGCGCGCGGGCGGACCTGTTGACGGACGGCTGCATACCAGGTTCTAAGTCAGCGTTCTAAGTCGGCGCGGAATCCCTATCTATCGAATCGTCATTATCATTTTTCTTCCGGGCTTATCACTCGAAATCGTGACCCATGTCACTTCAATTTCGTTCTTGCGATGCGACACTGCACATGTCCTCCCCGGACGGCGCGTTTCGCGCACTCGCTCGCAGTATTTGCCAGACATAACTTAGCGGCCGATAGTGACCGCGTATTTGCAACGCAGGACAATTGATTAACAGAGTCATAGAACTCTAACGATTCAAACTTCGTGGTCCTGAACCCGCCCCCCCAACGGCCCCGGATCACCTCAATTCTGTGGAGGGAATCAATGAAACGGATAGTGCTAGTCTTTGCGCTATTGCTATTAGTGTTGCCAATTTTGGCCAGGGCTGACGGAATCACGCTTACCAACCAGCGGGGGTCGGTCACCATTCTTGCCTCGGGAATCACATCCACGGGGTCCCAACTTACCAGCTTCAACAATATTCAGGCTCCCAAGGGTCACGCCATGGGATCGGTGAGCTATGCAACCGGCGCGCTCGATAGCGGAAGCATTTGGACTGGCGGCACGTTCTCCAGCGCGGGCTCCTACTTTGACGTCGTTGGCATGGGCAAGTATGGCGAGCCGAAGGGCGCCATCTTTACTGGTTCGTTCATCGGCGAGATCGACTGGACTCTGGTTTCGTCCAGCAAATTCCTGCATATCTATACGCTGTCAGGCGACATTGAAGGACAGCTTTGGAATGGACGCATGGTGACTGGAACCACCAGCCAGACCATCTACACCAAGTGGAATCAGGAAGCGATCGATCATAAGGGTTCCATCAAACTAGGCTCGACTCACATCACCACCCCTGAACCGAGCACGCTGGGATTGATGGGAACGGGACTGGTCGGGCTGGCCGGACTCTTCCGGCGCAAGCGCGCTTGAAAGCGACCTGATCGTTGAGGGAGGACCTGAGGTAAAAATCCGGGGAAGGAGGTCCTGTCGGTTACGGATCGAGGGGTATCCCACAGCCCCCCGATCCTTTGTTGTTTGTCGACGCGTTTTTGCCGCACGCCGCAGCGACCAATCCAGCATTCGCCGCCAACCGCGAATCTCAAGTCTCCCCTGGGCTGGGCGCGTGCCGGCGCAGCAGAGTAATGGAGAAAACCAGAATCAGAATCAGCAGGCCGAGCAGCCCAAGCTCGGTCATCGAGGCGCTGAACATGCTCGCCGTTTCGGCGCGCCACGAGCCGCCATTAGTGAGGGAAGAGGCTTCAAGCGTGATCACCAGAATGCGCCGGATCGAGGCGATCAGTCCGACCACCAGAAACGGCTCGGTGACCAGCACGTGCGAGCAAATCGAAATTCTAACCGTGTGCAGAACTTCGACCAGCATGAGCACGATCAGCAGGTGATCAAGCACCTGCAACGTTTGCGTTGAAATCGTCCATGCGCGGATGCCATTCCACAGTAATACGGCGCCATCGCCGAGCGCGGCCGCGGCCGTAACCGTCAGCAGAATGGCGAGAATCCCGTAGATACCGACTTCGGCTTTTCGTGCATACACCTCGAAGCGGTAATGCTGTCCTTCCGCGCTCATGGAGCAGCGTAGCAATAAGTCGGGGCATGAACAAACCAGCTGGTATAAGACGGCAGGTAGGTCAAATTGGCCTAGAGTCGTTTCGGGGAGTTACTCGCCCCGTCGCGATGCGGAGATCCGAAGAAGAGAAGCAGCCAGCGAGAGGCGAAAAGCGCCTACGAATCGCGAACGGAAAAGCCCAGAGCGAAACGCGATTCGCGCTCTAGCTTTCCAACTTGTACCGCGTCTCCGCCAGCCGGTAAAGCCGACGCCAGACCAGCCGGTTCGTCGTCACCACCACCGCCGCCAGCGCGATCGTTCCCGCCAGCAACAGGTTGAAATTCTTCGCGTCGGTGGCGCCGGAGATCAGCGCGCCTACGCCGATCGTCGAATACGTCTGTCCTTTGAAGTGAAAATATTCGGCGACGATGCTGGCGTTCCACGCGCCGCCGGACGCGGTAACCATGCCGGTGACCAGAAACGGAAAAATTCCCGGCAGAATCAGCTTCTGCCAGCGCTCCCAGCCGTGCAGGCCAAAGACACTAGCGGCCTCTTTCAAATCGGTCGGGATCGCCATCGCCCCGGCAATCACGTTGAACAGGATGTACCACTGCGTGCCGAGCAGCAGCAGAACAATCGAGCCCAGGCCGAGCCCTCCGCCAAGCCGAATCAGAATGAGCAGCACCACCGGAAACAAGGCGGTCGCCGGAACCGATGCCGCGATCTGCGCGAGCGGCTGCGCAATGCGCGCCAGTCGCGGACTGAAGCCAATGGCGACGCCGACCGGAATTGTCCAGAGCGCGCCCAGAATGAGGGTGGCATTGACGCGCAGAAATGTCGCACCCAGGCCAAGGCCGATTTCGCGCCATTCCGAGCTGTGCAGGCCGGCAAGAATCATCACGACTCGGGTCACCGCGTAACCGATCCCGCCGAGCGCCGCAATTCCGACTACGCGCCACAGCCACAAACGCGCTCCGTGCTCCTCGCCCGATGGCAACGGCGCATCTTCGCGGGGCGCGAAATAGTGCACCATCCGCTCGCGTAGCGGACGGACCGCGCGCTTGCGCAAATAAGCCATTCCTCGCGAACGCCGCAGAAATTCAAGAACCCACGACCGCGGTGCGCTCGCGCTCTCCACCTGTTCCATCTTGAATTTTTCCGCCCACGCAATTACCGGCCGCCAGACCAGTTGATCGATAAGCACGATCACCGCAACCATCGTCAGAATGCCCAGCAGAATGGAACGCGTGTTGCCGTTGTCGGCCGCGGTCTGTAGGTAAGAGCCGAGACCCGGCAACCGAAAATCGCTGAACTGCTCGCAGGCCATCAGAAAAAACCAGGCGCCCGCCACCGACATCATCGAGTTCCACACCAGCCCGATCGTCGCGTAGGGCAATTCAATCTGCAGAAAACGCTGCCAGCCGTTGAAACGATAAATTGCCGCGGCTTCACGCATCTCGCGCGGAATGCTCTTGAGCGATGCGTAAAAGCTGAACGCGATATTCCAGACCTGGCCGGTGAAAATGAGCAGCACCGCGCCCATCTCGACCCCGAGTTGCCGCCCGGGGAACAGCGCGGCCATCGCCAGCATGACGCCCGGCAAAAAACTCAGCACGGGAATCGACTGCAAAACGTCGAGCAGCGGAATCATAAAGCGCTCGGCGCGCGCGTTATAGGCCGCGATGTATCCGTAGACGAGCGCGAAAATCAGGCTGAGCACGTAGGCCAGCGCGATGCGCAGCAGCGAGTAGGCCGCATAAACCGGCAGCGCCCCAGGGTGGCGGCTGATTTCAACCTGCGGGTGAAACGGCCCCAGCCAGGTGCGCCCGATCTCGATGATGCCGTAGAAAAGCGCGAGCCCCGCCGCGAACATCACAACATCGGGCAGGCTGGCCGCGCTCGGCCGAGGCAGCATCGACCAGATGCGCAACGGAGATCGCAGGCGCAGCCGCGGCGCGCGCCCCAGCCGTTTCAGGGACGAACGCCTGGGCGATGGCCGCTGCGGGGTTGGCGGGTCCAGAGTGGGAGTGGTCAAGGCTGCACCGGCGCGGTTGGCGGATGCGGCTCCGAAACCGGCTCAGCCAGCACCAGCCGGTGCGATTCGCGATCGAAGTCAAAAATTTCGGCGTAGCGGCCCCAGTTCATCGCCGTTTCAAACTGCCGTTCAACCTCATCCTGGCTGAAGTGCTCGTCAAGAATGTCGTAGAAAAATTCCTCCGAAATCGCATGATCCGTCTTCTTGTGCAGGATGCTGTCGATCTGCTGCAGGATCATGACGTGCGCCAGCGCGGCTTGGCGGAAGAGCGTTTTGCGCGCCAGAATGTCAGCATCGGCAAAGCGCGAGCCGTCGGTCGTAATCTCCACGTCACCTTCCTTGAGCGTCGCAAATCCGAGCAGCACCGAGGCCTCGACGATGGGCAGCAGGTCCTCCGCATCCATGATGAGGTCTTCCGCCAGGCGATAAAGGTCCTCGCGCCCTCCCCGATCCTGCAACAGCTCGAGCAGGCCCGCGATTCCGCCGACACGGGCATGGGGCAGCATCTGATATTTCTGTCGCGCCGGCTTTTGCGCCGCGGCCTGCGCTCCCGGCACGGCGAGAGCGAGATCGGGCTGCGTCATGATCTTGTAGACGTAATCGACCAGCTCGATAAAACGCGGCGCTTTCCGGTCCCGCGGTTGCGCCAGCTCCACCGCAAAATCTGCCCGCACCCGCGCCGGATTTCTCCCCAGCACGATCACTCGATCCGCCAGCAGGATCGCCTCTTCAATATTGTGGGTGACGATGAAAATGGCGCTCGTCGGCATTTTCTTGCTGAGCCAGAGTTCGAGCAGCTCGTTGCGCAGATTTTCCGCCGTCAGAACGTCAAGCGCCGAGAATGGTTCGTCCATGAAGAGCACTTCCGGCTCGACCACCAGAGCGCGCGCAAAACCGACGCGCTGTTTCATTCCGCCGGAAAGCTCCTTGGGATACGCACTCTCAAAGCCGTCCAGACCCACCGTGTCCAGAATGCGCAATGCCCGCTTGTGCCGTTCGAGCGCGGGCACGCCGCGCGCCTCGAGCGGCGCCTCGACGTTATCGATGACGGTCAGCCAGGGAAAGAGCGCAAAGCTCTGGAAGACGAGTGCGACACCGGGATGCTGCGACCCAAGCGGCTTGCCGTGCCACAGCACCTGGCCCGAAGAAGGCTTGCTGAGCCCGGTCAGAATGCGCAGCAACGTCGACTTGCCACAACCCGAGGGCCCGAGCAGCGCGATAATTTTTCCGGGCTCAACATCGAGGTCAACCGGCGCAATTACCTCGATGCGGCTGCCATCCGGCTGCGTATAAAACTTTTCGACGGCTAACGCGCGAATGATCGGATCAGTCAAAGAGAAACTCCAAAAAGCGGGTCACGGGTGTCGGAAGCGGGCATGCGGCCACCGGTGACCGGTCACCGAAAAAGCCAACCGAGCGCCGGCCCAGGCCTAGCCGTGCGGCTCACAGCTTACCCGTTTTCGATTTCAAGCGTGTTAACGACGACCGGACTTTACTGAGAACTGGGAACTGATAACCGAGAACTCCCTCAGGCCGCCCACTCTTCTTTAGTCGCCGCGAGCGGCAGCGGCAGTCGGTCACACACTTCTGCGATGGCCGCCAGCTTCGCGGCGATCTCAAGCTTCAGCAGATTCGGATCGAAGCGCCAGCGCCAGTTTCCATCCTCCCGGCTCGGCACGTTCATGCGCGCCGCGCTCCCGAGCCCGAGCACATCCTGCAAAGGCAGCATGCAGAGATTGGCAACCGAGGTCTCCGCCGCGCGAATCATCGACCAGTGGACGCCGTCGTCGCATCGCCCCAAATAGGCCTGCACACTCGCCCGTTCATGTTCCGTCGCGGCGCTTGCCCACCATCCACATAGCGTGTCGTTATCGTGCGTGCCGGTGTAAACGACCTTCTCTTTTTTAAACGTGTGTGGCAGATGAATATGCGCGCCCGCGTCGCCGAATCCAAATTGCATCACCGCCATACCCGGAATTTGCAGGCGGTCGCGCAGCGCGTGCACATCCTCGGTGATATACCCGAGATCCTCCGCAAAAAATGGCAGCCCGCCCAGGGCCTCGCGCACTGCGGCAAACAGGTCGTCCTTCGGCCCATCCACCCAGTGCCCATGAATAGCCGTCGGCTCGTTCGCCGGAATCTCCCAGAACTGACAAAAACCGCGGAAATGGTCGAGCCGTATGTAGTCGTACAAGCGCGTCGCCCATCGCAGCCGGCTGATCCACCACGCGTACCCGCGCTCCTTCATCACGTCCCAACGATAGAGCGGGTGCCCCCAGCGTTGGCCGTCTTTGCTGAAAAAATCCGGCGGCACGCCCGCCACGACCTCCGGCTCAAGCGCGGCGTTCAGGCGAAATAAATCCGGATGCGTCCAAACATCGGCGCTGTCGAAGTTCACAAAGATCGCGATGTCGCCCGCGATGCGGATCGACCTCTCCGCGCAATAGGCCCGCAGCGCCTGCCATTGCTCGTAAAAAAAGAACTGCACCGCGCTCCGCACATCCATCTCATTCGCCACTTCCGCACGCGCCGTCTCCAGCGCCGCTGGCTCACGATGACACAACTCGCGGGGCCACTGGTTCCAGCTCTGCAGCTTGAAGCGCGCCCGCAGCGCGTCGAAGAGAACAAAATCGTCCAACCACCAGCGATTATCGCGACGGAAATTCTCAAAGCGCTCGCGCGCCGGCGCGGGCGCCGAACTCAAGAAATTTTTCGCCGCCTTGAACAGCAATGGAAGTTTTTGATGGAAAACAGCAGAGTAGTCAACGGCTTCGGCTCCAGCCGGCAATCCCTCCAGTTCGGTACGCTCGATCCACCCTCGATCCGCCAGCCGCTCCAGGCTGATCAGCAAAGGATTGCCCGCGAACGCAGACGTCGAAGAGTAGGGAGAATTTCCGAATCCCAGCGGACCGAGCGGCAACACCTGCCACACGCCCTGTTCGGCGTTAGCCAGAAAGTCGGCAAACGCGTAGGCCGCCGGGCCAAAATCGCCGATCCCTCCCCGCGCGGCGAGCGAGGTGGGGTGCAGAAGGATTCCGCTGGCGCGCGCGAAAGGCATTGAGTTCAGTTCTCAGTTCTCGACTGTCAGTTCCCAGTTGCCGACCCGGCTACTCCGACTCTTCGCCCGGAGCCTCCGCGCCCTGCCGGGTCAAGTTCTTCATCTCGTCCTGGTTGATCTTCAACCGGTTCGACTTCTCCATGTCCTTGCGCAGATTCGCAATGAAGAGTTCGAACATTTCGTTTTGCTTGGCGTCGAGCAACGATTGCCGAATCTCATCTTTCTTCGCCGCAAACTCCTGATCGCTCGGAATCTGCTTATCCAGCAACTGCGCCACAATCCCGTCGGTGCTGGCGAAAATCGGCCCGCTGATCTCGCTCTGCTTCAGCGAGAAGATGGCGCTCGCCGGGCCGGTCAAGGAACCGATGCTCGGCACCTGCCCATCGGGTCCGACAAAATCGCTCGTCATGAAGGTTGCGCCCAGGTCCTTGGCCGCTTTCTTCAAATCGTGATCGGCCTTCGCGCGGTCGGCCAGCTCCTGCGTCTTCTGCTGAAGCAAAAAGCCGGAGCGCTGATTTTTGAATTCGCTCTCCACGCGCGCCCGAATCTCTTCGAACGTCGGCGTCGCCGGAGGCCGCACTCCCTCCAATTCGAAAACCACGTAGCCCTGCGGAACCTGCACCACATCGGGCGGAGCCTTGTCGGGCTCGTTGAACACCGCATCCATCAGCGCCGGGCTCGCGCCCAGGCCGGGCAGGCTGTCGTTATGACCCAGATAATCCGTCGCCACCACGGAGTCGCCCTTCGCAGCCGCCGCCTTGTCGATCCCGTCCGCGCGCGCCGCGCTCAACAAAGCATTCGCAGCCGCCTCGGTCGCACGCTCCGCTTTTTGCTGTTTCACCTTGTCGAGGATTTCGTTCTTCACTTCGGCGAACGACTTCAAGTGCGCCTGCTGCTTGTCTTCCACCTGGATAATGTGGAACCCATAGCTCGATTTGACGAGATCGCTGGTCCCGCCCTTCGGCAGCGAAAACGCCACTTTTTCGAATTCCGGAACCGTACGCCCGCGCCCGATCCAACCCAGTTCCCCGCCCTCTTTCGCCGAGCCCGGATCGTCCGAGTATTTTTCGGCCAGCTTGGCAAAATCGCCGCCCGCCTTCAGTTGCTTCAACACGTCTCCAGCCTTGGCCCGCGCCGCCTCAACCGCCTTTTCATCTTCTTTCTGTCCCGGCTCCGGCAGCGGCGTCTTGATCAGAATGTGGCGAACCTTCACTTGATCCGGCACGCGATATTCGTCGCGATGCTGGTCGTAGTACGCCTGCAAATCCTGCTCGCTCACGTTGGTTGCGGCCGCAACCTTGCTGCTATCGATCACCACATACTTGATCTGCCGCTTCTCCGGAATCGAGTTGTTGTAGCTCGCCTTATTACGATCGTAAAACGCCTTCAATTCTTCGTCGGTCGGATGCAGTCCCTTGAGAATGTCGCCCTGCGTGATGACCGCGTAGTCGAACTTGATCTTCGTGTTACGCCGCAAAAACTCCTCGTGTACCTCGGAGTCCGGCACGAACGCACTCGCCGAAACCAGCGCCTGCAGCTTGCGGATCAGGATGTACTCCTTCTCCAGAGTTTCAAACTGGTCGATCGTCATGTTATTGCGCTGGATGAAATCCGCGTACGCTTCCTGTCCCACGAATTTTCCATCCGGAAAAAACTCCTGGCCGAGCGGACCATGCTGCAAGTCGTCGCGCAACTCCGCATCGTTGGTGCGCAGACCCAACCGGCGCGCCTCCGACACCATTAGCTTTTCGTTGATCAATTGCTGCGCCGCCTGGTTGGTAAACATCGGCAACAGCATCGCAGCCTGCGGGCCTCCGCGCGGAAACTGCCGTTGCAGCATCTGCCGCGCCTCGCGCTGTACTTCGTTCACGGTGATCTTCTCGTCGCCCACCGTCGCCAGCACGCCCGCCGGAGGTCCGCTCAAACCAAGGCTGCCGCCACCCACGCCCGGAATCAGAGTGATCGCCATCGAGGCACAAATAATGACCAGCAAAGCGCCCAGCACGATCTTCAGGGTGGGGCCCGCGTTCTGCAAAGTTCGAATCATAGTTAGATTGCTCCGTCAGACGATTCCGCCAGATTACAAGCCTATTTGCAGGGGTATTCTGCGCAGGAAGCTGAATTTTTGATTATAAACCATGGAAGGCACAGCACCATTACGAACTCGGCATCGGCAAGAGAGTCGGTGACCGATCACCGGTGACCGCGAAACCGTCCTCACCTTCGATTCCCGACAAATGATTGGCGACAAATTGCCGAGCGCTACTTCTGCCCTCCACCGTCCAAGCCATACTGGAATGAATACCCTGCCGCCTCATTCCCCGACATGAATCGCGTGTTGTATTCCATCAAATAATCCATGTGCTCCCCATCATCCGGAAAATGCTGCCCCGGATACGGGTACCCGCGCATCCCGCGAAACGGCAGCGGATCGACCGAGTCGCCATGATAGGCATAGAAATCCATATCTTTCTCGTATCCATTCGCGACAAAAAAATAGTCGCGCACCCATCCCTCCGGCAGCGTGGGTAAGTGAGCCGGATCGAAATCCAAAGCCACCTCGTCCCCCGACCCAAACACCGCCAGCTTGTCATCGGTCGCAGCCAGCAAGGGCAGCACGTCGCCATAGCGGGTGTAAGCGCCCGCCGGCCGGGTATATGGCCCGGTAGCGCTGGCCTTCTCATAGATGTACTTCACATTGCCCGGAGGCGAATCTTCAATCTTGAGCGGGAACCCATGAAACGAAAGCGAAGCGCGAACCAGCGGCACAGAAGAAATCGAAGCACGGACGCCTCGGTGCGGAGACGGCAATGTGGTGGAATTCGCCCCTGACCATTCCACGTCGCCCTGCGCTGTCCGGCTAACAAGAATCGAATCCCAATAAATTTGCAGATTCGTAGTCAATCGAATCCGCCGAGTCCCTACCGGCAACTTGCCCGTAAGATCGGCAGTCATAGTGCGAGCACCGCCCGCCGGGAAACCAAGATCACCCACCACGCTCACCCATTTCCCGCCCGCGCTCTTCCCGGAATTCGCCGACACCGACTTTGGGAAGGGCACAGCTTGAGCCGTGCCGTCTGGGCCGCTCACGTTCTGCGGCTTTAGCCGCTGAGGGACTGCGCCCGACTCTCCGCGCGCAACCCAAGCCTCCACATACGGAGCAAACGGCTGCAGCCCAGCCTGGTTCGCCGCATACATGCTGTTCGCCGAAAAATATTCCACCTCGCCATGCATCAGCAGCCAGAGCGGCCCGCCGCGATAAGCCTCGCCCAGATCCAGTTCCAGCGAATGCGGCTCGGCGAATCCCAAAAACGGCGTCACCTTGAAATCGCCAAAATATTTGTGCGCCAGCAGCGAAGGCAGCACATCGTGCCCATGCTCATCCCAAGCTCCGGCCGGAGGCCGCGTGTCTTTCTTATTACTGAACACCACCTTGAACTCCGGATACGGCGGATTCGAAGCAAAATACTCGTTCGGATAAACCTCATACTCCGCCGGATGATCCACCGCCAGCAGTCGCACCGAATCCAGATAAACCGACTCTTCCAGCGGCTCCATAAATCGAAAACTAAGTTTCCCATCGCGTAAGCGCAGCGCAGAGCGATCAACCTTGATCGCCTCCGTAGGCCGCGGGATATTGCGTTCGATGTGGCCGCGCATGCGCCCCAACCCAATGCCCCACCACGCCCGCGCCCAGCATGTCGCCAACCAACTCATAGTGCGCGCCATCCCATGCAAACAGCGTCGGACAAGACGACCCACGCCGGTCGATCTCCGTAATCGTCTGCAAACTGCCGCCCGCCACATCGATCTCATCCTGCAAAACACCGGTCGGCCAAAGCAACCGCACCACATCCGCCGTCTTCGCCTGTCCTAGCCCAATCGTCAAATAAGGAGAGTTCTGCCCCAAATATCCCGACGACCCATAAACCTCAAACTTCTGCCGGATGCCATCCGAAAAAACCTCAACCTTAGTTCCAATTGCCGACTTGTTATCGTTCAATCCCTTCAGCGCCAACCGCAAAGAATTATTCTTGTTCCCGCCGACATTGCGCAGCAGCACAGCCGGCCCATGATTCTGCGTGATCAGCAGATCGACCGCGCCGTCATTGTCATAATCCCCGGCGATAATCGCGCGCGGATTCTTAAGTTGAATTTTGTCGAGTCCAACGTCGGCCGTAACATCCTTCCACCCGTCTGGCCCCAGATTGCGAAACAGCCGAACCTCGCCGCGCCCATCCTTAGTCTCGCCAACCGCAGCCAGATCAACCCAGCCGTCGTTGTCGTAATCAAAGGCGACGATTCCATAAGCGCGAACCCAATCGACATTCGGAAGCGGCACCTGCTCGAAACCTTTGCCCAGGTTGTTTCGCCACAGAGTGATGTTGGACACTTTCGATTTCGTAATCGCCAAATCCATCCACCCGTCGTGATCGAAATCGAGGACCGCCACCCCCTTGGTATGCGCAGAGATTACGGGCGTCCACGAACGTTGCAGAAATCTACCCTCTCTGGGATTGACAAAAAGAACCGGTGAGTAACCTCCACTGACAACGACATCTACGGCACGATCATTGTTAATATCGGTACCGACCGCGCTCAAACTTATATCATCCGTAGTCAATCCCACCTTATCGGTGACATCCGTAAAAGTTCCATTGCCGTTGTTTCTCAACATCAGATTTGGGCTGGGCGCCGCCTTAGAACGCCTGAGGTCGGAATAGTAGCGGCTGACGTAGAGATCAACGTCGCCATCGTGGTCATAGTCAATGAAGGTGAGGCCAGCATTTTCGCCGTCGGCCTTAATCACTGACTCTCGGCCGATCCCGGACGCCTCAGTCATATCCTTAAAGGTTCCGTTTTTTTCGTTGTGGAAAAGCGCAAGGCCATCCCGCTCCCGGCTCACCGCAAGATCTTCGGCGCCGTCATTGTCGTAGTCCCCCGCCGTACAGCCCACTCCGCGAACCGTGGGATCGAGCCCAGCAGTCGCCGTGACATCCTCGAACTTGCCACCAACATTGTGGTAAAGAGCCATCCCACCACGCGGGCCATTATCCGCAACGAACAAGTCAATCCGGCCGTCCCCATCGAAATCCAGAAAACATGCGCCCGGGCCATACAATGAAGAGACCTCGCTGCGCGAGAAAGTGTGACCTCGAGGATTCGAAATAATCCCCGCCTCCGCCGTCACATCCACAAACCGCACGTCAATCTGCGCCGGCACCTTCTGCGCCGCCAGCGGAGAATCCTCCGCCAGCGAATACTTCCCCTGCTCCCCGTACGCCAGGCTGATCGGCCGACCCAGCTTGCTCTCCGTCACATACTGAAATCTCTTCATCGCCGCGTGCGCCAAATCGGCCTGCCCCGACTGCTGATATGCCCGCGCCATCCCAAACTGCGCCGAAGCATGCAGCGGATCGATTTTCAGCGCCCGTTCAAACGCCGCAATCGCCTCCGGAAATTTCTTCAGCTGCGCATAAGTCGCGCCCACAAAATACCAGCTGTCCGCATCGTTCGCGTCAATCTCCGTAACCCGCCGGAAGGCCACAAGCGCGGCCTCCTCATTGCTCGCGTTCCGGTAACAAAGCCCCAGATTGAACCACCCATGCGCATCGCCCGGCGCATCCTTCACAGCCTTTTCCAACACCGGACGAGCCTCCGCGAGCCTCTGCAAATTCAAAAGCGCAATTCCGCGATTCAACTCCGCCACCTTCAACGCAGAATCCGCCGCAGCCGCGGCCTCAAACGACCGCAGCGCCTTTTCAAATAGCTGCTGGTTCATATACGCGACGCCCAGATTATTCAGTCGCGCCGCCTCGGTAGGATTGGAAGCTGCTTCGGTGGGATTAGAGGCCGGGCGACTCGCTGCGAGGATCGCGAGTGCTGCCATAGATAAGAAGAGAACGCTGAGAATTCTTGTCATCAGATCAGGATGCACCCGGTGATATGAGCCGCTGATGTGAGCCGATGATATTCGCTGATGATATTCACCCCGGAGAGCGCTGTCATCCTGAGCGCAGCGAAGGACCTATGCATTCTGTTGCCATCGTACAAAACGTACGAGACTATCCGCATCCAGCGCGTTTCCAACGACGCAAGCAGCCCACTCTTACTTGTGTGCATATGGCCGAGAACCCACGATCCCGCCCCCCTCCCGAATCGTCACCGTCTCCCCCGCCGCCACATCCGCAATTTTCTCCACCGCTCCGCCCGGCCATTGCACTTCAATGGAGTCCGCCTTCGCTCGCGTCCCCAGCCCAAACGTCAGCACCAGTTCGCTAGCGGAAAGGTAACTCGACCCCGACCGCATCATCTGCCATTGCTTCTCGCCGCCCGCCGTAACCCGCACCACCGCTCCAATTCCATCGCGATTCGATTTCGTTCCCTCGAGCTTCACTCGCAAACTAGAGTTCGTCACGCCCTCGCTGCGATACAAGTGCGCCGCGCCGCCATTCGTAGTAACCAGCACATCCAGCGCCCCATCATTATTAATGTCCGCGTACGCCGCGCCCCGCGCCACCTTCGGAGCCGCAAATCCCGCCCCCATCGTTGCCGTCACTTCCACAAATTTTCCGCCGCCCAAATTCCGAAACAAATGCGGAGCCTCGGCGTAACTCACCCGCTTCTGCACTCGCTCAATCTCGTCCTCAATATGCCCGTCCGCCACAAAAATATCCGGCCAGCCATCATTGTCGTAATCGAAGAAGAAGCATCCGAATCCCAGCGTCAGCAGCGTATCGCGCCCAATCTCCGACCGCGGCGCCTCATCCACAAAAAGCCCGTTGCCCTCGTTGTGATACAGCGAGAGCATCTGGTTCGCAAAGTTCGTGATCACCACGCTCGCGTTGCCCGATCGGTCATAATCCGCCGCGTCTACCCCCATGCCCGCGCGCGCCACCCCGTCTTCGCTAAATGCCACGCCCGCCAGCACGCCGCGCTCCTCAAACGTCCCATTCCTTTTATTGATGTAAAGTTTGTTCGGCTGCGTGTCATTCGCAATCAGCAAATCCGGCCAGCCATCGCCGTTCGCGTCGAGCACCGCAATCCCCAGGCTCTTCGAACTCGCGTCATAAAGTCCCGCCTTCGCGGTCGCATCCTCGAACTGACCCATCCCCTTGTTGTGCCACAGCCGCACCGAGGTTCCCTTGTACGACTCCGGCGTGCAATACGATTTGTGCGTCCCATCGAGCGTGCAATAAAGATCGCCCGCCTCCGACCACTGCACATAATTCGCGACCACCAGATCCAGCTTGCCATCGCGGTCATAATCCACCCATGCCGCGCTGGTAGAAAATTCGTTCGGCCCCATCAATCCCGCCGAACGCGTCACATCCGTAAACGTTCCATTGCCGTTGTTATGAAAAAGCCGGCTCTGCCCAACCGCACTAATAAAGATGTCGTCAAACCCGTCATTGTCATAATCTCCAACCGCCACGCCCATGCCATAAAACGAAACCGACAGCCCCGCTTTCACCGTCACGTCCGTAAACGTCCCATCATGATTGTTGTGGTAGAGCTTCGGAGTAGTCGCGCCCCCGTGTGGGTGCCCCGGCCAGTCCGTACCGTTCACCAGCAGAATGTCCGGCCAGCCATCGTTGTCGTAGTCGATAAACGCGCACCCCGGCCCCAGAGTTTCCGGCAGCCACTTCTTTCCGAACGCGCCATTGTTATGCGTGAAGTGAATGCCAGCCTGGGCGGTAATCTCGCGAAAGGTAATGTTTTGCTCAGCTTGAGCGAATGTAGAAAGCAGAGTGAGAACTACCAGTGCCGCGACAAAGCTCGCGCCCCGGTCTCCGCCCTTCGAAGAAGTAGCTTGCTCGCAGCTCGAAGCTAGTAGCTCGTAGCTATTTTCTCTGTGTCTCGGTGTCTCGGTGGTGAAACACGTTCCCGCGCCGTTCATTTGCTCAATCCCGTCAGCGCCACCGAAACATGTTCATGAATATTCTGCCGTTCGTTGTTGTCCTCCGGATGCGCCAGCCGGTAGGGTCCGGTAATCGTCTGCGCCGCCTCATCGGCCTTAAATCGCAGATACCGCGCCTCATGCTCCTTCGCCATCTTCTCGTCGCCCAGCCCGTTATAACAAAGCATCAGATTGTAATGCGCCTGCAAATCCTCCGGATCGACCGCCAGCACGCCCTGCAAGGTCTTCACCGCCTCCGCATATTTCCTCTGCAAAAAATAAACTCGTCCCAGATTGTTCAGCGCCACCCGGTCCCGCGGATACTGCGCCAGGACAATCGCTAGATGCGCCGCCGCGCCGTCATAATCGCCGGTAGTTTTAAGCAGCGAGGCATAAAAGAAATTCGCCCGCGCCAGCTTGGGATCAATCGCCAGCGCCTTTTCCAGCACCGTCCGCGCCCGCTCCAGGTCGCCCTCCTGCAGCGCCGCGCGCCCAATGTTCACCCAGCCGTCAGGATTCTGCGCGTCGATCTCCGTAACTTTCTCAAATGCCGACTGCGCCGCCTTCAAATCTCCCTGCAACAGCAGGCCGATTCCGTAATCGTTCCAGCGTTGCCAATCTTCTTTCAGCAGTTGCGTCGCGACCTTCGGCGCCGGTGCGCGCCCCTCCAGCACATCGATGGTCACCGTATTCTGCGCCAGCGTCACAATCGGCAAATCCGGAATCTGCTCCGCCTTCGCCGAAATCCCCTTCAGCGAAGCATCAAAGAGAAAGTTTCTGTCATCGTAATCGGCGGTAACCGCCGAGGCTCGCGATAAAGGATCCACTCTCCCGCCAAACGCAAACTGCGTTTCCCACCAGGCAAACTTCCGGTAGCACAGCCGCGCCGTCAGCGTAATCTTCTTCCCCGTCTTCGCCGGAACCTTCAGGCGGAAGTGCACCGTATCCGCCGCCCCCGGCGGGATCAGCCGCACATATACCACCGACCGCGTCGCCCACGCATTGCGCTTGTTGATCGCGTTGCCGTGCCCATCCACCTGCAACGACCGGTAAAAATGCGCGCCTTTCTCCACCGGACCTTTCCCGCCATCCTCGACCATGCCGCTCCAGAAAACCGTCTGCCCGTGATCGTCCACGCCTTTAAGCTCGAGCCATGTGTCGTACGCGTCCACGGTCCCGCCCGGGAAAAAATGTCCGACTCGTTTCGTACGCACAACAACGTCAATACGAACCGAATCTCCGCGCCGCACTGCCGCCGGCACGCGATTCAGCGGCGCGGTCACCGGAGCAGCCTCGCCATTGTCGGCAGGCGCGGCCGCCATGGTTTCCGCCTCTTCGCCAACCGCGAAGGTCGTCGCCAGTTCGTGCTGCCCCGCCGTCTTCATCGCCGATTCGGCTTCCGTGTTCTCTCCCGCCGCTGACAGCGCAAAAATATCCACGCTCAGCGCCCCGCTCGTCAAAAAGTCTTCCGTCGTCTTCAATTGCGCCGCGTCTTCATTCGCCGTCGGCAGCGCCGTATTCGCCCCCGGAAAGCGATGCGAATGCACCTTGCCATCCACATTCCCCATGTCGTTCGAGCGCTCCAGCGGCATGTGGCAATCCGCGCACTGCTGCGGCTTCGGCGGATAATAAAACGACCGCGCGCCCTCGCCCGAAACTCCGCTCGCCTGCCAGTTGTCGTACTCGTTAAACCCGCGCAGCCAGCGATAGTGATTCACGGGCACGTCCAGGTGCACTTTGTGGCACGATGAACAGAACTCCGCCGTCTGTTCGCGCATGAACGGTTTCAAGAACACGCGCCGGTGCGGCTCCGGATTCAGCTTCGTAATCGTGTCATGCAAATACCGCACCAACGGATTCTTGCTTGCCGCCATCTCATGCAGTTTGGGGTACTCCAGGTAAAAATCCGCTTGACCCATCGTGCTCTTCACGCGCGCAATCGAGTGGCACATCATGCAGCCGAGCCCCGCCTGCGCCTCAGGCGTGTGCACGATCTGCTTAATCGGCGTATCCATCTTGCCCGCATAGAGCACCGCCGGATCGTGGCATCCGCCGCACCATTTTGAAGGTCGCGTCCCCACCGTGTCCTGCATGTACTCGATCGCCTTCCGATACCACTGATTATTGAACGACGAAAAATGATGGGCCGAGCTGTACCACTGTTTGTAAATATCCTCGTGGCAGCGCCGGCAGGAATCCGACTCCATAAAAAACTTCGACGGAATTTTCTGCCCGCCATAAACCTGCGCCGAACTCGGAAAAAACGGCCCCGCCGACCCGTCCCCCTCGCCATCCATCGAAACCGGCGGCATCTCCGGATTGCGAATCTCCGAACTTCGCGCCCATCGACTCTCCCGCTGATAATGCGCCGCCCAGCCCACCGCCCCGAGCACCGCAAAACAAACCGCCACACGAACCACCGCATTCGTGCCCATCCATCCGCGCCGTCCCAGCCACTCCGCGAGCAGACAACCAATCCCGGCCAGGGACAAAACAATGTGTGCATACAGCCAGCGGAATTCGCTATGAGCCGTCCCCGTATAAATAAGGATGAGCCCGAGCCCGGCGCCCACTGCCAGCAAAATCCATCCTGTTTTCCCAGCCCAATCCGCCGAGCGCAGCAATCGCCGCAGCAGCACCACGCCCGTAACGGACGCAACCACCCCCACCAGCGTGTGCAAGACCACCACGGCCGGATAAACCAGATTCGCCTGCGGAAACGGATAAAGATAAGCCGCCGATGCGACCAGGAGGAACAACAATCCGCGCATCATTTTCGGCATAGATTCAGTTTCGGCATAGACATAGATGAAGGATGACCCAAAAGACGACATCGGCAGTGCGCGCGTCGCCCGACCCTCAAGGTTTTGGCGAAGTATAACCGCCGCCGCCAGCCTTCTCAAGCGCCGACGCAACCGCCAGCACTCTCTCTTCTTCCCAAGGCCGCCCAACAATCTGTACTCCGATCGGCAAACCATCCGCCGACCGCCCAAATGGCACCACCACCGCCGGAAATCCGAGCAGATTAAACCATTCGCAATACGACCACGCGTCCAGATACTTCACCGTCGCGCCCTCAACCATCCAGTCGCGCTCGCCATGCCGGAATGCCGGCACCGCCGCCACCGGACAAACAAGTACGGGATACTGCCGCATCTGGCGCAAAATTCTCTCGCGCAGCTCATCGCGCCGCAGCCAGGTCGAAAGCAGAGACTCGCCCGAATGTCCCGCTAACTCCGCGTTTCCCGCCGGAGTCCACGAACAAAATTCCCGCAGAATCGGCGACAGTTCCGCCTCGCGCCCGCGCACCATCGGCCCCAGAATCATTCCACCCGCAATTCCAAAAAACTGCCACCAAAGTTCCCGCGCCTCGTCGAGTCCGTCGGGACGAAACGCTTCCACTGGAAATCCCGCGCCACTCAATGCCGAAGCCGCGCCCAAAACCGCCGCCCGAGTCTCGGCAGTCACCGGGGTTCGGCCGTCATCGACGAAAAATCCAATCGTGGATCCCGATCCGTCATTGTCCCGATCGCGACGAAACGAAGGAACCGAGCAAGGGTCCCCATCATCCCATCCCGCCGTCACTTCAAACAAAACACGCAAATCGTCCGCCGTCCGCGCCATTGGACCCACCACCCCCAGCAGCGCAAACGGGCCGCCCGACTTCGGAAAATGTCCTGTCGAAGGAATTCTTCCCGGCGTCGGCTTCAATCCGCAGATTCCACAAAAGTGCGCGGGCACGCGAATCGAGCCGCCGCCATCGCTCCCCACGCCGCCCGCCGAAAGTCCCGCCGCAATCGCCGCTGCCTCGCCCCCGCTCGAGCCGCCCGCCGTCCGCTCCAAGTCCCACGGATTATTCGTCCGCCCATAAGGCAGATTATCCGTCTCCCAAGCCATCAAATATTCCGGCGTGTTCGTCACGCCCAAAATCACGGCCCCAGCCGCTCGCAAGCGCGCCACCAGCGGAGCATCCGCCTCCGCCACATACCCGGCCCGCAACCGCGACCCAGCCTCGCACCGGTGCCCGGCCACATCGATCGAAGATTTGATGGAGACCGGCACGCCATGCAACGGGCCGAGTTCGCGTCCCGGACCGAAGGCTGGACTATGACCAGACGCCCCCCGCATCGCCGCGTCCTCAGCCTCCCGAGCCTGCGCCAGCACAAGCTCCGGCTGCCAATCGACAAAAGCATTCAAAGAAGGATTCAGCGCAGAAATGCGCTCCAGATGCTCACGTGCAACCTCGATCGGAGAAACCTCGCGAGCCCGAATCCGCCGCGCGATCTCGCAGGCGGAAGGCAACGATGAAAACGAAGCGGCGATAGCAGCAGGTCGGCTCAAGAGAAAATCAGGATATCAGCCGCACACTAACAAATTTGTCTCTATCTCCGCACAGTTCTAACACGCCTGGGTTGCGGTATGGCACATCACAACTCAACCGCGGCGCTCATTTCTCCACCACCTGCTTCACCGTGTTCGACTTGCTGGCGCCGAAGATCAAGTCGCCGCTGTAGTCGGCGATCACTGAGGTCGTTCCCGCCTTGAGAGTCGAGGTTACAAAAGTCGCCGATCCGCCGCTCAGCGTTCCCGTTCCCAGCACAACCTTGCCCTTCATGAATGAAACCGTCTCTCCATCAGGCGGTGCGGGAGTTACGGTAGCAGTGAAGGTCACCGCCTCTCCAAGAGTAGATGGATTCGGCGAAGACGTTAGCGTGCTCGTGGTCGCGGTCAGCACCGGCACCAGAAAGCCGTGATAGACGTCATCCACATCCGTGTAGCCTCCGGTAATCGCTCCGGCCGTGTTGATGCTGAGACCGGCCGTTCCCTGTGGCATAGCCATCGCCTTTGCAATTAGTGAAATTAGTGAGCCGCCCGGACCCGCGCCTGTAGGGTCAAAGCTGGTAATTGTCCCGCTCGCCGTGCGCACAAATCCGTGATACACAGACGATGCGTCCGCGTACGTTCCCGTGATCGTCCCCGCCGTGTTGATGCTAATCCCGACTGTTCCCTGCCCCGCCCCCGTGCCCGCGCTCGGAGCATCGAAGCTGGTGACCGTACCGCCGGCGGCCCGCACGAAGCCGTGATACACGCCGTTCGTGTCGGTATAGGTTCCCGCGACAGTTCCACTCGTGTTGATGCTGAACGCAATGGTCCCCCCGTAAGAATGCGCGGGCTTTCCTTCCTTCTCCGCTCCCGGAGCATCGAAGGTCGTGATCGTCCCTCCAGCCGTGCGGACAAATCCGTGATACATATCGCTCGCATCGGAAAAAGTTCCCACGATCACCCCCGCCGTATTCAGTGCGAGGGCGATGGTTCCAAGATGCGCGGCGGTACCTGCACCCGGCGCATCGAATTCTGAGATCACGCCTTTCGAACTGCGGGCAAAACCGTGATACACGTTGCCCGCGTCTTTAAAGCCTCCCGCGATCTCTCCTCCAGTATTGATCCCGATCGGGAAAGTTCCCTGGTGTCCCGCAGTCCCCGCGCCCGGAACTCCAAACTCGGTGATCGCGCCGCCCGCGGCACGCACGAAACCGTTGTACGCCTTGCCTGAATTCGTGTAGGTTCCCGCAATCGTCCCCTTGGTATTAATGCCGCTTGGGAAAGTTCCCTGGTATACTCCCGTGCCCGCGCCGGAGGCGTCGAATTCGGTGATCGTGCCGTCCGTGGCGCGCACAAAGCCGTGATACACGTAGTTCGCGTCTGTGTATTCTCCGGTGATCACTCCCGCCGTGTTAATGCTCAGCCCGGCCGTTCCCTGAAGCGCGCCCGAACCCGCATCCGGCGCTTCAAAGGTGATGATGCCGTTGCCTCCGCTCGGCACAGCCAGCTTGAACACCGTGCCATAACCGTTCGCGCCCCCTTTCTGCGTAGTGCCGTACAGATCGCCGGCCGAATCGAGAATGAGACTACTAGACGTGTACTGCCCGTCAGTGCAGTTGGGATAACTAACCAGGCAAAAGCTATAAAGCACAGTCTCGTTGCCGGAAGTATCGACCTTGAACACCGATCCCTGGTTCACCGCGCCACCGACGTCGGTCGTTCCATACAGATTGCCGGCGGCGTCCTGGATCAGACTGGCATAGGGAGTGGCTCCGTCGGTGCATCCCGACGCGGAGCAGAAAGCGTGCAGCACTGTCTCCTTACCCGTCGTGTCTATTTTGAAGACGGTTCCACAGCCGAGATAGCATCCCGAATTGCCGCCTTGCGCGGTGGTGCCGTAGAGGTTGCCCGCAGCATCGCGAATCAAGCCCGCATACGGATACGCTCCGTCCGTGCAACTCGTGCCACCCACCGAGCAGAAACTGTAGAGCACCGTCTCCTTGCCCGTCGTGTCCACCTTGAAAACCGTTCCGCAACCGTTGTTCGATACACAGTTCGCGCCTCCCGAGGTGGTGGTCCCGTAGAGGTTGCCCGCGGAATCGGAGATCACGCCGCCGTAGGGATCTGCCCCATCCGTGCAGCTCGCGACCGAGCAGAAACTATAGAGATCGCTTTCGTTATCCGAAGTGTCAACCTTGAAAACCGCGCCATGTCCCTTGGCGCCACCGAATCCCGCTGTGCCGTAAAAGTTGCCCGAAGTGTCCTCCATCAAACCAGCCACGATGTAATATCCATCGCTGCACTCCAAAACCGGGCAGAAGCTGTAGAGCACCGTCTCCCGATCGGTGTTGGTTATCTTGAATACCGTGCCACCACCATTGTTAACAACACCGGCGCCGCCATAAGCAGTGGTGCCATATAGATTGCCAGCTGAGTCGCGGATGAGAACTGCCTGGGGCTGATTTCCGTCGGTGCAGTTCACCGCCGAGCAGAAGCTGTAGAGAACCGTCTCCTGGCCGGTACTGCTCACCTTGAACACCGTTCCGCATGTGCTATACGCGCATTTGGCATTTGCTTCCCCGCCTGCGTAGGTCGTGCCGTAGAGGTTGCCTGCCGAGTCTAGAAGCAAACCTGCTTCGGGATATTGCCCGTCCGCACATCCCGCCGCCGGGCAAAAGCTATATAGCACGCTATAGTTATAAGTCGATGCCGCCTCAGCGCTCTGCGCTCCCGCCCCGTGCTTTTCTCCCGTTTTTGCCAGCAACTTACTCGCATCGCTCAGCAGGTTCAGCACGGTATTTTGCCCGCCCGCCTGCGCGGCGACTCCGGCTAATGAGAACAGAGAAATAAGTGTGAAAGTGCACAAGCGGCGAATGCCCTTCATGAGGCTCTCCCAGATTCAAGATTCCACTTAACACGGCAACGTGGTAATAGGCCGAATCAGGCGATGGGAAGGTCAATCACGAACCAGCAGACGCGGTTAGCATGCGTCATCCGGTCCGTTCATCATCGCGGGATATCGGTGGTAGAAGACAGTTCTGACTCTTTACCGACTAGGGGAGGTCTCGCAGCAGCCGAGAACCAGAGTATTGTCCTCTTCCGCTCTTTACCGGTCAATGAAAAAGCTCACAAAGGAAGGCGCAACGCAGCGAGATGCCTGGTTCCCAGAACTAACCGTAAGTCCAAACCGCACTCGCACTCAAAAAAATTACAATCCGATAACTCAATGAAAGGAATAACGTTAGCAACTTAGCCAGAGGAAGACCGGGAGCCAAAGGGCGAGAAATATTCACCACACCATTCCCCGCTGTCAACCGGAGATCACAACACCGAGGCAACCCTGCAATCCAACCTCTGCCCCTTCCAACCGCCTACTACTGCGCCGCCTTCATCGCGTCAATCGACTTGACCAGATCGTGCACCCGATCCTTCTTCACATACGGCTCTCGAAAAAAGCGCTCTACCGCCGCATCAAATCTCTCCGGATCGTCGTACGGAATCATGTGCGTCGCATCCGGAAAAATGCACAACTCGCCGTTCGGAAGATGGTGGTAAATGTCCAGCGTGTGCTCGTCACGTATCGCATCGTGATCGCTGGCCAGCACCAGTGTCGGCACGCGCACCGCTTCCAGCGCCGTCATCTTGATATTCGGCTCGTGCAGCATCATCTCCGTCACTTTATACTCTCGCCTGGCCTCAGGAGTGTTCTTCGCCGCACCCTCTTTCACGGCGGAGCGGATGAAGTCGAGGATCTCCGGATACAAGCCCGGCGGATCCATGTTCGCCGCCATCGCCGCAATCTTCCTCACCTTCTCCGGATGCCGAATGCCCAACAGCAATGCCTCGATCCCGCCATCGCTCCAGCCCAGCACATCGACCGGTCCAACCTTCAGGTGATCGAGCAGCGCGGCCAAATCGTCGGTCATCTTCTCGTACGTGATGGCGTCCGCGCTGTCGCCCGACCTTCCCTGGTCGCGGCTGTCCATGGCGATCACCAAATACCTCTTGCGGAAGTGATCAATTTGCGCCGCAAAATCGGCAATGCTGCCGCCGTTTCCATGCACCAGCAGCAGCGGCTCGCCCGCGCCATACACTTCGTAATAGAGCTTCACTCCGTCATGAACGAAGTACTTCCCAACGGCGGCGTTGGACCCATATTTCACATGCGACGCGGCCGGAGTCGCGGACGAGCCCGCCTTCGGCGCCGCCTGTCCGAGCGCGACCGTCCCACTCGCCAAGAGTGACATCCAAACCACTGCAACAAAGCATCTGCGAGTCATCATCACGGTATCCCCAAATTGTCTGTAAGGATCGCTTCTCATCTTGCCAATTGAATTCGCAAGCCGACCTCTGCCATCGCCGCTCAAATTCTACGCACGCGAATATCAGACCTCAGCCCTGTCCCACCCGAACCCTATTTCCCGTACGCGTTCTTAACTACTTCCCCGCCCTTCATCACAAACTTAACTCGCTCCAAAGTAGTCACGTCCGCCAGCGGATCTCCATCCACGGCAATCAAATCCGCAAATTTCCCCGGCGCCAACGTGCCAACCTTATCCGACCACCCCAGCAAATCCGCATCGTTCACCGTTGCCGTCTGAATCGCCGCCAGCGGCGTCATTCCCAGCTTCACATACACCGCAAACTCATGCGCGTTCAGTCCATGCGGATACACCGCCGCATCCGTTCCAAATCCCACCTTCACGCCCGCCGCAAATGCGCGCTGCACATTCTTCCGCGCCGCCGGAATTACCTCGCGCGCCTTCGCAATCAAATCCGGAGGCGTCCCAATCTTCTCCGCATTCTCCAGAAACCAGTCGCCCAGATAAAGCGTCGGTACCAGATACGTCCCGTTCTTCTTCATCTCAGCAATACCGGCGTCGTCGATGTACGATCCATGCTCGATCGAATCGACGCCCGCCCTCGATGCCCACAAGATCGCCTGCGCCCCGTGCGCGTGCGCCGCCACCTTCCGTCCCAGCCGGTGCGCCTCCTCCACGATGGCTCTCATCTCCTCCTGTGTGTATTGCGATGCCTGGGGGTTGTCTCCACGCGACAGCACTCCGCCTGAAGCCATGACCTTGATCAGATCGGCTCCATACTTGATGTTCTGCCGTACCATGTGGCGCACTCCATCAACGCCATCCGCCACCCCATCACCACTAGCGTGATATTCGAATGGCAGCAGATTATTGTCGCCATGGCCCCCCGTAATGCTGAGCGGCGGCCCGCTCACCAGCATCCTCGGACCCGGCACGTCGCCCGCATTGATGGCGTCGCGCAGCGCCACATCCGTGTAGCCATCCGCCCCCACATTGCGCACCGTCGTAAATCCGGCTTCCAGCGTGACGCGGGCATTGCGCGCACCATTCAGCGCCTCGCGGGGAATCGAAATCCCCAGCCGCGAATACCCGAAATTCGTAGTGAAGGTCAGATGCGTGTGCGCATCGATCAATCCCGGCAACACAGTCGCATTCGGCAGATCGATTACCTCCGCCCCAGCCGGCGTCTGCGCCGCCTCTCCCACGCTCACAATCTTGCCGCCCTGAATCACAATGACCTGATTGTTGAGCGTCTTCCCGCTCTTCACATCCAGCAAATGCCCCGCCCGCACCACCACCGTCTTCGCGGCAGGCCCGCTCTGCGCCCATGAAAAATGGACCGCCAGAAGCGCAAAAATGAACACACCCAGAACCACCACGCGACGAACGGCAACACGACGCCCGACTTTCATCAAATCCCCCATTTTTCAAATTTCCGTCTTGGCCGAAAACCTTACAACCTGACAGCGGAGAACTGCAAGTTTTCCGGGCGCGAGATCAGTTTGTTCAAACTGAATCAGTACCTTTAATCAGTACGAACGCATCTTACCCAAAAAGAATTTCCAACTGGAGGGCGCCGATGAATCCGCAAGCGATCAGGACGATCAAAACCAGGAGCCTCACGCTGGTTGTACTGCTGTGCGCAGCCTGGCACACCCAGGCTCAGCAGGCGGCAACAGGGTATCCAAAGATGGCTCCGCTCGACCAATATCTGGTGGCGGATGGAAACGCCGAGATCACCCTGGCGCGGAGTGCGGCCCCTGAATCCATCTCCCGCGATGCCGAGATCTTAGTCCTCGGCCGGCACGGTTACGAAACGGTGGCCAAAGGCAAGAATGATTTCGTGTGCCTGGTTGAGCGCTCGTGGACCGCCCCCATCGACGATCCTAACTTCTGGAATCCCAAGCTGCGTGGTCCGATCTGCCTCAACCCGGCGGCCGCACGATCCTATCTTCCACTCACCATCAAAAAGACCGAGCTGATATTAGGCGGCCAGTCCAAGGCGGAGATGTTCGAAAGCATAAAGGCTGGTCTCGACAAGAAAGAATTGCCGACGCCAGAAGTTGGCGCCATGGCTTACATGATGGCGAAGGAACAGTACCTGGGCGATAGTGGCCAGCACTGGCATCCTCACTTGATGTTTTTCCTTCCGCTAACGGACACTGCGACCTGGGGTGCAGATCTGAAAGGCGCTCCCATCTTCGGGTCCAACGACCCCGAGGACCGGCTGACCATATTCTTCGTTCCCGTCGCCAAGTGGTCGGACGGAACGTCCGATTCCGCAGCCAGCCACTGACGTTCGATCTCACAGGCGCGACGGATCCCAGGCACCCAACTGATTCGATTAGATCATCCGGCTGAGTTTCGCAATTGCGAACGGGGGAGCGCGTGACCCGCGAGCGCAACGCTCCGCCCGGCGCATCCATCTATATTAATTTTCCGTGAAATCGAGCCATCCAGATTGACCCGCTTCCCGAATGGCATTAACCTGCACCGCATGAGCAAGGCCGATTTGGATCAGCTGCGAAACGCCTACAAGCAAGCCGTCGATCAATGGGTCGAAAAGATTCGCGCCGAAGAGGCGCTCGCCACTCCCAATCATTCCATGATCGCCATGGAACAATGGGACGATGCCCACAATGCTGAACACGATGCACACGGGAAGGCCAGCCAGGCTCGCGACGCCTACAAAGATGGCCTCCGGCAAGTGAATTACGGGATTTAGCCACTCAGCCTTTCGCCGAGCGTTAAACGCACCCCTGCCTTGCTTCTATCGGTTTGAGGACCTTGGCAGGTGTGCCGCGCGCGCTTCACGCATATGTTTCGGCCGAACCATTCACGTGCCATAATTCCCACCAATGACGGAGACCAGAGAACTCCCCGCCGCAGTCCGTGCCATCGCCGCGCTCTTCATCCTTAGCGGCCTCTATCTGGCCATCCTCGCCGTCATCACGTTAGCCAGGCCCGGCACAATTCCCATGTCTGCCGCCGCTCCGCTTCTCTTCGGACTCGAACTGGCCGGCCCCTACATGTTCCTGCTCATGGCTGTCGCCGGCGGGGCCGTGGCCTGGGGACTCCTCAAACGCAACAACATCACCCGCCACGTCGCCATGCTGATCGCCATCACCGGAATCGTAATGCTGGTTCCACCCGTCTCGGACGCAACCGTAACCGGCAATCTAAAGTTGCTCGCCGCCTCCGGTGCCGGCATCATCATCCGAGTTATCGTCGCCTGGAACCTCGGACGCTCCGAGACAGCCGAACAATTCCGCCGCCCGTGAGGATGACCGTCGACGCTGACCCTCGACACCACCCTTTTTAGCGGCTGTCACCGCCCGCCCAAGTCAGCGCGCGAATCTCGTAAATAAAACTCTCTCGCCCCGCGGCATCCGCCCGCGACCCCGCCCGCCCGCCGCCCAACTTTTCAATTGCCCTCTGCGATCGCACATTCTGCGGTCCAATCAAGAACACCACGCGCTTCACAAACTGAAAGGCGTGCCCCAACATAAGCCGCTTCATCTCTCCGTTGTATTTTCCGCCCCAATACGATCGCCCGAGAAACGTCCATCCGATTTCCACTTCGTTTGCCTGCTCGTCATAACCGTGGAACCGCGAGGATCCAATGATCCGGCCATCTCCGCAATCGAGCGCCGTCAATGCGCCTCCCGACGCCAGCGATTCGCGGAAAAATGCGCCAAACACCTCCGGCTTGTATCGATCCCGCGCCGGATGCTGCTCCCAGATAAGCTTGTCCGACGCGATCGCGAACAAGGCCTCCGCGTCATCCGCGCGCAGCGGCCTCAGCTCAAGCAACTCACCCTTCAAGGTAGGCTGAAATTCAAATGCCATCTTCATCCACTGCAATCGCGAGACTCGCCGCGCTGTTCTTCGCTAGTGTTCCAGATAATACAAAGCCCCAAAGGCCACCACCAGCGCAACCCCCGGCACCATCAATGCACGGAGGTTTCGAACCGGCTGCTTCCAGTCCGCCGTAATAAAGAAAAGTAAAAGTGTTGGCACAGTAAGCACAATCGACAGTTGAAAAATATGCGCCGCCGCTCCCTCATCCGTCTGACGAGGCTGAAAATATCCGCTGATCACCGCCAGCAGCGCCACCAGCCCCAGCCCGGTTACCACCCATCCGCTAATCCGGTTGATTCGTTCTCCCCTCATCTGCCCGCTCCTCTCTCTGCGTGATGCCGCCGTCTGAATTGATCTGAAGAATCCACTTCTCCTGCAACGAATCGCCCTGAATTGTCGCTATTACAAGTGAGGTGCCTTATGGCGAAAATCATAGAGTTCTACATCCCAACAATCTACAGGAAGAAAGCGACGAAATGGATTCCCAAAGAAGACTGCGGCAAAGTCCTGGAGTTCATTGTGCAGCAAAAAAAGACGGCTTGACACGTCAGTGCCCTGATGGCGTCCGCGCTACGGTACAGATGCTGCCGGCTCGCCAGGATTGACCACACATGCGGGCCAATTCTGGCGGCGTCATCTCAAAAGCAGTCCGACGATCGCCGAAGCCAGGATCAGCCACGCCGAATTAATGTGAAACCTGATGAGCATAATCAGGCTCACGCCAAAGATCGCGAGCGTAGCCCAATCCACGATCGATGCCTTGCCCAGTTGCCAGGTCACGACCGCCATCAGAGCGAGCGAGCCCGCAACCACTCCATCGAGAGCTGCCGCAAACAGAGGAGACCGCCGCAGCCACGGAATAACCGGTCCGCTGATCGCCACCAGAAAAAAGCCGGGCAGAAAGATTCCGGTCGTCGCCACGATTGCGCCGCGCCATCCCGCAACCACGTAGCCAATAAAGGTCGCCGTCGTGAACAGCGGCCCTGGCGTGAACTGCCCGACCGCAACCGCGTCCACCAATTGTTTGTCAGTCAGCCAATGCAGACGCTCCACAAACTCAGCCTGTAAAAAAGCCAGCAGCACATATCCGCTGCCAAATACCACCGACCCTATTTTCAAAAACGACAGAAACAATCGCCACAATCCAACTGGCCATGCCACCGACGCCGTAACAACCGCGGCGGCCGCGACTAAAATCCTCGGAGCCGTCAGATTTCTTGGAAACGTTCCTGAGAGCGTCCCTGAGAACGTTCCTGCAAGCGTTCCAAGACCGAGCAGTCGTCCTTTCATCGCCAGCGTAGCCGCCGAAAGCGCACCAGCCAGCAACAGCACCAGCACGGGGCTGATCCCGATGACCGTTAGAAAGGCCGCGAATGCTGCAATCACCGCCAGCAGAGCCGTTCGAATCCCCGTGCGGCTCAGCTTGCCAAGCGCCTGGATGACGACCGCGACCACCGCCGGCTTGATCGCATAGAGTACGCGCTGCGCTTGCGGCAACGAGCCAAATCGCACATACGCCCACGCAATCACGGAGACAATCAACGCCGCCGGAATAATGAAGCAGGCCCCGGCGACGATCAGGCCGCGCCAGCCACGCTTAAGCTGACCAACAAAAATCGCCACTTCCGTCGAACTCGGCCCCGGAATCAAGTTCGCCGTCGCCAGCCGATCCAGAAACTGTTCATGCGTAATCCACTTCCGGCGCCGCACGAACTCCTCTTCCATCATCGCCAGATGCGCCGCCGGTCCGCCAAACGCAATCGTCCCCAGCTTAAGAAACACGAGCGCAATCTCGCCCAGCGTCGCCTCGCAAATTTCAGCAGATTCCATTGGCCCGTGTGTATGCACCTAAACCCAACCGCTCTCAGAACTCACATTCCGCAACCAGCTTCAAGAGCCGAAGCAGCGTCTCGCGCTCCTCCGAACTCATTTGCCGCCGAACCCTCTCATCCGCGCTCTTCCGAGCTTCGATCAGCCGTTCGCGATACTTCCTTCCTTTGGCTGTCAGCTGGACCCGAATTGCTCTGCCCGATTTCGCCCGGTGCTCCGACACCAGTCCCTCCCGCGCCAGCAACTTGATCGCCCGGTGCACCACGGTCCGGTCCAAACCGAGCAGAGTCGCGATCTGATTCGAATTCAGCGCAGTTCCATCGCGCAATGTCGACAGAATATAGCCCCGTGTCGCCGAGCACTGCGTCTTTCGCTCCAGTCTCTTCCCCACCGAAAAATATGCCGCTGCGATATGGGCCAGCACCGAGTCTTTCAGAATGTCATCGGGAATCTCTTTCCGGGGGAGGATGCTCATAGCACCGTTGGTATTCATAGCACGATCGGTGTTCACAGCACGATCACCGTCGCCTCCAGAGGCCTTCGCCACTGCGGCGTCACATCGCAGGCAGCAGATTTTTTCCCGATCGCAATCACCATCACAATCTCCTGCTGCCTCCCGGACAGCCCCAGATATCGCGCGAGTCTTCGCCCATCAAACCCTTCCATCGGACAAGTGTTCACTCCCAGCGCCTCGGCGGCAATCATCAGATTCTGGCAAGCGAGCGACGTGCTCTTCGTCGCCCATTTGAATAGCTCCTGCCGGGACAGCGGCGGCATCCCCATCACCATCTGCAGATTCACCAGGCGGAAGAGGAGCCGTTTGATGGCGGCAAACATTCCGAATGGCCCCGGCATAAACAGGATCCGGCCGATCTTAGCATTCCGCTCGTAGTCGCGAATTTTTTCTTCGGTGAAGTTGCTCCTGCGCATCCACTCCAGCTGGCCTTGCGCCGTGGCCGACAGCGAACCGAGGTCCGCCACAGCCACCACCAGCGCAGACGCCGTTTCCGCGGGCTTCTGTCCCAGACACAGTTTCGCCACCGCGGCCTTCTTCTCCGCAGATCCCACCCAATAGAACTTGTAAGGCTGGCTGTTAAAGCTCGAAGGAGCATGGCGCGCCGCATTGAGAATTTGCTCGCGCACCTCATCGGAAATTTCTACAGGTTCAAAGACCTTAACCGCCCGCCGTTGGAAGATGGCATCCAGGGTCTGGCTCATGGCTGATCACCTCAATGTTGCTATTACAACATAATGATGTTGTTATTGCAACATAGAAGAAGCAAACCGAGCCGACGCCCGAGACAATGAGGGTGCCCCACAGATCGCGCACTTTGCGATGTGTGGGTTTAGTCACAATTAGACTGTGCCGGGATCACCGCCGCATTCCAACCCTGATATCTATCTGGGCGGGACCGGTGCGAGTAAACTTCCAGGGGCGGGCGCTGGAAATCAAGCGTCTTCCGGTTGAGAGCTTCTCCGAAAGTCGAGAGCCCACCCTCGTTGTCTGGGGCACGGGACCACCCCTTGTCTGGGGCACTCGCTTGCGCCTAATCTACGTCCAATAGGTAGCATCTTCGCTTTACATTCGCCAACATCAAGTGGCACACTAATCCCTGAAGACACCTG
The DNA here is from genome assembly GCA_963841945.1 of uncultured Acidobacteriaceae bacterium. Classification (GTDB taxonomy): domain Bacteria; phylum Acidobacteriota; class Terriglobia; order Terriglobales; family Acidobacteriaceae; genus Acidiflorens. The sequence continues at coordinate 74,367 of CAWJFC010000005.1, forward strand.
TTTTCCACAGAATCGCTGTTTTTCAGGGTTGCGCCGACACGCTGACCCAGATAGGTTTCAATCACATGACGGGGCGTCCTATTGCGGTCGACTTGTTCGCTGGCGCAGGCGGACTGAGCCTGGGCTTCCAGCAAGCTGGATTTGATGTTCGTGCTGCGGTCGAGTACGACCCGATTCACTGTGCAGTCCACGAGTTCAACTTCCCAAACTGCGCGGCCATCTGCCGAAGCGTAACGGACATCGACGGCAACTACATCAGGTCGCAGTCGGGCATCGGTCGTGATGACATCACCGTCGTTGTCGGTGGTGCGCCATGTCAGGGCTTCAGTCTCATTGGGTATCGCGCCCTCGACGACCCGCGCAACCAACTTGTGTCGCATTTCGTCCGACTGGTTAAGGAGCTAGAACCGAAGTATTTCGTGTTCGAAAATGTCAGAGGTTTGACGATTGGGCATCACAAGAAATTTCTGAACGAATTGATTGCCGAGTTCAAGAGAATAGGCTACTCCATCGTCGAGCCGTATAAAGTCCTGAACGCGCTCTGCTACGGTGTGCCGCAAGACCGTCAGCGTCTGTTCATCATGGGTGCCCGCGAGGGCCAGATTCTTCCGACGTACCCTGACCAGACGCACCAGCCTGACAGGGAGAACCACGACATCCGTAAGCTGCCTCTCACGCCCACTGTATGGGACGCAATAGGCGACCTCCCAGAAGTCGAAGAATACGAAGAACTGTTAGAGAGAGATTGGGTCGAAGCCAAGTTCGGTCGCCCGAGTGAATATGCGAAAACTCTGAGCTTGGTAAACGGCAAGCGGACTTTGACGCTGACTTCCAGCCTACGAACGACTCACACCCCAGAGTCGCAGAAGCGATTCACCAAGACGGGTCACGGATGCGTGGAGCAAGTCAGCCGATTCCTGAAGCTCGCCCCCAATGGATACTGCAACACGCTTCGAGCAGGTACAGCCAGTGACCGTGGTGCGTTCACTTCTCCGCGACCAATCCATCCCCACAAGCCGAGATGCATCACCGTACGCGAAGCGGCTCGTCTGCATTCGTATCCCGACTGGTTCCGATTCCATGTGACCAAGTGGCACGGTTTTCGCCAGATTGGAAACTCCGTTCCGCCGCTCCTCGCTCAAGCCGTTGCGCACGAGGTCGCCGCTGCGTTGCCAAGGGCATTGAGGCCGACTGCGACCAACGCGATTCCCAAACTTGGTGATCCAGCTTTGTTATCGTTGAGTATGTCGGAAGCGGCAGAGCGTTACGGTGTAGCATCGGACGTGGTGCCTCGTCGAAAACGTAATGTCGAACTTGCCTATGCCTGAGCCGAAGCCGAACCGCTATCAAGCCCTAATCGGCCGCATTTTCCACGACCATTATAAAGAGGGAATGACCGAGTTTGAGTTCGAGAGAAGCGAACTCAACAGCAACGCGAAGAAGCTCAACATCGAGTTGCCGGACAACCTCGGCGACGTAATCTACTCTTTTCGCTATCGAGCATCGCTTCCTAACGACATCGTCAAGACCGCGAAAGCGGGAAAAGAATGGATTATCGAACCCGCTGGGCGTGCTCGCTATAGATTCAAACTCGCCCGCGTCAGCCGCATTATTCCCAACCCTGAACTCCTAGCCATTAAAATTCCCGACGCCACGCCTGAAATCATCGCGGCAAACGCCCTGAGTGACGAGCAGGCGCTTCTCGCCAAAGTGAGATATAACCGATTGATAGACATCTTCCTCGGCATCACGACGTACTCGCTTCAGAGTCATCTCCGCACCACAGTCAAAAAAATGGGACAAATCGAAATCGACGAAGTCTACGTTGGTGTCAACAGAAACGGCCAACAGTTCGTAGTGCCCGTTCAAGCCAAGAGTGGTACGGATAAACTCGCGACAATTCAGACGCTGCAAGACATCGCGTGCTGCGCTCAGAAGTTCTCGACGTTGACTTGTCGGCCAGTGTCCGCTCAGTTCATGGCGCACGACGTGATTTCCCTGTTCGAGCTTGCAGCCAGAGGCGACGGCGTTAAAATCGCGGAGGAGCGTCACTATCAACTCGTCCCGGCAGATTCGATCCAAGCCGAGGATTTAAAGACCTACGCTCGCTAGTCGCTGCAATGGATAGGGTATCGCGAGAAGTCCGGTCGAAAATTATGGCGTCCGTCCGAACCTCGGGCGGGACGACCGAACGCAAAATGGAGAGATTACTCCGGCACCGGAGAATTCTTGGGTTCAGGAAACAATGGCCGGTCGCTGGGAGGCCCGACTTCGCGTGGCCGAAATCCAAAGTCGCTCTCTTCGTCGATGGATGCTTCTGGCATGGATGTCCGCGCTGCGACCGACCCTCGAAGACCAATAAGACATTCTGGAAATCCAAGATATTTTCGAATCGCCGCAGAGATGTGAGAGTAGCTCGTAGATTGCGGAACGAGGGATGGAGCGTGCTCCGTGTGTGGGAATGCCGGATAAACGAAGAGCGCACCGTCGCCCGGATTATTCGTGCGCTGAATCGGGTGTGACCGAAAAACACTTCTGAAATGCGGGGGACATCCATGATAAGTAAAAGTCAAGAGGAGACGGAGGTCTCCGTTCACTTGGAAGAGACCACTCTCGAAGCGCGGATACAGCGGCTAAGTTAGACGACTGCCAGCGATCGTTTCGCGCGGCCAAGGCGGCAGCCTGGCCAGACATCCATTTGCGGGAACCGAAGTGAAACCCGGTCCACGAAGTATGAGTTAGGGTTTGCCGGCCGGTCTCGATACAGACGGTCAGGAGCATCGGGAGCCGAGGCTCCTCTGCCCAGTCCCCAAAATGGCGAGAAACGGCCGGTCGATCGCCGTTGGTTTTAAGGTTTTTCCTTCTTAGGCGGTTTTGATTTTCTGCGCCCCTTCCTTCTCCGCTCCGTCCTCGGGCAAGAGCGCCCGCAGCTGAAAGCTCTGCCCGCTTTTGTCGACCGCCAGCAGATAGGTAACCAGTTTGCGCGCCACCGCCAGCGTGGCCCGGTTGCGATGTCCGCGTTCCAACTCGCGGGCGTGTAGCGCCGCCAGTTGCGGATTCCAGCGTGGCGCCAGCTTGGCCGCTTCGATCAGCGTGCTTTGCAGCCAGTGGTTGCGCTGTTTCGAAATCGGCCCGCGTTGCTGCTTGCCCGCCGAAGACTTCAAGGCAGCCGTCAGCCCGCAGTAACTCATGGCCTCGGAGCCGGAGCGAAAGCGGTGCGGGTCGCCGATCTCCAGCGCCCAGGTGAGGGCCGTGATTTGCCCTACCGCGGGAATGCTCATCAATCGCTCCACCCGCTGCCCCAGTTCGGGGTCGGCGAGTAACTCGCGCACCAGCCGGCGCTGCGTCGTCTCGAACATCTCCAGCGCGCCTCGACTCGTACGCAGCAGATCGAGCACCGACTCCGGCACCTCTTCCAGTTCTTCCAGCAGACTGGCAAAGTATTTCTTGCCGTGCAGCTTCTCCTTCACGTAAACGGCGCCGGTCTCCATCAGCAGTCCGGCCATCTTGTTTTTCATGCGCACCGCTTCGCTCACCACCAGGCTGCGGTAGCGCAGCAAGCGGCGCAGCTCGCGGATGCGCGGCGCGGCCACATAGCAGGCGGGCAAAAGATTGCAGCGCACCAGATCGGCGATGGTGCGGGCATCGATGCTGTCGCTTTTCTTCTTGCCCGCGCTGATGGCTTTCATCTTCGCGGGATGCGCCATCTCCAACTGCTCGCTGTACGGCTGCAGCGTGTCGTAGATCCAGCCGCTGAACAGGGTGGCCTCCAGCGCTCCCTGCCACGGTTGCCGCCGCGCCCCAGCCCAATGCTGCAGCGCCGGGCGCTGCGCCACCACTACGCCTTCTTCCACAATGTCGCCTGCCGCCGTCTTGACGCAGAAACTGATCGTTTTCTTGTGAACGTCGAATCCGATATAGTGAGGGGTATTCATGGGGTTCTCCAAGTGAGCTTTCTGAGCCGGCGCTTTGCTCGCCGGTCTCAGCATCGTAGCCGCTTCGAGAACCCTTCTTCATTTCACTTATGCATTCATACAGACGGGAGATGAGGACGAACTATGGTGGTCCTCCCAACCCCGATTTCGTCTTAATCCACGCCCTAAGTGGGATATGCTCAAAAACTAAATCAACTCCGTGACCAAAACGCAATTTCCCCCATTTTTTCCATGCCACAACCCTCGTGTTCTCTGTCACTTGCCGAAATCTTCCGCCATGCCTCCGGCTAACCTCTTTAGAAGCAGTACCACTTGACAACATGTGCGTTGAAAAAATCCGCGGCCCAACCCTCGCTAACTGCCTGATTTCTTTGCTCGAGCATCTACGAATCTGCACCACTAAAAAGTCATGAAAAAGTTTATTTTCGATCATTTTTCGGCATCGGTGGTCCAAACGTATGTCCATATCAATATGTACATACAAATGCTCCCGCCGAACGAAAAAATACCCCCAATAAAAATGGCGGCCCACTCGGGCCGCCATCTAAAACTCGAGCTCTTACAGACTTAGTCGCCAGCCACCGGCTCCGCCACGTCTTCCGTCTGCTTCGCCGGTTTAATCCCGTGCAGTCCGTTGCCGTTCGAATGGCCATTACCGTTATGCCCATTCCCATTAGTCTTCGAAGTAGCAATCGCGCCCAGCGGAATGAATCCGCCTTCGTTCGAAACAGCCGGCTTCTCTTTCAGCACGACTTCGCGATAGAGCTGCGCCATGCGAGCGTCATACGCCGGATCGTTCTTCTCCGCCCCGCGTTTTTCGGAGCTGTGCGCCTGATCCTGCGAGGCCGCCAGCTTCGCATCCCGCGCCCGCGTCTTCTCTTCGCGCGCCGTCTTTGCGATGCCCAGCCGGTCAAGATCGTGCTGAATCTCCTCAGTCACAATCTCTTCGCGCAGCCGCAGATACTCCTGCATCTCCTTGGCCGGCACGTTGACCTTCTTACCGCCCGCAAAAATTTCGTGCCGCCCATGCTCTTCGTACCATTTGGTGAGCGTGGCCGTCATGTGCATCTTCTCGATAATGTTCCGCCAGCCCACGCCCGTGTTATACGCGCAGAAGCTGATCTCGCCTTCCTGCGTCGCATACGGAATAATGCACTGCTCGGTGCGGCGGAAGTCGTAGTTGAACAGGTCCTGGAACCACATGCCGGCGATGAAGAGGAAGTTCCAGCGGTCGTTGTTGCGCCGCTTCATCACGTCGTCGATGGTGCGGTCCGGGCCGACTTTGCCGTAGTTCTTGCCCGTGATGTTGTAGTTCTTGTCGAACTTCCGCAGCAGATCCATCATCTTGAAATGCTTCGGCGACTTGAACGGATCGTAGTTTTTCATCAGCAGCAGCGCCATGCCGAGCCCGGTAAGGAACTTGCCGCGCGCGCCGTCATTCACCTTGGCAATGTCTTTGCCCAGTTGGTCGCCCTTGAGGAACGCAGTGACCGGAACCGCTTCCTTGGTCTCCTTGTCGATCATGACCGCCATGCCCGTGCCGCAGTTGGGATGGCATCCGCAGGAGAGCTGGCCCCAATCGTTGTTGGCGTCGCCCGCGTGCAGCAGATCGGCCCAATCACTGAATGTCGACATGAAGCTGATCGGGAACCAGTCTCGTGCGGGCTCGCCGAGGCCGGTCTGATTTTTGACGTCGTGCGCCAGATGCGCGAGCGTGTAGCGCTGCGCCTGGCGGCGGTCGTCGGTGATGGCTTCGTCGCGTCCGGTGAAGCTGACCGGCTGGTAGCTGAGGAAGCTGATCGTCTTCGGATTATCCAGCGCGAACTGGATGATCTTGCCGACCTGCTCGTTGTTAATGCCGTTGATAATCGTGATGACCGGGACGATTTCGCAGCCCGCCTTGTGCAGGTTCTCGATCGCCTTCAGCTTTACGTCGAAAAGATTGCCGACCGCGCGGTGCGAGTTGGCAGCGTTACCGATGCCGTCAAATTGCAGATAGGCGTAGCGCAATCCGGCTTCAACCGCCTGCTGCGCAAACTCAAAGCTCTTCGCGAACTCGATGCCGTTCGTCGCGGCCTGCACGCTGTTGTAGCCAACCTTGCGCGCGTAACGAATCGCGTCCAAAAAGTACGGAGACAGCGTCGGCTCGCCGCCCGAGAACTGCACTGACATCTGGCGCCGAGGCTTGATGGTGATCGCGTTGTCGAGGACGGTCTTGATCTCTTCCCAGGTCAATTCGTGAACGAATCCGACCTGGTTCGCGTCCATAAAGCACGGATCGCACATCATGTTGCAGCGATTCGTCAGGTCAACCGTCAGCACCGATCCGCGGCCATATTTCACCGTCGAAGATCCATGATGATGCAGGTGCTCGTCGCTGTGCGCCTTAATGTCGCGGCCGGGGAATACGTCTTCGAGGTGCTTGGTAAATTCGGTGTCGATCGACATCAGATCTTCAAAGTGGCCGTGCTTCGGGCAATCCTTGACCATGTAGATCTTGCCGTCGCGCTCAATGATCTGAGCCTTCACCTCGCCAACCTTCTCGTTCATCAGGATGTCAACCGGGAGGTGGCCGTCGAGAATCTGCTGCCGGATTTCCGGCACGCACTTCGGGCACAGCGAGTCGGTCGAGCGCGGCCAGCCGAGCGGCGGCTTCGACTTCTCCCACGACTTCAGCAGGGGCTTATCAGACCACTTCGGGGTAGGCGATGCATTGGGGGACACACGATTGAGTCGTTCGTAAATGGCCCACGCGCCACTGGCGGCGACGGTTACGGCCTTCTCAACGTACTTGATCGGCTTATGCATTAGCTCTCGCTTTCCTCCACACCGGGAGTAAATCAGAATGTCGCAATTTCGCCGGCCCGCACGAAACCCACGAAAATGGAATTCCACGCTGGAACCTGGAAGCTTCGATGCGTGGAATACGTCATGGTTATCCTATTGAACCATGACCGGTTAGGCACGCTTAAGGCAGGGAAAGGGCGAAAATCAGCCCTGAGCGGTCGAAGAGCGCAGTGAATGGGACGTAAGTCATTGAAACAACAGGCCGCAAAATCCTATCGCTCCTCCCGAGTCTGCCTTCAGATCCTCCCGGCCGCATTCCCGCTTCTGTTAGCTCATTAGCTGTTCCCCCGGAATCACCCACTCATTGGCAGATTTTTCGCTTGCCATCCCCCTCCTCAAGGCGGACCATAACCGGTAGTCAAGAAGCTTTCATTTGTCTTGTTGTTTATCTTGTCGTCCGCGCCCACAAAAAGGCGCTTGGCAAATGCGCGCAACTTGCAACTTGTACGCAAAATTTGGCACAAGCCTGACGAGGATCGATTCTGGCCCATCTCGAAAAAAACCTTCCTCGCTGCGTAAGGGGACTCGAATATGTCATCGAACCCCGGCGAACCACCGTCTCCCATTCTTGGAGGGCAACTCCCCACTACATTCAGCCCTCCACGCGAACTGACTGAGGATTGGACCAGGGATCTCGTAGAACACAGCCGCGATCTGCTGTGCATTCACGATCTCGAGGGCCGTCTTCTGTCGGTCAATCCCGTCCCTGCCCGTCTCCTCGGCTATAGCGTCGAGGAAATCCTCAGAATTCCCATGCGGCATCTGATCGATCCCGCGTTCCGCGATCAGTTCGACCTGTATCTGCGCACCATCGCGACCGCGGGCCAGGCGGCTGGAAGCCTCGCCGTCCTGACCCGAACTGGCGAGCGCCGCTACTGGGAATATCACTGCACCCTGCGCACCCGCGATGTGGAAAAGCCCATCGTTCGCGGCATCGCCCACGACATCACCGACCGCCTTAAGGCCGAGAAATCCCTGCGCACAATAAACGAATCCCTTCGGGTCTCGAATGATCAGCAGGAGAACATGCTGCGCGGCCTCCAGCTCTTTCGAACCCTTCTCGATCAATCGACCGACGCCATCGAGATCGTCGATCCTGAAACCTTCCGCTTCCTCGACGTCAATGAAAAATCCTGCGCGGAACTTGGGTACACACGCGAAGAAATGCTGTCGAAGACCATCTTTGACATCAACCCGAACCTGCCACCGGACCGTGCCGCTAAAATTCGTGAGTCGTTAGCCAAGACGGGCTTCAAAATTATTCGAGAGTGTTCAGCGGCGTAAAGACGGCACGACCTTCCCCGTCGAAACCAGCGTCAGATGGGCGCAGTTGGATCGCGAATATATAGTCGCCGTTTCGCGCGATATCAGCGCCCGCAAGCGCGCCGAACAAGCCCTCACAAAGAGCGAGGCCGAACTCCGCGAAGCCCAGGAGTTGGCCCTGATGGGAAGCTGGCATTTTGACCTACTCACCGAGACTGTCACCGGCGCCGATCAGTTGTTCCGCCTCATGGGTCTGGGGCCTCGGTGCGGCCGCATCCCCTTCCGCGATCTACATCAATATTTTCTCCCCGAGACTTGGGATCGGATCACCGAGTGCCACCAGCGCGCCCTCGAAACCGGTTGTCCCGAGGAACTCGAAGTTGCCAGCCTCCGCCCTGATGGTTCCGTCGCGTGGCTCCTCGTTCGCGGCAAAGCCGAAACCGACGAGTCCGGCCAGGTTACCGGCCTAAGCGGCATCGCCATCGACATCACCGCCCGCAAGCGCGCCGAACAAGCCCTCCGCGAAAGCGAAGAACGTCTCCGCCTTTCCCAGGAGGCTGCCCATATCGGCACCTTCGATCGCAATCTCCTGACGGAAGAACTCCGCTGGACCGCGGAGACCGAGAAGATTTACGGGTTGCCGCCCGGCTCCGCTCCCCGCACGATCGAAAAATTCCTCGCCTTGGTTTTTCCAGAGGACAGGGGCCGGATGTCCGAGATCATGGCCTGCTCCCTCGAATCCGGCGAAGCCAGCGGCGAGTGGCGGACTGTCTGGCCCGACGGCAGCATGCACTGGATCTCGGGACGCTGGCGCGTCATTAAAGATGCCAGCGGCCAGCCTGTCCGTTTAATCGGCAGCGACTACGACATCACCGACCGCAAACGCATCGAGGAAGAACTCCGAGCGGACGAGGAACGCTTCCGTCTTTTCATCGAGAACGCGCCAGCTGGGTTGGCGATGTTTGATCGCGAGATGCGATACCTGCATGTGAGCCGGCGCTGGCGGACTGACTTTCACCTTGGAGAGCGCGATCTGCGCGGTCGGTCGCACTATGAGGTTTTCCCGGATATTCCTGAACACTGGAAGGAGGCTCATCGCCGGGGGCTGGCAGGCGAGGTCGTGCGCGAGGAAGCTGACCGTTATGACCGGGCCGATGGCTCTAGGTATTGGCTATGCTGGGAAATCCGCCCATGGCATGACAAGACTGGCGCGGTCGGCGGCATCGTCATCTTTGCTGAAGACATCACCGACCGCAAACGCATCGAGGAAGAACTCCGCCAGGCCAAGGAAAAGCTCACCGAAGAAAAACTTTACCTCGAAAAGGAAATCGACAGTCAGTTCGGTTTTGACGAGATCATCGGTCGCAGCGCGGCTTTGCGCGAAGTAATGGAAAGCGTTGGCAAGGTAGCCACCACGGACGCCACCGTATTACTTCTGGGCGAAACCGGAACCGGCAAGGAACTGGTTGCCCGCGCCATTCACCGCCTCAGTACCCGCAGCGGCAATGCCTTCATCAAAATGAACTGCGCCGCCATTCCCTCCGGTCTTCTGGAAAGCGAGCTCTTCGGCCATGAAAAAGGGGCCTTCACCGGCGCGGTCGCTAGAAAGCTCGGCCGCCTCGAATTGGCCGACAAGGGCACTATCTTCCTCGACGAAATTGGCGAGATCTCTTTGTCTCTCCAGCCCAAACTGCTTCGCGTTTTACAGGATCAGGAATTCGAGCGCCTCGGTGGCACGCAAACCTTGAAAGTCGATTTCCGCCTCATCGCCGCCACCAACCGCGATTTAAACAGAAGCGTCCGCGCCAAAGAATTCCGCAGCGACCTCTTTTATCGCCTCAACGTCTATCCCATTTTTCTCCCGCCCCTGCGCGAGCGGCGCGAGGACATTCCCCTGCTGGTCGAGCACTTCGTGCGAAAGATCTCGCCCCGAATGAAGAAGTCGATTACCAGTATTTCGAAAAAAACCATGGACGCGCTTGTCAACTGGTCCTGGCCCGGTAATGTCCGCGAGCTCGAAAACTTCATCGAGCGCTCCCTCATCCTCACCACTGGATCCGTGCTCGCCGCCCCCCTCAGCGAGTTGCAGCTCGCCACGGCCGCGGCCGATCCTGTCCCGGAACAAACACTGGCCGCCGCCGAGCGCCGCCATATCATCAACGCTCTTCGCCAAAGCCGCGGCCTGATCAGCGGTCCGCGCGGTGCCGCTGCCCGTCTCGGCCTCAAACGAACCACCCTCCAATCCAAAATCAAACACTTCGGCATCAACCCCCGCATCCCGCCCTCGGCGCCCTAGTTTTCACCACGGAGTCGCGGAAGACACGGAGAGAGTCAATCGCTCGGTCAACATCGCCTTCCCGGTTTCGCAGATTCAAAATTTTCTCCGTGTCTCCGTGTCTCCGTGGTGAATAGACGTGAATCCACGCAGCCCCCGATGCGAAAGAATTATTTGGTTTTGCAGGCTGGAAGATTTTCTCCGTGTCTCCGTGTCTCCGTGGTGAATAGACGTGAATCCACGCAGCCCGATGCGGTCGGCCACAACTTTCATTTACAATCCACAGGCGCATGAATCGCGAATATCTCAAGCACCACAGCCACGAACTGGGCCGCGACATGGAGGCCCTCGTCTTCGGCCACGCCGGTCAGCCCATCCTCGTATTCCCCAGCTCCATGGGACGTTACTTCGAGTATGAAGACGCCGGCATGATCCGCGCCCTCTGGGGCAAGATTGAGCAGGGCGCGATCCAGGTCTTCTGCCCCGATTCCGTCGACAGCGAGAGCTGGTACAACAAAGGCGTCCACCCGGGATCCCGCATCTGGCGCCACGTCCAGTACGAGCGCTACATCCTCAACGAATTCATCCCGTTCCTCAAATACCGCAACTGGGCGCCGCAGATCGCCGTCACCGGATGCAGCTTCGGCGGCTATCACGCCCTGAATTTTTCTCTCCGCCATCCCGACATGGTCAATGCCTGCGTTCCCATGAGCGGCTCGTTCGACATTAAAAGCTTTCTCGACGGCTACTACGACGACAACGTCTACTTCAACAATCCGCCCGACTATCTGCCCAACCTCGGCGACGAGTGGCAACTCGGCCGTCTCCGCCAGATGAAGATCGTCCTCGGCTCAGCCGACTGGGACATGTGCCTCGACGCCAACGTTAAAATGTCGGGAATGCTGCACGCTAAAAGCATCCCGCACTGGCTCGACATCTACGGTGATAACAGCAAGCACGACTGGCCGTTGTGGCAAAGGATGGCTCAAAAGTATTTCTAGACCGCTGTAGAATCCGCTGTTCGTCGTTCGCGGTTCGCAAGGCTCTTTGCAGTTGTCAGTCTGGCTTCTAGAATTGTCATTCCGAGCGAAGCGAGGAATCTGCTTCTTGCCGGCAGCAAGCACAGCGTAGCGGGTCCATCCCGCGAACGGCGAATAGCGAGAGGCGAACGACGAACAGCAAACAGCATTCCCAAATCTTAAGGAGCACCCCATGACGCCCAAAAAAATCGCCATCCTCTTCGGCATGGAAAACACCTTTCCGCCCGCCCTGGTCGAAAAAATCAACTCGATGAAAGTCGACGGCATCACCGCTGAGTTCGTAAAGATCGGCGGCATCCGCATGGATGAACCGAAAAAATACGACGTCATCATCGACCGCATCTCGCAGGACATCCCCTTCTACCGCGCTTACTTGAAGAATGCGATGCTGCAAGGCTCCATCATCATCAACAACCCCTTCTGGTGGACCGCCGACGACAAATTCTTCAACTACGCACTCGCTCACAAGATGGGCGTAGCGATTCCGCCAACCGTAATCCTGCCCCACCACACCCACCCGCCCGATACCACCGATAAGTCGATGCGCAACCTCATCTATCCGCTCAATTGGGAAGAACTCTTCGCCTACGTCGGCTTCCCCGCGTTCCTCAAGCCCTACGCCGGCGGCGGCTGGAAGCACGTCTACAAGGTTCACAATCCGGAAGAGTTTTTTCAAAACTACAACCAGACCGGCGACCTCTGCATGACGCTCCAGCACGGCGTCGAGTTCGAAGACTATTACCGCTGCTACGTAGTCGGCCAGGAAAAAGTCCACATCATGAAGTACGATCCGAAAGCTCCGCATCACGAGCGCTACGTGAAAGGCAATCCGCAGCCGCCGGCAAAACTAAAAGAGCGAATCGAAAAAGACGCGCTCGCCCTATGCCGAGCCCTCGGCTACGACCTCAACACGGTAGAGTTCGCCGTGGAAGGCGGCATCCCCTACGCCATCGACTTCATGAACCCGGCTCCTGACGCCGAAGTCACCTCGGTAGGCCAGCAAAACTTCGAATGGATCGTGGACGCGGTCGCCGACCTTGCGATCAAGAAGGCCCAGAGCGGGACGAATCCAGTGCAAGAGTTGCGCTGGGCAACCTTCCTGAACGGCCCCACAACAGCCAAAACAGGCGACTCAAAACCCCGAAAGGCAACCAGGTAGGAAGCCCATCTTCAATTAGAGGCCATAATTAGCGGCCAAAATTAGCGCCAAAGAATCCGAGAACCGCCCCGAAGTGTGACGAAAACTCTCTCACATCGAGGCCTTCCTTCGTGTACCTTAGTGTCCTTCGTAGTTAAAGATCGTACTTAACGGTTTCGCGTGCTCAACAAATTTCGCGAGTTGACCGTGTTCTTTCCTTGAACCCGCCCGTCATCGGCGTTAACATTCTCCTTCGTTCCGAGCACTCATAAAGAGGCCCCATGCCGCAAAACTACGTCCCTGCCTTCCTCTTCATCGCGGTCGTCGGAATCCTGATCCCGATCACGCTCGTCATCTGCTGGCTGCTGCGCACGCAAAGCCCGAACCGCATCAAGCTCATGCCCTACGAGTGCGGCATCGATCCCTACGACAACGCCCGCGGTCGCTACACCGTCCGCTACTACATCATCGCCATCCTCTTCGTTGTCTTCGACGTCGAAACCATCTTCCTCTTTCCCTGGGCGGTCAAGTTCAGGGCGCTCGGTGTTTACGGATTAGTTGAGATGTTCGTCTTCCTCGGCATCCTCATCGTCGGTTACATCTGGATCTGGAAAAAAGGCGCGCTCGAATGGGTTTAGGGCGGTGACCGGTGACCGCTGACCGGTCACCAACATAAAGTTTCGTTCACAAGCTTGAGTCTCAGTTATGTCCACCATCGCACCCGCCGGAGAAACGTTCACCGCCAGCCGATTCACCCGGGGCAATCTCTTCTTCCCCACCCGCATCGTCGTCAATGCTCAACACGTCAGCCGCATCAAGCCGCGACTCTTCGGCAGCAACGAAGAGAGCATCGGCATCGCTCAGGTCGCGTCCGTGCACATCTCAACCGGAATGATCTGGTCCGACATCGTGATCGAGTCCGCCGGTGGCACCGATCCCATCACCAGCCACGGCCATCGCAAGCAGGACGCGCAACGCATCCGCGAACTCATCGAGAGCTATCAGACCGCGCGCAAAAATTAATGCTCGCGGAAGGTGACCGAAGTCGTTGACACCGTAATAGCAAGCTGTTAAAAGTGAGGGTCTCTCACACAGGTATTAAACCGCAAACGCCAGGCGCGACCGATCCAGACGTAGCACGATAAAGATGGCCGAGGAAAGCAAGCCGCAAGTTCCACCGTCGCCGGAGGGTGAAGCCAAGCCCGCGACTGAGAAGCCAGTTCCCCCCGCACCGGCCAGCGCTTCTCCTGCCCAGCCCGCAACGCCATCAGCAGACAAACCGCCCGCGCCCGCAGACAAGCCTGCAACGCCAGCCGCCGCCGCGCCAAAACCGCCCGCATCTCCCGCTGCCGCTAAGCCCGCCGCGCCCGCCGCTGCTGGAACGCCTCCAGCCAAGCCCGCGGCGCCCGCGAAGCCCGCTGCACCAGTTCCAATGCCTTGGACCTCACCGCTGGTCGAAAAGTACAAGGCCCAATACGGCTCCGGTCTCGAAGCCCAATCCTATCTTGGCCAGAACTATTTCACCGTTGATCGCTCGCTCATCCCCGACCTCCTGCTCCGCCTTCGCGACGACGAGCACTTCGACTACTGCGTCGATATCACCGCCGCGCACTATCCCAAGCGCGAGAAGCAATTCGACATCTTTTGGATCCTTTATTCCTTCGAGCGCAATGAGCGCATTCGCGTGAAGACCCAAATCGCCGATGGCGACTCGATCCCATCCAGCGCCCCGATCTGGCCAACCGCCAACTGGCTGGAGCGCGAAGTCTACGACATGTTCGGCATCAAGTTCGACGGCCATCCCGACCTCAAGCGCATCCTGTTGCCCGACGGCTGGCAAGGCTTCCCGCTGCGCAAGGATTACGGCATCCTCCAGCAGGATAAAGAGTGGGTGCAGATCAACCTCGGAATCGAGAGCGGCCAATGAACGAAATAAAAGACAAGGCGCTCCCCAACCAGGTTCCAAACTTGGGCGCCGCAAATCTCGCCACCGCCAATCTCGACCTCGACGCCCCCGACAAGCCTTATCTCGACTCCAACGAACTCATCATCAACATGGGACCGCAGCATCCGGCCACCCACGGCGTGCTGCGCGTCATCCTCAAGCTCGATGGCGAAAAAGTTCTCGGCACCGAGTGCGTCATCGGCTACCTCCATCGTGGAGTCGAGAAGATCGCCGAGAATCGCACCTACGCGATGTTCAATCCTTACGTCGACCGCATGGATTATGTTGCCGCGGTCTCGAACGGCCTCGGCTACTGCCAGGCCGTCGAAAAGCTGCTGAACATCGAGGCGCCGCCGCGCGCCAATTACATCCGCGTCATCCTCACCGAGCTGAATCGCCTCGCCAGCCATCTGATATGGCTGGGTACGCATGCGCTGGATATCGGCGCCATGACCCCGCTTTTCTATACCTTCCGCGACCGGGAAGAGGTTCTCAAGATTTTCGAGAAGTATTGTGGCGCCCGCCTCACCACCCATGCCTTCCGCATCGGTGGCTGCCAGTACGAGCTTTACGCGGGCTTCGAAAAGGACGTCAAGAACTTCCTCTCATTCTTCCCGCCCAAGATGGATGAGTACGAAGCATTGCTGACCGGCAATCGCATCTGGATCGACCGCACCAGAAATGTCGGCATGCTCTCCGCGAAAGATGCCATCGCCCTCGGCGTCACCGGCCCCATGCTGCGCGCTAGTGGCGTTAAGTGGGACATTCGCAGGGCCATCCCCTATGCCAACTATGCTGACTTCGATTTCGAAATTCCCATCGGCCAGAACGGCGACACCTACGACCGGTACGTCGTCCGCATGCAGGAAATGCGGCAATCGTGCCGCATCATCGAGCAGGCGGTCAACGGCATCCCCGACGGCCCAATCATGGCCAAGGTGCCCAAGGTGATCAAGCCCGCTGTCGGCGAAATCTACCACTCGATCGAAGCCCCCAAAGGCGAGCTGGGATATTTCATCATCAGCGACGGTTCAACCCAGCCCTATCGCGTGCGCGTGCGCCCCCCATCCTTCGTGAATCTGCAGGCGCTGGATACCATGGTGCGCGGGCAACTCGTCGCCGACGTGGTTGCAGTCATCGGCACGATTGACATCGTACTCGGCGAGGTGGACCGCTGATGTTCCAGTCATTCATGTCCTACCTCGGCAGCACGGTTCCTCCCGGCAACGCCGGCAATCAGCTCTGGGCGCTGATTTATGTGCTCATCATCTTTGCCGGCGTTTCACTCGCCGTCATGTCGATGAACTGGCTGGAGCGCAAAGCCCTGGCTCACTTCCAGATTCGCCTCGGCCCCATGCGCGTCGGCCCGCACGGCTTACTCCAGCCCTTCGCGGACGCGCTCAAGCTGATGCTCAAGGAAGACATCATCCCGGATGAGGCGGACAAGCCCGTTTTCTGGTTCGCGCCTATCATCGGCCTGCTGGCCGCGTTCACGGTCTACATCGTCATTCCCTTTGGCCCATCTCAAGCCGTCAGCGACATGAACATCGGAATACTCTTCATGTTGGGAGTGTCGTCGCTCGGCGTGCTTGGCATCGTCACTGCCGGGTGGGCCTCCAATTCTCACTACCCGCTCATGGGCGCCCTGCGCTCCAGCGCGCAGATGGTCTCCTACGAAGTCGCCATGGGCCTCGCGGTCGTCTCCGCCATCCTGATGACCAGCCTGAATGCAACCGGTACCGGCACGCTCAGCATGATCGGCATCGTCCAGGCCCAGCAACAGCAGGGAATCTGGTTCCTCTTCAAGTTCTTTCCGCTTGGCCTGATCGCCTTCGTCATCTTTGCCATCGCCATGGTTGCCGAGACCAATCGCGCGCCCTTTGACCTGGCCGAAGCCGAGTCCGAACTCACCGCCGGCTTCCACACCGAATATAGCGGCCTGCGCTGGTCCTTATTCATGCTGGCCGAATATGCGGCCATGATCGCCGTCTCGTCCATCGCGGTTACACTCTGGCTCGGCGGATGGATGCGTCCCTTCCCTAACCTCCTGAACACGCCCATCTGGGAATTCATCTTTTCGCTCTTCCCTGGCCTCACCTTCGCCGCGCTCGCCGGATTCACCTTCCTCGGCACAATTCGCATGCCGTCCCATTCGTTCTTCAAGATCCAGCGCGTTGGCCTCGGCGTATTCGGTCTGCTGCTCGCCTTCATCGCGCTTCTGCTCTTCTTGATTGCGTTCGTCGGCCGAAGTGGCGACCACAGCGTCGCTGCCCGCTTCCGTGAAGGCATCGACTACGTTTACTGGTTCGTCCTCAAGGTCGCGATTTTCATGTACCTCTTCATCTGGTACCGCGCGACCTGGCCGCGCTATCGCTTCGATCAGCTTATGAAAATTGGCTGGAAGGTCATGCTGCCCATCTCTCTCGGAGCGCTGATCGCGACCGCCATCGTGGGGGTGCTCGTCAAATGAACCCTGCCATGAACGCCATCAATTCGGGCGCGGCTCCGGTGGCCACGCCGTGGTTTTTTTATGGCCTCGCCGGCGCCGCCATCATCAGCGGCCTGCTCGTGATCACCCGCCGCAACGCGGTCCATTCGGCGCTCTCGTTGATCGTCACCTTGTTATCCGTAGCCGGCCTTTACCTGATGCTCTATGCCCCGTTCGTCGCTGGCGTGCAGATCATCGTCTACGCCGGCGGAATCATGGTGCTGTTCCTGTTCGTGATCATGCTGGTCAACATCGAACGCGCCTCGAAAGAACGGCAGTTCAACCGAATATGGCCAATAGGATTGTTGGCCTCATGCGCACTGCTGGCGTTGTTCATGTCGGCTTTCTCGAAGGGCCGGGATCTGTTTCCCAAGAATCCCGTGCCCCAACTGACTGAAGGAATCAACACGCAGCAGATCGCAGCCGCGCTCTACGGAGACACTGGGAGAATGGGCGCATACACCTTCACCTTCGAAATCGCCTCCTTATTATTGCTGGTGGCGATTCTGGGCGCTGTAATTATGACGAAGAAGAAGATTTAGCCGTCGGTGTTCGCTGTAGGCTGTTAGCGGTTAGCTGTCATAACAAATGCTGGCTTCGAATTTCTCGAAGCTCGCGGCTCGAAGCTCGTAGCTAATTTATGGTTCCCATCACCACATTGCACTATCTGGTCGTAGCGGCCGCGCTCTTCGTGCTCGGCACGATCGGCGTTCTCACGCGCCGCAACGTAGTCATCGTGCTGATGTCGATCGAACTGATCCTGAACGCCGTGAACCTGAACCTGGTCGCGTTCTCTCACATGTGGGGAAACCTGCATGGTCAGGTGTTTTCCATCTTTATCGTGGTTGACGCCGCCGCCGAAGCTGCGGTCGGCCTCGGTATCCTGATCGCCTTCTTCCGTAATAAAGAGACGATCAACGTGGACGAAATTGATTTATTGAAGTGGTAGAAATGCTGCCGTTGGCTGTTCGCTGTTGGCTCTTCGCATGGCCATCGTTCGGCAGCGCCAGAGCGAACAGAGATCGACGGATAGCGGATAGCGAATAGCGAACGACTAACGACCGACGACTGACGACATGTTTCTAAACCACATCTACCTCATTCCGCTCTTCCCGGCCTTCGGCGCCGCGGTTATGTTCTTCTTCGGCCGAAAGCTGCAAAAGACCACGGTCAACGCGGTCTGCGTCGGAGCCGTCGTCATCGCTTTCCTCTTCGCCTGCTTTACCGTCCTCGACTACACGCACTTTTCTCACGGCACCGGCCAGCCCTTCCAAAAGATTGTCTACACCTGGCTCGGTTCCGGCGATGGCGGCATCACCTTCCTCAAAAAAGACGGCTCAACCGCCGCCTTCAACGTCGACTGCGGCTTCCTGCTCGACCCGCTCTCCGCCATCTGGCTGCTCTTCGTCACCGGCGTGGGCATGCTCATCCACATCTACTCCACCGGATACATGGCGCACGAGGGCGGTTACTACCGCTTCTTCGGCTATCTCAACCTCTTCATGTTCGCCATGCTTACCCTCATTCTGGCGAACAACTACATGATGCTCTTCGTCGGTTGGGAAGGCGTCGGCCTCTGCTCGTATCTCCTGATCGGCTTCTATTTCCACCGCAAGTCAGCCAGCACCGCCGCCAACAAAGCATTCATCGTCAATCGCATCGGCGATGCCGGATTCATCCTCGGCGCGTTCACCCTCGTCTGGTATCTGGGATCTTTTCAGTTCACCTCAATCAATCACGTGTTGCGCAGCGGCAACTTCCAGATCGGCGACCCCGTCCTCACCGCCGCCGCTCTCTTATTATTCGTCGGAGCCTGCGGTAAGTCCGCCCAGCTACCTTTATATGTCTGGCTGCCCGACGCCATGGAAGGCCCCACGCCCGTTTCCGCACTCATCCACGCCGCCACCATGGTCACAGCAGGCGTGTACATGGTCGCCCGCTCGAACGCCGTCTTCGTGCTCGCGCCCACCGCGATGAAGACAGTCGCCATCGTCGGCGCGCTCACCGCCATCTTCGCCGCCTCCATCGGCCTCGTTCAAAACGACATCAAACGCGTCCTCGCCTACTCCACCGTCTCGCAACTCGGCTACATGTTCCTCGCGCTCGGCGTCGGAGCATTCGCCGCCGGGGTCTTCCACGTCTTTACCCACGCCTTCTTCAAAGCCCTGCTCTTCCTCGGTTCCGGCTCGGTCATTCACGCCATGTCCGGTGAGCAGGATATGAAGTTCATGGGCGACCTGCGCGAGCGCACTCCCACCACTTTCTGGACGATGTTGGTCGGGCACGGTCGCCATCGCTGGCCTTCCGCCGCTCGCCGGATTCTTCTCCAAAGACGAAATCCTCTGGCAGGCCTATACAAAAGAAGGCAGCGCGTATCACTTCTTGTGGTTTATCGGCTTCGTGACCGCGCTCATGACCGCTTTCTACATGGGCCGCCTCATCTTCCTCACCTTCTTCGGCAAGCCGCGCATGAGCCACGAGGTCGAGCATCACATTCACGAATCGCCCAAGTCGATGACGGTGCCGCTGGTCGTTCTTGCGATTGCTTCGGTCGGCGCAGGATGGCTCGGCATCCCGCACAGCCTCGGCGGATCAAACCAGTTCGGCAAATTTCTCGAGCCAGTATTCGCCAAAGAAGAGCCCGTACTCGAAGCCGAGAGGCCAGCGCAACTAGCCGCTGGCGAAAAAGAAGAAGAGAAGACCGACCCGATGGAGTACGGCCTGATGGGCCTCTCGATCGGCGCGGCCATCGTTGGTCTTGGTCTCGCCTGGCGCGCCTACGCGCATGCCGGCAAAGATTACAAGGAGCCGATCTGCGAAGCCGCTCCGCCGCTCTACAAGGCGCTCTACAACAAATGGTTCGTCGACGAAGCCTACGACTACGCCTTCACCGGCCGCCGCAAAGTGGGAGACGTGCGTCTCGGAGTTCTTGGCCTCGGCGAAGCCTCGTCGTGGGTTGATACAAAAATTATTGATGGCGTAGTAAACGACGCGGGCTGGGCTACGCGTGCGGTCGCGACCGTCTCGTCGTGGTGGGACAAGTGGATCATCGACGGCTTGCTGGTCAATGGCCCGGCCATTCTGTCGCGCATGTTGTCGTATCCCGCGCGCCTGTTTGAATGGGGCTTAGTCCAGTGGTACGCATTAGTAATGACCGCAGGCTTAGTAGGTTTTGCAGTGTATTACGTGTGGAAATAGCTTCGAGCCGCGAGCTTCGAGCTTCGAGCGATCCCGTTATTGGTTGCTCGTAGCTCGAAGCTCGTAGCTCACTGGCAACTGGCAACCGGCAACTGAGAACTGTCTTTATGCAGAACCATATACTTTCCATCATCCTCTTCACGCCGCTGATCGGCGCGCTCGTTCTCCTCTTCGTTCCCAAAGAGAACAAAGCCGCCGTCCGCTGGATTGCGAATATCTTTTCGCTCGGCGGCTTCCTGATCTCGATCCCGCTCGTGCCCATGTTCTGGGCGCAGCGCTTCGACGGCCAGCAGTTCAAGTTCCTCGAGGGCACGGCCAACAACTGGATCCCCTCCATCGGCGCGGGTTACAACCTCGGCATCGACGGCATTTCCTTCCTGCTGATCATGCTCACCACGCTCCTCGGCTGGATCTCCATCCTCTCCTCCTGGACCGCCATCGAGACCCGCGTTAAGGAATACTACGTCTGGTTCCTCGTTCTCCAGACCGGCATGCTCGGCGTCTTCATGGCGCTCGATTTCTTCCTCTTCTTCGTCTTCTGGGAAGCCATGCTCGTCCCGATGTACCTGCTGATCGGCATCTGGGGCGGCCCGCGCAAACTTTACGCCGCCATCAAGTTCTTCCTCTACACGCTGCTCGGTTCCGTGCTGATGCTCCTCGGCATCCTGTTCCTCTATTTCCATCACCACACGCTGACGCACGTCTTTACCTTCAGCATTCCCGAACTTTATAAGACCGCCCCGCAGATTCCCTTCGCCACCGCCGTCTGGCTCTTCCTCGCGTTCTTCCTCGGATTCGCGATCAAAGTTCCAATGTTCCCGTTCCACACCTGGCTGCCCGACGCACACGTCGAAGCGCCCACCGCCGGCTCCGTCATCCTGGCCGGCGTTCTGCTGAAGATGGGAACATACGGCTTCGTCCGCTTCTCGCTGCCATTCTTCCCGCAGGTCCTCACCAACACGACCTCAACCTTCCTGGGCGCAACCGTGCGCGGCTGGATGATCGGCCTCTCCATCGTCGGCATCGTCTACGGCGCGCTCGTCTCGCTCATGCAGAAAGACATGAAGAAGCTGGTCGCCTACTCCTCCGTCAGCCACTTGGGCTTCTGCACGCTCGGCATCTTCGCGCTCAATCAGGCCGGCCTCAGCGGCTCGGTCCTCCAGCAGATCAACCACGGCATCTCGACCGGCGCGCTCTTCCTAATCGTCGGCATTCTCTATGAGCGCCGCCACACCCGCGAAATCTCCGAGTACGGCGGCATCTCCAACGTCATGCCGGTCTACGCCACCATCACCATGATCATGTTCCTCTCGTCGATGGGCCTGCCGCTCCTCAACGGCTTCGTCGGCGAATTCACCATCCTGCAAGGCGCCTTCACCGCCAACTGGAAATGGGCCGCATGGGCCGCGCCCGGCGTCGTCCTGGCCGCCGCGTATCTGCTCTGGCTCTACCAGCGCGTCTTCTTCGGCACCGTCACCAATCCGAAGAACGAGAAGCTGCATGACCTGACGCCGCGCGAGGTTCTCACCTTCGCGCCGCTCATCATCATGGCCTTCTGGATCGGCCTCTATCCCAAGCCCTTCTTCCAGATTCTCGAGCAGCCCGTAAGACAAATTGTCCAGACGGTGCAGCCGCCGAATCCGAACGCGCCCACAAACGCAGAAGCGGGCGCCCCACGTCTGCCGGTTTCCGATTTAGCCCCTGAGGTTAGCCGGGAAGGGCGCGACTTCAGTCGTGCCGACGGCACCGCAAAAATCAAGGCGGCTTTAGCCGCTGACGGTTTGTCGAAGGCCACGGCAAAGCCAGTAGAAAAAGGTTCGTGGAAGGGCACGGCTTCAGCCGTGCCGTCGAGCGCTCCAAGTCGAGCGGCTTTAGCCCCTGAGGGAACGCCAACATCCACCCAGTCGAAAGTGAGCAATTAAGTGAAAGTCATCTCCGCCACCGAATATCAGCTCATGTTGCCCATGGTGGAGCTCACCATCTTCGCGCTCGGCATGCTGCTCATCGACCTGATGCTGCCCCGCGAATGGAAGTGGCTGAACGCCCTCGGCGCCCTCGCCGGGGTCGCCCTCTCCGCGTTTTGCGTGTGGCGCATTCAGACCAACTTTCCGCGCGGCGCGGCCGGCTTCTCGAACTCCCTCTACGTAGACCGCTTCGCCATGTATTTCTGGTACCTCTTCCTGGCCTCGGCCGCGATCACCATTCTCATGTCGGTTCGCTACCTCGATCTCGAAGATGAACAGCACGGCGAATACTACGCGCTCATCCTTATGTCCGTGGTCGGCATGATGTGCATGGCTGCCGGCATCGATATCGTTCTGCTCTTCATCGGCCTCGAGCTGATGGCGATTTCCATCTACGTTCTCGTGGGCTTCCTGCGCCGCGACCGCCGCTCCAATGAAGCGGCCCTGAAGTATCTTCTCCTCGGCGCGTTTTCCTCCGGCATCTTCGCCTACGGACTCTCGCTGCTCTACGGGATTTCCGGTTCCACGAATTTACTGGCCAGCACGCCCGGACGACCTTCGATCGCCGTCGTCGTTAATCGTCTGGCGGCGCACGAATCCCCACAATCCGATTTTGATCGTCGCCCTGCTCACCACCTGCGTCGGCCTGCTCTTCAAAATCGCCGCCGTTCCCTTCCACCAGTGGGCGCCCGATGCCTACGAAGGCGCGCCTACCAGCGTCACCGCCTTCATGTCCGTGGCCGTCAAAGCGGCTGCCTGGGCTCTCTTGCTGCGCATTCTGATTTACGGATTGAGCCCTCTGCGCTCCACCTACACGCCGCTCTTCGTTTTCGTGGCCATCGCCACCATGACCGGCGGCAACCTCGCCGCCCTTACTCAAACCAACACCAAGCGCCTGCTCGCCTATTCTTCAATCGCGCACGTCGGCTACATGCTGCTCGCCTTTGTCGCCATGGGCTCATCCTCTCTCAGCAGTCCAGCCTTCCTCGACGGCTTCAAGGGAATCCTGATCTACCTGCTCGTTTACACCTTCATGAACCTCGGCGTGTTCGCCGTGATCACCTCGCTGCGCCAGCGCAACATCATCGGTGATGAGATCGACGACCTCGCCGGACTCTACCGGCGCGCCCCGGTCGAAGCCGTGCTCATGCTCATATTCTTGTTATCGCTCGCCGGCATTCCGCCCACCGCCGGCTTCCTCGGCAAGTACTACATCTTCCTCAGCCTGATCGAGAGCCAGCACTACTGGCTCGCTTCGGCGGCCGTCCTCTACGCGCTCTTCGGACTTTATTACTACCTGCGTATGGCCAATGCGATGTTCATGCGCGAATCCACCGAGACCGCGCGCCTCCCCGTCAGCATCGGCATGAGGCTAGCCGTAGGCGTAACCGCGCTCGCCACCATCGTAATCGGCATCTTCCCCGAGCCCTTCATTCATTCGGTAAATTGGTCAATAGGCATCGTTCGCTAAAGTCTGTGCAAAGCCAGCGTCTCCGGAAAACCAAAATCTGCGAAAGCTAGCGTCCAAGGAAGGCTAGCGGCCTGTCGCAGAACAATCGTTACTAGAGCGAGTATCGGTTTACTTGCTTTGGGAAGGGCACGACTTCAGTCGTGCCGCCCAGAGCTGCAATGACGCGGGCTTCAGCCCCGGAGGGCGGGTGCCCCAAACTCAAGCCGGTGTTGGGCTTCACGATGAAAACACACGCGGACTTTTCCCCCGAGATTACGTCGTCTCGCCCGGATTCCCGCAAGCCCGGCAAGGGCACGAGTTCCACTCGTGCCGATAAACGCCGCAAAACCAGTAGCGGCTTTTAGCCGCAGGGGGAATGCCGCTGGACGAAATCTGAAATTTTCCGCAACCCGCTCAGTTCACCGCCGACAACGCAGCCCCTGAGAGACCCGACACTCCGCCCCGCAAGCGCGCACGTTTTGGTATCATCCCGGAGCACCAACTTTTTTCAACTCATAGCGCGGCGCCACCTGCTCCCGCACTATGAAGGAGACCTTCATGGCACGAGTCACCGGAATCGGCGGCGTCTTCCTCAAAGCCCGCGACCCCAAAGCCCTCAGCGCCTGGTACGCCCAGAACCTCGGCATCCAGCTCGCCGACTACGGCGGCGCCACCCTCCTCTGGTCCGACGAAGTCCCCGCCGGGACCGGCCAAACCGCCTGGATGCTCTTCCCCGACACCACCAAACACTTCGGCGACCCCGCCCAGCGCGCCATGATCAACTACCGCGTCGACGACCTCGAAGCCCTCCTCACCAAGCTCCGCGCCGCCGGCGTCCCCATCGACCCCAACCAGCAATCCGCCTCCTACGGCCACTTCGCCTGGATCACCGACCCCGAAGGCAACCGCGTAGAACTCTGGCAACCCCTCGTCGACACGCCGTAAAAGTGGTCGAATTCTATCCGCAGTTTGAAGAGCTCGCCTTTGGGCTGGAACAGCATTTGTAGATTTTGGGTGGCGCAGCGATTGCCTAAAGGGCGCACAAACGCCGCGACAAATTAAGAGCTGATCGGGAAAGGAAATCGGATGAGAAAGCTAGTCTACGCCCTCAACCTTACCCTCGACGGCTGCTGCGACCACACCAAATTTAATCCCGCTCGCAGAAGATCTCGAACATTACACGCATCTCTTGCAAGAGTTTGACCTGCTCGTCTATGGCCGTAAAACCTATCAATTGATGGTTCCATATTGGCCCGACGTCGCAAAAAGCCAGTCCGAGTCAAAAGCCGATATCGAATTTGCTCAAGCGTTCGTCTCCAAAAAGAAGGTTGTTTTTTCACGATCCCTGGCCAGCGCCGAAGATAAAAACACGAAGATCGTTCACTCCAACCTTCGCGACGAAATACTGAAATTGAAACAAGAACCAGGCAAAGATATTTTGGTCGGCGGTGTCGACGTTCCTTCCCAACTGATCGAGCTCGGCCTGATTGACGAATATCGTTTCGTCATCGCGCCCATCCTCGTAGGAGCGGGGAGACGCTTGCTCGAAGGTGTCAACCTGCGGGAGAAATTGCAACTAAAACTCGCCGAGTCCAAGCCCCTGAAATCAGGATGGGTCGCGCTTCGCTACGTGAAACCGTGACAACGCAACCGCGGAAGAGCCGCCCTTTAGAGCCGCGCAGTTTGTTGAAAAACTATAGAGTCTGGCAGGAGTGGGAAGGGCACGAGTTCCACTCGTGCCGTAAGTCGTACCAACTCAATAACGGCTTCAGCCGCTGGGGGAAAGCTCGCCAGATAAGGACACTTTTTCAGCAAGCTGAGCGGCCCTTTAGAGCCTGCCCTAAGCTTGTCGAAGGGGCCGCGTAAGTCGCATCAATCCCGTTAGGGCAACCGTGAAAGAGCGGCCCTTCAGGGCCGCGTAAGTCGCATCAATCCCGTTAGGGCAACCGTGGAAGAGCGGCCCTTTAGAGCCGCGTAAGTCGCATCAATCCCGTTAGGGCAACCGTGGAAGAGCGGCCCTTCAGGGCCGCGTAAGTCGCTCCAATTCCGTTAGGGCTTTAGCCCCAGAGGAACGCGTAGCCCACACTCTCTGACAGTCCTCGCCCCACCAACAAAGGGGGTGCCCCGTTCCTTCGCGCACTTTGCGAAGGGGCGGGTCCCACAAACGCCCGCACAGGCGAAGCTGCGCCGCTTGACCGATGAGCAGCACTGCCGCGCCTGTTCCAGAATCCAGCGGATGGTGCACCATTCAAGCCATCTTTAGGCTTGAATGGGACAACTCCAGAACTAAGCAAGGCTATCGCATCCCGGCTCGAGGCGTGATAGGCGCGCATCTCCTTCTTGTCGCCACTTGTGCTCCTGCACCCATTGGGGCCATATTAAACGGCACTCATCAGTTGCTTCATTCCGGGAATTCCGGCAGTGCGCTCGCCGCGGTAGAATGACAACCACCAGAGAGGTAATTTTCAGAATGCCTAGCATCAGGCTTTCAATCATTCCACACGGACAGCCTACCGCCTATAATCTGAGGTTCCAAGGCGCGACAGATGAGACGAGAGACAGCAACTACAACGACCTTACGGCGCAACATCTGCGCGCCAAACTCAGAGAAAAACTGTCGCTCGACGATGAAGAGATTGATAAGATCATGGCCCGGGTAGAGGCGGGCTCATTGCACCAAGATTACTATCCGGTCGATGAGCAAATCTACAAGTGCGTCTTTGTGTGAGCGGAGGCTGCAAGGGTGAACTCGTGACACTCTCGATATCAGCGCTAACAGCGGTAGCAGCAATCGCCGTTTATTTTCTGGCGCGGATTGCACGTTGCTTAGAAGCGGGCTTCAATTACAAGCTTACCCTGCACGAGAGCCAAGAGAACTCGCGAAAGTATCGTCGCGAACAAGCAAAAAAGGAACTTAAACGAGCGGCAGAGGAGTTAGCAGACCCGAAGAACGAAGAGATTGACTATGCATTGGGAACAGGTCACGGCCATCGTAAAAACGAGCGACTATTGAACGCTAAGACGTGGGACGAAGTCGAGGCGATAGTGTTCGGTGAAGACTTGGAAACGGAACGCGACGAGATGGACTATTGGCGGTTTGTCGAACGTCGAGACGAAAAAAGCGTCTGAATTGTTCAGCGCTTGATTGTCCGCTTCTGTGGGCGTTTTTTGGGTTCGGATTTCCGCGTGCTGCGGCCCGTCCGTGATCCACCCTTTACGACGAGAGCGGGACGGCGACCCTTCTTAAGACCGCTCTTCCCGCCATCCCCGTTCTCTTTGCGCCCCGTACCATTCTTATTGTCCACAACTTCAGATCGGCGGGACTGAGGCTGCGTGGGAGACGGCACCACATCGCGAGCGACGGGCGGCTCAACCCTCGGATTTTCGTTGTTCGGGTCCACGCCCAGAATTCTAGCACCACGTCGCGATTAGAATGGTGACCGCGAGAACGGCAGGCATGTGCAGATTCGAGCGACAGCCAAGACGTAACATACCTCAAGTTGCCCAAAGACGGATGCGGTGACGGGTCACTGATGGGGTTTAAGATTGATGGGAACAGCGGCACGTTCGAAACGGCGCATAACGGGCCTGGAGGGCTGGGGGACAGACGAAACGTACCCCGGTTTCTCTCCCCGTACGACTGCCGCCGCCCGCTTCGATGTATCTTCCCAAATGTCGTCTCCCAATGCACACCCTGTCAACTTGACAAAATCCAGCCGCAGAAACCCCCTCAAACATAAGAAACGAAGCAAACAAGAAAGAGTAACTCCTTTACTCCCGGATACTTCGCTGTAACTTCCTCATACGAAAGCCGCGAACCAACAATCCGCGCTAACCCCAGCACGCTCATACGCCAAATGAAGATCGGCCCATAACCAGACAGTAAGTATCCCGCCCAGCGAAAATCCCCAATTCGTCCCCTTTCACGACGCCCAAAAACCAACTTTATTTTGTTCGCGGTTCCTTCGCCTCCAACCCCAAAAGTATATTAACGATATTGTACGTACATGGACGAGGTGCCCCATTCAAGTCTTCTTTTGGCTTGGGAGGAAATTCATCTCAGAATCCCGCCGGCAAGAAACGAACCCGTCCCACTCAAATCGCTTGACTTAAGAATCGCGCCCTTCAAGAATTGAAATTGACAGAAGAAGCAAAGCAGCCGGATCAACCCACTGGTCGCCCTCTACTCCCGCCCAGGCGGGGAGCAAGACAAGTTCTTTGAGAACCTGCGCCGAAGAGCAGAATTGAGCCCAATAACTCTCATGCGCTCAATACTTTGCCGATAAGTCTATATTTTCGAATACTTTGCAAAGCAAAAATTGGAAAATTGCAGAAAATCGATGTCAACTCAAAGAAAACACAATAGTTACAAGAAGTAAGTTTAAGTCCATATTCTCTCGTACTTTACAAGCCAACTTACTCTAAGTACAAGATTCTATTAGACCGAGCGTGAGGGGGGAGGGGGAGGGGGGTACCCCCCACGGTTGATTTACGCAGACCGGTCGAATGGACACCAAGCGAAAGATCGCAACCCTCGCTCTTTCAAGTGATTGCTCAAAGCCAACCTGCACCCCGCCCGCTCCAGTTTCGCCGCTGGATTACAATTCCCGCATGCCACCTCCAGAGCCATCGGGGAAATCATCGAAAAAGAAGGACCCATTCGTTTCCCTAGCCCGCTATTCCGAGATTGGCTTCATCCTTCCTTCGGCTGTGCTTCTGGGATTTTTTCTCGGCAAACTGCTCGACTACTGGCTGCATACAAAATGGCTGTATCTAGCGGGACTTTTGTTCGGCGCAGTCGTTGGATTCTGGCAGGTAATCAGCATGGCTTTCGGCGCCTTCGGCAAAGAGTCCGGTTCAGGCCCTGAGAAGAACTCCGATTCCGGCTCTTCTTCCCGCCATGACTGAGCCAACGCCTGACGAGCCGATGCCTGACAGCGCTTCCGCTGACCAGGCTCCATCTTCAGAGCATTCTCCCGCCGAACTTTCCCCCGCCGAGCTTTCTCCCGCCGATCTTCCTCCCGCCGATCTGCGCCTGCAAGCCTTCAACGACCGCGCGCTCGCGCGCATGTTCCGAACCATGCTGGTCGTGAGTGCTTTACTGGTCGCGCCAGCCTTCTGGAAATACAGAGCCGCGGGCGCAATCGGATTCGCCGCTGGTGCGATCATCTCCTGCATCAACTTCCGGGCCCTTCAGCGCAGCGTCGAGGCTCTCGCCGACCGCATCGTCAATCGCCAGAGCCACGAAAAGGGCGGACAGATCGTGCTCCGCTTCATCCTCCGTTACGCGTTGGTTGGAGCCGCTGCCTATGCTATATTCAGAGGTTCCGCCTTGGCTTTCCATGGTTTCCTCTGGGGGCTATGCCTGCCCGTAGCGGCCATGATGATCGAGGCGGCGTTCGAGACGTACGCGGCATTTCGCAAGTAGCTGCGAGCTTCGAGCCATAAGCTCCGAGCGAAACGAATACGGCGAACTTTAGGTTTTGATCTTGATTTTGTTTGCTAATAGCTAGAAGCTCATAGCTGGTTTCGCTTTTGCTTTTGTTTGCTCGTAGCTCGAAGCTCGTAGCTGGTTTTGATTTTGCTCGCTCGAAGCTCATAGCTCGAAGCTTCTTTTATGGAACAACTTACTTTTACTAAATTCCTCAACCACCTCCTCGGCCCGGCCGTGACCGCGCTGCTTGAAAAGCTCGGCATTCATCCGGCTCACCCGACCCATCCCATCAATAACCCTCTTGCCATGGAATTGCTGGTCGTGATCGTGCTCACGATTCTTTTCGTTGCGGTCCGGATGCGCCTATCGGTCGAAAAACCAGGCGGATTGCAGCATACCTTCGAGGGCATTCACGGCTTCATCGATGGTCTTGCCTGCGAGATTATTGGCCACGACGGACCCAGGTTCGTCCCCTATCTGACGGTTCTTGGGATGTTTATCCTGTCTTGCAATCTGTTGGGCCTGGTTCCGGGGCTGGAATCGCCTACAGCCGTCGAGCAGGTGCCGCTCGGCGCCGCTATCCTGACATGGCTTTACTACAATTATGCCGGGCTGCGCGCCAATGGCCCGATCGGATACCTGAAGCACTTCATCGGGCCGCAGGAAGGCATGCCATGGATCGTGCGCATTTTGTTGCCGATTCTCATTTTTCCGATTGAGATCTTCAGTCACACAGCTCGCATGCTCTCACTTAGCGTTCGTCTTTTTGCCAACATGTTCGCAGGCGAGATGGTGACGCTGGTGTTTT
The DNA here is from genome assembly GCA_963841945.1 of uncultured Acidobacteriaceae bacterium. Taxonomy (GTDB): domain Bacteria; phylum Acidobacteriota; class Terriglobia; order Terriglobales; family Acidobacteriaceae; genus Acidiflorens. The sequence goes on from CAWJFC010000005.1 coordinate 104,152, forward strand.
TCTCGCTGGTTCCGATCGGTATTCCCATTGTTTTTGAGGGCCTGCATATCGGTGTGTCGTTTATTCAAACGTATATTTTCATTTTGTTGCCCGCCGTTTATCTCGGCGAAGCGGTAGCGCACGAACATTAAAATCTGGGTCACAGGTGACGGGTCACAGGAAAATCGCGTACAAAGAGATTTTCCTGTGACCGGTGACCTGTAATCTGTCACCTGCCTCTAGCGTGAGGGCTCCGGCTCAAAGAGCACGGCGTCAACCACCCACTGGCGGCAATTCATAAGGAGAAAAGCAAATGCGAAAAATGATGATGTTGGTTTTGTTCCTGTTGTTCTGTTCGATTTTTGCGGTGCCTGCCTTCGCGCAGACCGGCGCGGGTGCGACCGGCGCCACGAATTGGGTCGCCATCACCTCCGGGTTCGCGATTGCCATCGCCGCCGGCCTGGCCGCGCAAGGCCAGGGACGCGCCGCGTCTTCGGCTTGCGAAGCTCTCGGACGCAATCCCGCAGCGCGCGCCGGCATTCAGGTGGCGCTCATTCTCGGTCTCGCCTTCATCGAGTCGCTCGTGCTCTTCACGCTGGTTATTATTTTCGTGAAGGTCGCATAAGCGCACAGCGAAAGTTCCTATCAAGAGAATGGCCTCTGCTGGGCAGAGGCCATTTGATTTTTTAGGTTTGACTGGGAACTGAGAACCGAGAACTGTTATTGAAGATCACATCAGATTCTTGCGCTCGCCGTCCCACTCGTGTCCGCGCGTTGTGTCGGAAGCCCTATCCAGCGCCTCGACCAGAACTCGCCGCAGACGATAACGGCTGTCCAGGTCCATATTCACGAATTCAAAGCCGATCTCGTTAACGCGCGCGCGCCGCAGCAAAACTTGCGCGCGGATCTTCTTGACCCCGACCGCGATTTCCACGTTCGCTTCCGAGCCCACCCGCAGATTATCGCTGCGCGTGCCCATTCCGCCGCCCAGGCTCATCTCGCGCATCACGATATTCGATTTTCCCCACGAACTGGAGAGCGTGGCCGACAACGTCCGCGGCAGAATGATCCGCTCGTAGCGGCGCTGCCGAACCCAGGGACATCCCAGGGCGGAATCCAGCGGCGCGACGGCCAGTTCCGCCGTCTCCAATCCGCTCTCGGTAAGCGCCTGCGTGCCAAAGCGCGGATCGATCTTCGAGAGCGATTGCACGGCGGCAATGCGCAGTTCGCGATGCTGCGAATAGCCGATGAACTTCTTGTCTTCGACAATCCCGCGCAGAATCGGAACTGCATCGACCTCGCGCAGCCGTCCCAGCGATTCGATCGCCTTCAACTGCACGAACGGCGAGCGGGATTCGGATTCGCCCGCGGTAGCCAGCGCAATCAGCGGACCGCTCGCGCCGCGATCCTGGCTCATGCCGATCTCGTCGATCGTCTCGGGCAGAATCAGCAGATCGAGCAGCTCGAGCAGTTCGAGCAGCGTTCGACCGCGGTCCGGGGCGTTCGCGTAAGCGATCTGGCGGACGATGATGTCCTGATAAAAACGATTGAATTCACCCATGCGGCCGGGCAGAAGTTCCAGCAGCGAGTGCGGGTCGAGGCGGCTCAGCAGTCCAACCGCCGATGCCGCCTGACGCGGCTGGCCGGTCTTCAATACCTCGCGCAGATCGGTGTAGGCGGTCTGTCCCAGTTCGCTCACAAGATCGATAATGCGATCGCACTCATCGCGCTTCTGGGAGCGGAAGAAACGATCGGCAAAGTGCTCCACCGAACTCTTCGGCAACTCCTGCAGCACTTCGACAATGTCTTCCGGCACGACATCGCTGTTGATCGCCTCTTCGATCATCTCCGGCAGGCGATTTTCAATACCGACGCGCGAGCGCAGATCCTGTGCCAGCGCCGGCCTTTCCTGCGCGACTCTTTCAAATGAGGAGCAGAGCGCCGCAATCGCTTTGTATTTCTTGCGCGAGCATGCTTCCTGTCCAAAGCGGGTAATCGAAGCGCTCATCATGCTCTGGATTTCCGGATCGGGTTCGCGGGCGATTTTCTCGCCGAGCATACCGATGGCGTCCATCATCACGTGCACCGGCGCATCGGCGTAAAGATCGGCGAGTTGCGCCAGTCCGGTCGCCGTCTTGCGGCGCGGATCGCCCTCTTTCGCTTCGAGGCCGGTACAGTAGTTCTGAAGAATTTTGCCCGCCAGTTCGTCGTCCTCACGCTCGAAGAGCAACTCCACAAACTGCCGGATGTTGCGTGGCGGCACGCACGCCGCTTCATTCGAGAGCAGCACGCTCTTCTTGCCTTGTTCCGGAATCTCCGCCCAGAACATGCGGTCCAGAATGTCGGCATGGGACTCGACCAGAATCCCGGCCTTCGACATCTTCTCTTCCTGAACGCGCAGAATTTGCCGCAGCGTGTCCATCTGGCGGCTCAGGTGCTCCATCATTTCGTGGACGGCATTCACCTTGACGTCGCCGCGCTGATACCGATCAAGCGCAAACTTGATGGCCATGCTCTCGGCCGCTTTCATCAGCAGCGGCGTGTCGTGGCCAGCGTCGCTGGTGGTGGCTTGCGAAGCGAGGCCTTCGAGCAACTGGGCAAGGTTGATCTTGGTGTTCTCCGACATCGCCGTCAGTTCGGTCTTCACCTGCTCCGGCGAGGCATTCGGGTCCTGCATGGCTTGCCCAAAATGGGTCAGCAGGCGAATCGCGCGGACCACTTCCTCTTCCTGAAGCGGAACAACGCTGCTGCCGTTCCAGGCTGGTCCCGTTCCGGTTCCAGCCCCGGTTCCAGTTCCGGTCCCCGAGCCGGTGCCCGTTCCCGTTCCGCTCCCGGCGCCGCCTGCAATGGGAACATTCGGCACCATGCCGAGGGGCGCGCCGCCGGGTTCTCCCGTGCCGGTGCTCGCACCCTGCGCGGCCGCGATCAACTGCAGGAGCTTTTGCGGATCGTTAAGCCACTGCTTGAACTCTGGACCGATCGACTGTGCCGCCAGTTGTGCGGCGATCGATAGCTCGCCTGTGGTGGGATCCGCGGCGATGAACTTCACTTCATTGATACGGATCGAGGAGGTCTTGCTTTCGGCGAGCGTCTCCTTGATTTGTTTCGCAAAATCCTGCGCCTTCGAGCCTCCCATGGCAAACGCCCGCACCAGGCGCGTGAAATCATCCAGCGTTACTTTGTTCGAGAACAAAATGCTGGAGAGTCCCGCGGCGTTGAGGAGTTGCGCAAAACTGCGCTCGGCTTGCCCGGTTTCAAGCGGAATACCATCGAGCAGCAGCTTGTCGTCGGAAACGCCGAGCACAAATCCGCTGTCCTGATTTTTGGGAATTGCTTCCTGGAGTTCTTTCCATGCGGTGTCGAACTGCGAGTGGGTCCGCTTGTGGTTCGTTCCATACAGCCGGGTGTACTTAATCAGGATGTTGAGGCTGTGGAGAAACGCCCGCGCAGACGCGCTGCGGCCTGCATCGATGTGACTGGCGTTCGGGATAGCGGCCTCCTCGAGATGAGCGTGTTATTAAGCCTATGCCGGAAAGTGACCATACGCACGATTACGCAGGTAATGGCGACGGACGGTAAGCGGCAAGCGTAACCGAACCGCGGGACATGCACTGCTGGGTGCCAATGGCGCTACGCTAGAATGAAACTGCCTTCCTTTTGGCCTTAATCCATGCAGATTCGCGTGCTTTTTTTCGGAGTTCTGAAAGACCTGGTCGGGCGCTCCACCGATGTTGTCGACCTGCCCGAAGGCTCGCGTCTGAATGACGTTTTTTCGCACTATGCCCGACAAACTCCGCGCATCGAGCCCATGCGGAGCGCACTCGCCTTCTCGGTGAATCAGGAATACGCGTCGGCAGATCGCGAGCTTTTCCCGGGCGATGAAGTGGCGCTGCTACCTCCCGTGAGCGGTGGGGCAATCGACGCCGGGCCGGGCGATGGCGTGGTTCGCATCGTGCGCGAGCCCATTGCGAGAGAGGCTGTGCTGGCCAACCTTAAGCAGCCGGAAGATGGCGCGGCCGTCGTCTTCGAAGGTGTGGTGCGCAACCACACGCGCGGACGCCGCACGCTTTATCTGGAATACGAAGCCTACGAAGCGATGGCGCTCAAACAGATGGAGGGCTTGGCATTGGAAGCGCGCCAGCGCTTTGCGGTACGCGCGGTATCGATCATCCACCGCCTGGGTCGTCTCGAGATCGGCGAAACGAGCGTGCTGATTGTGGTCGCCTCAGCCCATCGCGGCGCGGCCTTCGAGGCTTGCCGCTGGATCATCGACACCCTGAAAAAAACCGTCCCGATCTGGAAGAAGGAGTACTTTGAAGATGGCGCGGTTTGGGCCGATGGAGAACCATTTCCAGAAGAAATCCGCCTCTCGGGAGACACAGGCGGAGCCAAGACCGCATCCAAATGAATATCTGCCCAATGGAAAATCTTCGAGTCACGAGCCGCGCTCTGCGGCCTAGCCGCCACGAATCATTCTCAAAGGTATTGGCTCATGGCTCAAGGCTGATCGCTTACTTACTGGTTCCGTCACTTCTTGTTGGCACGACCCTGGCGCAAGAGCCAGAAACCACCCTCAAGGTTGACGTCAAGCTGGTCAACGTGTTTGTGACCGTCACCGATCCACATGGCGCACCGGTCGCGTCGCTGCAAAAAGAAAACTTTCAACTCCAAGAGAACGGCAAGGAGCAAAAGATTGCGGTCTTCAGCAAGGAGTCGGCGATTCCGCTTTCGATCGTTCTCGGCATTGACACCAGCCTGAGCACCCGCAAGGATCTGCCGCTCGAACTGGCGTCGGCCCGCAAGTTTTCGCACACGATCGTGCGGCCGCAGGATGGGCTCGCGGTCTACAAATTTAGCGAGGAGGTCGATCAGGTGGTGCCCTTCACCTCCGATTTGAAGAAGATCGACTCGGGCATCGAACACATCCGCAACGGCTCGGCCACTGCGCTTTACGACGCGATCTTCCTGGGCTCGCAGGCCCTCAGCAAGCGCGACGGCCGGAAGGTGATGGTTGTCATTACCGATGGCGGCGACACGGTCAGCCAGGTCGATTACAAGGAGGCGCTGCGCGCGGCACAGGAAGCCGAAGCAATCATCTACAGCATTATCGTGGTGCCCATCGAGGCCAGCGCCGGCCGCGATACCGGCGGCGAGCACGCCCTCATCACAATTTCAGGAGACACCGGCGGCAAGTATTACTATGCGACTTCCATTTCCCAGCTGGATGACGCCTTCCGCAAGATCAGCGACGAACTGCGCACGCAGTATCTGTTGGCCTACTATCCCTCCGACCGCTATTCGGATTCCGATTTCAGGCGCGTGCAGGTGAGTCTGGCAAATCCTCCCGCGGGCGGCCCGTTTCAGGTACACAATCGAGCGGGCTATTACACCAGAAAAGGGACGTTCTGAAGTAAAGCTCCAAGCTCGCAGATCCAAGTCCACGCAAGTCAACCAATAAGTTCCAGATCCGCGAGAATCCGTGAAATCCGCGGAGAAGAAGTTCACCCAAGCGGATCCCTCGCCTTTCCTTTGAGCTTTGAGCTCGGAGCTGAGAGCTTGGGGTTGCCCTACAAAAATCGCAGACATCGCGCCGGTTCCGCGACCGCATCTAGTAAACTGTTCTATTCCATTTCAGTGGAAACTAAGACCTTTAGACGCGGAATTGGTTTTCTGTTCTGTCGGTGATTCTGCTCCCAGGAGAGTGGCGCTTTGTTTCAATGGTCTGGCTCGTGCGCTCGGCGTTTTCTGTCTCGCGGCTTTATTTTTCTTCATCTCCCTCGCCGTCCTCTGGTTGGCTTCGCTGACCGCGGTGTCGCTCTACGCTCAGGAATCGGACAACACGACCGCCGGAACCATTCAGGGCACCGTTCTCGATGAAGACGGGAATCCGGTTGAGGGCGCCCGCATTTCCTACTCCTCGCAATCGACCGAGACGCGCGGCACAACAAACGCCGACAAGAAGGGCGTCTACGTCAGCGAACAGTTGCCGGCGACCACCTACCTTGTAGTCGCCGAAGGGCGGGATCTGCTCCCCGCGAAGCGCACTGTGACGGTGACGGCCGGCGCCGCCGCGACCGCCAATTTCCGTCTCGAGTGGATCAACCCCGGCCCGGTGCGACTGCAAAGCCAGTACACAGGCGATGAACCGGAAGAACTGCCCATCAACGGTCGCAATTACCTTACCCCAGGCGAACTTTTTCCTGGCGTGCAGGTGGTCGACGGCGCAGCTCTCGATCCCGGGAAGAGCGGCACGCAAACGCTGGGGATCGAGAGCAATCTCGGACGCACCACGCGCTACGACTACGATGAGATCGAGTCCATGGACGAGACAAAGGGCGCGGCCGAATACACGCTGCCATCGGAAGCGGTTCACGAAGTCGTCATTTCTCGCGAACTACCCGAAACCTACCAGTCTCTCAACGCCTCCGGCTCTGTCCGCGTGCTGACGCGCAGTGGCGGCGACGAGTGGCACGGCAACATCTTTGGCAATCTTCGCGACCAGACGCTCGGGCTCGCGGGCTTTCCTGACGGCTCCGATTACAGCCGCCAGCAGTATGGATTCGGAGTGGGCGGCTCGGTGATTAAAGACAAAGCGTTCGTATTCGCCGCCGGCGAGCGCAGCAAACAGGATGGGCTCCTGCCAACTGAAGTAGGTTACCCGGCTCCGAACGGCACTGCGTTGCGCGACGCCTATTTTCGCCAGAACATGTTCCTCGCGCGCCTCGACTATGACGTCAGCGAGAATATGAAGTTCTTCGTTCGCCTCGGCTACGACAACGCGAATCTGGTCGGGCCCCAGAATAGTTTTTCGAGTTACCGCAACCAGCTTAATGTTCCGTCCGCCGCCTTCGGTCTCGACTGGAACCACGGCCGCTTCCTTCATAGCGCGCGCTTCGGCATTCAAAAAATGGTCAATGCGGTCAATCCCGACCTTGGCGCCTCTCTCATCGATCCGGCGGCTCCCTTTCACATTCAGTTGGGCTCGTACTCGATTGGGCCGTCGATCGTCGGGCCGCGGCAAACCGTCCAGCGCGACCTCTTCGGCCGTTACGACAGCATCACCCGTTTTCGCGTCGATCACGCCATCCGCTTCGGAGCCGCCGTTCACCGCATCAATCAGGGGGACTTCTTCGATCCCGGCGGCCTTGGTCCGTCGGTCACGAGTTCCAACGGATTGGCTACCATCTCGGCCATCGACGGCAACCCGCTGCTCACCGGCGGCGCGCTCGATCCTCTGAATTATCCGGTCGGCACCTTTACGATCTTCAACGGCCTCGGCGGCTTCAGCGAAAACTCCGCCTTCAACCACTCCACCGGCGGACACAACGACACCCGCATCGAAGGCTACTTCGGCGACAAGTTCAGCGCTTTGCCGAACCTGAACATCATCTTCGGATTGAATTACGTCTACGACACCAACCGCAGCGACAGCGACCTTGCATCCATTCCCTGCTCGGCAATCAATACCGGCATTGTCACCACTGCGCCCTGCTCCGGCAACAACCTGATCCTCAATCAATTCGGCTATCTGCCTCCGTTCACGCAGGGCCTGTTTCAGCCGCTCGGCAATCGCATTCACAATCCGTACAACAATTTCTCTCCGCAACTCGGCCTGGCATGGGATCCCGGGCACAATGGCCGCACTGTGGTGCGCGCCGGCGCGGGCATTTTCTACGACAACTTTCTGCTGCAGAATACCTATCAGGACCGCATCAACCGTCTCTCGAATGGTCAATACAATCGCAGCCTGACGCTGTGCCCGACCGGATCGATCTTGTTTCCCGACAGCGCCGCGTTAGGCCATGCGGATGTCGTGAACAACGTCGACGGGCTCGATATTGCCTCCCAAATCTGCGGGCAGCCGCTCGGCTCCCTTCAGACGCCCATGGCTGGCGGCTCGGCGGTGCAGGTCTCAACTGCAATTCAGGATTTGCAATCGCAATTCCTGGCCAATCAGGCCACCGTGACCGGCGGCCCGAACACCTACTCGCTCGCCAACAGCCTGGCTGACTTCGGCGGCATGCTGGCCCCCACCTTCCGCACTCCGCGCGTCTACCACATCACCGCCGGAATCGAACGCCAGATGGGCATTCGCAGCATGTTCTCGATCGATTACATGCGCAACGAGGGCACCGGGTTCCCACTCGGCATCGACTCCAACCATGTCGGCGATGCGACGCTGCTTACCGATGGCGCAAACCTTAATCCCTCGCTAAACACGTACGCCGCCGAGCTTTCGGCAATCAACAACACCGTGACGCCCTATGGCTGCGGGCCGGCAGTATCGGCGGGCGGCAGTTCGCAAACGGCCATTAATTGTTATCTCGCGGCCAATCCCACGGCCAGCATCACTGACTTCGCCCGCAACGGTCTCGACTCCAGCAATTCCTTCTGCGGACCCTTCCCTTGCTCGGTGCTCAACAAGCAGGATGTTTTCGGCAATCCACAGCAGGCTTCTTTCGGCGGAGTCAATCCCGCCGTCGGCTCGAACATCATGTACTTCCCGAGCGGGCGCTCACAGTACCAGGCGCTGCACGCGGTCTATCACACCTCCACTGGCGCGAATCCTATGCGGCGCGTGCAGAAGATCGATTTCGCGCTCGCCTACACGCTCTCGCGCTATCGCAGCAACGTTGCCGAGTCCAACGGCAGTGGCGGCGACTACTCAATTCTCACCGTCGCCCAAGACTACAATCGCCCCCATCTCGGGCACTTCCACTCCTCGGGACTCGACCGCACGCATCAGATCGCCTTCACGCCCACCGTCGAAACGCCTTACGGGCTGCATATTTCCACGGTCATGCTGTTCGCCTCGCCGCTTCCTCTCACCGCCTACGTTCCACAGCTTAATGGCGGCGGAGTACCGGGAGAAATCTTCCGCAGCGATCTGAGCGGCGACGGAACCGTCGGAGACATGCTGACGGGCACATACATGGGCACCACCGGAAAATACACCAGTAGCAAGATCAACAGTGCCATCGCCTACTACAACCGCAACGTCGCGGGACAATTGACGCCCGCCGGTGACGCGCTGGCCGGCGCCGGCCTGTTTAGCGCATCCCAACTGCACGCCCTCGGCGCCTATGCGCCGCTGATCTCTTCCTGCAATCCGCCCGATCCCAGCTGCGGCGTTCCGGGGCGCGCCGCCGAGGCGAACTGGCTCAAGACCATCGATCTGCGCCTGAACTGGCCGTTCGCGGTCGGAGAGCGCTTCAAGGTCGAGCCCCACTTTTCCGTCTTCAACGTCTTCAATCTCGCCAATTATGGTGGCCCCGGAGCCCAGTTGAGCGGCATTCTCGATGGCTCGCCCGGCACGTCACTGAACAATTCGACATCCCCGGGCGTATGCGGCAACAACCTCTCCTACTGCACCTCGAGGCTCGATCGCGTCCTCCCCGGCTCGGGCGTTTACGCCAACGGCGCGCCCCGGCAAATGGAGTTCGGACTACGGATCACGTTCTGATCGAGCAATAAACCGGTGACGTATGGCCCGCAAGCCCGGCCATCGGCTAGCCGAGAGCGGTCGGCTTGTCTAGTCCCGGGTGTGGTACGCGAGAATTTTGCGCGCGAAATTTTGACCGCAAATCATGACTCAAATTTTGCCTGCGAGCGCAAAATTCTGCCTCGTGTTGGTCGTTCGGAACACCGCTCCCAGAGCCTGAAAGAAGCTTTTTTTCACTGCTTTAGCCGACATTTTGCCGCAAGAGCGCAAACTTTTTATCTTTCCAAAAAAATTTCGCAGCAAGGGTACTTATTCGCTTGACTTAATCCCGGAATGAGCTAGATTTGCCTCCAGCCAGTGATGGTCTCCTGCTTCCCCGCAGGGCCCCACCGGCGGGATGTTTGCTTCTAACGTTAGATTCACAAAACTTCCAGGAGGAAATACTCAGTGAAAAAGCTTCTTGTAGTTCTCGCGGTTTTGGCAATTGGCACGGTAGCCGCTTCGGCGCAGACGTTCAGCTTCTGGAACTCTGCCGGCACAGAGCAGTATTGCAACTTCAACGTTATCGACTATAACTCCGGTGGCGTGGTTGCCGGCTATGACGACATCACGACTGCTTGCGGGCTGGCCATCAATTCCCCGATCGTTGGCTTCAATGCCAGCGTGACGAACCTTGGCGAGTCGGCTTCTGGTAAGGGCGTTGTTGTCGGCGACGGCATCTACGACGCGGAATACGAAGCGTTCTCTGGCCTGCAGTGGACGGTTTTCCAGTCCCTGGCGTACAGCAAGACCAACAAAAAGACCGGCCGCTTCTCTGGCAAGTATGGCTGGGAAGGCGTTGCTGGCTACTACACCGGCACCTACTTCGGTGACAACTACGGCTACCTCGGCTCGACCGCTCCGGCAAAGAACTCGGTTGCTGGTGGCAAAACGACCGCTGGCATGAGCCGCAACATTGTCAAACGGTAACGAATCACCATCGATGTAGTTCCATTAAGCCACGCCGGATTACGGCGTGGCTTTCTTTTTGCATTCCTAAGGCCTGAGCACGCCATCAGCGGATTTGTGCGATAGTATTACCCGGGAGGAACCTCAGAGATGATTCGACCAATCGCAGCCTTGCTGTTCGCGGGCTGCCTTACCCTGCAGATATCGGCGCAGGAGCCTTCGTCACCTTCATCACCCACTCAGACACCGGCCGCATCAAATCAGGCCCCGGCCGGACAGGCATCCGCCTCGGAGTCAACCCAATTCCCGCTGGATCGGTTCCGCGAGTTTTCGGCGATTCAGAACGGGGGTATTAGTCCGGGGAGCGACTGGGATGGATATGTCTACCGTTCCGGCGATTTGATGAGGATGCAGGCCGTCCAGCAGGGGAAGACGCAGTATTTCGTTGACGATTTGGCAAAAGGGACATCCTACGGTCTCTCGGCGGGGGGATGCGCCAAATTATCCCTTCTTTATTCCCGCACTTTTCCTTTTTTCATGTCGGGCCCCGGCTACACCTACGAACGGGTCGCAGTCGGCGAAGACACGGTGGACGGCCATCACTGCCACGTGGAAGATGTCACGGTCCATAACAAGAAATTTGTGCATCCGGCCCATTTCCGGCTCTATGAAGCGGACGATCTGCAGGGATTTCCCATTAAAATTGTGAATCAACAGGAAAAAGTGCGGCAATGGGTTATCCGCTACAAGAACGTAGTGCTGGGTCCTCAGGACCCCACGCTCTTTGTAGTCCCACGCGATTGCCAATCGCTGGAGGGTTTGGCCCCTGTGCATCCGGCTCACCACGACGCGAAGCCCAAGAATGCACCGGCCGATAGTCCGAAGTAGGAGCGGCCTTTGCGGAACGCTTGGGGATACTTTGGGCCAAGAGCTCGCGTCATACTTGCGGATGCTTTTCGGTCGTGTCGATTCCTGCCGAGAGGCGGACCTTGTTATCCACACAGCCCCGCCTTGACACTGCCTCACACGCGTGCCAGAGTGTGCTATCACTGAAACCCCGGAGTGCTGACGAGGGGGGGCAGAACCGGGGAGTGAACAGGGAAAAAACGATGAAGATGATCAAGCTGTTCGCATGTGTATTCGCCACCACTCTACTCGTCAGCCTTGCGCCAGCCCAGGAACTTAGCGCACCGTCAACTGCGGTTTACGTTTTGAACTCCGAGGGCGGATCCGCCCTTCAATATAATTTCCAAGAAGGCGCCACCGTCAGCTTCTTTGCCACCAAACAGAGGACAAGCTACGGCTTCAGTAATTCAGCAAACACCCTCGAGATCCAAACCGTGAACGGGGTCACGGAACTAAACGTGTTTGAAAATGCCAAGGGCGCATGCAACGCCGTCAGTGGCACATGCTCGTATTTTGGGACCTTCACCCAGCTTCGAATGGATACGGTGACGAACTCCGACGGTTCAAGCTATATCATCATGACCGGCGACTTGGTCGGCTCCTTTACAGACTACCGCGGAACCGTCTATCCGAACACGGTTGCACATTATTATACGGAGACCTATCCGGCGACCGACGGAATAACAGTCGGAGGGCCTGCCGGGTTGACGATCGTGCTTTCTTACAACTGATGCGCTTCTGGTCTTAACATCAGGGCCACGTGGTTCTCCGCGTGGCCTTCTTGTTGAGCCCTACCGTTCCTCCACGTTGATCATTGCAGTCACGTTTGGGAATCGACGGTAGTCGCCTCACGGGTGCAGCAGCGCCCCGAAGGGACGGTTTTGGTAAAATCAATTTAATCCCCTGCCCACGATAAAGGTCCTTTTCAAATGCGCGGAATTCGTTTCTTGATGTGCGTAGTCTCTCTTGTAGCTGGCTGTTTTGCGGCGGATAGTCCCCACCCGCAGGCCGGAGCTGCCAGTCCCAGCGCGCAGCCAGAAGCTGCCTACCCCAATATCATCCTGATCACGATGGATACCACGCGCGCCGACCGCATGGGATTCATGGGCTCAAAGCGCGGGCTCACGCCCAATCTCGATAAGCTGGCGCTGGACTCCACGGTCTTCACCCGTGCCTATACACAGGCTCCTTTTACGCCCGCCTCTCACGCAACCATTCTTTCGGGTACCTATCCGCAGTATCATCAGGTTTTCGCCTTTCCCATGCCTCTGGCGAAGACCGTTCCCTACCTGCCTGAGATTCTGGGAACCAAGGGCTACCACACCGCGGCTTTCGTTGGCTCCATGGCCCTCGACCCAACGTGGAGCGTTCCCGGCTTTGATCGCGGCTTTGAAACCTACTACACCCACTTCCAGCCGGGACCGGAGGGCAGTCCGGACCGGTACAACAGCGTCGAATATCGGGCGGGCGAGGTAGTCAAGCACGCTACTGGCTGGCTCGGCAGCCGACCGGCCGGACCATTTTTCGCATGGGTCCACATGTTCGATCCGCACGATCCCTACGACCCACCCCAGCCCTACAAAACGCGCTACGCCAAAGCGCTCTATGACGGAGAGATTGCCTACATGGATTCGGCGTTGGGCAGTCTCTTCCGCCAGTTGAAGGCTGCGGGGCTCTATGATGGAGCCCTGATAGTCATCACCGCCGATCATGGCGAAGCGCTCGGAGCCCATGGCGAAGACCAGCACGGCATCCTTCTCTATGACGAAACCATTCATGTTCCGCTGCTGATCAAGCTGCCGCATCAAGCTGCGGAGAAGCGCATTGAAACCACGGTGGAGCTCGCCGATATCATGCCGACCGTGCTGGGCTCGCTCGGCATCCCGCTGCCGGACAAAGTGCAGGGACAGTCTCTGCTCGGCTTCCTGCAACCGGGCACTCCCAATGGGAAGACAGCCGCCAATGCCTGGCAGGATCGCCCCGCCTATTCCGAGGCCGATTACGGGCATCTCGCCTTTGGCTGGAGCGCGATTAAATCTTTGCGCACGGGGAAATATTTCTATGTAGAAGCGCCGCGCCGCGAGCTATACGATCAGGTGAACGATCCCGGTGCCGAGCACAACCTGGCGCAAACGTCGCCTGCCGTGGCTGACACTCTGTCAGCCAAGCTGAGGGATTTTCTACAGAATACGACCAACGCCGCGGAGAGGCCAAAGACGGTTGTCAGCCAGGAACAGACCCATGAGCTTACCGCGCTGGGCTACATCGCGAAAAGCGACAATCCTGCCTTGGCTGCCTCCCCGGAACATGGGGCCGATCCTAAGGACAAGGTCGGAATCGTGAATTCGATCAATAAAATTAACGACCTGCTTCAAGCCCATAAGTGTCCTCAGGCGATCCCGCTGATGCAGAAAGCGATTGCAGGAGACCCTAACATCGCCGTCTTGCATTTCTTTTATGGCGGCTGCTACCTGGAGGCTCAGGACTACGAAAAAGCTGCTCCCGAGTTGAGCAAGGCGGTCGAACTCGATCCCGGCTTCACCCATGCCGAGATGCAATTGGGCCGCGCTTGGATGAGACTCGAGCGCTTCCCTGAGGCTACCACTGCCTTTGAGGACGTGGTCAAGGCGGAACCGGGCAATGTGGAAGCTCACATTTTTCTGATCGTCCTCTATGCCAAGGCGAAACGCCGGCAGGATGAAATCAAAGAGTGCCGAACTGTGCTGGCGGTGATACCTGACAACTTCGGCGCGAACCTCAATCTCGGCAGAGCGTTGGTGGACACGGGAGATTTCGAGGGCGCCGTTCAGCCGCTCCAGAACGCGATCAAAGGCAAGCCTGACCGGCCTGGGCCGCACATGCTTTTGTCGGATGTGTACGAGAAGCTGGGAAAGCATGCGGATTCCGAGAGGGAACGAGCGGAAGGTATACACCTCGGAGCGACTCCCACCGCCCCCCAATCCGACCCCGAAGCGGGCCAAGACATTCCCAACCATCGGTGAGCAACGGGATGAACACCTATCCTCCCTCGCGTGGCATGGCAGACAGGTTTCTCGGCGTTTTCGTAGCCGGGTGCTGCACGCTCCTTTGCGTGGCTGGGATTCTGGTGGCCAGTGCCGTGGCAGCGTCGAACCCGCCCGCGGCGGCCAAACCGGTCGTCCCCGCGTCTGGACCTCCTAACATTATTCTGGTCACGCTGGACACCACGCGCGCGGACCGGATGGGATTTCTAGGTTCGAAGCGCGGGCTGACGCCCAATCTTGACGCTCTGGCGAAGCAATCGGCTGTGTTCACTCGTGCGTATACTCAGGCTCCCCTTACTCCAACGGCGCACGCCACCATTCTCACGGGCACGTATCCGCAATTCCATCAGGTAAGCGATTTTCACGTGCCGCTGGCGAAGGACTTACCTTACGGACCGGAAATCCTGCATGGGAATGGATATCACACGGCAGCGTTCGTCGGCTCGATCGTGCTTGACCCGGCTCCGCCCTACGCTCCTGGCTTTGATCGCGGATTTGAGACCTACGATGCCGGTTTCCACAATGAAGGTCCCGGGCAGGATCGTTATCGTACCGTCGAGAGACGCGGCGAGTGTGGTGCTGGCGCACGCCTTGGCATGGATGAACAAGCACCCGAAAGGCCCGTTTTTCATTTGGATCCATCTGTACGATGCGCACGATCCTTACAATCCGCCGGAACCCTACAAGAGCCGTTATGCTTCGGCTCCCTATGACGGAGGAGTCGCATACGAGGATGCGGTCGTTGGAAAATTGCTGCAGCAACTGAAATCGCGCGGCCTGTTCGACAGTGCGGTCATCGCCGTGATGGCCGACCATGGAGAATCGCTTGGGGATCACGGCGAAGACACCCATGGGATTTTTCTTTACGATGAGACCATCCGGGTACCGCTCTTGATCAAACTCCCGCACTCGAGTGCCGGCAGTAAGCGGATCGACAAGCAGGTAGAACTGGTCGATGTGATGCCCACTCTATTGCAAGGAGCTAGCGTCGCCATTCCACAGGAGATGCAAGGGGAATCACTGCTGGGCTTGATGAAGGCGGAGACGGCGGGAGGCAATCCGCCCGCGCAGGCCTGGCATGACCGGCCGGTCTACTCGCAGTCGGATTATCCACGTAGTTTTGATTGGAGCGCATTGCGATCCCTGCGCTCAGAGAAATATCTGTACGTGCAGGCGCCGCGCCGGGAACTCTATGACGAAGCCGCGGACCCGAAAGCCGAGCATAACCTGGCGGCCTTCTCCACGCCGATAGCGGACACGCTCGCAAGCCAACTGCAGGCTCTGCGGCAGAAGACAAGCAGTAAGCGGGAGGCGCCCGGGCCTGCTCTTGACTCAGCGGCACAGGCGGACCTGGGAGCGCTGGGATACATGACATCGGCTGGAAATAACGCGAAAACCGACCCCGACCATGGGCCCGATCCAAAAGACATGATCGAAATTGCCAACATGATCCATCGGGCCGAGCTATTGCAGGAAAGTATGCACGCCGACGAGTCGATCGCGCTGCTCGAGCAAGTTGTCGCCAAAAATCCCACCGCCGCATTTTATGAGAAGTTAGGCGAATGGCTGATGCGGAAGGAGGACTTTCAAAACGCTGTTCCCGCTTTGCGTAAGGCACTGGAAATGGATCCCAATAAGACCAAAGCCCAGTTCCTGCTGACTAAGAGCCTGATGAGTACCCAGGACTACGCTGCCGCGATTCCTGAGTTGGAAAAGTTGGTCGCGAAGGTACCAAACGCCGTGGAGGCGCACAGCTTTCTCGAACTGGCTTACGCCCGCACCAACCGTCTGGCGGATGCCATCAGAGAATGCCACACCTTGCTGCAGTACGACCCACAAGACCATGGCAGTTACCTCATCCTTGGGCAATCCCAGGCGCGGTCAGGAGATCCTCAGGCTGGGATTTTGACGCTCAAGAAAGCGGCTTCGCTAGAGCCCGAGGATCCATTGGCGCACCTTTGGCTGGCGGACATTTATGATCAGCTTGGACAGAAGGCGGATGCGGCGGCAGAGCGCGCAGAAGCTAAGCGCCTGGCTGCCGTTCCGAGCGACCCCAAGGCACCCTCTCGCGGTAAATCTGGGTCGCACTGATTTGAGGTTTGGATATCCAAATTGCACTTCGTAAGAGAGGTTTGGTTATGCATCGAGGTCGTTTGTTCTGTTTCTTGTTTACCATCTGCGCAGCAATGTTGGTCCCGGTCGCTGTTGCCCAGACCACTGCGTCCGGTGAGATCCAACTGGGGCAGCAAGCTCTCAGTCAGGGAAAATATGACGAGGCAATCCAGCATTTTGAGGCCGCCAGTGACATGGTTCCCGCGAATGTGATTGTGCAACTGAAACTAGCCGACGTATACGCACAACAGTATGTTCCGGGCGTCGACAACCCAGACAATGTCAGAATGGCCGAGCAGGCCATCAGCCACTACCAAAGGGTGATTGACGGCGACATGTCGAGGACATCATCCCTCTCCGCGGCGAAAGGCATCGCCTTACTCAAGGCCCAGATGAATGATTTCGACGGCTCCAAGGATTACTACGGTCGGGCAGAACGATTGGATCCGCGGGATCCCGAACCCTATTACTTCATCGCTCTCATCGACTGGACACTATCCTCGCAAGTCCGCAAACAGGCACGGACCAAGCTTGGCCTGAAGGCCGAAGATTCACTGGCGGTCAAGGACCCAAAAGCCTGCGTCGAGGTCAGGGATAAGAACTCGTCCAACCTGGACGAGGCCATCGATAATCTCAACAAAGCGCTGGAACTCCGTCCCACCTATGCCGACGCAATGAACTACATGAGTCTGTCCTATGTGGAGCGCGCCGACATTCACTGTGACGATCCGGCCGCCCGCAAAGCCGATCTCAAGTCCGCTGACGAGTGGGCGCAGAAGCTGGCAGCTCTCAAGAAGCTGCAAGCCACGCATCCTCAAAAGCAAAAAGCGGACGATGATGACGAGTAGCGGCCAGACACGGGACGCGCGAAAGAGCTAATAGGCCCACCACGGCGCCGCTGGTGCACCCGACGGAACCGATTGCCCGTCGATCGATACAAACACATTTCGGCCAAAGAAAAAAGGCAATCCCCAATCGAAACCGCACGGCGATCCGCCTCCGCAGTTCGATGACCCGTTCGAGCCTGCAAGATTGGCGAAAGCCGAGTCGCTCGAAAAATTATTGAAGTCGTTGACCGCGTTATCTACGGTAAAGTTCACGGTGTTCTGCGAACCGCTCTGGCTCAAGTTTTGCGCTGCGAGGTTCATCGAGTTCGTGGGACAGTAAAATCCCGGTGCAATGCTGTTGCCGGCACACTGCGTAATCGACGCATCCGGAAAAAAGTATCCGTTTGACCCGCTGTCGATAAAACTTTCCGCCAACCCCTGCGAATTGAAGGTTGTGGTGAAAAAGCCGTTGCTGTTGATCGGATAAATCGTCGCCGAGCCCAGCGCGTTATTGGTCTCCGTGCCGATGCCAAAGATCATCGATCCGGTGGCCGTCGCCGCCTCGCCGTCCACTGACTGCATTTCGATGATCACTCCATTGTTATCCGTCGTGAAACCCACCACCGGATTGATCACCTGCTGCGCCACCGTAATGGTGGAAGACGAGCACGGTCCGCTGGGTCCGCAGGTAAAGTACACGTCTGGCGATCCTGAATCCTGGCACGCGACCCCGCAATCCTGCGGATAGTTACTGACTCCCAAAATGCCGTTCGCGCCAAGCGCCGATAGCGTGTCGAGATTCACGCCGCCCTGCGAGCACGCAGTCGGCACGCTGAAAGCGGTGGGATTCTCAATCAACTGGAGGCTGGCGGTGCTCGCCTTCTCTCCCGCCATTTCAATATCGGCTTGAGCAACCGGGCCCCAAAGATACGTGCCGTCCACAAAATTTACGCAGTTGTAGTAAGTCGTGTCGCCCGATCCGGCAAGCTGCGGCAGCGTCAGCGATGGAATTGCCGATGCCAGCAAGCGCAGCCCGATCGAGCCCGTATCGACTAGGACCCCATCCACCGTAGCGCAATTCGAAGAACCCGGCGCGCACACCGTAACGCTGGTGAAAGCAGCATCGGCGTAATTAACTCCAGCCGCGGGACCCCCGTTCACCGTAAGTGTTGCCACGTTGTTTCCGGGAGGTGGTTGAGTTTTAGTACTGCTTCCACTACCTCCCCCACAGGCTGCCAGCAATCCGAACGTGGAGGCGATGGCAAGTCCTGCAAATGCGCGCGAGATGGCCCACTTCGTCCTCACTGGATATCTCCCAGTTTCGCAGCCGCCGGCACTTGCTGCGGAATGTATGCCCGAAAGTGAAAGTTGCGCGCATACCCATTCATCTGCACGGCCAGCCCCGGAAGCTGCAGGTCCAGCGGATGCCGTCCTATGTGAGCTTCTTTGTTGGCCTTCACCGCGGCGGAATATTTGTCGAAATAAGTGCCCAGCAATTGCTGCATATCTGGCACGAACTGCCCCTGCCATGACACCGCAAAAACTTTCCCCGATGGTGACAGATACTCCCGCACCATGGTTCCGCTCTGGGTCTTGAGTTGGTGGACTGTGTACGCGTCAGTCTGCTCGACGCCGCGGCTTGCCCTCATCTGCGCCACATCGGTATCGATGGAAGCAGCATCTCCGCCCAGCGCAGCGAAAGCTGGCATAGCTGACAAATACAGAATCATCATGACCGAGGGGAAGACCTTCATGAATGAGTCAGATGCAGATTCGGAGGGGGTTGCTGCCCACGCGGAGAGACGAGCGCACTGTTTACGACGATTTTACAATGCTCTACGCTGGGAAGACTTGGCTCAGCCGTCTCAGGGATTCGTTGTACGGACGACGAGATCCATGAGTTTAATTATTGTCTCTTCTGCTCTGGATATTCAAAAACGCCCCGCCCCGATTTTCGTCCCAACCTTCCAGCTTTTACATACTGCGCCAGCAGCGGGCATGGCCGGAATTTCTCCCCCAGCGTTTTGTGCAGATATTCGAGGATGTGCAGGCGCGTGTCGAGCCCTACCAAATCGACCAGTTCGAATGGTCCCATGGGGTGGTTGAGCCCGAGCTTGAGAGCCTTATCGATGTCCTCCGCGCTCGCGATGCCTTCCTGGAGCATGTAAAACGCCTCATTGCCGATCATGGCGTTGATGCGGCTGGTGATGAAGCCCGGCGCCTCTTTCACCACTACGACTTCCTTGCCCATGCGATTTCCTAGATCCACCGCCCCCGCCAGCGTTTCGTCGTCGGTCTCCAGCGCGCGCACCACTTCCAGTAGCTTCATCTTGTGCACGGGATTGAAAAAATGCATGCCCACGCATTTCTTCGCGCGATAGGTAACGCTCGCGATCTCCGTCACGCTCAGCGAAGAAGTGTTCGAAGCGAGAATCGTTGTCGGCTTGCAGATCTTGTCGAGCAGCGTGAAAATCTCGATCTTCGATTCCATCTCCTCCGGCACCGCTTCGATCACCAAATCCGCCTGCCGTGCCGCTTCGTCGACCGAACCCCCATACTCGATGCGCGAGAATGCGGCTTCCGCTTCGGACGCGTTCACCTTGCCCAGCTCCACCGCTTTGTCTAGATTGGCGCGGATTTCGCTTTCTGCCTTGCGCAGCGCGTTCGGAAGGATGTCCTCAAGGATCGTGCGGCAGCCCGCCAGCGCGGCCGCATGGGCGATTCCGCGTCCCATGATGCCGGCGCCGATCACGGCGACCGTCTTGACCTCGGCCACTACTTGGCCACCTTGTCGAGCTGTTTATCGAGTTGTTTCAGAACGCTTTCCAGGCTGGGATCGGACTTGCGGATGTACTCGGCGAGGCGAGTTTTTTCTTCCTCGCTCATGGTCGGAAGGGAGGTGTTGACGCGCCGCAGAATTGCGGCAATGTCGTCAACATAATTCATCATTCGAATGAGTTCACCGGTTGCGGGCATGAGTGCTCCTTGCTTTCTTGCGAACTCATTATTGTCAATGGAACGGGGGTATTAAGTAAAGGCGGGAGTCGCCTCCATGCGGTCGAAGCCGCAATAGCGCACGGGACTGGGCTGATACAGGCCGCAAACTCGGGTTGGTCGTGTGACGTTTTAGGCGGAATGCCCAAGCACTCGCGGGGTACGCGGCCGCCCCCAATCGGCCTCGTACAGGCCACTGATCGTATTCAGCGCCGCGAGCAGAAGCCGGCGGTCCGAAGAGGATGCGCTCTCGAAGGAACCTTCGATTTCTCCCACGATGGCATCGCGGGCATTTTGTAGCCGCAACTCGAAAAGATCCGGATTGTCTTCCAGCAGAGCCGCTTCAAAAACCGATTTCCAGTTTTGGGGCGAGATTTGCCGCTCGGCGATGACAGCTTTCTTCATGAAAATTCCCCGGAAAAATAAACGCAGTCACACCCCTCTACCTCTCCTTACGAATGACTCAAGAACTTCGGGTTAGTACCTCATCAACGCGGATTCGAAGTCAGGCGGGGACTGGTAGCGTAGGTTATAACCCAACCTGGAGAGGGGAGAGCAATAGGGTTTTCTATGTATTATCCGACTGATAAACATCGATCCAACAACATCGGATCGCCAGAAGTATCGGAGTGCAGACTTGAAAAGGGAAATCAAATCCTCGCTCCGCCCTCTCACCATCAGGCCGCGACGCGGTTGGATTCCACTCCCGCCCGCGGGCATTGATAAGTATTTCGCAGCGCCCGCAGCGCATACA
Source organism: uncultured Acidobacteriaceae bacterium (assembly GCA_963841945.1). Taxonomy (GTDB): domain Bacteria; phylum Acidobacteriota; class Terriglobia; order Terriglobales; family Acidobacteriaceae; genus Acidiflorens. Next base: position 125,137 of record CAWJFC010000005.1, read on the forward strand.
TCGCATCGTCGAGCGCCTCTTCCTCTTCAATATTATCGCCCGCCGCATAGAACAGCTCGCGCGCCCGCAGGACCAGCGCCGCCTCGGCCTGCGCGATCCGCTCCGGCAATTTGGAGCCATCAACCTCAAAAAGAGCGGCATTATATAGGGATCGCCAGGCGCGAGTTTCCGGCTTGGGCATGGAATTCTTCATGGGGATTCTCCGTAGAGACTACTGTTTTTATCCGGCATCTCTACGGGTTGGTCAATCCGTAATTCCCTGTAGGCGCGCGCACCGGAAGGGCGCGTCGGACCAAACCTTCCTGCGGGCGGCTCGCACACAGTTGGCAGCCGTTGACAGGATCGTTGCGACCGGCCGCGTCTGCATTTACAATCAAAACCACGGTTGTGAAGACGTTCTGGTCATGCGCGTGCCAAATTTCGCGCTGTCCCGCCGCAACCGCCTGCTTCCGTGGATGCGCTTACTCCTTGGTAAGCCAGTCACAGAGCCTCGCAAAAATGTTGGCGGTGTAGCTCAGGTGGTTAGAGCGACGGTCTCATAATCCGTAGGTCGTTGGTTCGAGTCCAACCGCCGCCACCAATTCCGGCCAGATCGATGTTTTGTTTCTACATCGATGCCGTCCGGAGATTTTTCCAGCGCCGATGTCTGCCAATGCGCATCCCTTATCCAGCTACTTGGCGGACTACGGTGCTTGCGCGGGCAATCAATTTCTGCTAAATATCTTTTTAACTTTGCGCTGTTGCTTCATTTTCGGGTGGGGAAAATTTCTGCAACCTGGGCCCGTGCGCTCGCATCCGATATCGCTTTAGCGGCACATCCGGCGCTCGCGAAACGTTGTTGGGCCCTTGTTTCGCCGGCGTAAGACTCGAACCTCCTATCCTTTCGCTGGAGTTCGAATGTTGTTGAGTGCAAGTTCTTTCGCGACCTCCGGGATGCCCTCTCGTCCCGCCTCGCCGAATGCCCTGTCTGCTACTCTGCTCCTGAAAGATTCCCGCTCTCGTCTGCCGTCTCACATCGCAACTTCTCAACACAACGCCGGAGGAAAGTATGGCGACGAATCTCGTCCAGATTGAAAATGACTCGGAAATCAAACAGCGCCTTGCCACCGAGCGCGCGCGTCTCCGCAAGATTGCTGGGCTCGATCAACCCAGTCACTTCCATCGCCCCATCGAGCGCGCTTTTACCGCCGAGGAGCGCGCGCAGGTCACCATTCTGTTTGGCGGCTTCACCTGGAAGCACGAGGACTTGATTCGCGCCGTCTTTCAGGGCTGTGGATATCGCTGCGAAAAACTGCCGGTTCCGAACGTCGCCGCCTTCCAGACCGGAAAGGAATTCGGCAACAACGGCCAATGCAATCCGACGTATTTCACCGTCGGCAATCTGGTTCAATACTTACAGTTCCTCGAAAAAGAGGGCATTCCGCGCCAGAAGATCCTCGACAACTACGTCTTCTTCACCGCCGGCTCCTGCGGCCCCTGCCGTTTTGGCATGTATGAAGCCGAGTATCGCTTCGCACTGAAGAACGCCGGTTTCGACGGCTTCCGCGTGCTGCTCTTCAAAGATAGCGATGGTATCAAGGCCGCCTCCGGCGAGCCCGGCCTGAAGTTCACCATCGACTTTGGCTTTGGCATGTTAAACGCCATGCACCTCGGCGACGTGATCAACGACCTCATCTACCAGGTTCGTCCGTACGAAGCGCACCAGGGCCAGACCGACCGCGTCTTCCGCGAGGCGGTCGACGGCCTCTGTGAGGACCTGAAGGATCGTGATTCCTTCGAGATCGAGGAACGCGCGCCCAACTGGGCGAAGCCGAAATTCAAGAGCAACAAGATTCTCCGCAACACTGCCAACGTCTTCGGCAAATGGCACGAGCACATGTGGGGCAAGGATTATTTGAACGCGCTGAAGTCGGCGCGCGACAAGATGGATTCCATCGAAATCGACCGCACGCGCGTCAAGCCGCTGGTCAAAATCACCGGTGAGTTCTGGGCGCAGATCACCGAAGGCGACGGCAACTTCCACATGTTCGACTTCCTCGAACGCGAAGGCGCGCAGGTGCTGGTCGAGCCTATCGCAACCTGGGTCGCCTACCTGATGTATCAGGCGAAGGCGCATGCCATTGCGAAGTGGCCGGTGAACCGGCCGCATCGCAATCCCGAGTGGTACGAAGTCAAAAAGAATTTCGCCAACTACATCGGCCTGCACAAAAAGCTGTGGGGCATCGGCGCCGGCGAGCGCATGTGGAGCTTCTTCTATCACCGCACCATCAAGCAACTCGGCGGAATTACGCATCACCTCGCGCCCCAGAAGGAACTCGCCGATCTCGCAAATCCGTTCTACAACCAGTTCGCGCGCGGCGGAGAGGGACACCTCGAAGTCGGCAAGAACGTCTATTACACCGTCCACAAAATGTGCCACATGGTGCTGGCGCTCAAGCCCTTTGGCTGCATGCCGTCTTCGCAGTCGGATGGCGTGCAATCCGCCGTCATAAACAAATTCAAAGACATGATCTTCCTGCCCATCGAAACTTCGGGCGAAGGCGAAGTCAATGCCCACAGCCGCGTCCAGATGGCGCTCGGCGAAGCCAAGGTCAAGGCGAAAACTGAGTTCGAACAATGCCTGAAACAGACGGGCAAGACCATGAACGAAATTCGCTCCTACATCGACGAACATCCCGAGCTGAAGCGTCCGTTCTATCACGTGCCCCATCGCGAAGGGGTTGCGGGCACAGCCGCGCAGTTCATCTTGCACGTCAACGATCGCATCAACAGAGACACGCACTTCTGGAAGAAATCGCGCGTGCGGGTTGAGGCGGTCCCGGCCGTATCGGGTGACTAGAATCACCGAGTTCGCAGAGGTCGTTCACATAGAATTGCTCTCAGCGATCTCTGCGGCTTTCCTCCGCTTCCTCTGCGGTTAGAGAGTTTGACTTTGATTTTCGTAAGGAGCCAGAAAGGAACCCATGCACGACCATAAGGGTCCGCAGCTAATTCAGATCGCGCCGCTCGAACCCGAAGTTCATCCTGTTCGCCATCCCCGGCCCCAGAGTGGCCCCGTGCATGGCCACGATCGCGCAATCAAGTTTTTGGTGGGCCTCGACGTCGGCTCGACCACGGTGAAAGCGGTTGTCGTCGATGCGGCCAGCGATCAGGCTCTCTGGCAGGATTATCAGCGTCACGAAACCAAGCAGCCGGAAAAGACCCTTGAATTCCTGAAGCGCATGGAGGCCGAGGTCGGCATCAACACGCACAACACGCGCATGTTCATGACCGGCTCCGGTGGGGGCGCGATCGCCGACCAGATCGGCGCAAAATTCGTACAGGAAGTAACGGCAGTTTCGCTCGCAGTAGAAAAGCTGCACCCAGAGGTCTATTCGGTCATCGAACTCGGCGGGCAAGACGCCAAGATCATCGTCTTCAAGGACGACGAAGAAACCGGCCGTAAAAAGAAAATTCCGTCGATGAACGACAAGTGTGCCGGCGGCACCGGCGCGGTCATCGACAAGATCAACGCCAAATTGAAGATCCCGACTGACCTGCTGGCCCAGCAGAAATATAACGGCATCAAACTGCATAAAGTCGCCGGCAAGTGCGGCGTCTTCGCCGAGACCGACATCAACGGTCTGCAAAAAGTCGGTACGCCTCCCGACGAACTGATGGCCTCACTCTTCGAAGCCATCGTCCTGCAGAACCTGAGCGTCCTCACGCGTGGCCATACGTTGCGCCCGCACGTGCTGCTCCTCGGCGGACCAAACAGCTTCATCAAAGGCATGCGCGAGGCGTGGCAGGCCAACATCCCTCGCATGTGGAAGGAACGCAAAATCGCAGTTCCCGAAGGCTCGAAGCCCGAAGACCTGATCAAAGTTCCGCAGAACGCGCAATATTTCGCGGCGCTCGGCGCGGTCGAGTTCGGTCGCACTGAAGACGACTGCGTGGGCTGCTATCGCGGCTACGAAAACCTGGTTCACTACATCGACTTCGGCCGCCAGGAAGAAAAAGCCAAGTCCGGCGGCAAGGGCCTGATCGAAGATCGCACCGAATTTGACGTTTTCAAAGAAGCCTATCGCCGCAAGAAATTTACGCCCGCTGTCTTCCAGAAGAACTCGACCGTCGCCGGCTTCATCGGGATCGATGGCGGCTCGACCTCGACAAAAGCCGTGCTGCTCAATGAAAGCGGCGACATCCTCTGCAAGACCTATCAGCTCTCGAACGGTAATCCGATCCAGGACACAATCGAAATGTTCGAGAACTTGCGCGGCCAGGTCGAGGCACAAAATGCCAAGCTCGAAGTTTTAGGCGTCGCGACCACCGGCTACGCGAAAGATATTTTGAAAGACGTTCTCAACGCCGACGTAGCTCTTGTGGAAACAGTCGCACACACCGAATCGGCGCTGAAGTTCTACGAAGATCCGCATGTAATCGTCGACGTCGGCGGCCAGGACATCAAGATCATCATCCTGCACAACGGCCGCGTGAAGGATTTCAAGCTCAACACGCAATGCTCCGCAGGCAACGGATACTTCCTGCAATCTACCGTCGAAGGCTTCGGCCTCGACGTCACGCAGTATGCCGATCTCGCATTCTCTGCGCAGGCCATGCCGGTCTTCGGCTACGGCTGCGCGGTCTTCATGCAGTCTGACATCGTGAACTTCCAGCGCCAGGGATGGCGCGCGGAGGAGATTCTCGCCGGCCTCGCCGCGGTATTGCCGAAGAACGTGTTCCTCTACGTGGCCAGTATTCCAAATCTGGCCGCGCTCGGCTCTCGCTTCGTGCTGCAAGGCGGTACGCAAAACAATCTCGCGGTCGTCAAAGCGGAAGTCGATTTCATCCGCAACAGCTTCCGCGCCACCGGCAAGCAACCAGAAATTATCGTCCACGAACATTGCGGCGAATCCGGCGCGATCGGCGCCGCGCAGGAATCGCTACGCCTCTGGCGCAAAGGCCGTCAAACTAGCTTCGTCGGCCTCGACGCCGTCCGCAAAATCGAATACCGCACCACGCGCAACGAAGACACGCGCTGCCATTTCTGTAAGAACGACTGCCTGCGCACCTTCATCGACATTCGCACCAAGCCGAAAGACGATATGAGCTTTGTGCCGATCCAGAAGGTCACCAAGGTTCCCCTCATGCACGGCGAGCAGCGCCTCATCATCGCCACCTGCGAAAAGGGCACAGTCGAAGACGTCAACGACATGAAGGACATCAAGTCCGGTCTCGACGCGATCCGCGCCAAGCATCCGAACTACGTCGACTACGCCTCGAAAGAAGTTTTCCGTCCCACAAACGCCAAGTCCGTTGCCGACCCGCTGCCGACAAAAAACTGGGTCGGCTGGCGCAAAGGCGACAAAGAACGGCGCGCGCTCATGGAGAATCGAAAGAACCTCCGCATCGGCATTCCGCGCGTGCTCAATATCTACACCTACGCGCCGCTCTTCAATGCGTACTTCGAGAGCCTCGGAGTGCAGCCCGAGAACATCATCTACTCCGACTACACCAGCTCCGAACTTTATCGCGCCGGCGCGAGCCGCGGCGCCATCGACCCCTGCTTCCCCGCCAAGATCGGCATCTCGCACGTCTACAACCTGATTCAGGAAAAGCATCGCAAGAAGCCGCTCGACGCCATCTTCTTTCCGATGTACGACGTCCTGCATTCGCCGCTGGTAAAGATCGTCGCCGCAAACGCCTGCCCGACCGTGACTGCAACGCCTGAAACCGTAAAAGCGGCCTTCACCAAAGAGAACGATGTCTTCGCCGAGAACAACGTCAAGTACATCGACCCGGTGCTCAACTTTGCTGACCGCAAACTCTTCGCGCACCAGATCCTGCAATCCTTGAATCCGATCCTCGGCCTGTCGCTCGAAGAAAATGACCGCGCCGTCGAATCCGGTTTCGCTGCGCTGAAAGATTACGAGACCAGCATCCGCCGCCGCGCTCGCCAGACCCTCGATCAACTCGAGCGCGAAGACCGCATCGGCATCGTCATGCTCGGCCGCCCCTATCACCACGATCCCGGCCTCAATCACGAAATCCTGGACGAGTTCCAGAAGCTCGGCTACCCGATCTTTTCGCAGAACACGCTCCCGCTCGACGATGACATGCTCGAACGCCTTTTCGGTGAAGAGGTCCGCGCCGGCGTCGTCACCAGCCCGCTCGACATCACGGACGCGTGGAAAAATTCCTACTCGTGCAGCACCAACCACAAAGTCTGGGCGGCGAAGTTCACGGCGCGCCATCCGAATCTCGTGGCGCTCGAAATCTCCAGCTTCAAGTGCGGGCACGACGCTCCCATTTACGGCGTAATCGAAGGCATCATCGAGCAATCCGGCACGCCCTATTTCTGCTTCAAGGACCTCGATGAGAATAAGCCTTCGGGCTCGATCAAGATTCGCGTGGAGACCATCGACTACTTCCTGCAGCGCTACCGCGACGAAGTAATTCGCAAACGCCAGGCCAACGAAGACATCGAACGTCAGCTAGCCGCCCTTGAAGCCCAACTGCGCAACGAAGCAAGCGGAGCGCCAGAAATGCCGCCAGTCGGTCAGGAGACGTGGCAGGGCGCGGAAGAGATGGCGGCCGGAGACTGATTCTCGGCCGCAAAGCGATTGCGAGCCTCAGTTCCCACCCGGCCCACTCGGGCGGAGTACTGCCGTGTTCCGCTGATCGGTCGCAATGACACGGTAAAACGTCTTCAGTTGTTCGATTTTCTCCACCGGCACGCTCAACTCTTTGATCTCAAGATTGCGCTCGTAGTGGAGGACGTTCCCGTTCGCCACCGTCTTACTATGGTAGCTGGCAAAGCTGTAGTCGGCGTCCATGGGCGGCGGCAACTCATCCACCACGTAGCCCGGTGGCAGCGTGATGTCGAAACTGTCCGTATCGAGCGATGGCCCTTCAAACTCGAAAGGAAATTTGCGCGGCTCCTTGGTTTCCAGTACACCTGACGACTTATCTCCGAGCACTCTCGGCCGCACTAAAAGCAGATTGCCGGCGATCTTCGCATAGTCACGGGATTGAAAGCTGTAATCAAATCCGAAAGGATGATCCGCCAGGTCCAGATTGATCAGGCTTGCCTTGGTGATCTGGAAGTTCGCCAGCGATCCACCTAATAGATCTTCAATCGGCTTAATGCGGTCCTTGTTGTTAGTCACGGTCCGCAATCGCCACCGCTCCCGGCAAGCCCTATCTCCAACTCGCGTCTCCTTCACGTCGCCGCTTAGCGTTCCTTTTAAATCGAGCGCAAGTTTCCCGACTCTCTGAATGCTGTTCATCGACGACGGCTGTTGCGGCAACTCCACCAGTTCGCCGCCGTTCGTTGTTACCAGCAGCCCATAGTTCGATTGCAGCTCTCCGCGAATCTGGCCGAAAGGAGTGACCTCGTCCGTGGGATCGAAGAACAATATTCTTCCTAGCGCCGGGTCGTGAAAAACTGCTGCAACCGAATGGTCGTCAACGTCGTCCGGCAACCGGATCGCTAGGATCACATGATTGAATCCGTGATGCGCCGGGGTATCGCGGCCGATCGCGCCTCGTTGTGTATAGATTGCCAGGTGGTTGGAATCCACGCCGATCTCGCGCAGCATCGCGCGCATGAGAGTCGCCTTGTCTTTGCAATCGCCGTAACGGTTTGCAAAAACTTCGGGAGCGGGATGCGGTTGCCATCCGCCGATCCCGAGATCGATGGCGACATAGCGAATATCGTGTTGTACAAACTGGGCGATAGCTCGCATCTTTTCCAGTTGAGTGCTCTTGCCGGCGGTGAGCGTCGCGACTTGCTGCTTAATTGGTTCCGATGCAACCACCCGGTCTTTAATCAGATTTGCATACCACGCCCCCATATCTTCCCAGTTCGCAAACTCGTGCTTGCGCAGCGACCCTCCTGACGGGAAGAAAGAAACAATCATCTGTGCCGTCAACCCCTGCCAGGGTGGCATGTCGTCCTCGGGCCGGATCCCTGCCACGTCGTGCACCGTCCATTGCAACTGTCCGCCGTTTTCATCCGGCTTCACTTCCGGGTACGCAATCCATGAGGACTTGAATACCCATCCTGCCGGGAGTTGTAATGAATAATGGCTTTCCCGCACCGGATCGAATCCCTGAATCCGCCATGTATCCTGCAGCCAGAATGGTTGATCCTCAATGTCATATTCATAGCCGACAGTGTTTCCGGGTTCGGCGGCCGGAATCATCAGGATCTTCTTCTTGGCATCGGTGAAGAGCTCAGCCCCTTCCGCCGCGGTGGTCTCCAACGCGTCTTTGTCCTTCACCTCATAATCTTTTCCTTGCGCTGGAATACACCATCCGTGCAAGCCCGAAATCTTTGTGCTCCTACCAAAGTAGACAACCACGACTCCCCTGTTCCGTCCCTCCGGACGCAGGATCCTGTAGGCCTCGCGCACGTGGGTCCGGACCTTGTCCTCCGACAAAACCGTCACATTCGTCTCCGAATAGAGCAGAACCGCACTGGTCTTCTCGTCGTATTTGGGCAACGGTGACTCCCACCAGCGAGTGCATCCACTGTGGAGCCTCGCTGCCCGCCATCGCTCGCGGCACGGCCCCTAAGGCAAGCATTGCGATCCCTAGCGCGAGCCCCAGCCTCGTACCCTTTTTCTTAGTTGCTGGCATGGATATCTCCCGGTTGCAGCATGATCTGTTCCGCATCGCCGGTCCTGATTCCCTGGAAGAACTCCCGCAAGGCCCCGTAATACTTCACGTCCAGCCCCATCGCGTCGATCGTCAACGTTCTTGTCAAATGGAGGGTCTCTCCGGTCTTTTCGGCCTTCATGGTATAGCGAACCACGTGGCCATCCTGGTCTTTGCCTGATGGCAGGCTGCTGACATGCCAGCCGAGCGGAAGATCGATCGTTATATCGTCGGCTTTGACGTTTGGATAATCGAAGTAAATCGGATGCACACGATTCGTGTGATCAAACACTCCTTTTTCGCCGGCCGTAAAGATTGCCGCGGGGATCATCACACGCCGCCCGGCACTCGAGGCCCAACCGGGAATCTTGAGGTCAAACTCCGCCACCAACGGCGTCTCCGAACTCGTCCAGTCCGGTTTGTTTGTCAGTTCCGCCACCGCCCCGACCCCGATCTCCGAGATTGCCCTCTCCTCCATGTACTTCTTTCGCTCGACATCGTCGTCGTGCCGCACCTCCAGTCGGTGATATAAAGCCTCGAGCCCGGTGTAAGTGATCGTCAGCTTCCCTTGCAGTTCGCCCGTGTCGGTAAGGTTGAACTTCCCGGCCCTCTGAATCTGCGACTCGGTGGCCGCCGGGAGGATGGTCTGGATCCATGTTCCGCCATCCTTATCGAGCCGCAGACCCGCGACCCCCGTTTCCGGCCAGACCAACAAGCCGAACGGCGTGAACGCGCCGCCCGGATCGAAATACATGTCTTTGCCGTTCAGCTTGACCAGGACCACATTCGAATTCAGCTTTCTGCTCTGCATGGAATTCGGATTGAAGAAATACTCGTTGCGGCTCGCAACCCAGCAGCCATACGCCTCAAACCCCGCGGCCCGTACCAGCCCCAGGTAGAGCCACGTCAGTTGAATTCCGTTTCCGTAGCCGCGTTTCCAAATCTCTTCCACATTCGCGTTATCGACCTCTTTCAATTTGGCCCGCTTTTGCTCCTGCTCCGTCTTCTGGATCTCATAGGAGGTGTTGCGCAACTGCTGTACCCGGTCATAAATCTTGCGCAGCTTCACCTCCGGGGGATCGTTCGGCGAGACAATCTCTGAGACCGCGCGCTCCATCGCCCCGCGCTTTCCCACAATGCTCTCCAGGTCCCCGTTCCATTTCTTGCCGATTCGCTTCCAGTAACTCGCAGCGTCCTTGTCCTGCAGCGCGTCTTCCCAGTAGAAGTCAACTCGCGCCTTCAATTCGTCCGGAGGAGGCATGTGATCTTCTTCTTCAAAAGCCGGGATGTTACTGGCTTCGATGTGGATTATCCCATTCGGCTCTTTCTTGGGTGGAGCGGTGCCGGGAGGGAGATGCTGCCAGTTCCAATGGAGTACAAGGCTTTGCCAGCTATTTCCCGAGTACGGCTTCATCGTGAAGCGCGCATTTTTCGTGAACAGCTCATCGCTCAAAATCCAGTGCGAGTCGAAAAGAAGATGTTCCTTGAAGTCGATCGTGTAGGCGTATTCAATCACGCTGCCCACCTGCACATCCGGAAGAGTGAAAGTCTTCGCCAGATACTTGAATTGCCTGCCGCCCGCCCTGCCTTTGACGATCTCTTTTTCGAAAACTTTACCGTCGAATTCGGCGATCGTGCCATCCGGGCGAATCGTTCTGCCCTTCACGGCGACAACATCGAACTCGCCTTTGAAAAACGGGATCTCGACGTCGCCACGCTTACGCCCTTCTTCCTTCAGGATTTTTATACGAAAGTAATTGTCTTCATGAGAGGTGTACGTGTTGTCGTCCCGGTCCACCTCCCGATACAGGATGATCGCCGCCGCTCCCGGCGCCGCCGGCTCGCCCGTCATCTTCAACTCTTCTTGTGATACCGGCTGAAAGCCGATATTGGCCTTCGCGTTCGACACCAGCACGCCGGCAAGAATTGCCAGGTACAGCAACCTGACGCTTCGGAACATGCCCACCTCTCCCTCGGTCTCTAGCTCTTTTGTCTTTGGAACTTGCTGGCGGGAATTACAGACTCCGGGGGACGAAGACAACTCCGCGGCGCGCAATTCCGCCTTTCCCGTGGTCCGCGCCCCTCAACGCAAAACGGCGGGAAATTGATTAATCGGATGCAGTATCGGATGGAAGTAACCGGCCGTCAAGGAAAGAAGTCACATTGTTTTGAATTACATCGCGCTCGCGAGCAAACGGAGGACCGCGCCTGCCCTCCTGGCCCGACGTTCTGTGACTTAATCAAGCTTCCGGCCATTAATTCGGTAAGCGTTGCTGAGCTTGCCCGCGTCGTCCGCTTTGCTCACTTCATCGTATCGCTCGAGTAGAGCTGGCCCAGATAATTGCGGTGAATGAAGACCATCCAGCGGCCGTCCTGGGTTATGGCGGCCGGAAAGTTCATGGGCTGTAAGCCGACGCTGTCCTTGGGAGTAAGCGCCTGCCAAAGCTCGCGCTTGCCTGATTCCACATCGACTTTATAAATGTTTGCGCCCATCGCCGTGACCTCTTGCACAAACAAGTGCTTTGAGTCCGAAGCCCAGCCTGCCACGAGCTCGTCCGATGTCATGCCCGGTATCGGCCTGGGCGCCTTGCCCGCGACCGACCCGATGACCATTGCCTTGTCTTTAAAAAGAACGACCGAGTCTCCGTCAGGCGCGACTCCCGCGAACGGGGCGTTCCCCGCTGAGACCTGCTTTGGCGTCGAGCCATTGCGGTCGGTCACGAATAAACGCGCCGATTCGTTCGTATGATTGCCCGCGATCAGAATGCGATTTCCATCCGGAAACCAGGTCGCCCAAATGGGATGAAAGCCATCCCAGTGCAGCGTCTGCGCCTGGCCGGGACCAACCGGCACAATGCGAATACGATCCGAGGGATCGTCTGGCATCGACACCAGCGCCCATTTTCCGTCGGCGGTGATATCCGAACCGTAGCCGCCTTCCGCGATGCGGACCGGCGCGGAACCGTCCGTCTTGCGTACATACACTTCGTAAGTATTTCCGGCTCGCTCCGAGGAGTCCGTGAACAGCAGCATGCTCCCGTCCGGAGTGAGCGCCGGAACAACCGGATAGTCGAGCCAATTGAGAGAGCGCTCGAGGTTGGTGCCATGCTCGTGCAGTGTCATCCCCACCTCGCGCTCTTCCGCGGACACCAGAACCCGGCCTGAGGGCGCGATGTCGAAAATTCGCGTCGACGCCGTGCTGCAATGAACGGTTCGTTCGTGGCCCGATACGGTCACGGCATGAATACAGAATTGTTCGCCCGATTGCGCCGCGGAAAACCAAATCTCTTTGCCGGATGGCGACCACGCCAGGCCCTCCAAAGCCTCCCATCCTTTCGAGAGAGTCTCGATGCTCCCCGCACGATCGACCACGATTACATCGCCGCGGTCATCGTTGCTGACCGGATGCCGAAAGAGCGCAACCTTCTTACCATCCGGCGAAACACGAATCTCGGAGATCCAATGGTCTCCCTGAAACAGCACCTTGCCAATCGGGAACTGCACCTGCCATTGCCCCTGGTTGAAGACTATGGCCGCCATGCCGTTGCCATCGGGCGTCCAGTCGGCATCGGCGACATTCTCCAGAACCTCGCGGGGCGCGCTCCCTCCGAGTGGCGAAACCGCGAGCGTACCGATCCACTGGTAGTGGGCCACAAAGTGTGGACGCACTACCACCGCCATCTGCCCTTGCTTTGAAATAGAAAGCAGCAGGCCGCCGTGCAGTCCGGCCGGAACCGATTCCGGATAGTCTTCCCGGATCACATAAGTATCGCGGCCTCCGTCTTCGAGATCGGCCCCATACACAATCGTCTGCCCATCCGGCGCGAACCGCGCCCGGATCACCTCGCCGCGATGGAAGGAAACTCGCGAGAACGTGGGTGGCGCCGGAACTGCCGGACGCATACGCCACGCGATGCCCGCGCCCGCTGCCAATGCCACTAATCCGACAATGGCCGCCAACACCCACCCTGGCTTCTTTGCAGCCGGAGCCGCAACCGCCGCGTGCGCCCCGGTGCGAAACGTAGTTCCGCTCAGAGCCTCCAGCGCAAACGCCAGGTCCTTCGCCGACTGAAAACGTTGCTCCGGATTTTTCTCCAGGCAGCGTCGCACAATGCGCTCCAGCCCCGGCGAAACCGGATGCGCCAGCGCCATCTCCGCAAACTCCGGCGGTTCTTCTTTCAGAATCGCAGTCATCGTCTCCGCCGCCGTCTCGCGCCGGAACGCCCGCTGCCCGCACACCATCTCATACAGCACCGCACCAAAGGCAAAGATATCTGTGCGCGAATCCACTGCCGCTCCACGCACCTGCTCCGGCGCCATATAGCCCGCCGTGCCCATCACCATGCCCGCTTCGGTCGGCGAACTCGTCAAGGTCAATCCAGCCGAGGCCGCGGAAGACTCGCCTTTCGAAGCCAGCTTCGCCAACCCAAAGTCGAGAATCTTCACCCGCCCGTCGCGCGTGATGAAAATATTCTCCGGCTTCAAATCGCGATGGATGATTCCCTTCTCGTGCGCCGCCGCCAGCCCGTGCGCAATCTGCACTGCATACTCCGCGGCCTTCCGCGGCAGGAGCGCGCCATTGTCAAGCTCGCTGCGCAAGCTGTTTCCGTCGAGAAGTTCGGAGACCAGGAACGGCGCCCCCTCCTGCTCCCCGATGTCATGGATCGCCAGAATATTTGGATGGTTCAGCGCCGCGACCGCCCGCGCTTCCTGCTCGAATCGGCGCAACCGGTCCGCTTCGCCGGCAAACGACAGAGGGAAGAATCTTCAGCGCAACCTCGCGGCCCAGCCGCGTATCGCGAGCGCGATACACCTCGCCCATCCCGCCCGCCCCGAGCGGCGTCAGAATTTCATAAGGTCCAAGTTTGGTGCCGGGAGTCAGTGGCATGGGTGCGCCATTATAGCCGTACCGGGGAAAGGATTCAGCAAGTAAAACCGCTAGGGGAGAAGCACCGCCGCCCCATCGATGGCGTCCCTTTTCACCGCCGCCAGCGCTTCATTCGCCTGATCAAGCCCAAATGTCGTGACTTGCGGCCGCAGCCGAATCTCCGCGGCGAGTTTCAGAAAGTCCCGCGCATCGTCACGCGTCATGTTCGCCACGCTGCGAATCTGGCGCTCTCCCCAAAGCAGCCGGTCGTAATCGAACTCCGGGATGCGATCAAGATGAATCGCGTTGATCGCCACCACTCCGCCTTTGCGCAAACTCGCCAGAGCCGCCACGACCACATCGCCGGCAGGAGCAAACGTAACCGCCCGATCCAGTTCCACCGGAGGCTTGTCCGTCTCCGCTCCAACCCACTTCGCCCCCAGCGACTCCGCCAATCGGCGATGCGAAGCTCCCCGCGTCGAAACATATACCTCGCACTTCCACGCATGCAGCACTTCGATCGCAAGATGCGCCGAAGCCCCAAACCCAAACAACCCAACCTTGTCTCCCGCCGAAACGCCCGCCACGCGCAAAGCGCGAAACCCGATAATCCCCGCGCACAAGAGCGGCGCGGCATGCAGCGGATCAAGTTCCGCAGGCAGTGGAAACACAAAGTCCCGCCGAGCCGTCGCAAACTCCGCATAGCCTCCATTCACGCTATAGCCGGTGAACGTAGGCGAGTCACAAAGATTCTCAAGATGATTGCGGCAATACCAGCAAGTGCCATCCGTCCCGCCAATCCACGAAACACCAACGCGAGTCCCCGAAGCAATCTGCCCCGCGTCTCCGCCAACAACTTCTCCCACGATCTGATGTCCCGGGATCAACGGCGAGCGCAACGAAGCGAGTTCCCCTTCCACGATATGCAGATCGGTTCGGCAAACTCCACAAGCCAGCACGCGCAGAAGCGCCTGCCCCGAACCGGCCTCCGGACGCGCAACCTCCTCGATCCGCAAAGGACCGTCCGTGATCTTCTTCGGAGAGTGCAATACTGCAGCCTTCATATTCATTAGGATAAACCTCACCAATCCCGCTTACCGGCTCTGCCATCGAGCCTCAGCAATATCTTGCGCGTGCTAATCTCGAACTTCGGTGTCGATTTCCGTGTCGATTCCCACTTCATATCTTCCCGCAGCCTTCAGCCTGACTGCCGTCGGCGTCTGGGGGGTCAGCGACTACCTTGGGGGCATCGGCGCCCGCCGCGCCAATGCGTTCCTATTCACATCCATCGTGCACGCGAGCGGCATGGTGCTCACTGCCGCGCTCGCCCTCACTCTCGGTCTGCAATTTCCGGTCGGAAGTAGCATTCTTTGGGCATTCGCAGCCGGCTCCATTGGTGGTATTGCGGTCGCGATCTTCTACCGCGCGCTAGCCGGCGGACAAATGGGACTCGTCGCTCCGGTAGCCGCAGTCTTGGGCGCTGCCATCCCAACCGTCGTCGATGCCTTCAGCGAGGGCTTCCCGGGAACGCGCCATCTCTTCGGCTTTCTACTCGCCGGAGTCGGCGTCTGGCTGATCTCGCGCGCCGAAAGTTCGGGGCCCGGCTACGCCGAGCGCACCGGCCAGCGGCCCCGAGGCCTAGGCATGGCCATACTCTCCGGATGCGGCTTCGCCGGCTTCTATCTCTGCATCCATCACACCGGCAACGCATCCCCGCTCTGGATCGCCGTCTGCTCCCGTCTTGCTTCCCTGCTGGTGACCTTCACCATCGTCATCTTCGGTCGCCAACTAAGCCCGGTGAGCCGATCCGTCCTCGGCATCGCGATCGCCGCCGGAATCCTCGACATCACCGGCACCATCGTCTTCATCCGCGCCAGCCAACTCGGACGCCTCGATACACCCGTCGTACTGAGTTCGCTCTATCCCGCCGTCACGGTGATCCTCGCGCGCATCTTCCTTCACGAACACTTCAGCCGAGCGCGCACAATCGGCATGCTCGCTGCGCTGGCGGCTGTGCCTATGATTGCCGGGTAAACTAAATATTCCATATTCCAGAATATGGAATTCCGCAGGCCCAAACTGGTGCCCGAAAATAAGGGAACAAGCTCCCTTCTCTGGACGTACCATTGACAGAGGAGCGAAAGGCCTATGCGCACGCTGAAGATCTCTCTCATCGCTTCCGTCATCGCGACGGTCGCCAGCTTCTGGGTCGCCGAACTCGGCATTACGCACAGGCTTTGGCCGGAGCATCCCCAAATGGCCGGGTTCCTCTTCACGCTCGTGACCTGCATCGTGGTGCAAATTGCCTGGCCGCACCTAACCGCGAACACCCAGCAAGACCTGAGCTAGTTCGATTAACCTCCGCAGGCAAATAGCGCCTGACGCCAGTCGACCCAACTGCTAATCTTCCTTCGTGAGCCTCGTCGAAGTTCGCAACCTGACCAAGGTCTTCGATCTCTCCGAATCGGCATTCGGTACCGCTCGAGGCGCGAGCAAGGGAGCGCAGGTTCGCGCCGTAGACGACATCTCCCTCGAGATCGAGCAGGGCGAAACGCTCGGCCTGGTTGGCGAATCCGGCTCTGGCAAGAGCACCTTCGGACGCCTCATCCTGCGCCTTATCGAGCCAACTTCTGGCATGGTCATCTTCGACGGCGCCGATGTTCTTAAGGCCAGCGGCCCGGAGCTCCGCCGCCTGCGCCGCGACATGCAGATCATCTTTCAGGATCCCTTTGGCTCGCTCGATCCGCGATTTCGGGTCGAGGATGTCCTCGCCGAGCCGCTCATTATTCACGAGGCGATGAGCCGCAGTGCGCGGCGCCAGCGCGTGGCCGAACTCCTGCGCGCGGTTGGCATGGACGAATCGGCGATGCCGCGCTTCCCACATGAGTTCTCCGGAGGGCAGCGGCAGCGCATCGGGATTGCTCGCGCACTCGCCTTGCGGCCAAAGTTCATCGTCGCCGACGAGCCGGTTTCGGCGCTTGATGTCAGTGTCGGCGCGCAGATCGTCAATCTGCTGCAATCGTTGCAGCGCGAATTCGGACTGACCTATTTATTCATCTCGCACTCGATGCCGGTTGTGCGCTATCTCGCGACGCGCATCGCGGTGATGTATCGCGGGAAGTTGGTGGAAGTGGGAACGACCGCTAGGGTCACCGAGCGCCCGCAAAGCAACTACACAAAGAGCCTGCTCGCCGCGACCCCGGAAATTGCGGTGTAAGGATGCGGGATCGGAGACAAACTCAGCGTGGAGCCGAGGTTGTACGGCCCACACGAGAGAAGCGATAGACGTTTAGTGGTCGCCATCAGCGCCCAGGCACTCCAAAGAATGTGAGCGACTATGCCCATGCCTTCCTGGTTGTTCGCCATGGTAAGGCCGGGTACAATGCGCGTGTCCCCCTCGACCATCAAATCAAGGAGCATTCATGGCTACCGCTGCCGTTCCGCCTCTCCAGGACCCGCAACAGCCCGCCGCACTCTCTGAGGGTCAGCGTTTGATCGACACATTCATCGCGCCCACCAAGACCTTTACCGACCTGCGCCGCCGTGCCGCGTGGTGGGCGCCCTACCTCATCATCGTGATCGTCGGGTACTTATTTATTTACGCCGTCGATCAAAAAGTCACCTTCCAAACGGTCGTTGACAACGCGATAAAGATGCAGCCCAAGGCCGCCGAGCGCATCGAGAGCCTGCCCGCCGATCAGCGCGAAAAGACGCTCCAGCGCCAGGTCTCGGTCACCAAATTCATCGCCTACGCCGTGCCTGTGGTGGCGCTCATCATCTATTTCGTCTTTGCCGGCGTCATGTTCGCCTGCATCAAGTTCGTCGCCAACGCCGAGGTGCGATTCGGCGCGGTATTTGCGCTCATCGTATATACACGTCTCCCCGAGTTGCTGCGTGCCATCTTGTCCAGCGCCTCGTTATTCGCGGGTGCCAGTACCGACTCCTTCGATATCAACAATCCGCTCGCGGTCAATGGCGCGTATTTTATGGACCCGTCATCCTCGCCCATCCTGCGCGCGTTGGTTGGTTCGTTCGACATCATCACCATCTGGACGCTGATTCTTGTCGCCATCGGAATCCCCTGCATCGCGCCCAGGGTCAAGCGCGGCACCGCCTTCGCCATGGTGGGCGGATGGTTCGTCTTTACGGTTCTTCTCAAAGTTGGATTGGCCTCGCTGAGCGCCTAGGTCTCCGCATCATGCACACCGCAGACGTCGTCCTTATCGGCGGAGGAATTGTCGGCTCCAGCATCGCCTATCACCTGGTCGCCTCCGGTTGCAAAAATGTGCTCGTGCTCGAGCGCGAATCCGCGCAGGGCAAGGGTTCGACGGGCAAGAGCATGGGCGGAGTTCGCGCCCAGTTCTCCACTCCCGTCAACATCCAGATGTCGCTCTACTCGATTCCCTTCTACGCGAGCTTCGAAGAACGCCTCGGCTGCCCCTGCGACTATCGTCCGCAGGGTTATCTCTTTTGCGCCACCAGCGACAAGCATCTGGCCTACCTGCGCGCGAATTGCGAAAAGCAAGTCGCTCTGGGATTGAAAAATGTCCGCCTTATCGCAGGCGACGAGATTCGCGCAATGTTTCCGCAGATGCGCGGCGACGATATCGTGGGCGGAAGCTTCTGTTCAACCGACGGCTTCGTCGATCCCTACAGCGCGGCGATCGGGTTCATGACCTGGGCTGCCGATCACGGCGCGGCAATCTGGAAGAATGCGACGGTGGAGTCGATTGCGCGTGGCGGAGATTCAGATCGCTGGTTCGAGATCTCGACGACGCGAGGCAACATCTCAACCCGTACGGTGGTCAACTGCGCCGGAGCGTGGGCTGCGGATATTGCCGCGATGCTCGGCATCACACTACCGGTCGAGCCGCTGCGCCGCATGCTGGTTCCGACCGAACCGTTCGACCAGTTTCCGCATACCGCGCCCATGATCATCGACATGTCAAACGGATTCCACTTTCGGCCGGAGAGCCGCGGCTTCCTCCTGGCCTGGAACGATCCCGAAGAAACGCCCGGCTTCAAAACCGAATTCGAGCCGACCTTCATCGAGAAAATTCTGACGCGCGCCGCCGATCGCGTCCCGGTGTTTGAAAATGTTGCCGTCAATCCCAAGCGGGCATGGGCAGGCCTCTACGAGATGACGCCCGACCATCATCCCATCCTCGGTGAGTCCCCCGAAGTCCCAGGCTTCTTCTTCGCCAACGGCTTCAGCGGCCACGGCGTGATGCACGCACCGGCGACGGGAAAAATTCTCAGCGATCTGATTCTGACCGGCAAAACCGAATTGATCGACGCGACGTTGCTAAATTTTGCGCGCTTCGCCGAAGGCAGAGCGATTCACGAGACGGCGGTACTCTAGAGGCCGGTCACCGGTGACCGGTCACCGCCCTTTACTTTTTACTCGAAAACATAAGAACTGGAGCTAACCATGTCTCTCTTCGGCCTGATCGAGTACCCCGACGCCACTCCCGAAGTCCGCGCCGTCTATGACGACATCATGGCCACGCGCAAGACGGACTGGATCAACAATTTCTGGAAGGCCCTCGCCCACGATCCCGCGACGCTCAAGCGCACGTGGGAGAGCATCAAGCAGATCATGGCTCCCGGCGCGCTCGATCCGCTCACCAAAGAGATGATCTATATTGCCGTCTCGGTCACCAACCAGTGCGACTACTGCATCGCTTCGCACACCGCCTCCGCTAAAAACAAAGGAATGACCGACGCGCAGTTCAAAGAACTCATGGCCGTCGTCGGCATGGCGAACGAAACCAATCGCCTCGCCGCCGGCTATCAGGTCGAAATCGACGATCGCTTCAAACCGCCGCTCAAATAAGCGAAACCGCGCGCCCCTCAACACATCCAAAAATCTGGCGCAAGATGGCGTGAGCCAGCTCTCGGCAAGCCGCACGTCAGCGCTCCGCGCGAGGTTCTATAATCTTTCGAGCGACCCCGGGGGAGGTGAGCATGGCACAGATGACGATGATTCCGGTTGCGACCCACGGCTTCTACGTCGATGGGAAGTGGCTGGACGAAGGTGACATTGTCGAAATCCGTGCTCCCTATGACGGCTCGGTAATCGCCAGCGTTCATCAGGGTCGCCGCGAACACGCCGAAGCCGCAATCGCGGCCGCCGTCAAGGCTTTTGGAACCACGCGCCGCCTGCCCGCCTTCGAGCGCCAGCGCGTTCTCCGCCGCATCGCGGATGGCATTCACGACCGCAAAGATGAATTCGCGCGCACCATCGCGCAGGAAGCCGGCAAGCCCATCAAGAGCGCGCGCCTCGAAGTCGAGCGCTCCGTCTTCACCTTCACTGTCGCTTCCGAAGAAACCGTCCGCGGCTACGGTGAATATCTCCCGCTCGACTGGCAGCAATCGACCGCCGGACGCTGGGGCATCGTCAAACGATTTCCTCTCGGCCCGGTCGCCGGCATTTCTCCCTTCAATTTTCCATTGAACCTGGCAGCTCACAAAGTCGCGCCCGCCATCGCCGCCGGTTGCCCCATCGTCCTTAAGCCCGCTCCGCAAACGCCGCTCTCCGCGCTGCTCCTCGCGGAGGTAATTCAGCAGGCGGGTTGGCCCGACGGCGGCTTCAACGTGCTTCCGCTCTCCAACGAAGATGCCGGTCTGCTCGTTACCGACGAGCGTATCAAGCTCATCAGCTTCACCGGCAGCGCCGCCGTCGGCTGGACCATCAAAGCAAATGCAGGCAAGAAAAAAGTTGTGCTCGAACTCGGCGGCAACTCGGGCGTCATTATTCACAACGACGCCGACCTCGCCTACGCCGCCAGCCGCTCGGTAACCGGAGGCTTTGCCTACGCCGGCCAGTCCTGCATTTCCGTGCAGCGCATTCTCGTCGAGCAATCCGTCTGCGGAAAATTCATCGAACTGCTGATCGAAGGCGTCAGCAAATTAAAGGTTGGTGATCCGCTCGATGATACGGTCGACGTCGGTCCTCTCATCCGCGAGAGCGACGCCATCCGCGCCCATGATTGGGTGCAGGAAGCCGTGCGGGGCGGCGCGCGTCTCTTGTGCGGCGGTCATCGCAAAGGCTCCATCTTCGAGCCCACCGTGCTCACCGGCACCAAGCCCAACATGAAGGTGAATTGTCAGGAAATTTTCGCGCCCGTCGTCACCGTCGAGCCTTACACCGATTTCGCGAGCGCGCTCAAGCAGGTCAACAGCTCTCCGTATGGCTTGCAGGCGGGTCTGTTCACGCGCGACGCCAAGCTCATCTTCGACGCCTATAACGAACTTGAAGTGGGAGGCCTGATCGCGGGCGACGTGCCGACTTTTCGCATCGACCACATGCCTTACGGCGGCATCAAGGATTCCGGTCTCGGCCGTGAAGGTCTGCGCGATTCGATTCAGGAGATGACCGAACCAAAACTCCTGGTCATGAATTTGCGCTAACTTTGTTTTAATTTTTCAGCGGATTCAAAACGTATGATCTGGTTTTTGTTGAAGAATTCAACAAGCATTCTGTGTACCGAATGCGTAATTTAAAATTCGCAAAGAAAACTTTCACACAACTATTCCCAGAAGCGACCCAACTGTTATACTCACATGTTTCAGTAACATGAGTCACGCAATCATGTGACGGGTTTCACATAGGCTAGTTCACCTTTAACCAGCTTAGCCGGTAGCCCCGAAAGGCTCCCGCTGTTTTTCGACCGTCATCTAATGCAGATATTTCCGCGCAGCACGAATGCGATGTCGAGGGCCTCGATCTACGGGGCGGTCTTCGTCGTTTTTGCCCTTTTCGGAGCGCTCATGCAGTTCCAGCGCTCGCCCTACATTACCTACGCGGGCGTGCGTAAGGCTCAACCTGTGCCCTTCAGCCACCAGCATCACGTCGCCGGATTGGGCATCGATTGCCGTTACTGCCACACCTCGGTTGAAAATTCGAGCTTCGCCGGCATCCCCCCGACTAAGACCTGCATGAACTGCCACTCCCAGATCTGGACCAACGCCGCCATGCTCGAACCCGTCCGCGTCAGCTTCCGCACCGGCGAGTCGATCCACTGGGCGCGCGTCAATCAGCTTCCCGATTTCGTCTATTTCAATCACAGCATCCACGTCACCAAGGGCGTCGGCTGCAACGAGTGCCACGGGCCCGTCGACCAGATGCCGCTGATGTATCAAGAGGCGTCGCTTCAGATGGAGTGGTGCCTCGAGTGCCACCGCGATCCGCAAAGCCATCTGCGCCCGCGCGATCAGGTTTTCAATATGCGTTACCAGAAGCCGACATCGTCGCTGCCGGTGCAGGTCGATGGCGCCAGTTATACCGATCAGGAATCTCTGGGCAGTACGCTGGTCAAGAAGTATCAGCTGCGCAGCGTGCAGGATATTACCAGCTGTAACACGTGTCATCGTTAGTCGATTTTGGGTGGCGCAGCGGCAGTACGTGGAGCTGATTCGATTTTGGGCCGCGGCTGCGACAGTACGCGGAGCTGATTCGATTTTGGGTAGCGGCCGCGTCGGTACGTGGAGTTGATTTGATTTTGGGTGGCGCAGCGCTTCAGCGCTGCGATAGACAACTAATTCTCCTTGGCGGCTTTAGCCGCTGAGGTAAAGATAATGGAAGAAACAAAGAACAAATCGAAACGCGAAGACGTTTGCCCTGGCAAACATCTCGATCGCGCAACTGTCGAGCAGCACCTCGCCGAAACCAAGGGTCCCGAGTACTGGCGCAGCCTCGAAGAGCTCGCCGGCTCGCCCGAATTCCGCGAGATGATGCACCGCGAATTCCCCAAGGGCGCATCCGAGTGGCTGGACACCGTCTCGCGCCGCGGATTCCTGCAACTGATGGGCGCATCGCTCGCCATGGCGGGCATGACCGGCTGCACCAAAATGCCGATCGAAGAAATTGTCCCCTACGTGCGCCAGCCCGAGCAGCTCATCCCCGGCCGCCCGCAATTCTATGCCACTGCCTTCACGCTCAGCGGATACGCGAACCCGCTGCTCGTCGAGAGCCATCTCGGCCGTCCCACAAAGATCGAAGGCAATCCGCTGCATCCGGCGAGCCTCGGTGGCACCGACGTTTTTGCGCAAGCCTCCATCCTTGGCATGTACGACCCCGACCGCGCGCAGTCCGTCACGCATCTCGGGGATGTCGAGTCATGGGCGGCGTTCGTAAACGCTCTGAACGGCCCGCTCACGATTCAAAAGGCGCTGCAGGGCGCGGGCATGCGCATCCTGACGCCGACTATCTCGTCGCCCACCTTCAAAGACCAGATGCAGTCCTTCCTCGCGATGTATCCGCAGGCCAAGTGGCACAGTCTACGAGCCGGTCAATCGCGACAACGTTCTCGAAGGTGCAAAGCTAGCCTTCGGTCAGCCGGTCGAAACGCGCTACGACTTCTCGAAGGCCGACGTAATCGTTTCGCTCGACGCCGACTTCCTATACGCCGGCTTCCCCGGCAACACGCGCTACATCCGCGACTTCGCCAGCCGGCGCAATCCCGACGCGGAAATGAGCCGCCTGTACGTAATCGAGAGCACGCCAAGTTCGACGGGATTGAAGGCGGATCATCGGCTGCCAGTGAAGGCATCGGAGATCGGAAATCTCGCCGCGAGCATTCACATGGGTCTCCAGGGTTTAACCGGTGGAGACTCAAAGGTTGTTTCTGCGCTTGTGCGGGATCTCTTGAGCCATAAAGGTTCGAGCATCGTGATCGCGGGTGATCATCAGCCGCCGGCAGTGCATTCATATGCGCATGGGATTAACCAGGAACTCGGCAACGTCGGCAAGACGGTTTTCTACACCGACCCGGTTAGCGCGAATCCGGTCAATCAAACCGACTCGATCAAAGAGCTTGTCGCCCACATGAAAGCCGGCAAAGTTGACCTGCTCGTCATCCTCGGCGGCAATCCGGTCTATGACGCGCCCGCCGACCTCGACTTCGCCGACGCGATGAAGAGCTCCAAGGTCGCAATGCGCGTCTACCTCGGCCTCTACCAGAACGAGACTGCTGAGCTCTGCCACTGGAACATCAACGAAGCCGACTATCTCGAATCCTGGAGTGACAGCCGCGCCTACGACGGCACAGTGATCCTGGTTCAGCCGCTGATCTCCCCTCTTTATAACGGCAAGAGCTCGCATGAACTGCTTGCAACGCTGACGGGGGCGTCCGACGCGACCAGCTATGACATCGTCCGCACCTATTGGCAAAAGCAACGGCCCGGTGGCGACTTCGAAGCCTTCTGGCGCAAGTCCCTCAACGACGGCTTCATTGCGGATACGACTTTTGCGCCAAAGCAGCTTGTTTCAAGATATTTCGGTAACGATGTCAAGCCTTCATCGGAGCTGGCCATTATCGCTACGCCAAGCGCCGATCCCAACGCCCTCGAAGTCAACTTCCGCCGCGACCCGTCCATCTACGACGGCCAGTTCTCCAACAACGGCTGGCTGCAAGAACTGCCCAAGCCGCTCTCCAAGCTGACCTGGGATAACGCCATCCAGATCGGCCCCAAGATGGCCGAGCGCGAAGGCCTCAAGAGCATGGACGTGGTGGCCATCGAACTCAACGGCCAGAAAATCTCCGGCCCCGTCTGGATTCAAGCCGGCCATCCCGATCATTCCGTCACCGTGAATCTCGGCTACGGCCGCCGTGCCGCCGGACGCGCAGGCACCGGCGCTGGCTTCGACGTCTATCCGTTGCGGACCACCAGCGCTCTCTGGATCGCCACTGGCGCGAAGCTAACCAAGACCGGCGGCTTCTACCAGCTCGCCTCGACCCAGGGTTACCAGACCATGGACACCGACGACGGCGCCGTTCGCCCCGTCGTCCGCGAAGCCACGCTCGAGGAGTATCGCAAGGAGCCCAGGTTCGCCAAAGAAGACGAGCCGCCTGCCGAACTTACGCTCTATCAGCCTTACGACTACAAAAAATCGCCCGACGCCTGGGGCATGACCATCGACCTCAACGCCTGCGTCGGCTGCAATAACTGCATCATCGCCTGCCAGTCGGAAAATAACATCGCCGTCGTCGGCAAAGACCAGACCACCCGCGGCCGCCACATGCACTGGATTCGCGTCGACGCCTACTACCAGGGCGACCGCAATGATCCCACCGCCTATTTCCAGCCGGTGCCGTGCATGCAATGCGAGAACGCGCCGTGCGAGCTAGTCTGCCCGGTCGGCGCCACCGTCCACAGCAGCGAAGGCCTGAATGACATGGTCTACAACCGCTGCATCGGCACTCGCTATTGTTCCAATAACTGTCCGTACAAGGTTCGCCGCTTCAACTTCCTGCTCTTCCAGGACTGGGAAACGCCGCAATACAAGATCATGCGCAATCCCGACGTCACCGTGCGCAGCCGTGGCGTCATGGAAAAGTGTACGTACTGCATTCAGCGCATCAGCGAGCATCGCATCGACGCCGAAACGGCCGCCGTCCGCGAGAATCAGCCGTTCAAAATTGAAGACGGCACGCTGCAAACGGCCTGCCAGCAGTCCTGCCCGGCCAACGCGATCGTCTTCGGCAACATCAACGACCCCAACAGCCGGGTCTCAAAACTCAAAGCTCTCGACCGCAACTACGGAATGCTGGCCGACCTCAACACCCGGCCCCGCACCACGTATCTGGCGGAAATTCGCAACCCGAACCCCGAACTTAAGGGATAACGAACTCGAAGGATAGAGAACCAGAGGAATCAGGAATAAAGAAGGACACAAGGCGTAAGCGCAGCCGCACCCGAGACATGGCAGATCAACTGAACGAAACGACAGTGGCAAGCAAGGCTCCCGTCATCGGGCCCGGCCATACCTTCGCCACTGTCACCGACAAAATCAGCTCCATCGTGCTGACTCGACCCACCTCCAACGGCTGGGTTGTCGGCTTTGCGGCGATGTTCATGCTCACCATGATGCTGCTCTACGCCCTCGGCTACCTGTTCGTCCGCGGCGTCGGCATCTGGGGCATCAACATCCCCATCGGATGGGGCTTCGCCATCGTCAACTTCGTCTGGTGGATCGGTATCGGCCACGCCGGCACCCTCATTTCCGCCATCCTTTTATTGCTGCGTCAATCCTGGCGCAACTCCATCAATCGCTTCGCCGAGGCCATGACGCTCTTCGCCGTCGCCGCCGCCGGTGTCTTCCCCGGCGTTCACACCGGCCGCCCCTGGCTCGATTACTGGATGTTCCCTTACCCGAACACGATGAATTACTGGCCGCAGTTCCGCAGCCCGCTTATCTGGGACGTGTTCGCGGTCTCGACCTACTTCACCGTCTCGCTGATGTTCTGGTTCATCGGGCTCATCCCCGACCTAGCCACGCTTCGTGATCGCTCGGAAAACAAATACACCCGCATGATCTACGGCCTGCTCGCCATGGGATGGCGCGGTTCCGCCCGCCACTGGGCGCGCTATGAGATGGCCTACCTGCTCCTCGCCGGATTAGCCACGCCGCTCGTGCTCTCGGTCCACACGGTCGTCAGCTTCGACTTCGCGGTCGGCATCGTTCCCGGCTGGCACACGACGATCTTCCCGCCCTACTTCGTCGCGGGCGCAATTTACTCGGGCTTCGCCATGGTCCTGATGCTGGCCATTCCGATCCGCAAAATCTACCATCTCGAAGATTTCATCACCGACCGCCACCTCCAGAATTCCGCCAAGGTGATGCTTGCCACCGGCTGGATCGTCGCCTATGGTTACGCCGTCGAGGCTTTCATGGGCTGGTACGGCGGCAATCGCTACGATCAGACGCTGCTCTGGAATCGTCTGCACGGCCCATACGCTTTCTGGTACTACTCACTGCTGATCTGCAACCTCGCGATTCCGCAGTTGCTCTGGATTCGCAAGATGCGCACCAATCCCATCTGGCTCTTCTTCATCTCGCTCGTCATTCTGGTCGGCATGTGGCTTGAGCGTTTCGTCATCATCGTCATCAGCCTCGCCCGCGACTTCGTCCCCTCCTCATGGGGCATGTACTACCCGACGCGCTGGGACTGGATGACCTACTTCGGAACCATCGGCATGTTCCTCATGGCTATGTTCCTGTTCGTCCGCATTCTGCCGATGATCTCGATCTTTGAAATGCGCACGCTGCTGCCGGAGGCGGAGGTGAAGCCAGAATAATGAAGACGCTTCCCATCTACGGCACCATGGCTGAGTTCGCGTCCGCGCAGGATCTCGTCAACGCCGCTCGCCGAACGCACGAGGCCGGCTACCGCAAAATCGACGCCTACAGCCCGTTCCCGGTCGAGGAACTCGCCGAAGCCATCGGCTTCCATAAGAACTACGTTCCCCTCGTCACGCTCATCGGCGGCATCCTCGGCGGCCTCAGCGGCTACCTCATGCAGTACTACATCGCCGTGATCAGCTATCCCACCAACGTGGGCGGGCGTCCTTATCATTCATGGCCGTCGTTCATCATCGTCACCTTCGAGATGACGATTCTGTTCGGCGCGATCTTCGCCGTCTTCGGCATGCTGGCGCTCAACGGCCTGCCCATGCCCTATCATCCGGTCTTCCACGTGCCGCGCTTCGCCTTCGCAACTAAAGACCGTTTCTTTCTGATCATCTTTGCCACCGATCCCAAGTATGATGCGCAAGGCGCGCGCCAATTTCTGGAGAGCCTGCAGCCGCAATCCATTTCGGAGGTGCCCAGCTAAATGAAGCTCCTCCGAAATTCGTGTAGCGCGGACACTCCTGTCCGCGCGCCTGCAACTGATCAGCCGAGGGTGCCCCGTCCGAATCTGAGGGTGCCCAATGCTTGCCGCGCCCTTTGCGGCAAGGGCGGGAATTTCCCCGTTCTTGCGCTCCTGTTTCTCGTCATTCTGTCCACCTCCGCCTGCCGTCTCGACATGCACATTCAGCCGCGCTACAACCCGCTCGCCAAGAGCGACTTCTTCCCTGACGAGCGCGCCGCGCGCCCTCTCGTCGATGGCACAGTGGCCCGTGGCGACGAGCGCGCCGACACCTATTTCTACACCGGTAAAATCGGCAGCACTCCGGGCGCCTACATGCCCTTTCCTGTGACCAACGAAGTTATGGACCGGGGCCGCGAGCGCTTCAACATCTACTGCTCGCCCTGCCATTCCCGCCTCGGCGACGGCAACGGATTTATCCCGTCCCGCGGCTTCAAAAAGAAACCGCCGTCTTATCACATCGACCGCCTTGATGAAAGCCCCGATCGGCTACTTCTTCGACGTGATGACCAACGGCTACGGCATCATGCAGGATTATTCCGCACAAGTCTCACCCCATGATCGCTGGTGCATCGCCGCTTATATCCGCGCGCTGCAACTGAGCCAGAACGCCACCGTCGCCGACGTTCCCCACGGACAGGACATTCCATCGAAGGCTCCTGAATTTATCGAACCAGGGAGCGGAGCGACTCTACCGCAGACTTTACCGGCAGAAGCGGCGCCCGCAAAATCCGGGAAAGGGGAATCCGAATGAGCGCTCATCCCCGCGTCCCGAATCCACCCGCGCTCGATCTCAGCACGCCACCGGTCATCAAGACCATCGGCCAGCGCTCGCTGATCATCGGCCTAGTCGCGACCGTCATCGCGCTCCTGCTCGCCTTCAGGAATCCAGCGGAGTTCTTCCGCGGCTACCTGCTTTCCTACATGGACTGGCTCGGCATCGCGCTCGGCTCCATGGCCATCGTCATGGTCCGCCACATGACCGGCGGCGGATGGGGCACGGTGATCCGCCGCGTCCTCGGCGCATCCATGCGCACCATCCCCTTGATGATTGTCCTCTTCATTCCCTACGCGATCTTCGCCGTTCGAAGGCTCTATCCGTGGGCCATGCCGGTCGACTCCATCGCGAATCCCGCCATCCGCGAGCATCTCGACAAGCACAAGTTCATCCTGACCGATTACCTGAACTATCGCGGCTTCATCATCCGCGCTGTCGTCTATTTCGCGATCTGGTTCTTGCTGCAATATCTGCTCAGCAAATTTTCCTTCGAGCACAACCAGCCGCCCTACGCCGATAAGAGCGCCCGCTTCAAAATGGTTAGCGCGCCCGGCATCATTCTGTACGCGCTCACCCTCACCTTCGCGGTCATCGACTGGGTCATGTCGCTCGACCCGAGTTGGATCTCGACGATCTACGGCCTCATCTTCCTCGCTGGGCAGTTGATTGCAGCTCTCGCCTTTGCCATCGTCATCGAGCGCATTCTCTTCAACTACGAGCCGATGAAGACCCTGCTCAAGCCCAAGTACGTCCATGATCATGGCAATTTCATGCTTGCCTTCATCATGGTCTGGGCCTATTTCTCGTTCTCGCAATGGCTCATCATGTGGGCCGGAAACTTGCCCGACGAAATCACCTGGTACTTCCGCCGCCTCCATGGTGGCTGGGAGTACGTTGGCCTCTTCCTTGTTGTCTTCCATTTCTTCGTGCCATTTTTCATGTTGCTGTCCCGTCGCTTTAAGCGCGATGTGACGCGCCTCGTCTGGCTCGCCGCCTGGATGCTGGTCGCTCACTACGTCGATCTGTTCTGGCACATCGAGCCACACTTCTCGCAGACCTTTACCGTAACCCTCGCCGATCTCGTCCTCCCATTCGCGATGGGAGGCATTTGGATCTGGTTCTTCTGTCGCAATCTCAGCTCAGTGCCGCTCGTGCCCGCCTACGACGCCACCGCGCAAGACGTTCTGGAGCCTGCCCATGAGTGAGCCAATCAAAAATCACGACCTGGGCGCGCACGGCTCCTTCGAGCATGAAGACCTCAGTCCGAAGAGCATCATTTATTTCTTTGCGGGTCTGGCCGTATTTCTTGTCGTCATCTATCTCATCTCCTTCGGCATCTACCACGCCCTCAACACCGTCGACGAAGCCAATAAGACAACCATGAGCCCGATGGTCGCGCCCAAGGCTGATCCGCGCGCCGTCACCCCTGCCGACACGCAAGCATTCCCCGAACCTCGCCTGGAAGAGAGCGAGCGCACGCAGCTTCGCACCTTCATCGAGGATCAGGATCGCAAGCTCGCCACCTACAACTGGGTCGATAAAGATAAAGGCGTCGTGCAGATTCCCATCGACCGCGCCATGGACCTCATCGTTCAGCGTGGCCTGCCGGTTCGCCCGCAAGGCGAGGCGGCGGCACATGAAGATCAGCAGCAGAAAGAAGGCAGCAGTGCGCATTAAGCAGTCAGCGTCGGCAGTCAGTGGTTCGCGATTTTTATGAAGTTCTCGACCACAATCTTCGCGCTTTTCGTCTTCGCCGCAATGGCGTTCGGCCAGGGCATGACCCGCGGCATCATGTCGCCCCCGGCCACGGTCCGCCCGCCCGGCCTCCAGCACGTTGGCATCACGCAGAATCTCAATCAGCAGATCCCTCCCGACCTTGCCTTCACCGACGATCAGGGCCGCGCCGTCCGCCTCGGCGACTACTTCGGCAAGAAGCCGCTCATCCTCAACCTCGTCTACTTCACCTGCCCTATGCTCTGCGGCGAGGAACTCAACGGCCTCGAAAGCTCTCTGCGCGTGATCAACTTCAACGTCGGCAATGAATTCGACGTCATCACCGTCAGCTTCGATCCCAAGGACACGCCCGACGCGGCCGCCAAGAAGAAAGCCGAGATCCTGAAACGCTACAAGCGCTCCGGAGCCGACCAGGGCTGGCATTTCCTTGTCGGCAATCAGGACTCCATCGACAAAATCGCCAAAGCCGCCGGCTTCGAATACGAATACGACAAGCAGACCAACCAGTTCGCTCACACCACCGCCATCATGGTGCTCACGCCGCAAGGCAAGATCGCCCAGTACTACTACGGAATCGACTATCCGCCGAAAGATCTCCGCCTCGCGCTGGTCGACGCCTCGAACGAGAAAATCGGCACCGTGGTCGATGAGCTTCTGCTCTACTGCTATCACTACGATCCGGAAAAAGGTAAATACAGCGCGACCATCATGCGCATTCTGCGCCTGGCCGGAATCGCCACTCTTCTTTGTATGGGAACCGTTTTTATTGTGCTGATTCGCCGCGGCTCCGGTCGCGGACCCCAAGGAGCATTAAGGGCCTGACGACGAGCCCCGCGGATTATGTTTTCACATTTGCCATTCTGGCCTGAAAGCGCCTCCACCACCGCCGGTCACGTGGACGCTCTCTATCTCTTTCTCGTGATGGTCTCCGTCATCATGACGGTCCTGATCTTCACGACCCTCGCCGTCTTCGCCATCAGATTCCGCAAGCGTCACGGCGTGCACGCCGAGCAGATTGAAGGCTCCAACGTCCTCGAAGTCACCTGGTCCGTTCTTCCCTTCATCGTTTTTCTCTCTTTTTTCGCCTGGGGCGCCGTCATCTACTTCGAGGAGCGCACGCCTCCGCAGGACGCCACCGAGGTCTACACCGTCGCGAAACAATGGATGTGGAAGTTCGAACACGCCGAAGGCCAGCGCGAAATCAACGAACTCCACGTGCCCGTCGGCCGCGACGTCAAAATGATCATGACCTCGCAGGACGTCATCCACAGCTTCTACGTCCCCGCCTTCCGCATCAAGCAGGACGTGCTCCCCGGTCGCTATACCACGGCGTGGTTCCACGCCACCAAGCCCGGCACCTATCATCTCTTCTGCGCCGAATATTGCGGCACTGAGCATTCCGGCATGATCGGCTGGATCGTCGTCATGGATCCCCGCGATTATCAGGCCTGGATGACCACGGGCGGCGGCAATCAGCCCATGATGGATACTGGCGCCAAGCTCTTTACCGATCTCGGCTGTGTCATGTGCCATCGCGGGGATAATCCCGGCCGCGGCCCGAACCTCGCCGGCATCTACAACAAGCCCGTACAGCTCGAGGACGGCCGCACCGTCATCGCCGACGAAAATTACATTCGCGAATCCATCATGGAGCCGAACGCCAAAATCGTAAAAGGCTTCCGGCCCATCATGCCCACATTGCAGGGGCAAATCAGCGACGAGCAGCTCAACGCCCTCGTCGCCTATGTGAAATCGATCGGCCAGCCGCAATCGGAAGCGCAACCCGTCGCGGCAACCGGCACGGCTACTGCACCGCAATAGCTGCGCGATAGGGATGGGGATTTACATAGCTCGTTTTGGGTAACTCGGTTTTGGAGTAGCTGCAGTTCGGCTTTTGCGGTAGCTCGGTTTTGGTGTAGAGCGGTTTTTGGGTAACTCGGTTTTGAGTTTTGGGTTTTGTGTAGGGCATGGCTTTAGCCATGCCGTTCGGGGACGGAAAACGACGGGGCTTTAGCCCCTGGGGGACCGTACAACAGACTTATAGGTGACCAACATGGCAACCGCTGTACCAGTAAATTTGGGCGAACGCGAAAGCTATTTGAATGCCGGCTACGGCTTCAAGTCGTGGCTCCTCACGCGCGACCACAAGCGCATCGCGATGCTCTACCTGCTGTCGATCACGTTCTTCTTCTTCATCGGCGGCATCTTCGCGCTCCTCATCCGTCTCGAACTCCTTACGCCCGCTGGCGATCTCGTCCAATCCGATACCTACAACAAGCTCTTCACCATGCACGGCATGGTGATGGTTTTCTTTTTCCTGATCCCCGCCGTCCCCGCCGTCCTCGGCAACTTCCTCATCCCGATCATGATCGGCGCCAAGGACCTCGCCTTCCCGCGCATCAACCTGCTCAGCTGGTATCTCTACATCATCGGCGGCCTGCTGATGATCTACACCATCCTCGCCGGCGGCGTCGATACCGGCTGGACCTTCTACACTCCGCTCAGCACCGAATTCCTTCAGACCAACGTCATCAGCGCCGCCCTCGGCGTCTTCATCTCCGGCTTCTCGTCAATCCTTACCGGCCTCAATTTCATCGTCACCATCCACCGCATGCGCGCCCCCGGCATGACGTGGAATCGTCTCCCACTTTTCGTTTGGTCGCACTACGCCACCAGCATCATTCAGGTTCTCGGCACGCCCGTCGTCGCCATCACTATCGTGCTCGTCGCCCTCGAGCGTCTCTTTCACCTCGGGATCTTCAATCCCGCTCTCGGCGGCGATCCGCTCCTCTTTCAGCATCTCTTCTGGTTCTACTCGCACCCCGCCGTCTACATCATGATTCTCCCCGGCATGGGCATCGTCAGCGAGATCGTATGCTGCTTCTCGCGCAAGCGCATCTTCGGCTATCAGGCCATGGCTCTCGCCGTTCTCTGCATCGCCGTCCTGGGCTTTCTCGTCTGGGCGCATCACATGTTCGTCGCCGGAATCTCTGTCTACTCCGCGATCATCTTCTCGCTCTTGACCTACTTCGTCGCTCTGCCCTCGGCGGTCAAAGTCTTCAACTGGACCGCCACCATGTACAAGGGCTCCATCACCTATCAGACCCCGATGCTCTATGCCTTCGGCTTCATCGGCCTCTTCACCATCGGCGGACTCACCGGCCTCTTCCTCGGCTGTCTCGGCATCGACGTTCACGTCACCGACACTTACTTCGTCGTCGCTCACTTCCACTACGTCATGGTGGGAGGCATGGTCGTCGCCTACCTCGGCGGATTGCATTTCTGGTGGCCAAAAATTTCCGGACGTATGTATCCCGAAGGTTGGGGCAAACTCGCCGCCCTCATCGTTTTCATCGGATTCAACCTCACTTTCTTCCCGCAATTTCTTCTCGGCTATATGGGCATGCCGCGCCGCTATCATGCCTATCCCGACGAATTTCAGATCCTCAACGTGCTCTCGACCGCCGGCGCAACCATCCTCGCCGTCGGCTATCTCTTGCCGATGATCTACTTTGTGTGGTCGATGCGCTACGGCCCGATCGCTCCCGACAACCCGTGGAACGCCGCCGGACTCGAATGGCAGATTCCGTCGCCGCCGCCGACCGAAAACTTTGAAGAAACGCCGGTCGTAACCTGGGAGGCCTACAACTACGACGAATTAGGCCCGATTCCTGAAGAGCAGCCCGCGCAGGAGGTCCAAGTTGGCCACTAATCAAGCCGCCATCACGGATCGCCATAACGGCGCCCAGCACGGCGAGCACAATCCCGCCCTGCTCCACCACTTCGCCACCGAGGAGCAGCAGAAAAATTCCGCCAGCCTCGGCATGTGGCTCTTCCTCGCCCAGGAAGTCATGTTCTTCGGCGGCATGTTCTGCGCCTATCTCGTCTACCGCTACAAATATTTCGGCGACTTCGGCTCCGCCAGCCAGCGCCTCAACATCTGGTACGGTTCCATCAATACAGCGGTTCTGATCTGCTCCAGTCTCACCGTCGTTCTCGCCGTGCGCGCCGCCCAACTCGGCAAGCGCAAAGCGCTCACCATGTGGCTGGTGCTGACAATTCTCTTGGGCATTACTTTCTTGGGCATCAAGGGCGTCGAGTATCACGACAAGTGGGTGAATCACGAGGTCCCCGGCCCATCGTTCGAATATCGTGGCACCGTTCCCAGCCATCCCGACCAGCAGGCCAATCCCAGTCATGCCGAAATGTATTTCTCTCTCTACTTCGCCATGACCGGAATGCACGCGCTGCACATGATCGTTGGCGTCGGTCTCTTCGGAACGCTCGCCTTCTGGGCCTGGCGTGGCAAGTATTCCGCCAACTATTACACACCGATTGAGAACGCCGGCCTCTACTGGCACTTCGTCGACATCGTCTGGATCTATCTCTTTCCGTTGCTGTATCTGATCGATCGCCACCGATGAGTTGATTTTGAATGGAAGTTGATCTTGAGTGGAGTCGCGTTGAGTTTGATTTTGAGTTGAGAGCTGATTTTGAGGTTGCGTTGAGTTTGATCTTGACTTGAGTTTTCGGATTGATCTTTGACTGACTTTAGCGGTTGCTTTTGGGTTGGCGCACCTTAGCGCTGCGATAAACGCCGAATAGATTTGTGGCTTTAGCCGCCGCTTTTGGGTGGCGCATCGCTTTAGCGCTGCGATAAAAGTTGAATAGATTCTGCGGCTTTAGCCGCTGAGGTATAGAGGCGCGAAATGACTGAACCCACAATCCCACAAGTGGCCACCACGCAAGACGATTCGCCACACGAGCACATCTCCACCATCGGCTCGTCGGTCGCCATCTGGATCATCCTGCTCATCTGCACCGGCCTGACCGCCGCCGTAGCCTTCGTCGACCTCGGCCCTCTCAACACTATCGTCGCCCTCAGCATCGCCACCTTCAAAGCCATCCTGGTGGTTCTATTCTTCATGCACGTAAAGTACACTCACGAAAAACTGACCCCCATCGTAATCGCCAGCGCCATCGCCTTCCTGTTTATACTGCTCTCCCTAAGCATGGCCGACTACGCCACCCGCCTCTGGCGCTAAATGAACGAGTGTGGCACGGATACTCCTGTCCGGGCTGGGTAGCGAAGCGGGGATTTTCGGGTAACGCAGCGTTTCAAACCCTTAGGCGTTAGGCTTTAAGCTCATAGCTCGAAGCTCATAGCTCGCACCCCACAGCTCGCAAACTTTTCCCGCTCCACGCATCAAATCCAAGCTATAATCCCCGGCAATGGCAACGGGGTCGGAAGCGAAACAAGTAGGCTTGGTTCCGGACGAGCTCAAGCAGGAGCCGCGCTCCAAAGGCCTAACCACGCCGCGCAAGAAGAAACCGAAAGAACTAGCCGTCATCACCGAGTGCTGCACCGGATGCGCCGGCTCACCCGCCTGCGTCGAATACTGCCCGGTCGAAGACTGCATGTTCTGGATTCCCGACGACGACCATCCACCCTTCGGTCGCATCGAAGTCGACCCGCTCCTCTGCATCGGCTGCAAAAAATGTGTGAGCAAAGGCCCCGAAGGCTCCTTCTTAGACGGCTGTCCCTGGGACGCCATCGTCATGCTCGACATCGCCGAAGTAGAGAAGGCGGTCGGGCCGATGAGCTTCTAGATCTGCTAAATGTAATGAGCTATCAGCTCTGCTGGAAGTTACCGCAGAGCGCCGAAGTAAATCGAAGTGTCATCCTGAGCGAAGCGAAGGAGCCATACATTTGGATTGCAGGCGTTCCCGCTTACTCGTTCGCTCGGCCGCTGTTCGCCCGACCGTTGATCGCCCGCTCCGTGTCCAAAGCCTGCTGCCGCACCCGCAACGAAATCTCCGGCAACTCGCGCTCATAAGGACGAATCGCCGCCAGGTCATCCAACTGCCCAATCAGATACAAAGCTCGCAGCGCTTCCCAAACCTGCTCCTCGCCCGGATCGATTGTAGCCACCGAAGCCCCCGCCGCCATGTTCGCTCCAGTTCCGGCCGCCTGCCGCACCCGCCCAGCCACCGGAGATCGCAGTTCATAAATCTGGCTATCGGAGCCCTGCACCTTCGCGACCAGCCCACTTTGATGAACGGAAGTTCCAATCGTCGCGCCATCGATAACTCTCCCGGCAGAGGTCGCAGTAATCACCACCGGCTGGAGCAGAGCAACGATCTGCGCGCGTCCCGAACTGTCTCCAAACCGCACCAGCGACAAAGCCGCGTTTCCGCGCACGATCACCGAGGAATCGCCCAGCATCTTGAGCAGCGCTTCATGAAAACCTGGCCCGGCCGTATCCTGCCCCATCACCCAGGCGTCGGTGCTGCGCACCTCTTCATGCGAATTCGAAGCCAGCCGCACCAGATCGCCATACCATTGCGCCGCGCTCGCATCGTGCTGGCTCATGCGCTGTCCAAGCTGCACGATCGCATGTTGAATGTGCCGCGGATGCGCGTTGTCGTTGAGATATTCGTTCATCTCCCTCGCCGTAAGCGCGCGTCCGAACCATGTGCTCCACCAGAACAAGAAACGGCATCAGCACCAGCAGCCAAGCCGTAAAGAAAAACAAGAGCCGGTTGCGAGTCGACATCCGCGGACGCGCCGGTTTTTGAGGAACGCTTTCAGTCGGAGTCGGAGAATTTTCGGCGGGCATCAGCGGGATGGGTTGCGTGGCCATAGGAACAATACTCAAGCACTGTCATCCTGAGCGCAGCGAAGGATCTATGCATCTCGCGCGCGTTATCGGAAATGCAAAGGGACCTTACGCTTCTTTGCTCTCAGAAGCCGCCTTGGGCACGGCTTTCGGAGCAGTCGCAGTCGCCACGGGAGCAGTCGCTTTCTTCTTCTGCAAAAATGCCAGCGCCCCCCGGTCTCGTAACTCCCAAAAGGCATTCAGGAAAAATACGCCCGAAAGAGTCAGCAAGATCAGGCTCATGAACAATCCATCCTGAGTCTTGATCGTTCCCGTTGTAACGGTCCACGCAATGCCGAACCACGGAACGACTCCCAGGACAATGGAAATCACCAGCATCATCGTGACCAATCGCCCTCCTGATCCTGCCTACGAGATCCTGCCTATGAATGTGTAGCGCGGACACTCCTGTCCGCGCCACCCTCGGCCAATTCCCAACCGTTTGCCTTCAAGGAAAAGTGCTGCACGAAAGACTTATTCCGCCTTGAAGCTGGCATCCACAGTCTTGCTATCCTTCGGCCCCAGCGTAACCTTCTGCTCCTGCGTTCCCATCTTCTCCTGCACGAACGCAATCGTGTAATCGCCCGGAGGAAGTCCCTTGATCTCGAACTTTCCGTCCGGTCCCGTCACGGCGTAGAACGGCGTCTTCACCACATTCACGTACATCTTCATCCACGGATGCTGGTTGCACTTCACCGGCAGCATGATCTCTTCGCGGGCAAAGCTCTTCTCCAGCACCGGAGATTGCGGAGGCTGCGACTCGTTCCACTCGCGGTTGTCCGCCGGAGTCGGATGAATGTTATGCGTCGTCGGATCGCTGTTCACGACCTTGATCGTCTGCCCGGCCATCACGCCCAGCACGTGCGGATGGTACTTGCAGCCGCTCTGTTCGATCTGCACGGGAGTGCTCGGAACGTCAAACGTCCGCGTACCCAGCCCATCCTTCACATACACGAAGACATTGGCCAGCTTGCCGCCATCGTCCACCACATTCTCCGCCATGTTCACGCCCTTGCAGGCGGGATCCTGGCTCATGTCGATCTTCGCCATCTTCGGCGCGGCACCGGTGAAAGTAACCGTTCCGCTCACCGTCGCCGCCGTCGCCGGATCGATGGGCGTCGCAGCCGGCGCGGGCGCAGACGACGCTGCCGGCGCGGCATTCGACTCTTCGTTCGACTTCTTGCTGCAACCATTCAGCAACCCAAGACTCACGCTCAGCAGCGCGAACAGACCAACCAACCCAACCCACGCTCTTCGATTCATGTTCAACACACCTTTCCTCAAGTTAGAATTCCCGCATCCCATTCAATTTCGTCCACATTCTACGCTCACTGCCCGCCGCGTATCGCCTGCCCGCAACTTACAGGTCCATTCCTCGATTCCTTCGCCTTCGGAGAAGCTTTGCCGCCGCTCGCCTGATTGCGCCCCATCGCTCCCTGCACGCGCCGCTGCTCCTCGGGAGTAAGTTGCAGAATGTAATTCACCAGCAGGCGAGTCTGGTCTTTGTCATATCCCTGGAATGAGGACGGAGTCGGACCCGCGAACACCCAATGATCGTTTTCGCGCTTGAAGAGTCCGGAAGGCATCGAAGTTCCCGGGCTGATCGCCTGCGGATCGATAATCCAGCGTTCCATCCAATCCGGTTTCAATCGCCCTCGAGCCAGCAGGAAGTTCGGCGCCGTCGCATGTTGATCGTGCTTCGGATCACCCGTCGCATGGCACTTCAAGCAAGGCGCCGCAGTGCTTGAGAACAAACTGCGCGCCATATCCGTTTCCTTCGCCGTCAAAGTCGTGTCCGACTCCGGAATATATGGAAATGGCTGCCGCGACAACGCCTCGAAGAAGCGCACCAGCTTGCCCAGTTCATTCTCCGAGAAGCTGAAGGTCGGCATCCGCACCTGCAAATACGAGCGCACGCCATCGCGGTTCGTATCCGTCTCGCTAAGCGCGGGATTCGACAGAAAATGCAGCAGCCAAGCCGGGTCCACGCGCGCGCCTTCGGTAAGCAACTTCGGCGGCAACTGCTCCGGATATTCCTGATAATGCTTCATCCCCATCAGCGCCGTCGGCTGGCCGGGAATAAATTGGTGGCATCCCATGCAGTTGTACTTCTTGACCACCCACCAGCCTTCCTGAATATCGCGCCGGTAATCGAGTGGCCGGTACTGATACGACTGCGGCAGTGCGCTCTCCTGCGAGCCCATCAGGAACGTCGTGAGCGCCCGAATCTGCCCCGGCTGCAAATGCACATTCGGCATGCGCAGCTTTTCCGTCTCCGACTTGATCTTCCCCTGATCCCAGATGTTCGGCTCCGCCAGCTTATGCTCGAAAAATCCAAGGTGCGAATACCACGGCCCCTTCGCCGGACCTTCCGGCAGCCGCGCGAGATCTTCCGCATTCTTAATCGGCTCGCCCGTTCCGCGCTGTGCCATCTCGGTCAGCAGCGCAAAATCGAGACGCTCGATCGGCTTGCTGCCTTCAAACGTCAACTCGGTTCCGATTCGTCCTTCGTCTTCCAGTCCAGAAATCTCATGGCATCCCGCGCACCCAAAATGGCGAATCCACTTCTTGCCTTCGTCCTTTAGCTTCGGATCGTCCATGAACGACGCATCCGGATACGAACTCGGATCCTTCTTCTTCAGCGTAATAAGATAAGAAGCCACATCGCGTGCATCGTCATCCGAAAGCCGCAAGCTCGGCATGACCGTCATGTTCTGTACCTGCAACTCGTGCCCATCATTCGGACACTTGCTGTGCGCCAAGTCGAACACAAACGGCAATCCCTTCTTTGCGTAATCTTCCGGCCCAATATCCTTTTTCTCGTACAGGCAATAAGGACGCGTTCGCTGCCGCGCATTATGCACCCAGCGCACCAGATAGTCGTACTTCGCCTTCTCGCCCACGCGCGTCAGGTTCGCCGCAAACGTCCCGCCGATCATCTGATCGCCTTCTTCGATCGAGTGGCAACCGAGACAGCCGCGCGTCTCAAATAGTTCCTTGCCATGCCCCGCGTTTCCGGGAGCCTGCTTTACCGGTTCATCCGTCAATCCTGATTGCCACAAGTACGCCGAGATGGCCCGGATCTGCTCGTCGTTCAGCCGGAAATTCGGCATCCGCGTCGTCGGACGAAAATCCGTCGGCTTCTTCAGCCACACCGGAATCCAATTCTTATTCAGCTTCAGGCGAACGTCCTTAAGGTTCGGCCCAACCTTCTTCACATCCTGCAGCAGGCTCTTCGTCGTGCGATCAAGCTGCACGATCCGCAAATCCAGTTTGCTGTTTTCCACCTTCAGCGCCACCGCCTGATCGTTCAGCCGGTTTGCCTCCGCATTCGTCTCCGCCGAATCGGCCTGCTTCATCAGATACGCGGCCTGCTTCAAGTTGACTTTCTTTTCCGTCTCCATCTGCTTGATCTGCTGCGCGACGGAGTTGATGTCTTCCGGTTCCCTGTCGTAACCCTCATAGCGATGGCAGCCCACGCAGCCCCGCTGCCGGAACAGATCCTTGCCCTGGCTGATCGTCCAACCCACATCACCGCTCACCAGCACCATGTCCGCCGCGTGGCAGGTCTGGCATCCCGCCTCAACGTTCGGCTTCGGAAACATCGGCCACAGCCAGTGCTCATAATTTCCGTGCGCCTTCTCGACGCTGGTGGTCGCGCGTCCATTCCCCTGATGGCACGGCGAGCACCCAAATTTGTCCGGATCATGCGTCTTCAGCAATTGCGTTTCTGGATGGCTCGTGAACGCCCGCGCATAATCATCGGGCCTCTGCCCCTTCAGCGACATCGACGCGGCTGTCAGCTTGACCGGCTCACGAATCCCCATGTGGCACGACTCGCACCGGTCCACGATGTTCGCGTCCGCCACATTGATCTGCATGATCACCGGATCCCACGCCTCGGTCTTATCCTGCAGTCCCCGGATCTGGGTGGGCGTCAAATCGACCATGTGCTCTGAGATGTAAGCGTCCAGTTTTTCCTTGCGCGCGCTGACCGGCTTGATCACCTCTCCCAGTTCCGCGCTCAGCGCCGTCCGCTGCGCCTTCAAATCGTTGTAAGTCTCTTCGAGTTGCGGGAACGTATAACTCTTCTTGCTTCCATCGGGATATTCGACGACCGCGGTTCGCTTCTTATAGTCGTCCAGCTCTTTCAACTTGCTTTGCTTCGATGATGCGCTCTCAGTCGTCTCGATGTTGTAAGTCAGCGCATTCACATAAGCGCGGCGATCGGTGAATACGTTCTGCACCGCCAGAATCTTCGCGCTCAAAGCCCGCAGCTGATCGTTAATCTCCTTCGTGCGCGGGGCGGCCGCCTGGCTCGTCTGTTCGTAATCCCGCTTGAGTTTTACGTAATCGCTGTTGCTCTCAACTTCCTTCTCCGATGCCGCTGAAGTCGAGCGCGCCGTCTTCAGAAATGCCGAGTACCGCTGCACCCACTCGTGCTGATACGCCTTCCACGGTCGCTGCCCGAAAGCCTCATCCCACAAGGCCCAGAACAACGACGCCATCAGCAGCACCATGGCAACGACATACCATGTCGCAAGCGACTTCTGAACTAGAGGATCATTTTCGGGGACGGGCTTTTCGGCCACCACTTCCTCCTGGAAACTCATTGGTCGCTGGTCGTTGATCGTTAGCTTTTCGTGACAGACCCTTCAGTTGCTCACCGCAATCAATACCTCTTGGAGCCAACGACAAACGACCGACGACGAACGACCGACTCCTACACGTTGAACCACGGCGTAATCCACACGTACTTGATATGAAACAAAAGCCGCAGAGCCATCTTGATCGGCAACGCAAACATGGTCAGCACAAAGAACATCATGATCGAATACTGCAGCAGGCTCATGCGCTTGTAATCCTTCGGATTGTTACGCCGGAAAAACGCGTGCAGCGCAAATCCTCCCAGCGCATAAAATCCGCCCACCACGATCGCGCCGAAAATCCCCTTCACCCAATTCGACGTGATGCCAAAGATGTCCGGCAGATCGCGGTTCACCTCATAAATCAACCGGTTGTGATCCCACGTCTGCCCCGGCCAGAACCACTGCCATCCCGGTCCGCGGATAAACGTTCCGATGATGATCATCGCCACCCACAGGACGATGAACCCAAACAAAAAAGTGCCGATCGCAAACTTGCGTTGCTTCCACGTGTAATACCCGCTGCCCAGAGGATTCGTGTCGATATACGGAATCACCATTAATCCAATGATGATCAGCGTCGGCATCACCACGCCCGCAATCCATGGATCGAAATACACCAGCATCTCCTGCAGTCCGAGGAAGTACCAGGGCGCTTTCGCCGGATTCATCGTCAGGTTGGGATTCGCCGGTTCTTCCAGCGGCGCATTCAGCGTGATCGACCACACCATCAGAATCAACGTGACAATGATGGCCGCCAGAAATTCCACCCGGAGCAAAAATGGCCAGACGTGAATTTCCTTCTGCCACCCTTCCTTCCACGGCCAGGTCTTGCGATGGTGCGTCTTCGCCATCGCGGCGTCGCCTTCCAGTTGCGCGATCAACTCGTCATTCGCATGTGCCTGCTTCCATGCCAGCCAGATATAGAACGCGAGCAGCGGAATCAGCGCAACAATCGGCACGTTGTCCGGCGCGGAGGCGATATCCCACAACTGTCTCCAGTCCATACTATTTCCGCGCCTCCTTCACTTCTGACGCAAGCACCACCGGTGCTGGACCCGAAATGCCGCCATCCTTTCGCACCCGCCAGAAATGCACGATCATCAGCACCGACGCGACAATCGGAATGCCAATGCAATGCCAGATATAAGACCGCAGCAGCGCGTTCGCATCCACAATCGATCCACCCAGCAATCCAAAGCGCACATCGTTATAAGGAGTCATGCCCAGCTGCGGACCAAACGGCCCTTCATGTCCAAGCCCCGGAGTGGCGCGTGCCATGTTTGTCCCCACCGTGACCGCCCAGAATCCAAGCTGATCGTCCGGCAGCAAATATCCCGTAAACGAAAGCAGCAAAGTGAGCACCAGCAGCAGCACGCCAATGTTCCAGTTAAACTCGCGCGG
The DNA here is from genome assembly GCA_963841945.1 of uncultured Acidobacteriaceae bacterium. Classification (GTDB taxonomy): domain Bacteria; phylum Acidobacteriota; class Terriglobia; order Terriglobales; family Acidobacteriaceae; genus Acidiflorens. The sequence continues at coordinate 167,520 of CAWJFC010000005.1, forward strand.
CTTCTTATAAGAGCCCGTGAGAAATACCCGGAACATGTGCAGCCACACCGCAATCACCATCAAGTGCGCCGCCCAGCGGTGCATGTTGCGCAAGAGCTTCCCGAAGGGAACATCGTGTTCCAGATAGAGCACATCGCGAAACGCCTGCACCTTCGTCGGATGGTAATAAAACATCAGCAGCACGCCCGTGAAGGTCAGCACGATGAAGAGATAAAACGTGATGCCGCCCATCCCCCACGTATAGTTGTAGCGCACCGCATCGCGATTGATCTTTGCCGGATGCAGATGCAGGAATACGTTGGAAAGCACGCCCAGCGCGCGATTCCGAGGCGTGTCATCGTGCTTGTGCCGGAAGATCGAGGTGTAAACCTGGGTCTTGGTCGGATCCTTGAGCAGATCGACCTGCTCTTTCGCCTTCGCCGGCATATCCGTCTTGAGCGACTGCACATCCTCTTTCACGCCGCTCGTTACCCGCTCGATGATGCCGGTTGACTTCCCGTTCTTTCCGTCCGTCTCTTCAGGCATTTTCATCTCTTCTCTGTGGCCGCATTCCCGGTAAGTCAATCTATGCCCGGAACACACTCCACCGATCTCCAGCAACTCCTCGCATCACACCGGTAGAAACGCTCCCGGATCGTTAAACTTGCTCGGCTGGCCCTTCGGCCACGAATACAGCCGCGACGTATCGACAAGTATCTGGCCGTCAGGAGCCACCTGCACAAACGCGCGATCCATCGGCCTCGGCGCCGGACCTTCAAAGTTGATCCCTTCGTCGTCATAACCGCTTCCGTGGCATGGACACTTGAATTTGTTTTCGCTCGCCTTCCAGTCGGGTGTGCAGCCCAGGTGCGTACAACGCGCGTAAATAACGAAGATGCGATCCGGCCGCCGATCAACCCAGATTCGATATTTCTGCTGCCACTTGGTATCCACACCCAGGCCGTAATCCGCCGGGTACCCAATCTTGAACACCGTGGATGGCTCAAAGAGTGTGCGCGGCAGGAAGAAACGGAAGAAGGCCAGGAACCATGCGGCAAGAAACGCTGTGACGGAGACCCATGCTAACCGGCGTCGCTGTTGATTGACCTTGTTATCTTCCGGCCCTACCGCCGCGACTCCGGCAGAAGCGGCGGCCTTCGACGTTCCCACCGCCGTCGAACCCACGTAAGGAGTAGCTGAAGCAGCCTTGGCGGCTGGTGCAGCTTTTTCCGGTGGCGGCGTTTGTGGCGCCTTACCCACATCCGGATTCTCTGCCATGATCCTCCTCCTCAATCAACTCATCTTTAATCAGTCGGCAGCCATTGACAGCGCTGCCATTTCCCCGGCCCGGTCTCCATTTTGAATTGTCAATCTATTCCCGCTGCCCTCGCCCATCGCTCCCAGCACACATTCCGAGAGTGCGCAGATAAATCTCGGCGAGTCGTTCAGTCCTCGCGTCATGGCAAATCGCTCGATACCAAGCTCTCGCGCTTCGGCCCGCGCGCAATGGTCGATTTCGCCCAGCGTCTCGACATGATCCGATACAAACGAAATCGGAATGACGCAAACATCTCGAATCTTCTCCGCCGCCAGCGTCCGCAAGGTCGTGTGCAGAGATGGCTGCAACCACTTACTCGCCCCTACTTTGCTCTGATAGCAGAGTCGGTAACGGTTCGCCCACCCGCCTTCCTCCATCACCAACTCCACCGTCTCTTCAATCTGCCGTTGATAAGGGTCACCCTTGTCGATCACCGAAACGGGCACACTGTGCGCGCTAAAGACCAGTTCCACACGTCCGCGATCGGAAAACTCCGCCAGCGATTCGTGAACCCTTTCCACCAGCGACGCAATGTAGGTCGGATTCCGGTAGAAATCTTCGACGCAAGAAATCGGCGCCGTTCCCCTCCATCGCCGCCGCCACTCATTCAAACTGCTGCCTGTCGTCGTGCGTGAATACTGCGGATAAAGCGGCAGCAGCACAATGCGCTCCACTCGCGCCTTCTCGAGCTCCGCAATCGCCTCGGCCGTAAAAGGATGCCAGTATCGCATCGCCACCACGCAGCGCGCATCCACGCCCTGTCGAAGCAACTCGGCTTCCAGCGCCGCCGCCTGCTGCTCGGTAAATTTTCGAATCGGAGATCCGCCACCGATCGCCGCGTAGTGCTGTCCTGCTTTTTTTGCGCGCGTGCTCGAGATCAGTTTCGCCAGCGGCCGTCGTCCAATGCGCGAAAAAGGAAAGTCAATAATGTCGGGATCGCAAAACAGGTTATATAGGAAGGGCTCGACCGCGGCTAGCGAATCCGGTCCGCCGAGTTGGAAGAGCACTACACCAACACGATTCGAAATCCTCACCATTACCCCAGAACCCCAGCCCGATGGCCGCGATGTTACAAAAAAGCGCCCCGCTCGTCAATGTATCTCTGCGCGAATTTCAATTTATTGGCTGGAGGCGAGGACTCACCTCTCGCTTCGCACGAACTCCTTGCACAAATCGCGCCGAGCTGTGATATAGTTTCGCCCGATTAAGCGCCCTCGCATCGGTTCGAGGCGCTACCGCGAGTGGGGAAGCCGATTACGACAAGCTGGGGGCTCATCCATGGGGCTTGTGCTTCTCTCTGTTATTTCGCTGATCACCTTGATCAGCATGTACTTTTTTATAGCCAGAACCTGGTGGTTCCCCGCGGGAGCGTCCGCGGCTGCGGCTGCGTTTGACCACCAGTTTGTCAATACCGGCATCGCCATGGGGATTGCCTTCGTGGCTGCGCAGATTTGCCTGGGGCTCATTCTCTGGAAATATCGTGACCGCGGCGCCGCCAGCCGCGCGCGCTACCACTCGGGAGAGACTCATCCTGAGATTCTGGTGCTGGTCATCGCCGCCCTACTATTCATGATGACCGACATCGGCGTCGACGTTCTAGGAGAGCACCTCTGGGCCTCGGAACGTTTTCGCCCCCCAGCCCCCAATGCCCTGCAGGTGGAAGTGACCGGCATGCAGTTTGCCTGGTATTTTCGCTATCCCGGTCCCGACGGCAAGTTTGGGGCAACCAAGCCCGAACTCGAAGATGCCTCCGCCGGTGGCGAAGCTGCCCTCGGACTCGACCCGAAAGACCCCGCCTCTAAAGACGACGTAGTTACGGGAACCATGGTTGTGCCGGTGAATCGGGAAATCGAAGTAATTATCCGAGCCCACGACGTGATACACAGTTTCAGCATCCCCGCCATGAGGTTCAAACAGGACGCCGTCCCCGGCCTGGCCATTCATATGCATTTCACGCCCACGCGGGAGGGTAGCTTCGACACGGTCTGCGACCAGCTTTGCGGGCTCGGACACTATAAGATGCATGGCATCGTAAAGGTCGTAAGTCAGGAAGAGTTCGACAAATGGCTGGCGGCGCGGGAGGCCGACAAACAATAACATGGCGACTCACGGGTTAACTCCCACGGAATCACACGCACACGCGGCACCGCAGGGATGGGTTCGCAAATATGTCTTCAGTCTGGACCACAAAGTCATCGGCCTCCAGTACTACTTCCTCGGACTTACTGCCGTATTGGTAGGCATGTTTCTCTCGGTGTTGATGCGCATTCACTTGATCTGGCCGACGGCCGTCCTGCCCTTTCTTGGCGAGATCAAGCCCGAAACCTATTTGAGCCTCGTCACCATGCACGGCACCATCATGGTGTTTTTTGTGCTCACCACGGCGCCCCAGGGTGGCTTTGGAAATTACTTCCTGCCCATTCAGATTGGCGCGCCCGACATGGCTTTCCCAGTCTTAAACATGCTTTCGTTCTGGGTCACTTTGCTGGCCTTCCTTACCTTGATTGCTTCTTTCTTTGTCATCGGTGGCGCCCCCTTGCACGGCTGGACCGGCTATCCGCCACTAAGTGCGTTGCGCTCGGCCGGGCCCGGAGAGGGCTTGGGAGCGGATTTGTGGATCACCAGTATCGCCATATTCTGCGTCGGAGCGTTGCTCGGTTCGCTCAACTTCATCACCACCACTCTCGACATGAGAGCGCGCGGCATGAAGTTGATGCGCATGCCCTTGACCTGCTGGGCGTGGTTTTGCACCGCCATCATTGGCCTCCTGGCCTTTGGCGTTCTGCTCTCCGCTGGCATTCTGCTCTTGATGGATCGCAATCTCGGAACCAGCTTTTACCTGCCCCTCGGCACCATCAACGGCCAACTCACCGGACATAAAGGTGGCTCCCCGCTTCTCTGGCAACACCTGTTCTGGTTCTTTGGTCATCCCGAGGTCTACATCGCCATCCTGCCGGCTATGGGCGTGTGTTCCCATCTTCTTTCAATTGGTTCGCGCAAGCCGGTTTTCAGCTACAAGACAATCGTGTTGTCCATGCTCTCCATCGTGATTCTCGGTTTTGGCGTCTGGGGTCATCACATGTTCGTGAGCGGCATGAGTCCGTTTTCCGGCTATGCCTTTTCCATCCCGACGATGGCCATCACTGTTCCTTCCGCGGTCCTGACTTTCACCTGGCTGGCCACGCTGTGGCGCGGCAATATCCGCTTCACTACTCCAACCTTGTTTGCTGTCGGGTTCGTCTCCCTCTTTGTTGCCGGCGGAGTCAGTGGTCCCTTCCTGGCCCAGCCCGCGCTCGATATTCAACTGCACGATACGTATTTCGTCATTGGCCACTTTCACCTCATCATGGCGGTGGCCGCCATCTTCGGAATTTTTGCCGCCACCTATCATTGGTTCCCCAAGATGTTTGGGCGGATGCTGAGCGAGTCTCTCGGGCGCTGGCATTTCTTCTTCTCACTGATCGGCACCTACGCGATTTTTGTGCCAATGCACTATCTGGGCATCGCCGGACACCCCCGCCGTTACTCCCAACTCACCGAAGTTAGCTATCTGCATGATCTGATTCCGGTGCAAAAGTTCATTACCTTCGCGGCATTTGTAACCGTCGCCGGCCAACTCATCTTTCTTTTCAATCTCTTCTGGAGCATGTTCCGCGGAAAGAGAGCCAGCGACAATCCCTGGGACGCTACTACCCTCGAGTGGACGACCTCCAGTCCGCCGCCGCACGACAATTTTGGGGGACACATCCCGGTGGTCAACAACGGCCCCTATGACTACAGCGTGCCGGGCGCGCCGCGCGACTACGTGATGCAAACCGATCCGGCAATCGTGGTGCCATAGTAAGCGCTGACTCATTAAGTGGTGTCACTCTAAGCAACTAGAAAACTACAAGACCGAAAGAACAAGTATGGCGAGTTTCACTCCGACCGTTTCCGCGCCCCGCCCCGCAGCCTCGCGGGGCAACCGCGGAGGTCTGCCACCCGCCTCGGGTGGTGGAGACGACGGCCGTTCCGATCATGGCTTGCCTGACGACCGCTCTCGTTTGCGGAGGGCCCGCCTTGGATTGCTGGTGGCTCTTACGCCGGTTCTGATGTTATTCGTCGCCTTCACCAGCGCCTATATTGTCCGCCAGGGCTTGCCTACCTTCGACCCGCGCACCAACACCGTGGTGCATGACTGGATCGCGATCCCTTTACCCACGGGACTGTTTCTGATCAACACCTTCGTACTATTTTTGAGCAGCGTAACCATGGAGTGCGCTCGCCGAGAAATGGCACGGCAAGTCGCGCTCGAACCCCTGCGCTCTATTCCCGGGATAAGTCTGGGCGCCGAAAGCAGATTCCCCTGGCTGGCGGTCACCATTGTGCTCGGGCTATGTTTCCTGACAGGACAATGGCTGGCCTGGAACCGTCTCGCGGCCCGTGGATTCTACCTCGCCACCAATCCCAGCAGTTCTTTCGTCTATCTGCTCACCGCCGCGCACGCCGCCCATCTGCTCTTGGGAATCTTCGCGCTGCTGGCGGCCGCAGCGGCGGTCATGTTACGCCGTCCTTTAACATCGCGCCGGATTGTGGTTGATATCACTGCCTGGTACTGGCATTTCATGGCTTTGTTATGGATTTACATTCTGGCTCTAATGGAGTTCGCGCACTAATGGAGCAACCGGATAAACGGATTGAGTGACTTACAAATATTCGGCGGGAAGGGCACGACTTTAGTCGTGCCGAAAGCAACCAGGAATACAGAGCGGCTTTAGCCGCTGAGGCCCGACCTTAACTAAGGAGACTCACCGCATGGCAGAAGCTGCCGTGACGCACAACATCTCGGTCTACGAACCCTCCCTCTTTGGCACTTACTCCAAAAAAATCGGGATGTGGCTCTTCCTGCTCTCCGACTCCCTCACCTTCGGTGCCCTTCTTTACGCCTACAGCTACGGCCGCATCTCCGTCGCCGACTGGCCTACGCCCTTCCATTCCGCCAGCATCCGCAACGCCACCATCATGACGGCCTTCCTGCTGACCAGTTCGCTAACCATGGTCCTCGCCGTCAACGCCGCAGCCAAGAAGAAAGAAAGCGCGCGCCAACTCTGGCTCCTCGCCACCATGGCCTGCGGCGTCGGTTTTATCCTTCTTCATGCCAAAGAGTGGAGCAACCTCATCGCGGAAGGCCTGCGCATTCCCATCTTTCCCGACGTGCCCGGCCAGAGCACCGCCTCTGAATTCGCCGGTGTCTCTAAGTCCGTCCCGCAATTCGCTGCCACCTTCTTCGGACTCACCGGGATGCACATGCTGCACGTCACGCTCGGCGTTGTCTATCTCGGCATCATCGCCTTCCGCAAAAAATTCATCCCCGTCATCTTCGCGGCATGGCTGGCCGCCTGGCTGCTTACACCGTCTTACAGCCCGTTCCACTACGGCGCGCACGTATTGCTGGTCACGGGACTAATTTGCACTCTGATTCTGTTCCTGAAGCCCAAAGCCTACGACGCCGCCGACACCGAGGTCGCCGGCCTCTACTGGCACTTCGTCGATCTCGTCTGGATGTTCATCTTCCCGCTCGTCTATTTAATGTCCACCAAGATTGTTTAAGTAACACCGTTGAGGAGCCTCGCATCTATGGAAGACGCCGGTCAGTTACAAATCGAAGGGCGCGTGGCCGAGCAGCACCGCCATCACAAGATGACCCAATTCTTCATCGTCTGGGGAGTCCTTCTGGTCCTCACCGCGATCGAGGTTTACCTCGGCTATCAGAACATGGAACCCAAGCGGATGCTCTCCATTCTGATGTGCCTTTCCATCGTCAAAGCCGCGCTCATCATCGGTTACTTCATGCACATGAAGTACGAGGCGTCACGCATGAAGTGGCTCACCATGTGCTCGCTGGTATTCTGCTTAGCGATGATGATGGTCTTCTTCCCGGATGCGTTCCGCATCCTGTCTCTGGGGGTACATTGAAGAATCGCGCATTGAAGAATCGTTCACTGAGGAATCGAGAGGCGCATTGAGGATTCGTCTCACCACCGTCGTGCTGGCGGCACTACTAACGCTCCAAGCCGCGCCCGCCCTCGCCCAAGGCTGCGCCATGTGTTACAGCACCGCGAAAGCAACCTCCAAAGACGGCCAGCGTGCCATCACCCGCGGCGTTATCATCCTGGCGATCCCACCCTTAAGCGTCGTCACGATAGGAGTAGGTCTGGCATTCCGTTACAGCAGAAAGCGCGATCAAGATCACGAGCGTGACGCCCAAGATCGCAACCCCTTCACCTCTTAGAATCGCGGCCCCTCACTTCGCGATAGAAAACTCTCCTATCCCACCGAGCACAAGCCAATCTCAGTTCCGCAGGACGATCGACCCCGAGATCAATGGGCGGAATCGCTGTTTACGACAGCGATCACAATAACCGTCTCTAGTACTTCGCAAGCAATTAAGCTCCTCTGCTCCGCGATGCTGAGCGCAACAGCGATAGGAACCCCACCCAAAAAACGGGCGAGGTGGGAGAGCGCGAATTGCCATCCTACGGAGTCAATTCGAAAACCACGCCAAAATCTGCACCGCCAGCGGCTGTGCCATAGAGGTTGCCGGCGCTATCCAGAATTAGGCTGTCATATGGGTGCGTTCCATCGATACGTTTACCGGTGTCGTTGAAACGCCAAAGGACCTTCTCTTTGTAAGCGCCCTCGCCCACCGGAGCCACGAGTTCGTAAACAGTTCCCTGCCCCGTCCCCTCCTCCCCCGACATGGTTCCACCGTAGACAGTCGTCCCGTAGATATTCCCGTGGGCATCAAGCACAATCCCCGCGACAGGGGTGATCCCTTCACGTACCGCCGCAAAGTTATGGAGAATCTTTTCCTCCCATCCTTTATTTCCGGGACTTAGCTTCCAAACTGTTCCATTTCCTCCTAGCCCACCGGCCGCAGTTGTACCGTAGAGATTGCCCGCGCGATCAATGACCGGTGTGCCATACGGATTTAAGCCATTTGCGCCCTTGAAGGTGAAAATATTGGTCGCGTTCCAGCCGCCCTGTCCGTTGGGCGTGAGCTCAAAAATGTGTTGATCGTAGTCAGCTCCGTAAATGTTGCCGGAGGCATCCATTACTAATCCCGGCCATCCGCCCATGTCCACCGAGTAAAGTACCTGCTCCGTCCAACCCCCATTGCCGTTCCGAGACAATTCGTAAACCGATCCTGGATTCTCGTCTGGACTCTGGCCTGGATTCAGCTCTGTCGTAAAGCCATAAAGATTGTCGGCACTGTCCATGATCAGTCCATTCCAGGGTTTTCCGCTAGATCCATCGAAACTGTAAAGTACGGTTTCAGTCCAGACTCCTCCTGCGGGACTAAGTTCGAAGACAACGCCGCTTCCAGAAGCGCCACCGAAAGCAGTCGTACCATAGAGATTTCCCGCGCTGTCCAGCAGCAGATAGACAAAGACGGGATAACCTCCGTCGGGTCCCCCCGTAAAGGCATAGAGGACGGTTTCATCGTACCCCCCTACCCCATTTGGCGAGAGTTCAAAGACCGTTCCAAACCCCAGCCCTCCTTGGTTGGTTGTGCCGTAGAAATTGCCAGCACCGTCCGCAGTCAGGCCAGCCTCGGGATTGAAGCCATCTGTGCAATTCGGCTGCGAGCAAAAATTGTAGAGCAGGGTCTCAGTTTGTGCCCCAGCCGAACGAACGGTGATTAGCAAGAGACCGGAAAGCACGGCCAGCGTCAAAGCCCCAGCCGTCACTGCTCCAATAGTCGAGCTCCGAAATCGCGCTGCGCTGTTCATACGACATCTTCCTTAGGACCTTGTCCAGCAGACGCAAACCAAGCCTGACCGCCATTTATTGTGTCTATGCTCCAACGCTTGGTTACTGACGCCCCTGACACGATCGGAACTCTACTAAACAACAAAGACCCTATAGGAGAAAAGTTATTTCCGCGTCACATCTATATCACCGAGCAAACTATTAAAAATAGAGGCGTTATTGTCGGCCGGTCTCTGCTCGTGTTCAATGTGCAACAATCATCATCGTCGGGCAATGTTTCTGCCGCTGGATGGCTGGCGAAAAATCGCGATGGCACTCGTTGACGATTAAATTCCGGGATGGCCGAAACCTAAGGCTGGACCCGCATGGCGCGCCTGAATCAAACGACAGACGTCTACCAACCGTCGTCCGACACTCGACAAAACAAAGGCGAGGACAGGGCGTCCTCGCCGTTAATCTCTGACCTGCTTACTCTGACCTACTTCGCCAGATACAGCGAAGTGTAATAAGCCAGCACTCCGAAAAATACCACCCCACAAATCGCATACGCCGTAAAGATCCAGGTGTTGCGATTTTCGTGATGTACTACGTGTTCCTCCGCAGACTGCCCAGTGGCCCGTGATTCTTCCATTCGAAGCCTCCAGATTTCAGATCTGACGTGTCCGCGAAATGCTACCTCTGGCCCGTTACCCCACTTCCCCACAGACGGGCACGACGCGATGAATTGTACCCCCAATTTGCCCCAAAAACTCAGATAAATCTGCAAAATCGGCCGCGCCCGCTTTACCCTGTCTCGGGTGCTGCCGATCTCGCCTGCCACCTATCTCGGGTACTGCCCTGAGATATACCCTTCCAGTTCTTCAATCGCCTGCGCCTGCCCGGAGATCGTCCACCGCACCAGGTCACCAATCGAAACGACACCCACTGGCCGGTCGTTTTGCACCACCGGCAGATGCCGGAACCGCCGGTTGGTCATAATCGCCATGCACTCGTCCACGGTATTTTCCGGCGTCACAAACACCACCGGCGTCGTCATGATCGCGCTCACCGGTGTGTCCTTCGACGAATGTCCTTTGAGAATCACCTTCCGCGCATAGTCCCGCTCGGACATGATCCCGACCAGTTTGCCCTCCGAGATCACCAGCACCGCGCCAATCCCCTCCAGCGCCATCTTCTCAATGGCCTCATACACCGACTGCTCCGGCCCCACAGTAAAGACGCGATTGCTTCCCTTGGTACGCAACAGCGATTCGATTGTGTCAGTGATTTTCATAAGCGCCCCAGTGACCGCGTTCAGAAATTGAACTCAAACCCCGGAAAAAGACGGCATCCCATCCCAGCAGCAGAAGCCCGTAGCGAAGCATGGTACTCCCATCCGTATCCGCGATCCAATCAGTTTTTGCGGGTAGGACTTTTACCGCTGTGGGCAGTAGATACCGGTTCATGATGGCGAGGTTTCAACAACTGCCTGCAAGCTCTCCTCCCGCTATACTGAGTGGCAAGGGTCCAAGCCGCAATTTCGATCGTGACTTATGGATTTCGCTGCGGACATTGAAATGCGAGGGCTCTCGCGCCAAGCGCATGAGTTCTTCGAGAACATTTTGTTCGACGAAACGCCACTTTTCGTTAGCGACGAAGCAACAATATGGGATGTCTCAACTTCAACGGGGGCCGAGCTGTTGGATCGATGCTCCAAGTACTACAACAAGACTCTCAGCATCGACGACCTAAAACAGCCCTTGTGGAAACTCCTGGAACAGCTTAATGCGGCCCAATAGTAAAGATTGGTGCATTTAGCGGCCCCCGGTTCGTGGTTAGTTAGTGTAACCGCGGATTAAAATAGCTATCCAGATTTGCAGGTCAGAATACGGCCGCCCTCTTCTTTCCTTCCTGCGTCTGCTCCAGCTCTTTACGTCGCAATCTCCTTGCGCTAATTCCCGGCACCTCGAATAATGCTCTGTACCCCAATGCTCGACACCAAAACCGCGCCCGCTCAACTCGATGCCCCAGCCCTCGAAGCCGCCCTCCGCCGCCATCTCCGCGGCGAGGTCCGTTTCGACTCCAGCAGCCGCGCCCTCTACGCCACCGATGGCTCCAACTACCGCCAGGTCCCCATCGGCGTCGTCATCCCGCGCGACAAAGAAGATGTCCTCGCCACGGTAGCGCTCTGCCGCGATCATCACGCGCCCCTCTTAGCCCGCGGCGGCGGGACCTCCCTCGCCGGCCAGTGCTGCAACGTCGCCGTCGTCCTCGACTTCTCCAAGTACATGGCCAACATTCTCGAGATCGATCCCGAGCGCCGCATCGCCCGCGTCCAGCCCGGTGTCGTCCTCGACTCGCTCCGCGCCGCCGCCGAGAAGCACCATCTCACCTTCGCTCCCGATCCCGCCACGCACGACCGCTGCACCCTCGGCGGCATGATCGGCAACAACTCCTGCGGCGTCCACTCCATCATGGCCGGCAAGACCGACGACAACATCGAGGCGCTCGAAATTCTGACTTACGACGGCCAGCGCCTTCACGTAGGCGCAACCACCGACGAAGATTTTCAACACATCGTCGCCGAAGGCGGCCGCCGCGCCGAAATCTACTCCGGCTTAAAGCAAATCGCCGACCGCTATGGCGACCAGGTCCGCCGCCAGTTTCCCAACATCCCGCGCCGCGTCTCCGGATACAACCTCAACCACTTGCTCCCGGAAAACGGCTTCCACGTGGCCCGCGCCTTGGTCGGCTCCGAAGGCACCTGCGCCACCACCCTCGAAGCCACCTGCCGCCTGGTTCAAAGTCCGCCGTACCGCGTCCTCCTCGTCATCGGATGGCCCGACGTCTTCATCTGCGCCGACCACGTCCCACAAATCATGGAGCATGGTCCCATCGGCCTCGAAGGTTTCGACGACATTATCGTCAATGCCAGCCGCCGCAAAGGCCTCAACCTCGACGGTCTCGCGCTGCTCCCCGAAGGTTGCGGATGGCTCATGGTCGAGTTCGGAGCCGACACTGCCGCCGAAGCCGAAGCTAAAGCTCACCATCTAATGTCGGCCCTCGACCGCGACGTCGTCCCGCCCGAAATGCGCCTCATCACCGACCCGCGCCAGGCCCGCCGCATCTGGGACGTCCGCGAATCCAGCCTCGGCGTCACCTCCCACGTCCCCGGCGAGCCCATCCGCTGGGAGGGCTTCGAAGACTCCGCCGTCCCGCCCGAAAAACTCGGCGCCTATCTCCGCGAACTCCGCCGCCTCATGCAGGACTTCCACTACGAGGGCGCATTCTACGGCCACTTCGGCCACGCCTGCGTCCACACCCGCATGGACTACGATCTCGAGTCCGTCGAAGGCATCCGCAAATTCCGCCAGTTCATGGAAGAGGCCGCCGACCTCGTAGTCCGCTACGGCGGCTCCCTATCCGGCGAGCACGGAGACGGCCAGGCCCGCGGCGAACTCCTCCCCAAAATGTTTAGCCCTGAACTCATGCAAGCCTTCCACGAGTTCAAGCAGCTCTGGGACCCCGCGTGGAAGATGAATCCGGGCAAGTTAATCAGCCCGAACAAGCTCGATGAAAATCTCCGCTTAGGCGCCGACTACGATCCCTGGCAACCCGCAACGCACTTCAAATTTCCCGAAGACCACGGCAGCTTGGCCAGCGCCACCCTCCGCTGCGTGGGAGTAGGCAAATGCCGCCGCGAAGAAGGCGGATTAATGTGTCCCAGCTACCGCGCAACGCGCGAAGAAGAGCACTCCACTCGCGGCCGAGCCCACCTGCTATGGGAGATGACCAATGGCCACGGAGCAACGGGCGCTCGTCGAGATAGCCCAATTCAAGATGGCTGGCAGAGCGAAGAGGTCAAAAACTCCCTCGACCTCTGCCTCTCCTGCAAAGGCTGCAAAAGCGATTGCCCGGTAGGCGTGGACGTCGCCACTTACAAAGCCGAATTCCTGTCTCATTATTACGAAGCCAATCGCCGCCCGTTAAACGCAGTAGCGCTAGCCAATTTCGACATCGCAGTAAGAGCCGCTTCGCACATCCCGGGTGTCGTAAATCTAACCACGCAACTTCCCGGCCTCCGCGAGATCTGGCAAAGTTAGCCGGAGGCATCGCCGCCAACCGCAGAATCCCGGCATTTGCTCCAGAGAGCTTTCAAGCCTGGTGGGAGAAGCGAAGAGACTCACGGTCCAGCCGAGCGAAGCTCGACCAAGTCCTCCTCTGGGCTGACACCTTCAACAATTATTTCCAGCCCTCCACGTCCCAGGCCGCCGCCGAAGTCCTCGAAGCCGCCGGCTTCGACGTCGTAGTCCCAACCGCCCATCTCTGCTGCGGACGCCCCCTCTACGACGTAGGCCAGCTCGATCGCGCCAAAGCTCTCCTCCTAAGAGTCATGGACGAACTCCTCCCCGAGATAGAAAACCGCACGCCGATTGTGGTCCTCGAGCCCAGTTGCGCCGCCGTCTTCCGCGACGAACTCGTCAACCTCTTCCCCAGCGACCAGCGAGCGCATGCGCTCTCAAAACAGGTCTTTCTCCTGAGCGAATTCCTCGAGAAATTCGCGCCCAATTTTCCCATTCCAAAACTAGCCCGCAAAGCGCTAATCCACGGCCACTGCCATCACAAAGCTTTAATGAAGATGACCGCCGAAGAATCCGTTCTCCGCCGCATGGGTATCGACTTCACCGCCCCCGCCCCCGGATGCTGCGGCATGGCGGGCGCCTTCGGCTTCGAAAAAGAAAAATACGAAATCTCGCGCGCCATCGGAGAACTCGAGCTCCTACCCGCCGTCCGCCAAGCCCCCACCGACTGGCTCATCGTCGCCGACGGCTTCAGTTGCCGCGAGCAGATCGCGCAAGAAACCGACCGTCACGCGCTCCATCTGGCCGAAGTCCTGCAAATGGCTCTCCGCGAATCAACCGAAACTCCCGAAGGCCTCCCACTCTTCGACGCCGCCCCGCGTCATTACCCCGAAGACGCCTGGGTGCAACCGCACCAGGCCGCAATCCAGAAATCAATGAAGCGCACAGGTTTGGCCGTCGCAGGAATTGCCGCAGGCGCGGCACTGCTGTGGGCGCTGGCGAGAAAAAGATAGCCGACTGCGTAGGGGCAACCGCCTCGGCTGTCCAGTCGGCCACGGCTCGACCCGTGGGGGTGGCGCGGCGCCTGTCCTCGCCCGTCAATGAGCAAGCACGCGGGCACCCAAGTAATCTACCCCTCCCGACGCACCGAGGGCGAAACTGAGAGCATGGGGCGCGTACTTAAAGAGCTCTCATTACTTATTCCCGGCTCCATAGTGGCCGGCTACCTTGTCGCCACAATTCAACATTTTGTTCTATTTGGAGCGATGGGTGGCGGGTTTGACCGCGCCGCGCTGTGGCTCGCCTGTTTCGAGGGCGGCCTTCTTGGGGCAATACTTGGCCTACCAACCGGCTTACTCGTGTTCTACCTGGCGTTTTGGCGACGTGTTACGTCGCGAAGAGTGGTGATTACCGTTCTCGGAGGTCTCTTCGTAGGCTGTCTGGTCGGCCTGATCGGTGAGCGAGTCAACGACGGTTTCATCGTGCTTTCGGCGCTAACAACGCCCTGCCTGACATTCGTCATTGCTCTTGTAGTCGGCAGAATATCCGCCAATAGTTCCCGGAGGGTGAAACTATCTCGCCCTTAATTTTTTCCGAGTCTTCTGCGATCCGTTGGGCGATACTTCAACGACCTTCCCATCCAGCCAAACATGGAGTGGAAGCTTTAAACGAATGTGCTCTTCGACCACTGCCTCAACGGCTTCCCGGAACGCCATCTCGGCGCGTTTTTCGAGCGGCAAGCGAAGTAGATTCTTAGCAGGCTTTCTCATTTGTTGCCGTATAGGGAAATGAGCGATTCGTAACTTCCTTCGTCTATTATACGGACCCTGCCCTTCTTCTCGAAAGCTACAAGGGCTGGCTCTCGCGCTGAATTGTCGAACAGATACCATGTGTCGGCCAGCGATCGATATTCCTTTATAAAATTTCTAATCGAGCGGTCGAACCGGCGGCGTATATCCGTCTCTAGCACATCATGTCCGCCTTTTCGCACTCGATCCTGGACCCTCGAAACGGATACATCAACGTCCTTCACCCAGAGAAAGAATATGTGGATTCCGTATCGGCGCGTTTTCAAATTCTCAAGCAATCGCAGGTAGCTACGCCCCGACAATGTGGTCTCAAACGCAAAAGAAGCGCGGCGTTCAGCGAAGTAGTTAATCTCGCTCAGTACCAACCGGCCAGCCCGAATCGCCGCAGCCTCCGGTGAGAATGGAGACATCCCTTTCGCGATTAGATCCGCGTTGATGAAGTTCGCGCAGTCCGTATACTTCGGCAGAAACGTGGTGGCAAAGGTCGTTTTCCCCACCCCGTTCGGCCCGGCAATGACGTACAGGTCCATTGTGTCCTAATGCTACCGGATGCGCGCCAACTCCCTATCATGCCCCGGCCGTCGGCCCCGAGATTCCGTTCTTTTTGACACCCGGCATTCCCAGAATGCAATCTACTCTAAGCAATTGATTCCAGACGTGTTGACTACGGCCATCGGTCCAGCAGGTCGCAAATCTATCCCCCGGTCAGCTTGCAGCACATTCCGCAGTCCCAACCTTCCCTCGCCGCCAGTACAATAAAGAAGTCATGGAGTCCGAAAAATCCACGCTCTTGATTCCAGACTCGCAGTCCGCGGCGCCTCAGTTCGCACCGCCGCAGTCGGTCCCTGTGCCGCCTGCAATCCCGAGCGCAACCGCAATTGCAACAAAAGACCAAGACAAAACACTCCAGGGTTCCGTCCTCGTCCTCATTCAATTCGACGTCTCCGAAGAAATCCGTCTCGACCTCCTTCGCACCATCTTCGGCGCGCGCCGCCAGGAAGCCAGCTTCAAGCACCCCACTCCCGGATACGTCCAATACCAGCGTCCGCCCGTGGTTGAGCGAGTCGAACCCCTGGTCCTCGATAGCGGCGAGCGCCTAGACGCCCAAATTAAGTACTACGATTACGGCGTCCTCAGCGTGGTCTTCGAGCTTCCCTTCTCCGGCGATTGGGATACGCTCGTCCGTTTGGCGAGCCGCTGGGTTTGGGACACCGACTTCACCACCTTCGCCCGCAAGATAGTCGAGCAAAAGCTCGATCGCGCCTATCCCGCGCTGGTCAAGCCGTACGAAGCCAAGCCCAACGAGGCCAAGTCTTCCGAGATCAGGGCCTATGAGAGCAGCCGTGAAGAAGCGAATACCGGCGGGGCGAAGCCCCATGTCGCCAGTCCCTACGCCGAATGGCTGACCGAAGACTATTACGTCTTCCACGTGCGCGAGTGCGCGGGCAATCCTTCCGCCTCCGAGATGCTGGCCGCCGAAGGCGGCCGAATCGCGCAGATCATTCGCGGTGAAAACCAGGCGCTCTCCGACGGCGAACGCCAGGAAATCCTCCAGTCAAAGATCTCCTATTACCCGAACGACCTCGCGGTAATCGGCTGGAACGCCGCCTTCCTCTATGACAACCAGGCCGGCGCAGACACCGCAATTCAACTCCTCGAATACGCCAACTCGCAGCTCCTGGAATTCCGCCACTACGACGAACTCCTCACCCGCGAACTGCAAAGCGTCTACGAATTCATGGAGCACGGCTCCAGCGGAATCTGGGCCCGCTGGCGCACCGCCAAACGTGCCACCCGTCTGCACACCGTTCTCCTCGACGTCGACGAACTCACCGAGCGCGCCGACAACGCCATCAAGTTCCTCAGCGACATGTTCTCCGCCCGCCTCTACAAGGTAGCCGCCTCAAAAATCGGCGTTACCGACTACAAAGACCTCGTCAACCAGAAAGTCCAGACCGCCGAAGAGCTCTACCGCTTCATGGTCGACCAGTTCCACCAGAGCCGCGCCTTCGTGCTGGAGTTCCTGGTAGTCATCATCCTGATAATTGAGTTGTTCTGGCTCTTCAAGGGATCGCTGCGGATCTAGCTATTTTTCTCCCCACTTGTCATTCCGAGCGGCTAAGCGAGGAATCTCGGACGGCAAAGACCTATCGAGCCGGGGATTATCTCGACACCGGAAGCTTGAGCGACTTGCGGACGCGTCCAAAGACGTTCCCCTCTGCGATACCGCTGGCGTCGCCATCGTCAATCGCCGCCCGAAGCGCGGCAAGCTTCGGCTCGTACTCGCTAGCTGGCGTCAGCCTTTCGGCGCTCGGCACCTGGCTGGCATCTTCATAGCGTCCATTCTCGAGATTGGTCGCCGCGAAGAGTTTAAGCTCGCGAGCTAGATTGACTCTGCGGTTTGCCATGGCGGTGAATTTGTCGCATCATCATAGCGCGTCTTGCAAAGATCGCTAAGGATAAAACCACCAAGTCGCGCATTGGGGGAATGCGACCGCCCTGATCGTGAAGGGTGTATACTCACCCGTCGTTGGCTTTAGCAACTTAGGCTATGAGCGTAGGCCTCCAGTCGATAAGGCTCCAGAGATTCAAGCGCATAGCGGATGCCCCGCTTGACATCGGCGGCATAAACGTACTTGTGGGTGGCAACAATTCAGGGAAGAGTAGCGTAATTCAAGGTCTGCATTTTGGAGTGGCTCTCCTCCAGACGATTGCCTTAACTGAAAAGTGGACATCTGACGAAAGTCAGAGCACAAGTTTGAATCCCAACCAGCTTATTTATTCACCATCTGAGGACGTTTATGCGCTGGGCCGGGGGGGATGGCTCCCGACGGACGAGAAGCAGGCAATCAGCCTGGACCTTACCCTGGCATCTGGTGAAACCTGCTCCCTGAATATCCGGAAGGGTAGGAATAGGAACATCCTGTTTACCGTGGGGAACACGAAAGTTGGACAGCAGCTGTCAAGCCTGGAGAAACCATTCAGTGTTTTTTCTCCCGGCCTCGCCGGCATTGCGAAACGCGAAACCTATGTCTCAGACGGCGTCCTCTTTCGCACTTTGGCGAGAGGCGATGCCAACCTAGTTTTGCGGAATATTCTTCTTCGTCTCTGGAGAACGCCCGCGCAGACGTCATTTCTGAATGATTTGCGTGATGTGTTTCCGAACGTTGAAATCACAGTTGAGTTCAACGAAAAGAGCGACGAGTTTATCAACGTTCAAATAAAAACTACAAACGAGTGGGTGCCGCTAGAGATCGCCGGAACCGGCGTCCTACAGGCGATGCAGATATTGTCCTACATTCATCGGTTCGAACCGGCGATCGTAGTGCTCGACGAGCCTGACTCTCACCTACATCCAAATAATCAGCGGCTGCTTTGCGCGGTTCTGAGGAAGGTGTCCGAGGAACGAGGCACCCAAGTGCTGCTCACGACCCATTCGAGGCATGTTATTGACGCGCTCGGGTCATCCGCTGCGCTCCTTTGGGTTCGAAACGGCACCGTTGACAAGGCTAGCGTTGATGACGAAATAGGAATCCTGCTAGAAATAGGTGCCCTCGACGTCAAGGAGCGCGCCGGGCAGCCAAATACGGAGGCGGTCGTCCTAACGGAGGACGAACTCACGGCGCCGCTTGAGTCCGTGCTTGAGTCCTCGGGTTTTCAGCTCGCTTCCACTGTCGTTTTGCCGTACTACGGCGTGACGGGCGTGAAGCAGCTAAGGCCGCTCGCGAAGATGATCGCAGCAACGAATTCAAAGGCGCGAATCATCCTTCACAGGGATCGAGATTTTCTGACGGATATAGAGGCAGCCGAATGGGAGAAAGACGTCCGGGCGATCGGAGTCGAGCCGTTCGTGACCAAGGGCCGTGATATTGAGTCCTATTTCATCAATGCGAAGCATCTCGCACAGGTGAATCTTGGCGTCTCGGAGGCTGATTTCGACAGCATCATTTCAAGCGTAGTCGCGAAATCCCGTTCCCAACTCATTTCCGAATATGTCAACAGCAGGATCGACATAAGGCGAGTCAAATCAACCCCGGCGAGCTTGCAGTCGAGGCAAATTCTGCAATCGACTCTCTAGTCCGGCGGTATTGTGGAAAGAACGTGCTTCGAGCAGTGCGGGCTGAGTTTCAAACACGCTATGCGAAAAACATGGTCTCTATTAAGAGTGACACCAGCCTACGGGATGATACGTTATCGACGATAGCGAAAAAGACCTTCAAGCCAAAGGCTCTCCAGCAGTAGTGGAAATTATGGTGTTTCATCTCACACACGCAAAAATGCCCGGGATTCCAACCGAATCCCGGGCACCTGTTTTTCAGAGATTTTCGCGGCTAACTAGACAGCCGTTACGTTCTCGGCTTGCCAGCCCTTCGGGCCTTTGGTCACGTCGAAACTGACGGTCTGGCCTTCTTGCAGGCTCTTGAACCCGCCCGACTGGATCGCGGAGAAATGCACGAAAACGTCTTCGCCATTCTGACGGCTGATAAAGCCGTAGCCCTTGGCGTCGTTAAACCACTTCACTGTTCCTTGTTCTGCCATGTGTTAATGTTCCTATTCTTTGTTGCTGATTGAAATATGCTGAGGTGATTCTTGGCTTGTGGAAGTGGTGTGACGCTGGTTGGCGGTACCGACCTTCAACTCACTGTGAGTCAAACTTAGCGCTTATAGTGTAGCACAAGTCGCCGCCGCCCGCAGCCGATTTCGTAGTTTGGCAGGCTTAGGACACTGCCCATAATTTGGGCAGTCGCCCAGTTTTCACAATTTGCAATAAATAATCTAAGAGAGAAGCGAACCATGAAACACAGGCGAAACCGGCAAAGGCCGCAATTTCAAGGGTTTTCTTTGGTGTCCCTAAGTGCCCTTGGTGGTTGAAGCTTTCGCCAAATGAACCCAGCTGGCTTTCCACCAAGGCATCAATCGTCCCAGCCGCTGACCCTCGCATTAGACTATAGCCAAATGATCGCCTCTCTCACCCTCGAGCTCCGCATCGAAGCCGCGCACTCCCTCAAGGACAAGCGCCAGGTCGTCCGCAGCGTCAAAGACCGCCTGCGCGCCTCCTTCAACGTCTCGGTCGCCGAACTCGATCCCTCCAACCTCTGGAACCAGGCCACCATCGGCGTGGTCGCCATCTCCCACTCGCGCGACTATCTCGAAGGGCTGCTGAAGAACGTCGAGCGCGCCGCCACCCGCATCGCCAACAACCATGGCGCCGACGTCGCCGACTCCTTCGTGGAACTCCTGTGAGGGGAAGGGCGGTCACTGGTCACCGGAAGCCGTTCGTGGGTTACTGGTCGCGGGTCACGCGAGATGCGCGGGAACTAACGCGTGCGTTCCCGGGCCCGTGACCCGTGACCGGTGACCCGTGATCGTGACCTATCCCAGCCGCAACAAAAGCTTCACCACGCTCGCCGGAGGAAACCGGAACGCCGGCGCATCGCCCTTGATCTCCAACACCATCGCCTTCGGCACTACCACCTCCCGCTGCTCAAAGGTGTTCGCGGCGTGTATGTCAGACGCGGTAAGAACGGTAGCCGCTCCGCTCTTAATCCGCGCCCCCCGCACCGCAATCTCCGCCTCGACCGCCTCATGCACATTCGGATTCACCGCCGTCAGCACCAACTCCTTCCCGTGGAGCGACGCCGATCCATGCAACCCCCACATACTCGCGCTCTGGCCATCGCGATCGTAGTGAATATCCGGCACCGAAAAATGCGCTCGCAGACCCGTTCCTCCCTGATGCCCCGCATACATCGCGTACACATGCCCGACCGGGGTCACGCAAAATCGGTCCTCATGCGCCAGGTACAGGCTATTCAGGCAATTGATCAGCTGCGCGCAACACGCCATCCCCACTTTCTCCGGATGCCGATTAAAAATATCCAGCGTGATCGCGCTGAACAGCGCATCCCGCAACGTCGGCAACTGCTCGATCTGGTCGCCCGCCGTCAGTTCGCTGCCCGGCCGATACCAAGGCCCCCACTCGTCCACCACCAGCTTGATGTGGTGCTCCGGATCAGACTCGGCCATCGCTTTCCAGTGGCCCTCGATCAGCGATTCCATCCCATCGCCCTCCCGCAGCAACTCGTACCAGTCCACTACCTCGAATTTCACCGCATCGCCCTTCGCCTTGTCCCAGTCCGTGCTCTTCCCGCGGCTCAGGTTCCACGTGTAGTGGTGCAGGGCGAGCCCATAGATCTCTTCAATCAGGTCCTTGTCCTTGCGCGCAATCTCTTCCAGAAAGCCGCGCGTCCAGTCCCATTCCTGATCATTCGGACCGGAGGCAACCAGAGCAAGCTCTGCCCCCGCATACTTCGGCAGCCATGCCGTGTATCGGCGATACTCCACCGCATATTCGCGCGCGGTAAAGTTTCCGCCGCATCCCCACGACTCGTTCCCTACGCCCCAATATCGGACGTTGAACGGCTCCTTGTATCCTGCCGCTGCGCGCTCATCGGCGAGCGTCGTGCTCCCGGCAGGCGAGTTGCAATATTCCACCCAGCGCGAGAACGCTTCAGCGGGAAGGCTGCGCAGGTTGGCGGCAAGATAAGGCTCTGCCCCGATCAATCTGCAAAACCGCATGAACTCATTCGTCCCAAACTGATTCGGATCGTAGCGATGAACATCAGGCGCCGTGGCCGGTTCGCTGCTGCTCCAGAAATTCGTCCGCCGCGGCCGCTTCTCCGCCGGCCCAATTCCGTCCCGCCAATCGTAACTGTCGGCAAAACAGCCGCCCGGAAACCGCACAATCGGAGGATTGATCTTCCGCATCTCCTCGATCAGCTCTTTCCGAATGCCACCAACATTCGGAACCTTCGACCGCTCGCCCACCCACACTCCGTCGTAAATCACGCCGCTCAAATTCTCGGCGAAATGCCCATAAATCCCCGGCGAGATCGTCCCCAGAGGCTCATCGACCAGAATTTCAATCCGCGCCCCCGCGCTCTGTCCAACTCCCGCAACCGGCCTCAAAGCCATCATCGCCGCGCTGGCTGCGGCATTGCGAAGAAACTCCCGGCGTCTCATATCTCGCTCCCGTGGCCTACCAACCCGAAATGTGTGCGGCGCGTACACTCCTGTCCGCGAAGAAGTCGGCGCCCACTATTCTGCGCTTGCAGTGTATCGCGTGTTTGTCTAACGGCCGTGACCGGTAACCCGTGACCAATAACTGTCGCCCGGTGGTCCCTGACCGCTGACCACCTCTTTCTGCTATCCTTGAGGGTTTTCTCTATGGAACGACGCGGCCAAAAGTATCATCGCGAACGCCTCGCCGAGGCTCTGCGTGAAGAGCTCGACACCATCCTCGAAGGCGAACTGGGCGACCCGCGCATTGGCCTGGCCAGCGTTACCGCCATGCATTTGTCGGACGACAGCCGCTCCGCTCACGTCATGGTCTCGGTCGATGGCGACGACGCCGAAGCTGAGCGCACGCTCGAAGGCCTCAACGCCGCCAAGAATTTCGTCCGCCACGAACTGGTGGAGCGCCTGCACCTCCGCCGCGCCCCCGAACTCTTTTTTCAGGTTGACCGTTCTCATCAGATGGAAAGCCGGGTAGAAGAACTTCTGACCCGCGCCAAGAAGCGGAGCAAGAAATAGAGAGGAGTCGTCGATCAGCAGTCGTCAGTCGTAGCAAGATGTCTCGGCTAACGACCAACGACAAACGACCGGCGACGACTAACGACTAGCCACAAGCCCATGCTCGACCAAGTCCTCAAGGCGATTCGCGAGCGTCAACGTTTTGTCGTGACCTCGCACGCGCGTCCCGACGGCGACGGCATTGGCTCCGCCCTTGCCTGCGGCCAGATCTTGCGCGTCATGGGCAAGGATGCCGACGTCGTCACCTACGATGGCGTCCCGCGCATCTACCAGACTCTGCCCTTCGCCGATCGCGCCATCCAGGCCGAATCCGTTCCCCACAACGACGCCGTCATCCTGCTCGAATGCGATAGCACCCGCCGCGCTCAACTCCAGGGTCTCGACCAGTGCTTCCTTATTAATATCGATCACCACGTCAGCGGACGTAATTTCGGCCACATCAACTGGATCGACCCCAGCGTCATGGCCACCGCCGAACTCGTCTACCGTCTCGCCCGCCTTGCCTGCGTTCCCATCGACCGCGACATCGCCACCTGCCTCTACACCGCGCTCATGACCGATACCGGTTCCTTCATGTTCGCGGGCACCAACGAGCACACCTTCACCGTCGCCCGCGAACTCGTCGTGGCCGGAGCCGACCCGGCCCAGTGCGCCCGCCAGATTTATTTTGGACATTCCACCGCGAAAATGCGCCTGCTCGGCGCCGCGCTCAGCCATCTCCATCGCGAAGGCCCGCTCGCCTGGATCTGGGTCACACGCGAGCAAATGGAGCGCTTCGGCGCGCGTGAGGAAGACTGCGAGGGCCTCGTCAACTACGCGCTCTCCATGGGCGACGTGCAGGTCGCCATCTTTTTCCGCGAACTGCCCGACAAGCGCTATCGCGTCAGCCTCCGCAGCAAAGGCGAAATCAATGTCTCCAAAGTAGCCGAGCACTTTGGCGGCGGCGGCCACAAATGCGCCAGCGGATTCTCGCTCGAGGGCCCGCTCGCCATGGCCGTTGCCAAGGTCGTCGACCGCCTCCGCGTCGAAACGGTCGAAGCAGCTCCAGCATCAGACTAGTGAAGGATAAAGGATCGAGAACGAAAGACGGTTTTAGGTACTAGCTCATAGCTCGTAGCTAACACGAAACACAGCCTTGACTCTAATTCCGCGGCTATAAAAAACCTATGGACCTCACCCGCCAACTCATTTCTTTCCTCGGAGCGCTCCTCATCCTGATCGCCTACGTCGGCCATCAGATGGCCTGGATCAACTCCCGCCGTCCCGCTTACAACATCCTCAACGCCACCGGCTCGGCCATCCTTTTCTGGATCGCCCTCCATCCATTCCAGATCGGCTTCCTCGTCCTCGAAGGCGTCTGGACCATCGTCAGTATCTGGGCGCTCGCACGGCCACGCACCGCCTAAATTCGATGCCTCCAACCCATTCCAATGTCATCCTGAGCGAAGCCAGAACTTCACCAAGTGAATTTCTGAGCGTGGTCGAAGTCCACCTACCCCCATCACGAACTCCCGCGTTCAATGACATGGGAATCTTCATGAATCCCTGCTCCGGGAGCCCACTGCCTTGACCTCGTCCACCCGTCGCACCGAACTTCTGCTTCTCGTCGCCTGCTGCACCTTCCTGCTCTTTTATGGACTCGGCGCATTCGGTCTGCTCGGCGCCGACGAGCCCCGCTATGCCCAGGTCGCAAGAGAAATGCTCGACCGCGGTGACTGGATCACTCCCACTCTCAACGGCAAGCCCTGGCTCGAAAAACCTCCTCTTTATTATTGGCAGGCCATGCTCTCCTACCGTGTGGCGCGCACACTCCCGTCCGCGCATGCCACGCAAAAAGCGAACGATGGTGTGACCGAGCAAACTGCCCGTCTCCCCGGAGCCATCGACGCCGCCCTGATGGTCGCCGCCATCTATTTCTTCCTGCGCCGGAGATCGAAGAGCGAAGCCCGCCCCGGCCAGTCCATAGAAATCGACGCCGCCCTCATCGCCGCCAGCAGCGTCGGCATCATCGGATTCGCCCACGCCGCCTCCACCGACATGCCTCTCACCGCCGCCTTCACCATCGCGCTCCTTGCCTGGTATCGCTGGTATGAGAATCAGCGCAAATTAGATCTAGCCATCTTCTATCTATGTCTCGCGCTCGGCACGCTGGCGAAAGGTCCAATCTCCCCCGCGCTGGCCGCCGTCATCGTCGTTCTCTTCGCCATCGCTAAGCGCGATTGGAAGCTCATCCCCCGCACCCTCTGGCTCCCCGGCATCGCGCTCTTCTTCATCGTCGCGCTGCCTTGGTACATCGCCGTCCAACTCCGCAATCCCGATTTCTTCCGCATCTTCATCCTCGAACATAACCTCGAGCGCTTCTCCACCAACGTCTATCACCATCCCCAGCCTTTCTGGTTCTACGGGCCGGTCTTTCTGCTCGCCGCCCTGCCGTGGACGCTCTGGCTCATCCTCGCCCTCGTCGAACGCCTGCACCTCATCTGGCGCGAGCGCCGCGAAGTCTTCACCGGCGGCGAAGCCTTCACGAGCGACGAAGACTCATGGTCCCTCTTTCTCATCCTCTGGATCGTCGTTCCCATCCTCTTCTTCAGCGCCTCGCAATCGAAGCTCCCCGGCTACATTCTCCCTGCCGTGCCCGCTGCCGCGCTTCTCGTCGCTGACTATCTCGCCGAGCGCAACGCCCGCCAGGCCAAAATCGGTTTCCCGCTGGCCCTCATTCACGCCCTCTTCTGCGGAGCCCTCATCTTCGCCGCGCTCGCAGCGCCCACCTTAGCCCTGAATCATCATCTTGCCTTCGATGGCGCAGCACGCGGCGCCGCCCTCATCGCCGCCATCTTCGCCGTCGGCATCGCCACCACTCTTGTCATGCCCGCCGGACCGCAGATGCTTCGCTCCGTCACCATCTTCGCCGTCATCGTCAGTGTCGCGCTCGTCATTCGTCTCGCCGCGCCTTCCATCGATGCCTCCCAATCCGCGCGCCCCATCGCTGAAGCCATCGATAATTTCTCCCGCGAGTCCCTCCCAGTCGCGCTCTTTCACGTGGGCCGCACCACTCAATACGGCCTCGACTTCTATCTCCATCGCCCGACCGGCTCCTACGATGCCGGCGAAATCCCGGCCGAGCCGCATCTCCTCGTAGCCGCCTCCGCCGCCGGCACCGACTTCAATACGCTGATCCCGGGCCGCAAAGTGTCATACTTAACCAGCCTTCCCGCGCGGAAGCTGAATCTATATTGGATAGGAAAGAAATGAAGATTCACGCTGTTCTTAGCTCTCAGCTGAGAGCCGCTTTAAGGTTTGACTGAGAACCGGCAACTGGCAACTGGCAACTGACTCATGGAAATCCTCGATCTCCGCCACTTCTCCTCCGCCGACCTCCGTCCTCTCCTCGAGGAGGAGACCGCTCTTTGGGGAAGTCAGCTCGCCTGGGACTACTCTCAGTCCGCCGAGATGATCCTCCGTTACATGGAAGCCAAAATTCTTCCCGGCTATGCCGCCATCGAGCGCGGCCGCATCTTCGGCTATTCCTTCTTTGTCTACGAGCAGAGCAAGGGCGTCATCGGCGACCTCTTCGTCCGCAACGGCGAACGCACCCCCGACCGTCGCGAAGTCGAAGAGCTCCTCCTCAAGCACGTCATCGAAACCCTCCAGCAATCGCCCGGCATCCATCGCGTCGAAGCCCAGCTCCTGCCCCACGAAACCGGAGAAGTCTCGCGTCCCTTCCTGGCCCAGGGATTCAGCCGTCATCCCCGCGTCTTCATGAATTTCGAAATGGCCCGGCATCCGCAAACCGCGCCCCCGCTCGCGCCCGAATTCGAGATGCTCCCCTGGGCCGAAGAGCACTATCAGACCGCCGCCGCCGTCATCACCGCCGCCTATCGCGGCCACGTCGATTCCGACATCAACGACCAGTATCGCAACCTCAGCGGCTCGCTGCGCTTCCTCAGCAATATCGTGCGCTTCCCCGGCTGCGGTGTCTTCGATCCCCTTTCCTCCTTCGTTGTCTTCCATCGCCGCACCCGAACCATGGTTGGCATGATTCTCTGCTCGCAAGTCCGCGCCGACGTAGGCCACATCACCCAGGTCTGCATGCTCCCGGAGTACCGATCCGCTGGATTAGGTGTAGTTCTGATGGCCGCGACGACCAAGAGCCTGCGCGACCGCAATTTCACTGCGATCTCGCTGACCGTAACCGAAGCCAACGACCGCGCCATCAAGCTCTACGAACGAATCGGTTTCGAAAAGAAGCGCGTCTTCGACGCCTTCGTCTGGGAAGGATAAGCAGGAATCAGGAATTAAGAGTCAAGAGTCAAGAGTCAAGAGTCAAGAGTCAAGAGTTAAGAGTTAAGAATCAAGAATCAAGAATTAAAAATCAAAAACCGGAGTCTAGAGTTAGCACTAGAGTTAGCACTAACGATAAGACTCCGCTTTCAGCCGCGAAGCGGCGCAAGATTGCAGCCCACGGCGTAAGCCGTGGGTGTGCCAAGTGGGAGATGAACAAGCCCCGGAGGGGCGAAAGAGCCCCTCCCACGCGGTCTCTCTAACCCTGGGGCCAAGCCCAACCTTAATGCAATATCGGCGTAGCCGAAGCCGACACACAGACCCAGCCGCCTTTCTTCTTCACCCACGTATCCGCAAAACGGTCGCGCCGCACAAACGGTTTGCCGTTCTCCACTCCCTTGGTGCGGAACACGCCCGTCGCGATCGCCACGCCGTCCATCACATGCACCGAGATCGATTCCGGCGTCACCTGCTCTTCATCCGATGACTTCGACTCGCGCACTCCGGTAAGAAATACGCCTTTCGCCAGCAGGCTCCCATCGTCATTCACCAGCACGATCCCGTCATCCAGCAGAGCGTCAATTGCTCGAGTGTCCCGCAGCTTGAAAGCCTGGTTCCAGGCTTTTTCCAGCGCGGCAATTTTCGACACGATGGCCGCGTTCGATTCATCTTGCGCGCCCAGGGGCGCAGCCAGCACACCAATCAATAACAGTAAGCACGGAATCCTCATTTGTCCTCACAATGCAGGGCGGGCGTCCAACCCTCAGGGTTCAACCGACCAGCTTGAAATTGGGGCCAGTATATCTTGGTGCCGGACTTTGAAGCAGAGTACCGAAGTGCGCGTCTAAGTGTTAAGACCCGCTATTCCCTCCACCCAGCGGCTTAGAAACCAAGGCGGCCAGAAAAACAAAGGCCGCAGAGGAACAAAGGCCACGAGAAAAACAAAGTATAGCCAGCGTCCCGGCTCCAAGCTTTTCCTTAGTGCACCTTAGTGTCCTTAGTAGTTAAAGCTCTCACCGGCAAATAGCTCAAACCCTCCCCAAAGTGCGAGAATCGGAGAACCATGACTCCCACCAAACCCCTCCCCGGCAGCGAGCGCGTTCCCATGCCCGGAGCCCGAGAAATCGGTCCCGCCAATCCCAACGAACAGGTCGAGGTCACCATCCGTCTCCGCCCGCCCGCCGGAAAAGAACTTGCGGGAAAAGAGCCTTCCGCAAAAAAGCCGCCCTCCAACGCCGAATCCATCCAGCCCATCAAAGACCGCACCTTCCTCACCCGGCAAGAATTCGCTCGGCAGCACGGCGCCGACCCCGCCGCCATCGCCCGCGTCGCATCCTTCGCCCACGCGCACAACCTCACCGTCAAAGAAGAAAGCCCGGCACGCCGCACCGTGATTCTCACCGGCACCGTCGCCGCCATGAACGCGGCCTTCGGCGTCGCTCTTAAGCAATACGAACATCCCTCCGGCAACTATCGCGGCCGCACCGGTCCAATCCATCTCCCCGAAGAACTCCACAGCATCGTCGAAGGCGTCTTCGGTCTCGACAATCGCCCTCAAGCCAAACCGCATTTTCGTAGGCGGCGTGCGCGAGCCGGCGCTCACGCCGCAGCCTCCACATCCTTCACGCCCCCGCAAGTCGCCGCCCTCTACGACTTCCCCACCGGCGTCAATGGATCCGGCCAATGTATCGCTCTCATCGAACTCGGCGGAGGTTACACCGAGTCCGATCTCACCACCTACTGGAACCAACTCAATCTCTCCACCACGCCAACCGTCTCCGCCGTTTCGGTAGGCAGCGGCAGCAACGATCCCACCGGCGACGCCAACGGCCCCGACGGCGAGGTTATGCTCGATATCGAAGTCGCCGGCTCCATCGCACCCGGCGCAAAAATCGTCGCCTACTTCGCCGACAACACCGACGCCGGATTCCTCAACGCCATCACCACCGCCGCCCACGACACCACCAACAATCCCTCCATCATCTCCATCAGTTGGGGCGGCCCCGAATCTTCGTGGACTCAACAAGCCATGACCTCCATGGACGAGGCCTTCCAGTCCGCCGCCGCCATGGGCGTCACAGTCTGCGTCGCCGCCGGAGACGATGGCTCGACCGACGGTGTCACCGACGGTCTCAATCACGTCGACTTCCCCGCCTCCAGCCCAAATGCGCTGGCCTGCGGAGGCACTAAACTCATCGCCTCCGGCAACGCCATCTCAAGTGAAGTAGTCTGGAACGAACTAGCCAGCAACGAAGGCGCAACCGGCGGAGGAGTCAGCAACGTCTTCCCGCTCCCCACCTGGCAAAACAACGCAGGTGTTCCGCCATCGGCGAATCCGGGCGCGCACGTCGGCCGCGGAGTTCCCGACGTCTCCGGCGACGCCGATCCCAACACCGGCTTCAACACCATAGTCGACGGCCAGTCCGGCGTTATCGGAGGCACTAGCGCGGTAGCTCCGCTCTGGGCAGCGCTAATCGCGTTAATCAATCAAAGCAACAACAAATCCGCCGGCCTGATCAATCCGCTGCTATACCAGAGCGTGACCACCGCGCAGGATTTCAACGACGTGACGACAGGCAACAACGGTGCCTACAAGGCAGGAGCAGGTTGGGACGCCTGCACCGGATTAGGCTCGCCAATGGGAGCAAAGATAGCAGCGGCCTTAGGAGCAAAGCCGTCGTCGTAAGCGATTAGAGATAACCGATAAAAAAGAAACAGTCAGAAGAGACAAAAGCTGATGGTCAGTGTTGGGAAGCTCGAAGCTCGAAGCTCGAAGCTACCTCCGTATCAGCCACATCAACCACCCCGCCACAAACACGCCGCCCACAAACATGGCGAAGCAGTACGCTCCATACCGGATCTGCTCGCGCGCCCCGCTTTTTTGCGTGATCCCGAAGACAATCGAGGTGAACAACGCAAACACCACCGCGGCCGAAAAATGACTCAGCGTGAAGGTCACGGCTT
Source organism: uncultured Acidobacteriaceae bacterium (assembly GCA_963841945.1). GTDB lineage: Bacteria > Acidobacteriota > Terriglobia > Terriglobales > Acidobacteriaceae > Acidiflorens. The sequence goes on from CAWJFC010000005.1 coordinate 197,276, forward strand.
CTTCCCCAGCGCAATGTGATGCGCGTCCGCCGCCGCAATAAAATTCAAAAGTCCAGCCACAATAATAAAAGTCTTGCCATAATCCGCCGCCGCATTCGCCGCCAGAGCATTTCCCCAATCCATAATCCGCGCCAGAAAATAAAGTCCGCCCGCGCCCACGTCGCCCACGAATCCAAGGATGTCGAGAATGTCTCCGCCATTCGGCTTGTAGATGCGCCCGTTCATGCCCAGCCCAATAAAGAACATGGCAAACACCGACACCAGCAGCAGCACCCCGCGCACATAGCGCTTAAGAAAGATATGTCCCGCCCCCGGAATGATCCACCCGAGAATCGGCGCAATCACCGCATTCGTGGTCAGCGGATATTCCGGCACAGCAGTTTTTTCCGACGTCGCTTTAGCCATTCAAGATTACTTTCAGATGGTCACAATCTCTTTTTGAATTTTACCAGTCACCTCGGCGCTCGCGGCCCGCACCAGCACATCTACTTCCAGTCGCACGCCGAACTCCGGCAGGTAAATCCCCGGCTCGATCGAAAAGCATGAATTCGGCAGAATCCGCCGTTCATCATGGATCTCCAGATCGTCCATGTTCGCGCCGTTGGAGTGCACCTCGGTTCCAATCGAGTGCCCGGTGCGATGAATAAAGTAGTCGCCGAACTTCGCCTTCGCGATGTGTCCGCGAACCGCGTGATCCACTTCCCATCCGGCAATCGGCCTGTGCGCCGCAATCGCCTCCTGCACGGTCTTCACGCCAATGTCGCGCGCCTCGCGCACAATCTTGAAAACTTCCTGCTGCCGCTCCGAAGGCCCTTTGCCCACCGACCCCACCCACGTGATGTCGTAATAAACCGCGCCCGGCGTGTTCTTCTTGCCCCACACATCCAGCAACACGAAATCACCCTCGCGAATCGGTGCTGAACCCTCCGCCCGCGGCTCATAATGCGGATTTCCGCTGTTCGCATTCACCGCCACAATCGGTGGATCGTCCGTCACCAGATTCTCGCGCCCAAATCCTTCCATAAAAAACTGCTGGATCTCGTATTCCGTCGTCCCGCCATTACGCACTCGCCGTCCAATCTCCTTGAAGGCCTCGGCCGTAATCGCGTCAATCGCGTCCCGCGCCTCGAAGTGCGTCTTGATCTGCTCCTCCGTCCAGGTCGCTTCAAACTGCGCCACCAGATCGGCCGAACTCACAATGTTCTTTCCCAGCCCGCGAATCAAATCCGCCGTTCCTGCGTCGATCATCGAAACCGTAAATACAATATTGTTGGGCGAGTACTGCATCGCCACATCGCGATGCCCGGCCAGCATGTGCTTCAGTCCGTCAAAAAGCTCCTGCCATCCCGCATACTGCGACTTCGTTCCGGGCAGCGAATCCAGATGTCGCGACTCAATCTTGTGTACCAGCTTCGAAGGCTCGCCCTTCGCCGGAATCAGGTAATACCAGCGCCGAGTCGCCATCATATCCGGCAACCCCAGCACGCGGTAAGCGATCGGGTCGCGATGATGATGATCGTAAAAAAGCCACCGTCGATGTTGCGCTCGCGGAGAGCCTGCTGAATGGCTTGAGACGAGATCCATAGATAAGACGCTATTTTACATGACCAGCCCGGCCGAGGCTGCGAGCGCCTGGCGAATCACACTCTAGCTCTTGAACGGGTTGACCACTCGAACATCGAACTGCGCAAAGTCCCGCTCATTACGGGTGGCCACAACCAGTCGATGCACCCGCGCCGTGGCCGCGATCATCGCATCCACCAGTAGATCGTCTGATTTACCGTCCATAAGGCGTCCCCATTCACGAAAGCATTCAACGTCCATCAACAGGAATTGAAAAACTGCGGGCAGTTCGCCCAGCCACATCTCGAGTTCTCTGGCCTTCGATGGATTTTGTCGTCTGGTTCGCTCGATGCCCGCCTGGATTTCCCCGACTGTAACTGAAGAGAGAAATAATTGTTCATTCTCATGAGCATCGAGCCACGCTAGGACCCCGCCATGAGGCCGAACCTTCCGGAGTTCGGAGACAACATTCGTATCGAGAAGGAATCTGTTCATTCGAATTCGGGCACGGGACGGCGCCGATATCGCCGTCTCTCGGGCACTAGATTGTCATAGCGGGCCATCGGACTTAATAGCCACTCTTTTAGTCCCGGCCGGGCCGCCGCTCTTAGCCGATTCCACTCCTCAATCGGCACCAGCACCGCGGTCTCCACTCCCCGCCGCGTCACCACCTGCGGACCCTTCTTGATCGTTGCATCTAAAAACTCGCTGAATCTCGCCTTCGCATCCTGCACAGCCCATGAAGCCATATCCGCCACTCCCAGGTTCATTTTACCATGACTAGTCATCTGACTAGTCAGTACAAAAATTCGCCTGTACCGAAAGAGCGATTTGAGGATTGCACCGCCGGACTCGGCGCGCTACCCTGTTCCCGCCCGTACTTTCAGGAGGCACTTAATGTACCGCCGATTGCTGACCTTGGCCTTGCTCTTCGCAGGGGCCGCGTCCCCAGCCGTCGCACGTCCGATTCGATTCTCAGCCGCGCAGACATTTCCAAGCGGAATCGCCCATACCGCTAGCGTTGCGGTCGGGGATTTCAACGGCGACGGGTTTCCCGATCTAGCCATTTCCAGCACTTACAACTGGGTCGCCGTTTTCTTGAACGACGGCGATGGGACTTTCAGCGGACCGACCGTCTACACCCTGACCTACTATGTCACGGGCCAGGTCGCCGTGGGTGATTTCAACAAAGATGGCCGTCTCGATATGGCGGTCGTAGGAGGGGATGAGGCGGGAAACGGACTAGCTTTTTTCGCCGGCAAAGGTGACGGAACCTTCGATGCTCCTCAATATTTCCCTACCATACTAGCTCAGTCCGAGATTACGGCCGTGGCCGCCGACTTCAATCGTGACGGCAAGCTTGACGTTTTTACGGGTGGGAATTGTGGCAGTGAACTGATTGTGGGAGATGGTAAGGGCAACTTTTCCGACGGGGCAATCGTGGACGCGTGTGGCATGGGCCTGGCCGTGGCGGACTTCAATGGGGACGGATACCTCGACGCTGCGCTGGCCCAGACATTCGGCCATGGAGGAATTAACATCGCCCTCGGCAACGGCGACGGCACTTTCCAATCGCCGCAGTTTTACTCGGAGACTGGTGAGCCCAATGCAATCGCCAGCGGCGACTTTAATCGCGACAAAAAGCTTGATCTGGCAGTCACCGGGTATGAATCCGATACGATTGCGATTCTGCAAGGCAATGGCGACGGCACCTTCACCCCGGGAACCGAATGGTTTGCCGGGTTTTCCCCCAGCGCGGTTGCGGTAGCGGATTTCAATGCCGATGGAAAACCTGACCTCGCCGTGAGCGATTACGGCGGTGGCGGCGTCACCATCCTGCCGGGAAAGGGCGACGGTACTTTCCCGAAATATTTTAGCCTTCTCACCGCGTCAGGATCCTCCGACGTCGCCGCCGTGGACCTCAATGGCGATGGATCGCCGGACTTGGTCGTAGTAAATAACGGCAATGACAGCGTGAGCGTTCTCCTGAACATGGAAGGAACCTTTATTGAACTCACAACTTCCAGCAACCCTTCCCATGCCGGCCAACCCGTAACATTCACGGCCAGTGTGCAAGGCAGCGTAAACAAGTCGTCCCTCCCCACCGGGAAAATAATCTTCAAGGACGGAACAAAGGCCCTCGGGCATGTCTCTCTCAGCGATGGGCAGGCATCGCTCACCACCTCGGCGCTAAAAACTGGCGTGCACAACATCACCGCAAACTACGGCGGCAACGGGAAATTCAACAAGAATCAGTCGACGGTGCTCGTTCAAACGGTTCAATAGGATTTCAGACCGTACTGCGCTCGTCCCGGCTCACACAGTTGGGGTGATTCCGGTCACGTGCGCGCCCGCCTTTGTGGTAAAAATTACTGTAATGCCAACGCAAGCCTCTGGCAGTCTCAATCCGCCACAATCAGGTGTCCCATGCTGAGAGCCCTATTCATCGCTCTCTCCGAGAGCAAGTCCCTGCGCGCCGTCGCCGAGCGCTCCAGCTTCGGCCAGCGCACCTCCGCCCGCTTCGTCGCCGGAACTCAGGTCTCCGACGCCATCCGCGCCGCCGCCGTCATCAACGCCTTCGGTGCCGGCGTCTCCATCGACAACCTCGGCGAAAATGTCACCAACGCCGAAGAAGCCCGCGCCAGCGCCCGTCTCTATCACGACCTCCTCGACGCCATTGCCGCCAGCCAGCTCAACGCCAACATCAGCCTCAAGCTCACCCACATGGGTCTCGATGTCGACGAAAAAATGGCCTATGAAATCGTCCGCAATCTGGTCGCGAAAGCCGCCGCCATGACGCCGCCCAATTTCGTCCGCGTCGATATGGAAGGCTCGCCCTACACTCAGCGCACCCTCGATTTCGTCCGCCAACTCCACCGCGTCCCCGGCAACGCCAACAACGTCGGCACCGTCATCCAGTCCTACATGCGCAGCGCCGAAGCCGATGTCAATGAGCTCCTCGCCGATCGCATCCGCATCCGCCTCTGCAAGGGCGCCTACAAAGAACCGCCCGAGATCGCCTTCCAGAAAAAATCCGAAGTCGACGCCAGCTACGTCAAGCTCATGAAGGTCCTGATGAAGAGCGGCGTCTATCACGGCCTCGCCACCCACGACGAAAACATCATTAACCAGGCCAAAGCCTTCGCCAAGCGCGACAACGTCTCACCCGACGCATTCGAGTTTCAGATGCTCCATGGCATCCGCCGCGACCTCCAGCAATCGTTAGTCAAAGAGGGCTGGCGAGTCCGCGTCTACGTTCCCTTCGGCACCGAGTGGTATCCATACTTCATGCGCCGCCTGGCCGAGCGCCCGGCGAACGTCTTCTTCATAGCCAAGAATCTGTTAAGGAAGTAAGGTCTCTCTCAGAAAGGGAAACGGGTGACCGGTCACCTGCAGTAGCAACCGGAGACCCGCAGTATCTACTGCAATCCGCCCGCCAGCGGCAGCCGCGCAGCGCTCGACAGCAGATTCCGCTCATAAGGTGTAAACCGCCGGGAAAAGTCGTCCGAGTTAATCATCCGGTCGCGCTGTTCCGGCGTCAGCCCGCGCATGCCGCGGATCGCATCGTTCAGCGCCCGCCGCCGGTCCGGCCGCAGTTCTTGAAACTGCCGGAACAATGTCCGCGCCTCTTGCTTCTGTCCCGGCGACAGATGCTCCCAGGTCTCCATCCGCTCCAGCACCCGCTCCTGCTGCTGCGGAGGCAAAGCCGAAAAGCGCTGCAAACGCAGCAACAGCTGTCTCTGGCGCGGAGGTGACAATCTCCGAAACTGCGGATCGCTTTCGAGCGCCCTCCGCTGTTCTGCCGGCGGCATATCCTTATACCTGCGCAACCACGCCCCGGCATGTCCCGGCCGGTTCGGCGGCTGCGCATAGCGAGGATACGAATTTTGCGAGTTTGGATTCGAGCCCGAGGAATTCCCGCCCGGCGCTCGTTGTCCCTGATTCTGATTCTGCGCGGCCTGATTTTGCGGCGAATGGTAAGACTGTGAAAATGCGGGAGCCAGCAGCAGAAGTCCCGCCGCCACACATCCCGCAATGTGTCTCCTCCCCAGCATTCTTAGTCTCTCTTTCAAACTCGCGATCGCCCGGTCCTTTCGACCCTGCCTGTCTGGCCTCCGTGACCGCTTCGGCGATTCGCAGCAATCAAGCCACCACCGCTCCCGTCTATGGCGTCGCCGTCACATCCGTATCCTGCACCTGCAAGTCGTCCAGCATATCGAAGTCGGCATACAGATCGTCATTCTTCTCCAGCGCCTGCAAATCTCCCACCGCCGTACCCGGCTGTACCGGAGCCGTCAGCGCCGGAGGATTCGTCGCAATCTCATCCGTCTGCACAAAATAAGACTTGCTCCCAAAACCCAGCGCCACCACAAACACAATCGCCGCCATCGACGTCAGCCACCCCGGATGATGCTTCAAACCCGGCAGCAGCCGCTCATACCACGCCACTCGCGGACGCGCCATCTCCTCGCGCAACCGCGCCTCCAGCCGCGTATCGAAATACGCCGAAGGCTCCGGCGCCGTCCACTCATCCAGCAGCGCCATCGTCTTCTTCAACTCCGCCAGATGACCCGAACAAGCGCCGCACGCAGCCAGATGCTCTTCCACCTCCGGCGTCGCCCCTTCCCTGCCAGCGGACGAATCCGCCAAACTGCCCGTCAAAAGCTCCGGCAAAATATCTTGAAATTGTTTGCAATCCATACTGCGTCTCTCTTATCTCCCCGTCGCCGGTTTCGCGGCAGGCGTTCCCGAAACAAATTCTTTCAGCTGTTCGCGCAGCGTTTCGTAGGCGCGAAACAGCAGCGACTTAGTTGCCGACTCGCTCAGTTTCATCACCGCGGCAATCTGTCGATAGTCCATCTGCTGATACTTGTGCATCATCACAGCCAGGCGCTGCCGCTCCGGCAAGGCATTCACCTTCGCCTTGATCGCAGCCAGCCGCTCCCGTTTCAAAAGTTGTTCTTCGGCGGAAATCGTCTCATCCGCCACATCCGGAGTCGTTCCCGTCTCCGCATCCGGCTCATCCAGCCGCACCGTATTCTCCGGCCGCTCATGCCGCGTGTCCCGCGCATGATTCACCGCCAGGTTCGTAGCAATGCGATAAAGCCATGTGCTGAACTTCGCGCTCGCCTCGTACCCCTCGCGTGACCGGTACACCCGCAAAAAAACTTCCTGCGCCAGCTCCTCCGCGGTCGCGGGATTGCGGCACAGCCGGTACATAAATCCCACCAGAGGCCGGCGATACTTCTGCACCAGATACCCAAACGCCGCGTCGTCCCCAGTCTTAACGCGCAGCATCACATCGGCATCAGGATCAGCGTAGCCGTAGCGCCCGCCCGCGAAGCCGCAGCGGAAGTCGCAGCAGACGACGGCCCCACCACCCGCGCTCGCCCTGGCGTGAGGCACACTCGAACCCGTCCCTCCAAACCCCAGCAACCCGCGATCGATGGCGACGCTGCTCACATCAGTGGAAACCCCATCCGATTCAGAAAGTTGCGTCTCAGCCGAATCCCCGGGCCGCAAAGAACTACTTCCAGATGAATCAGATACAGGCTTTCGTCCGGACATGTCGAAAGGTGCCATGAAGAGCGTCAAGAATGAGGCTAGCGGGCCGGGAGATGACGGTCAAGAGGGGCCCCTATCCTGAGAATCCAATTCCCGCCACATTCTACCCAACTAACGAATGATTCAACGGAGCAACACGATTGCGCTGCTTCGTACCCTCGAAGGCGGATTCAAGCTGCCCTGCCTGAACCACGCCTGCGACGCTAGCACCGCAGCCATGACCGACCTCTTCGGCCAACCGTAACCCGATCCACCCGAGGGTGCCCCGCCCTGTTGTCTGCATTTGTGCAGACACAGGGCGGGGTTTTTTCCCGCCGAGTTAGCGGTCCTCAGTAATAAAACTGATACGCCGTGATCCCTCCCACCAGCGGTGCGCTCTGATAGTCCACGTTGACCGACGTTCCCGCCTGAGCATCCGTGGAATAGGCAAAGATCGTATGCAACCCATGCGGCAGAGCTGCGGTGGTCGCAGTGAAGGTACCATCGCCATTCGCCTTGGCAGCGGTCCAGGCTCCCGTCCAGGTATCGACCTGGAAGAAGACATTGTCCACCGCCGGGCTCGATTGAAACTCGCTGGCGCCGGTAATCGTGAAGGTCGCGTTCGACTCCTTGCTCTGATTCCCGGGCAGCGGAGTGATCGCCGTTGTCAGCGGCACCTCCTGCACGAACTGCTCCGTATAGAGGTCGAGGTCGGCATCAATCACGAAGGCCTGGTTGTTGATAGTGTCGACCGCAATCTGAAAGCCATCCGCATGGGCGCTGACCAGCGTCATGGTATTGCTTGCGCCGTCGATGATATAAAGTCCCCCAGCCACCGTGGACGCGTAAATCTTATTGCTGGTTGGGTTCACGGCGACCGCCAGCATCGCGCCCGTGGTCGTCAGCGTCGTGGCTGCGTTGGTGGCGCCGTTGATGACTGTCATGTTGGCCGCCGTCGCGTCCGTGACATAGACCATGTTCGTAATCGGATTCACTGCCACGGCATAAGGAAAGCTGCCCGCCGCAATCTCCGCCGTCTGCTTCCTGGTCTTTCCGTCGATGACAAACACCAGGGATCCAATCGCGTTGGCCGCATAAATGGTGCCCGTTACCGGATTCACGTCGAGAGCCCCCAGCGGCGCGCTCGTGCTGATGTTAGTAACCTTGTTGCTCGCGCCGCTGATCGCGCTCAAATAGGAACTGCCGTAGTTGGCAACGTAGATGGTATTCGTCGCCTCGTTCAGCGCCAATGCAACCGGCGTCGATCCCACCACAATCCGGCTGGTCGTGTTCGTGGCTCCATTGAGCGCGGTCACGGAATCGTCGCTGTAGTTGGCGATGTAAATCATGTTCGTGGCCGGATTCACCGCCATCGCGTATTGCGTGGAGGCAACGTTGTAACTGCCTGCGGAAACGGTGGTGGTGTCGTTGGTCGCGCCGTCAATCACCGTAATCGTATTGTCGCCCGCGTTGCGTACATAAACCTGGTTCGTGATCGAATTCAGTGCGATCGCTGCCGGGTTCGATCCGACCGCGACGTTGACCGTCGTTTGCGTCGCAACCTGGTAAACGGCCACGCTGTTCCCCGCATTAATGGTGTAAAGCGTTCGGGTCACCGGGTTCATGGCCGAATACTGAGGGTTATAATCGCCGACCGTCGTCTGTGTATTCACCGCGCCATCCACCACCATCATGTTGTTGGAGCCATTGTTCGCCACATACGCCTTGTCGGTAACGGGATTGATCCCCACCACCTGCGTTCCCGATCCGCTCCCGGTGACTGAGGTGATCTGATTCGTTGCTCCATCCACCACCGAGAGAATCGTGCCGCTACCGCCGCCCGTCGCCGTACCCGCGGCATAGTATCTGTTCGTGGTCGCATCTAAAGCGCCGGCAGAGTATACATATCCTCCCGGCAAAAGCACGTTCTGAGATATGCCGGTCGCGACACTAAGCACCTTGAAGAAGTTTGTGCTGATTGTGTAAACCTCATTGGTCACCGGGTTCACTGCAATCTGGTACGCGCCGGCATTCGCCGCATACACCGTCGTCGCGTTCGAGTTGCCGTCAATCCCAATCAGCGCGTTTGACATCAGCGCATAGATTTGGTTGGTCGCCGCATTCACCGCGAGGTCGATGGGAAAGTAACCCGAGAGTAGGGTTTGGGGCGCACTTCCAGTAGGGCCAAAGAACGTCACTACGCTCCCGCCTCCGACGTAAACGTTGCCGGTAACCGGATTGACGGCCAGTGAGGAATAAACGGTCGTCGCCACCGGCACGGTAGTGACCGTGTTGTTTTCTCCATTGATGACGCTGACCGTGTTGTTGCCGCTGTTGACGGCGTAAATCATGTTGAGCGCGGAATTCACAGCCAACGCCACGGGCTGCTTGCCAACCTTAACGCTATGCGTCACCTTGTTCGTCTTGCCGCTGATCACGGAGACAGTATTGCCGTTCATGTTGGCCACGTAGATGAGGTTAGTCGCGGGATTCACGGCAAGGCTCACCGGGTTCGATCCAACTGCAATCGTCGCCAGCGTCGCGTTCGTGGCTCCGCTATAAGCTGATACGGTGTTGTCGTTCTGGTTGGCAACGTAAATTTCATTGCTGACGGGATTAATCCCAATCGCCGCCGGCACCTTCCCCGTCGAAAGATTCGCGGTTATGGTTTGCGCGGCTGCCGGCATCGCCACCGGCAGCAGGCACGAAAAGACCGCGATTTGTTTAAGCAAGGTCTGTTTAAACAGGGTTTGTTTGAAGAACGTCTGTTTGAAGAATGAAAGAAGTCTGAACCCTTTGCTCTGCATGTTCTGGTCTCCTGATGAGAATGCCTCCGTAGCAGCCGGCATTCAGCCTTAGCCCAGGAGGGGCGGTTAATCTCCCGCTACCCTTTAAGCGACTTTCCGTCCTGCATTCCCTCACGGTCTCCCACAATTCTTGCGGAAGATATCCCATACAGCCCAGAACTAGCTGCGCTTCAGTGATTTACACGGACATCAAGACATTCCAAATCCGCTGACAACCAGAACGTTCACCAGTTTTCTCGCCTCAGCGTCCCAAAACTCCCCGGTGGTCCGCCCAACCCTAATTTCGCCCCAATCAGACCCCGAAGTGGAAAACGCTAAAAAAATCACTCACCTCCGCCACCAAAACCCAATTCACCCCAATTTTCCCCGCCCGCAACTCCCGCCCTTTCTATGCTCTGGCAGCCGCGCCCAACAGTCCTCCACCTAATTCCTTTCAAATCAGGAGCGCTTGACAACCTATGCACTTTGCTCAAATTCGTATTCCATCCCTACAACCGCCTGAATCCATTCGGTCGTCGCTCGCAAATTTCACCCCCAAAAAGTCATAAAAAAAATTTATTTTCAGCCTGTTTTCCGGGCAATTTGTCAATACAATTGTGTAAATATAAATCCGCCATCGTTTCCCGCAAGAACCCACCGCCCGGAACCCTCCCATCGCCGAATCTCTACTAAACGAGTAAACTATTCGAGCAACTTCAAGCGCCGGCCAAGAATTCCAGCCGGCCTGAAATACCCGGTCTGAAATACAAGGTAACCCATGAAACGAATCGCCATCCTCGCCGCCATCCTGCTCTTCTGCCCCAACCTCTATTCCGCCTCCGAAGACGCCTCCTGGAAGGCCGACCTCGAAACCTGGCGCGCCCAGCGAGCCACCAATCTCCAGGCTCCCGAAGGCTGGCTGTCGCTCATTGGCCTCGACTGGCTCAAGGACGGCGACAACTCCTTCGGCTCCGCCGCCGATAACCGTATTCAAATCAATGCCAAAGTCCCCGCCCACGCCGGAATCGTCCGCCTCGCCAGCGGCAAAGTTCATCTCCTCCCGCCCGCCGGTGGATTCCCCAAAGAACTCCAACTCGACGGTCATCCCGCTAAAGAGCAGGACCTCCTCGCCGATGACACCGAGCATCCCTCGAAGCTCACCATCAACACCATCAGCATCATCGTCATCAATCGCGACGGCCGCTTCGCTTTTAGAATCAAGGACCAGCAGGCTCCCACCCGTACCGGTTTCCATGGCCTCAAGTGGTATGCGCCCGATCCCGCCTATCGCATCCATGCCAAGTGGATTCCCTACAGCAACCCCAAAACGCTCGACATCCCAACCGTCCTCGGCACCACTACCCACATGCCCGCGCCGGGTGCAGCCGAGTTCACCATCGACGGTCAAACCGTGCGCCTCGAACCCGTCCTCGAAGACCCAAAAGCCACCGACCTCTTCTTCATCCTGCGCGATGCCACCAGTAAGTCAACAACTTACGGCGCCGGCCGCTTCCTATATACCGGCCTCCCCGACCATGGCATCAACCAGCCCGGCGAGTTGGTCCTCGACTTCAACCGAGCCATCAATCCCCCGTGCTCCTTCACCCCCTACGCGACCTGTCCCTTGCCTCCGCAACAGAACCGCCTGAGCGTAGCCATCCCCGCCGGAGAAAAGCGCTATCACGACTAAGAACCGCCGAGGTGAGCCTCATTCCGCAATTGCCCGGGAGCATCGCAAAATGCTCCACGAGCAATTTCCACCCGCCGGGAGCAAGAGAGCAAAAACCTAACAACCGTCATGGCCCCAGGCAGTTACAAGGAATGTAAATACCGTTTGATACGTACATGATTGTCAACTATTGCTCCACGTGGAGCATTTCTCGCGAATGCTCCTTGGGAAGCATCGCCCCGCCGCCCAAATATTTACCCCAGATTAAAATCCCCGCCCAACCCATTGTCATCGAACAAGCTACAGGCATAGCCTATTCAAAAGACCTTTCCACAAGGAGTCCATCGTGAGTGTCCTCGATACCAGCCTCCCCGCCGACGTTCAGGACCTAAGTCCCTACGCCCCCACCCGCTCCACCATCACCGGCAAACCCCTCAGCGCGGACGAACTCCGCCGCGTCGAGATCTGGTGGCGCGCCTGCAACTACCTCAGCCTCGGCATGATCTACCTTTGCAAGAACCCGCTGCTGTCCGAGCCTCTGCGCCCCGAGCACATCAAGAACCGCCAGCTTGGCCACTGGGGATCGAGCCCCGGTCTCTCCTTCATGTACCTGCACCTCAGCCGCATGATCAAGAAGTATGACCTCGACATGATCTTCCTCGCCGGGCCCGGACATGGCGCGCCCGGCGTGCTCGGACCGACCTACCTCGAAGGAACCTACTCGGAGATCTATCCCGAGAAGAGCCAGGACGTCGAAGGCCTGCACGAGTTCTTCCACCAATTTTCTTTTCCCGGCGGCATCGGCAGCCACTGCACGCCCGAGATGCCCGGTTCGATCCACGAAGGTGGCGAGCTGGGCTACGTGCTCTCGCACGCGTGCGGCGCGGCGTTCGACAACCCTGAGCTCATCGTCGCCGCAGCGGTCGGCGACGGCGAGGCGGAGACTGGGCCGCTTGCCACTTCGTGGCATGTCAACAAATTCCTCAATCCGGCCCGCGATGGCGCGGTGCTGCCGATCCTTCATCTCAACGGATACAAGATCGACAATCCGACGCTGCTCGCGCGCATCTCGCATGACGAACTGGAGAACCTGCTGCGCGGCTATGGATGGACTCCTTATTTTGTGGAAGGCTCGGAGCCTGATTCGATGCACCAGGCGATGGCCGCCACGGTCGAGCATTCGGTCCGTGAGATTCGCGAACATCAACGGGCGGCACGCGAACATGGCGTGACCGTCCGCCCGCGCTGGCCGATGATCGTGCTGCGTTCGCCAAAAGGATGGACTGCGCCGCGCGAGGTGGAGGGGCATTACCTCGAAGGCTTCTGGCGGGCGCATCAGGTGCCGCTGCCGAATGTGAAGAGCGATCCCAAGCAGCTGGAGATCCTGGAGAAGTGGATGAAGTCGCTAAAGCCGGAGAGATTTTTCGACGCGGATGGCAAGCTCGTCTCGGATTTCAGCGAACTAGCGCCGGCGGGCAATCGGCGGATGAGCGCGAATCCGCATGCCAACGGCGGATGGTTAAAGAAAGATCTGAGGATGCCGGATTTTCGCGACTACGCGTGCAAGTTCGAGAAGCCCGCTCGCAGCCAGGAGTCGAACACCCATCCGTTAGGCGTATTCCTTGGCGATGTGATGAAGGCGAATCCAAATAATTTCCGCGTGCTCGGCCCGGATGAGACGCGCTCGAACAAGCTGGACGCTCTCTTTGCGGTGACCAAGAAATTCTGGATCGAAGAATTTTTCCCTGAGGACGCCGACGGCGGTGATCTGGCAAATGACGGCCGCGTGATGGAAATGCTCAGCGAGCACACGATGGAGGGAATGCTCGAGGGCTATCTCTTAACGGGACGGCATGGGTTTCTGTCGACCTATGAATCGTTCGTGCACATCATCGACTCGATGTTCAACCAGCATGCCAAGTGGCTGGAGATGGCGAGCCATCTCTCGTGGCGGCAGGCGATTGCATCGCTCAATCTGTTGATTACGTCGACCGTGTGGCGGCAGGACCACAACGGCTTCACGCATCAGGATCCGGGATTCCTCGATGTGGTGGTGAACAAGAGCGCGAATGTCACGCGTATCTATCTGCCGCCGGATGTGAATTGCCTCTTGTCGGTCGCCGACCACTGCCTGCGCAGCCAGAACTATGTGAACGTAATTGTCTGCGACAAGCAGAAGCATCTGCAATATCTCGACATGAATCAGGCAATTACTCATTGCACCAAGGGCATCGGAATCTGGGATTGGGCGAGCAACGACGAGTCGGGCGAACCGGATGTGGTGATGGCCTGCGCCGGCGACATTCCCACGCAGGAGGCGCTGGCGGCCACGGCGCTGTTGCGGGCGGAATTTTCCGATATCAAGATCCGGTTTGTGAATGTGGTCGATCTTTTTAAGCTGCAGCCGAACTCGGAACATCCCCACGGCCTTTCGGATTGGGATTTCGATTCGCTGTTTACCCTAGATAAGCCCGTAATCTTCAATTTCCACGGCTATCCGCAACTGATTCATCGCCTCGCTTACCGTCGGCACAATCACGATAACATTCATGTTCGTGGATATAAGGAGAAGGGCAGCATCAATACGCCGCTCGAACTGGCGATCGATAACAACATCGACCGCTTCAGCCTGGCGATGGACGTGGTGAACCGCGTGCCGCGGTTGCTGAAGATAGGCGGACACGCAAAAGAGAGATTCTTGAACGAGCAGATTGCGTGCCGGAATTACGCGCACGAGTATGGAATTGACATGCCCAAGGCGGCGGACTGGACCTGGCCGTACTAGTGGCCTATCGCAGAACAATGGTTATTAGAGCGAGTATCGGTTTACTTGCTTGGGAAGGGCACGACTTCAGTCGTGCCGTCCAGAGCCGTAATGATGCGGGCTTCAGCCCCTGAGGGATTCCGCAGACCGGGAACGAGCTCACCGCGACAGGCTCAGCGGCGGGTTGCCCACGCCTACTCCCCATTGAAAACGAACGGATTGAAGACCATAAGGCAGAGGGTTTTCCCTTCCCAGTAGAGCGACAGCGATCACCGTTGTAAGCGCCCCGCGTGCACGTCGGGTGTCGCGTCTAACCGCCTGTCTCCGACAGAAGGCAAAATAGGCTCCAACATGACTCCGGCATCACGACAGTTAAACTGACCGACACTTCGGTAGTTCCGCGCAATCGCACCAAGAAGTTGCTCAGGCCATGCGCCTGAATCACGCACCACCTCCTGGGAAGAACTGGGGTGGGATGGATTGTTGGGCATCACAACCAGGCCAAAGTAATGTTCGTTGAGGAGTTCTTCCACTTGGCGGTCCGGCCACAAACCATGTTCCACCAATTGACCGTATTCAAATGGATCAGAAATTAGGACCGGTTTGCGAGCTACCAGGAGAGGTCCCGGGCTTAAAGATAGAACACGGGAGGTAGATGAATTGCTCAGATAACGATAGGCAGCGTTGCAGCCTGCCAGGTCTCGGGATGGCTGCAGCCCAGGCCGATCTTGCACGATAACTCCCATCAGAACCGAGGCACTGAGCACTATTGTTATCGGCAAGCTTCTCGCAACATACTTTGTCTGTAACAATGAGTAACCCAGCGCGGCGCAGATGCAGCACGCAACCATCCACTCAATGAAATGATTCGTTGTCGATCCTAACTTACCCGCGGTGAGGCAGGTAACCGTACTTGCCGCGAGGTAGATAGGGGCGAATCCACACCTTCTTTCCCGCGGCTCCATGACGATATACCACGCCGCGAGCCCGGTCACCATGGGCTCACTTACCCAGACCAACGCACCAAGAGCAAAGAACTGTGCCAATGAGTAACGGTCAGGGTGCGTCGAAAACATGTGAAAGGCGAACCATCCGCCGGTTCGTACCTGAAAAATCAGGAATGCAACCCCGCAGACCGCACCGAGTGCAACCCCAAATGCGGCCGCCCTCTTGAACTTCCACTGCAAGATCAAATGAAAACAAACGGCAATCGGGGCCGCGAGAAGCGAGTATTTGCAGAATAACGCGAGGCCGAAAAAAGGTATGCTCCAATACCACCGCTTCCCACTTGAGAGGTACAGCGCGATCCCCAGCGTGGAAAACACAATGCCAATTACATCCGCGCGCATGAGGTAGAGCCAGAACCGGAATGCCGGAAGCGATAACAGCAGAAATCCGAAAGACAGACCAATCCACCAGGAATCCGTCAAGCGCCGCACAATGATGGCAATCAACAGTGCCAGCACAACGGAGCAGATCAATATCATGAGTCTCCCAGCAGAAAATGAAGGATTTCCGCCGGGCAAGACCGAAGCGATGGCGGCATAGGCCACCGGACCGTAAACGTGGATAACTATGGGGAAGGTGAATGGATTGGGATAGAGCGGCTGCGAGTGAAGGATGCGCAGTGCTCCATCCAGCATCAGCCCCTCGCCGTAATCAATTTGATAAGGACTGACGACCAGGGGCACAGACCAGCGAATAGCCAGGAATGCGCACAGAAGGACGCAGGCCAGGAGCAATCTGTCAGACTTCAGCAGCGAAAACATTCGCACGCTCAGCCTTCCGTTAGAAGTGGAGGGCATAGCTCAGAACGTTAACCTGCGCTGCGGGAGGGTTCGCATGGGAACGATGATATCCGCTTCTTCGCGCTTTACGACGGGTGCGGCTCTCCCAGAATTACGCGCACCGTGTCTCTGGCGATCAGGAGTTCTTCGTCGGTCGGAATCGCGTAGGCTTCGAGCTTTGAATCCTCGGTACTGATCTTTGCTTCTTTGCCTGCAGTCTGCTTATTTTTCTCCGCATCGATCTTGAGGCCCGCCCATTCCATGCCTTGGCAGATTTTGCCGCGAACGTCGGGCGAGTTTTCGCCGATGCCGCCGGTGAAGACGATCGCATCGGCGCCATCCATGGCAGCGAGATATGCACCGATATATTTGCGGGCGCGATAGCAGAAGATTTCTATCGCGAGGCGAACGCGGCGATCGTCGTGCTCTTTAAGTTCGGCGAGAAGCTCGCGCATGTCATTGGTAAGGCCCGATATTCCCAGCAGGCCGGATTGCGTGTTGAGCAGGGCATCGACCTCGTGCGGGGACAAGCCCTCTTTGCGGCCGATTATGTTGACGATGGCGGGATCGAGGTCGCCGGAGCGAGTGCCCATCACCAATCCTTCCAGCGGCGTCATGCCCATCGAAGTATCGACGGAGACTCCCCCCTTGATCGCCGTAGCCGAGCAGCCATTGCCGAGATGCAGCGTGATGATATTGGTTTGTTCGCGCGAAAGTCCGCGCAGCGCGCGATAGCGGAAAGCGACATAGCGGTGCGAGGTGCCGTGGAATCCATAGCGGCGAATATGATGCCGGCGATAGAGATGATAGGGGACGGCATAGAGATAGGCCCGCTCGGGGATGGTGTGATGGAACGACGTATCGAAGACGGCGACTTGCGGAACGTCTTTGCCGAAGAGATCGCGGGCGGCACGGATGGCCTGAATGTTGTTGGGATTGTGCAGGGGCGCGAGGTCGATGCAGTCCTCGATACCCTTGAGGACGTCGTCGGTGATGAGCGCCGATTCGGTGAAGCGTTCGCCGCCGTGGACGACGCGGTGCCCAACGGCGTTGATGTCGCCGGAACTCTTGATTTCAGGGACGCCCGAGCGGTCGGAGCCGATGTAGCGGACGACATATTCGAGCGTGGACGCGACATCGTGCAGCGCGGAGGTTAGCGTTTGGCCGGGGCCGTTGCGCGGCTGGAACTTGATGACGGCGGCGCCGCCGATGCCTTCGACTTCGCCCGAGCACAGGCGCTCGTCTTTGCCTTGCTTGATGCGGTCAAGATCGGTCGAGATGACTTGAAATTTCAAGCTGGAGCTTCCCGAGTTCACCACCAGGACGTTCATTATTGCGACCTCAAGGGTTTCGAGTGAAGGTTGCCGGTTGCCGCGAATGTCTGCGCAATACTGGTCGGGTGCGCTGCTCCTGGATGGACGTCCGTGGGCGCGCTCCCGGCAAATTTCAACTCCGTTTTCTGAATCATCTGCGGCCACAAGGAATCCGGATCGGCATTGAAAACGGTTTCTACATCTGCCTGAAAAATGAACCACGCACCCAGTTCCAACTCCTTCCGCAGTTGATCGTTCGTCCATCCAGCCGCGCCCAGATAAACATGAAAACGGCCCGAGTCTGGTCGAGCCGAGATCGTCTGTTCGAAGAGAGGCTTGGAGGAAATCATGTAAACCGCCCCGAAAATGTGCTCCGCTCCTTCGACTTTCGCAGGCGACTGAAGCAAGCCAAAGACCGACGGCTCTACCGGACCGCCGAGATAGACCCGGTCGGAACGGCCCTTGGCCGCCTTGATTCCATCCAGCACTCGTGACATCGGGAGATCGGTACGCCGGTTGAGAATCAATCCGACCACGCCTTCGGCGTCGTAACGAACCAGGAGGACCACCGTCTGGGCGAAATTCGGATCGGCGAGGCCGCGGCTCGCCACCAGCAACTTTCCGGCCCCCAGATCCTTGGCGTTTTTGGATTGGACCTGAAGAAGAGCGGTCGACCACAAATTTGGAGCCGGCACATCAGCACCCCTGATCTGAGCGTCTGAACTACCGATGATCTGGGCGTCTGACCTGCCGACCGCAACGAAAGCGAGAACCCCGACCAGCATGGTGAATAACCACAGTTTGTGTAGAGGCATGACTGCTCTCCTCGCTGGAATCATATCCTTAGTTCCGCATGCTCTCACCTGCACTACCAAGAATTCGTCGGGTGGTGGTGTGCGCGCCAGTGGCAAACTCAGCGCGGGTGCAAGCGAAACCGGGCCACAATCCTGATGCGATTCGACGTAAAATGCATGGGCGACCCCCAGATTGCTTCGGATATTCGCTTCAGACCGCACAGAGGAGCTTAGAACATGGCCATCGCCACTACGAATCCAGCCACTGGCGAAATCGTTCGGACTTTCGAACCTCTCAACGCCGACCAGATAGAGGCAAAACTTCAGCTGGCAGCGGATGCCTTCAAAAAGCACCGCCAGACATCGTTCCCGGAGCGCGCCTCAAAAATGATGCGGTTGGCTGAGATTCTGGAACAAGAGAAGAACGATTGCGCCCACTTGATGACTCTGGAAATGGGCAAGCCGCTGAAGGCAGCAGTAGCCGAAGTGATGAAGTGCGCCGGTGGATGCCGCTACTAT
The DNA here is from genome assembly GCA_963841945.1 of uncultured Acidobacteriaceae bacterium. Lineage (GTDB taxonomy): Bacteria > Acidobacteriota > Terriglobia > Terriglobales > Acidobacteriaceae > Acidiflorens. The sequence goes on from CAWJFC010000005.1 coordinate 216,015, forward strand.
GCCCAGAATGCCGAGAAGTTTCTCGCCGACGAAGTGGTCGAAACCGGCGCCAAGCGCAGCTTCATCCGGTATCTGCCGAGTGGCCCCATCCTCGCGATCATGCCTTGGAATTTTCCTTTCTGGCAAGTGATGCGGTTTGCCGCGCCCGCGCTCATGGCCGGTAATGTGGGACTCTTGAAGCATGCGTCGAATGTCCCGCAGTGTGCGCTCAAGATTGAAGAAATGATTCTCCGCGCCGGATTCGCCGAGGGCGTGTTTCAAACCCTCCTGATCGGCTCCGGGCCGGTCGATGGCATTCTTAATGACCCTCGGATAGTCGCGGCCACGCTTACGGGCAGTGAGCAGGCGGGCATTCAAGTTGGAATCTCCGCCGCCAAACGCATCAAGAAGGTGGTACTCGAATTGGGCGGCAGCGATCCTTTCATCGTGATGCCGAGTGCCGATCTGGAGGCCGCGGTCGCCACGGCAGTGGATGCCCGAATCCAGAACAACGGTCAATCCTGCATTGCGGCCAAGCGCTTTATCGTCGCGGAGGAGATCGCGTCCGAGTTCGAAAAGAGGTTTGTTAAGCGGACGCGAGAGCTTCGCGTTGGCGATCCCTTCATTGGGAGCACCCAGCTCGGGCCTCTCGCCAACGCGGATGCGGTTGCGACACTCGATGCCGACGTAAAGAAATCGATCGCCGCCGGAGCGCGTCTGCTGACCGGCGGCCAACCTCTGCCCGGACCGGGATTCTATTACGCCCCCACCGTGCTCGCCGATATACCAAAAGGTACGCCAGCCTATAGTGAAGAGCTTTTCGGTCCGGTGGCGTCCATATTCCGAGTCAAGAGTATCGATGAGGCGATTGCATTGGCCAATGATGTGCGCTTCGGGCTCGGTGCCAGCGCGTGGACGACTGACGCGGCCGAAGCCGAACGATTTGTAAATGAGCTGCAGGCTGGCATGGTATTCCTGAACAAGATGGTCGCATCCGATCCTCGTCTGCCATTTGGAGGGGTCAAATATTCAGGGCACGGACGGGAGTTGGCTGACATCGGGATTCGCGAATTCATGAATATCAAGACGGTTTCCATGCAATAGAGGCCGAGCCGCCGGGCAAGTGGCGTGCGGTGTAATCCACAACCCGTTGGCCTCCAGAAATTTTCCAAACCGAACGCATAGGTTTTCAGGAGCGGCCGTATGGCGAAAATCGGATTCATAGGTCTTGGTGTGATGGGCGGCAACATGGTGGCGCGCCTGCTGGAAAAAGGCCACACCGTGACCGGCTATAACCGGACGCGTTCGAAGGCACAGTGGTTGGTCGACAAGGGTATGAAGTTCGCAGTTTCCCCCAGGCTGGTAGCGGCTGAGTCAGATGTGATCTTCACGATGGTCACCAACGCAGCCGCCCTGGCCGCCGTCACCGAAGGGACGGATGGGGTCTTGGCGGGAATGGGTCCGGGTAAGTACCTCGTCGATATGAGCACCGTGGGTCCAGACGTTAGTCGCGCTCTGGCCGCGAAGGTGCGAGAAAAGGGCGCGGACATGATCGACGCTCCGGTTTCGGGCAGCGTGATCACTTTGCAACAAGGCAAGCTTTCGGTGATGGTCGGAGGGCGCAAAGATACCTACGAACATCTGAAGCCGCTGCTCGATGATATCGGTCCGAAAGTCACGCACGTAGGCGACAACGGCGTCGCGCTGGCGATGAAGATCGCATTGAATCTGCAACTCGCGGTACAAATGATGGCGTTTAGCGAGGGAGTCTTGCTGGCGGAAAAGAGTGGGATTCCGCGCGCGCTTGCGGTCGATGTGATGATTCACAGCGCCATCGCGTCGCCCATGATTGTGTATCGCGGCCCTTTTGTTCTGCAGCAACCGGAAGAAGCCTGGTTTGACTGCAACATGATGCAGAAGGACATGTTGTTGGCCATGGAGCTTGGACGCAAATTAAACGTGCCGCTTCCCACCACGGCTGCCAGCAACGAGTTCCTGACCGCGGCTCGCGGCATGGGATGGGAAAAATTGGACTTTGCCGTGGTGTTTGACGTGTTGGCACGCATGTCGGGGGTCGCAAAATGAAGACTGCCCAGGAGCCAAAGTGGCGATTCGCGAGGGCAACCCGGTGGTTTTCGAGGACAAGATCCGCTCTGCGGACGGTAACTAAGTCAAAGGTAAGAGATCAGATGAGGTAAGAACCTTCTTATAGCCGTAATAACTGGCATTTCATCGAACTGACTTCTTACTTCTGACCTGCTTCAAGGAGAACTTATGGCTCTGCCTACATATGGATCGACGGCGGTCGACTGGGAAAATCGCATCGACTTTGATCGTCTGCGCCGCGAGCGGTTGGCGCGAGCTAAAGATCTCTTGGAGAAATCGGAGATGGGTTCGCTCCTGTGCTTCGACATGAACAACGTCCGCTACCTGACCGCAACCCACATCGGCACCTGGGCGCAAGATAAAGCGAATCGCTTCGCACTTCTTCCCCAGAATGATGAGCCGATACTGTGGGATTTCGGGTCGGCGGCGAAGCACCACCAGTTGCACTGTCCATGGCTGGGGGAGCGCTCGCGCGCTGGAATCTCCATGCTGCGCGGCGCCATGACCCCGGAGATGGGGCGTGCCGAAGATGTCGCAAAAAAGATCCGCATCGAACTCGAAATGCGCGGGCTTCATAAAGAGCCGGTGGGCATCGACATCGTTGAACTGCCCGTGCTATTCGCGCTGCAAAAAGAAGGAATCAAAGTTGTGGACGGGCAGGCTCTCATGTCAGAAGCCCGACTCATCAAGACTCGCGACGAGATCAGTTTGCTCAATCATTCGGCAATGATGGTCGATGCCGCCTATGACGAACTTTATCGCGCCATGAAGCCGGGCATGAGCGAAAACCAGGCCGTCGGCTTGGTCAGTAAGGTTCTCTACGACATGGGATCGGAATACGTGGAGGCCGTGAATGCCATTTCCGGCGAACGCTGCAGTCCGCATCCGCACGTCTTCTCCGACCGCGTCCTGCGTCCCGGCGACCCCGTCTACTATGACATTCTTCATTCCTACATGGGATACCGGACCTGCTATTACCGCTGCTTTGCCATCGGCTACGCCTCGCACGCTATGAACGATGCCTACAAACGCTGCCGTGAATATCTTGATGCCGCGATTGAACTGGTCCGCCCCGGCCGCACCACCGCGGAGATTGCCGCGGTGTGGCCAAAAGCCCAGGAATTCGGATTCCCCAATGAAGAAGCGGCCTTCGCGCTCCAGTATGGTCACGGCATCGGCCTGGCAATCTGGGAAAAGCCCGTAATCAGCCGCCTCGTCTCTCTTGAACATTCCTGTGAAATTAAGCCCGGCATGGTGTTTGCCCTGGAGACCTTCTGGCCTTCGACCGACGGTTGGAGCGCCGCCCGCATCGAAGAGGAAATCGTCGTCACTGAAACCGGTCACGAAGTGATTACACGCTTTCCCGCTGAGCAGCTCATGGTGGCTGGCAGACACTATTTCACGGTCGATGGTCCGTTGCCCGCGGTCCGGGAAACGGAATCGAAACCGAGCGCGCGGGTACGTGAAATGATCGAAGCCAGTGCCCGGCATGAACGCATTGCAGTCGCCGACTAACTCAACGCGTTTTCTTCCGGTATTTGGCGGTCGGAAGAGACACTCGAAGAAGCATAGCGCTCATTCTCAACTGACTCATTCGCAACTTCTGGCTTCCGCGCAGTGGCGAGAATAGTTACGCCAAACGGGAGGTTTGACCAGCGCAGGTAAAGCCGCTCCAGGTCGAGCACGCGTATCAGCATCGCATTCAGCCACCTCGGCAGAATGACGTGTGACGTTTTCGCCTCCAGAGACTTCTTTGTGAGATTTTGCCAAATCCTCATGAAGAAGATGGGGAAGAACAACAACGTAATGAAATATGTCGAGCGCCGGACCGAAAACCCGGAGATAGTCAGCTTGTTCCGAAGTTCGTGAGCGCTGTACCGCCTGCGGTGGCGCAATGCTTCGTCGTGCTCGCTCCATAAAAATCCATACGCGGGCACCGTGACGACAAGGTATCCACCTGGTTTAGTGACGCGATACATTTCCTGCAGGGTCGCGAGATCATTGTCGGTGTGTTCCAGGACATCCAGCGCGGTTACAACGTCGAACGATTCGGCCGGAAACTGAAGGTCTTCCGCTTTCGAGAGTACAAGGTTCTCCGTTTGGCGCGAACGGGCAAATTCCAAAGCGCGGAGCGAGGAATCCACACCATATGTCTTTCCAAGCTTCGAGAATGCAGCACAATTCAATCCTGTACCGCAGCCAACATCCAGGATCAAATTCTCGTCCGGGCTCTTTCCCAATTCAGCAACGACCTCTGAGATAAGCTTGCGCCGCGCGACAAACCACCAGTAGAACGATTCCAACTCGAACATTGTTTTGTACTCGGCATCGTTCATAGCATCTCTTCTATCTTGGTGGTCTGATCGTCTATTTCACCAGCGCGGGTTCCGCTTTGACAACCCTTTCGCCGGCGGTATCGGCCACCATCGGATCGCTAACCCAAGCACTAACGCAATCCCACCCGCCACGAAGCCATATTCCCAGGGCGGGTGGAACGTTATGCGCAGCTCTTTGGTGCCCGGAGGCACATCCGTCGCAATGCGGCCCCACTCGTCCGCAACCGAGGTGATTCTGGCGCCGCCTGCTTGAGATCGAATCTCCTTCCGCCACAGCATGTTCAGGATGACCCGTCCGCCCTGGGGCAAACCGGCGGTGTCTATCGTAGCTCCGCCCCCGTCAAACCGCAGCGGGAGAGCGTCGAGGGGCCGATCTACCGAAAATGCCATGGGTCGTACCTCGGGTAGTTCACTTAACAGCACGGTTCCGTTCTGATAGACCGGAGTGCCCCATCCCCGAGGCGACATAGTTCGTGAACCTTTCCTCTCCGGAGGAGCGTACTGGAGTACGTACTTTACTCCGTACTCAGAGAGTGCAAGCACGGGATTTGACTGAATATTCTTGTTTACGAGCTGCACAGTTGGTGATTCGGAAGTCAACGGGTCATATCCGGAGAGAGAGAAGGCACCTTCCACCGTAGGCCACTGGTTGAGATAAGAGTCGATCAGGTGCGGGTCGGTGCTGCGGAATCCACTGTCGCGCACAATCCGAAATGTCGTTCCGTCTTCCGATCCAAGCGGGAGTACCTTCGGGTAGTACGCAACTCCATCCGGCATCAGTCTCACCGCAATCTGGGGATTTGGCCGGGGGTAGGGGCGAAAATTGTAGACATAGAAAGCAGCCCGTGCAAAGAGTGCAGTGGTAGGCGAGTGCCGTCCATACGACCAGGGCGAGCGGAACCTCAATCTTGCTGCGCCACCTCTGTTTTCGCATGAGGCGCTCGAGCGCAACCGCGCCCCCAATTCCAAAGAACAGGACAATGTAGGCAAGAAACTTGAACGGGAATCGAAAACGGTCAAACCCTGGCAGATAGGAAAGCTCAGTCCAAAGCACACCGCGCGTCCCCAATGCGAGGACAAATGCCAGCAGTCCGCATAGAAACCATGCGTTGTTGCCGATGGTGTTCTTGTTCCAACGGGACGCTAGCAAGGACGCCAGCAGGATGGCAGCGACCACCATGAACAAGCTGCCGGAATAGTACATTTCGCCAATATGATTGCCGCCAGTGCCCCAAGCGCTGGGATGCGGAGAGGCAATCACTGAGTCGGGAACGAATAGTCCCATTACTCCTTCAATGATTCCCCTGGAGTCTGGATGGCGCACCACAGTGCGAGTTGCCAGGACCTGAGGAACCAGTAGCGGAGCAGCAACTGCGAACCCAATCAGATGGGCGGCGATGCAAGACCGCAGTTCTCGCACCTGGACCAAACCAGCCACCACGAACAGTACGATCGCCGAATCGACCAACATTACGCTGTATACCCACATTTGCGTGTGCCCAACGTGGGCCATCAGTCCGATTGCCAGCCCGAAGGCCAGAACCCACTTCCAGGCGAGCCTTCCGCGCCTCATCTGCTGAACGCAAACCACCATCAGCGAGGTCCAGAGCAATACCGTGCTGAACTGAAACCAGGAGCGGGAGAAGATCAAGGCGTAACCGGAAACCGTGCAACAACTCGCGGCCAGCATCGCCAGCGAAGGCCGGCAACCCTCTCGTCGAACGGCCCAATAGAGCACACAGTATCCGAGGAGCAGGTGGACAAATGAAAACACCTCCAAGGTTGCATACTCATCATGGAGCAGCGTCTTTGCGGCCCAGAAGGAGATGTAGGTCACCGGATAGGTCAGCGCGAAATATCCCAGCGAACTGCTCGGCGAGCCCATGAACTGGTGCGGGTTCCAGGTCGGAAATATTCCACTGAATAGGCTGTGGCTGCCCTGCAGAATTGCAGGCAAATTCACCGCCAGATTATCGTCCTGCGTAAAGTAGTATGGCTGGCGGTGTTCAAGCAGAAGGAGTGCGGCCAGCACGGCCAAAAAACCAGACACAGGCCAGAGAATGCGCTGCGCTGCGGAGCAGGCAAGTTCATGCAGTTGATCGGGGGTCTGAATGGCTAACCTGTGATTGAGCTTGAAGTATCGAAAAACGATGCAGGCGGCAATGACCATAGCCGGAAGCACCAGAGTCGCTCGCAACTCGCCCCCGAAGCTGGCCTCGCGCGACGAGGCGGAATACCTTCCCAGGACTCCGACTGCAAGTAGCACGCCTCCGAGGAGCACAATCTGCCGCAAGGGACGATATTCTGTTCTTCCTGACATGTGGCTATGGGTCGCCGGACCCGGAACGACGCCAAGGGGCAAAGTTCATCGCTTCGCGACAGCAGTGAAATGCGTCCACCGTCTTTGGGAAGTCACTCAGTAGTATAAGCGGAGTGGGAGAGTTGAAGTTTATAGCTCACAGGCGAATGATTCCTGGCGAGTGATTGCACCCGCCTTAAGGTTTTGAAAAGATGGTGGGCGCTATAGGATTCGAACCTATGACTTCCACCGTGTGAAGATGGCACTCTACCGCTGAGTTAAGCGCCCAGCCCTTGCGGGACAATCCCTTGCGGACCGTCCCAAACACCCACCGTACCAAAGCCTACCAAATTTTTTGCTTTCTTGATACTTCCTATGGGTTTCGCCTGCTCCTCTAGCTCTGCATAGATCGAATCTTTGCTCCGCACGAGACTCCGTCTAGTGACAGATGCTCGCAGCATCTCCGGTGTCACTGTGGCCCGTAGACTGGATAACTGGTTTGCTGGCGTTGTGGACTGCCTCAATCTCCGTGGAGGTAAGACGCGACGAGTCGCAGTATCCACAGCCGCTGGAACATGCGATGTAGTTCCGCTGGTGCTCGGCGGCGGCGAGTGCGTTGCTCTCCAGTGGAGTGAGCTTCGAGTAGTCACATGCCTCTTGCCCCTCCTTGCAGGCCGAGAGATTGCGACCGTGCTCGGCGCGAGCCGTCGCGCGCGCCTGCGACGGGGTCAGTTGAGAGTGGTCACACTCGTCCCAGCCGTTTTCGCAATTCTGCTCATTGCGTCGGTTTTGCGCAGTCGTGACACTCTTCGATTCCGAAGGCGTGAGCAGGGAATGATTGCAGAGCCCAAGACCGTTTTCGCAGTCGAACACATTGAACTGACGCCTGGCTTTGTCTACCTCTGCGGTTTCTGATGGAGTCAGCTTAGAGCGATCGCAGCCGTCGATCCCGTCCTTGCAGTCGGCGACATTGCGCTGCCGCTCGAACTCGCCTTTTTCACGGGCCTCGGCGGGAGTCAGCTTGAACCGATCGCAGGGTGCGAGACCATCGTCACAGTTGGAGACATTAAGATTGTGATTGGCAACGGCCAGCGCTGTCGCTTCCCGTTCCGTAAGTTTGGAAGGATCACAAGAATCGTAGCCGTCCCGGCAGTCCGCAACGTTACGCTCGTGGCGGGCGAGAGCTATCGCCTCACCGCCCGGCAAACTCAATTTCGAACAGTCGGAGATCGAGACGCCAACCGCGCAGTCCGCTTGCTTATTCACGAGATCTGAATGCTGCGCGAGCGCTGGAAAAGACCAAAGAATGACGCAGGCTACGTGCAAGCAGATGCACTTTCGCAAGCTGAATTTCATGTTTTGCCCCTTCGATCGTGCGGACCCGAACTGACGCTTCGCTGATTGCTGACCCAGCGGCCACAGAAGCGCCCGAAGAAATCTGCCCAAAATAGTTGATCTTCGATCGCGCGCTGTTGGCAGCGAAAAGCAAAGACATTTCCTATGCGGGCACGACTTCCGGATTGCATCGGGAGTTTTGGATGGATTTAGCAGCGTCTTCAGCGGTAAATCGGCCCATGACCAGAGCCTTAATGCGCTGGGTGGTCATCTGGATCGGAGTGCGGTCAATTCGCTCCACGTATTCAGCCACGCGAGCGCCCCGGTTCACCTTCACAACGAATTTGATGTTTTTCATTTGATCTCCCTCTTGTTCTCGAAACAAATGGGAGGCCCATACGCGCCTCCCCTCTCTGTCACTGTCACTGTCATCACCAACCGCATAGAGACGCTTTATGCGGCCTTGCCATGAACCTTCTTTTCAAGAACCTTCTGGGTGCCGGCATAGCTGAACAACTTCAGATGGGCTGACTTAGTTCAGAGGACCTGAAAGAGTAAACAGAGGTAACTTGCTCACTTATAATGCTAGGCTTACGCATGGTTATTGTCAAGTTAACCATCAGCCCCCCACCTCTCCTAATATGAGTCTCCCATCCCGCCTTGGCCGCCGGAAGTGTTCGCGCTTCTCTTCTCTTCCGGGATCTCGGCAACCAGAGCCTCGGTGGTCAGCATCAATGCCGCGATCGACCCGGCATTGGTCAGGGCTGTACGCACGACCTTTGTCGGATCGAGCACGCCTGCCTTGACCAGGTCTTCATACTCCCCCGTCAGAGCATTGAAGCCGAAGTTGTTGTCTTTCGACTCGTTGATCTTGCCGAGAACAATGGCGCCTTCCGCGCCGGCGTTCTCGGCGATCTGGCGTAACGGCTCCTGCAAAGCCCGCTTCACGATGTTGACGCCGATCTGTTCGTCGTCTTCGAGTTTCAATTTTGCCAGCGCGGGAATGCAGCGAACCAGAGCCACTCCACCGCCCGGGACAATGCCTTCTTCCACTGCCGCGCGGGTAGCGTGCATGGCATCTTCGACGCGAGCTTTCTTCTCTTTCATTTCCGTCTCAGTCGCGGCGCCCACCTTGATGATGGCGACCCCACCCACCAGCTTCGCCAGGCGTTCCTGGAGCTTCTCGCGGTCGTAGTCGCTGGTAGCCTTATCAATCTGGCTCCGAATCTCCTTGACCCGGCCTTGAACGTCGCCGGGTTTGCCTTTGCCTTCGATGATGGTGGTGTTGTCCTTGTCAATGGTGACCTTCTTGGCCTGTCCGAGATCCTCCATCTTCACGTTTTCGAGCTTGATGCCGAGATCTTCGGTGATTGCTGTTCCGCCGATGAGCGTGGCGATGTCCTGCAACATAGCTTTGCGGCGGTCGCCGAATCCAGGCGCCTTTACGGCCGCAACTTGCAGCGTGCCGCGAAGCTTGTTGACGACGAGAGTCGCCAGCGCCTCGCCGTCGAGATCCTCGGCGATAATGAGTAGCGGCTTGCCACTCTTGGATATCTGTTCCAGCAGAGGAAGGATGTCCTTCATCGAACTGATCTTCTTTTCGCTAAGTAAGATGTAAGCGTTCTCGAAGGCGACTTCCATGCGTTCGGGGTCCGTGACGAAGTACGGGGAGAGATAGCCGCGATCGAATTGCATGCCTTCCACGACTTCGAGCTGGGTCTCAAGCGTCTTCGACTCTTCCACGGTGATGACGCCGTCCTTGCCAACCTTCTTCATCGCGTCGGCAATGATGTGGCCGATAGTCTCGTCGTTGTTGGCGGAGATGCTTCCCACCTGGGCGATCATGTCGCCGGCCACGGGCTTGGAGAGCTTATCGAGTTCACCCTTGCCGCGCTGGCCCGTCTTCGGATCGATCGGTCCGCACACGACGTCCACGGCTTTCTCGATGCCGCGTTTCATCGCCATCGGATTCGCTCCCGCGGCGACGGTTTTAACGCCTTCACGATAAATAGCCTGGGCCAGAACGGTGGCGGTGGTAGTGCCATCGCCGGCGACATCGCTCGTTTTCGAGGCGACCTCTCGCACCATCTGTGCGCCCATGTTTTCGAGACCGTCTTGTAAGTCAATCTCTTTTGCGACCGTGACGCCGTCCTTGGTGATGGTCGGCGAGCCGAATTTCCTTTCAATGACAACGTTCCGGCCTCTCGGGCCAAGAGTTACCTTGACCGCATCCGCTAATAAGTTGACGCCACGTAAAATTGCCTGCCGCGACTCTTCGCCATGCACGATTTGCTTTGCCATGATTTCTTTCTCCTGAAATATTGAAAATAACGACTTGCCCGTCAGCCAGGTGGCCAACAGGGCGTTGAAGAGAGCAAGCTATCTCTTGGCTCCGACCGTTTCCTTCTTTTGCGCGCCGGCCCCGCTGACCACGCCCAGTACCTCTTCTTCCTTCATGATGAGGAAGTATTCTCCGTCGATCTTGATCTCGGTACCGGCGTAGTTGCCGAACAGAATGTGATCTCCTTCTCGTACTACCAGAGGAAATACCTTGCCTTCGTCATTGGTCTTGCCCTTGCCGACCGAGATGACTTCCCCTTCTTGCGGTTTGTCTTTGGCTGAATCCGGGATGATGAGGCCGCCGCGAGTGGTTCCTACCTCTTCCGTGCGCCGCACCAGAATTCGGTCGTGGAGTGGGGTGAATTTCATAGCCATGCTTCGAGACTCCTTTTCATTTGTTTCCGCTGAAATCGCGGGACACAGTTATAACTGGTTAACCTACCGGCTGGACACCGGCTCCGGCGCCTCAGGAAGAATTGCTTTCTCGAAAGCCTCTTCTTCCTGTTCGGAATATCCTGTGGCATTGTCTGAGCCTGCGCCGTCATTGGGACAGCCTTCGTTGTCCATTTGTGACGAATCATCGTGCGAACGAATGACCTTCGGCTGGTCCGCAAATCTCGGGACATCCCCGACTACAAAAGTCCGGGACGGTCTGAGGAAATGACTCTCTTCAGGGGCCATGATGAGTACCTTCAACAGGAATGTTCTTGATCAGACTTTAGTCGGTAGCGGTTCTTGATTCTGAGCAATAACGCTCACATCCTGTTGATGGCTGAACGGCCACAGTGACGCGTTGCCTCGGGGACAAAGCTCCGCCCAATACGTTTGACGCCAAAACTTCGGGGACGAATTCTTGTTTGACTAGGCTGCTCGAGCGCTGCGTCGCGACCTCGGTGGGGCGCGTCTACGCGCGGATTTCGGCCCTCGTTTGTACTGGAGCAGACCCAGCACTCCGCCCAGTGCTGAGAAAATGACCAGCCCGATTAGTATCGGCCAGTAGTAACGCGCGAACAGACTTACAATGTCCCGGCCGTAGTGAGCCCCAAGATAAGCCAGGATCGTGAATCTTACGCCGCGCCCCACCGCCAGCGCAGCCAGGAACTTCCGGGTTGGATACTGCATCGCGCCCGCCGCCAGCAGCATGGGTGTGATGGGAAACGGTGGTGGAAGAATCGCGGGAATCGCAACGGATGCAAAGCCCCAGCGCGCGAAAATCGCGTAGATCTTCTTCACCTTCTTCTGCGAGAACCTCTTTTCCAGGGTCTCCACGCCACCTTTGCGCGCCATACGGTAGGTAAGATAGCCCCCGAGTACGCCACCCACGGTTGCCATGAACGCGTAGTAGATCCACATATTGCTGCGGTGCGCGGCCAGCAGAATGGTGACGATGTCCGTACTGCCCGGCAGAGGAATGATCGAGTTGTCTAAGATGCCCAGAAAGATCAGACCGGGACCACCCAGATGGATCAGCCATCGCAGCGTGCTCTTCGAGGTGAGGACGATCGCCAGCGTGTGCATCGTATTCATCAGGGCCTTGGGCGGCTTCAAGAGAGAGGTCGGCCGCCTGGTTTGACGGGCAAAACTGCTCTCTTGGTGGCAAAGAAACGGCCGAATCCATAAGATCCGGCCTGAAGTGGTACGCGTCTGAGTTCTGGGGGAGTGAACGCGGTCGTAAGGGTCTGAAGGTCTCCGGCATTAACCATGGTTCTAACGTCGGATGTCTCCGACATGAACCACGCCTGGAACACCAGTGCCCTCGCCACTAACTAATGGCCGTGTTTCTATCCAGAAATAGTACCCGTTATAGATTGCCGACACTGTTCACTTCTATACATATTCGGGAAATAATGTGGGGCGTTACCTTCATAGCTAACTATGAAGGTCGGCGCTTTTCATACCGCCAACGGGCAAGGCCCATGGTCGCACTGGCACGCAATCTCCACCTCGCTGGATCCCGCTTCCTTACAGGGCTGACCACAATACTCGTCGCCGGTTGCGACCATGCACCGGCATGGCAGGTGCGCGCACTTATTCTCTTCAGTTACCGTTGTCATTAGTGCTCCTCTTTCGATATCTCATTCGTAGTTGAAGGTCTGCGATCTATCTTCGTTTCATCATCAAGCCGAAAAACATTCCGGCAGCGACGCCTGTCGCGAATGTCGCCACCACAGTGAGTGCGAGATGCCGCTGGAGCCGCTTGGTTGTGTCGTCCAGAAACTCGTCAGCCGCGTCTCCACCCTGTTTGACGGCACGTCTCACTACCCCCAGACCGTCCTCGATCGCATCGGCAATAGCACCGGTCGCGCATGACGCCTGACGAACCGAATCACCAATGTGCTCGGCCGCTTTTTCCGTTACGGTTTGTGACATAGAATACCTCCTCGGTGTTTTGCGAGCCCGCGCCAATACGCCATTACTCGCCTACGGCTCTTTCAACCCGGCCGATCACTTGTTGGACTTTTCCAGCTTTCTTCTCGGCGTCGCCTGAGACCTCCAGGTTCGGGTCGTTCGTTAGTTTCCCGGCTTCCTCCTTGATCTTCCCTTTTACTTCGTGAATCTTGCCTTCGGTTTGGTCTTGCGTACTTGGCTTCATCATTATTTCCTCTCTGGTTTGCCACACATCTATTGGAGTGTCAGCGCCGCCGCCCATCGCGGCCCCGGCGACTACGCCACTTCTTTCCGTTCCACCGGCACTGACACCAGCACCAGTTCGTCAAATAGAGAACGGTAGTGGATCATCGCCGTTCTTAGCTCTTCCGTCGTGGCTTCGGCCGTTCCAAAGCGCTGCGCAATGTCATGCGCAGCCCGGTAGTTCACAACCACTCGGGGATGATCGACTGAAATATCGGCGGCGCGCTGACTGAAATCGGATACTGGATAGCCACGAGCTTGCATTACAGATGACACCAGGTCGTCGGCTTCCGTGACCGCGCCCTTGGGAGAATCGATGAAACGTGATTGGATGGCTGCCCATCGTTTCGAAAAGCCTTCATGTTCGAGGGCAGTAAGTTCACGGATCTTGAGCTTTTCAACTCGCGCCTCGCGATCTTCTAACTTCGCTTCCGCTTTTCGCTCGGACCCATGTTCCTTTACCGCCCGATCGTACTCGGGCCCAAATTTTTCCCGCAGCTCTGCTGTCGCATGCCTGCGTTTTCGTATGTAGAGCACCACCAGCACTGCGACCACCAGAACGACCAGAACGGCTAGCGCAATTATCTTCGGATCCAACAAGTCGAGATTCATCGAAATCCTCCCTGCCAAAAGAATTCCAACCAGGTTCCTGAGACCCAGCTCAGTCATCAGAATCGTGGGGAGTGGTCAGTATCGCGCAGGGCTCGCCATAAGACTGATCACAATTGATCGTTCTGGAAATCTCCTCCCCAAACGCGAAGCGCGGGATGGCCGCGCTTCCCCAAAGTGAGCGATTGTGCTCAGCATTGCCGGCGCAAATGAGCGAACCTAGACTTCGCTCCCGGAATAAATTGAAGTTTTCTCTCTCCGGATTCAATTCAGATCCGACCAAGGAAAAAAATGAAATCGATGAAGTTGTTCTCTACGATGCTTCTATTGCTTGCCGCCGGCATTATGGCGGGATGCACCTCCACCGCCGCAAAATCTCCGGATGTTTCCGACAGCATTCGCAAGTCACTCGATCAATCAGGCTTGAAGAACGTCTCGGTCAGTGAGGATCGTGACAAGGGCATCCTCACTTTGGGCGGACAGGTGGCCAGTGAGAGCGATAAGTCTCAGGCTGAATCGTTGGCGAAGTCCTTTGCTGGAGCCCAGGTTGTGGCCGACCAGATTGTCGTGGTTCCCGTCGGCGGAGAAAAAGACGCCAAGGCCGTGAACTCTGACTTGGATAAAGGCATTGAGCAGAATCTGGATGCCGCTCTGATCCAGAACAACATGCACGACAGCGTGAAATATGCAGTGAAGAGCGGAGTCGTCACCCTGAGCGGAGAAGTAAACTCTGAAGACAAACGCACATGGGCCGAGAAAGTGGCAACCGGCGTGCCGAACGTTCAGCAAGTAGTCAATGATCTGCAGGTTAAAAATCAGAAAGCCAGTTCTTCTCAGTAGCACTTTATTACTGCGGAGGGCGGCCACATTCCGGGCTGCCCTCCCGCTCGAACGGATAGCAATTTTCCGTGGCCAGCGTCAAGACTGGCTCTAAAAGGAGATGTCATGTCGTTCGGACTCTACGCGATAGGCTTTGCAATTCTGATCGTCGGACTGATTTACGGAGCCCACCTGGTACATATGCCCATGCACTGGATTGTCGTCGGCTCGATCGTACTCCTGGGAGTCGGCATCCTGTCGGGCGTGAAGGCAACCCGGCAGAAGGATCCCGCGGCATAGGGGCAGAGTCGCAGTCTAGTCGCGGCCGCGTGAGAACCTTCGTATGATATGCTTGAGTTGAGGTGGTTACCACCTTCTCCTCTTTCAGGTCCTCTGAACTAAGTCAGTTCATCTGTCGTTCTCCTCTTCTTAGGCTCGAGAAAGTCGTGAAGCACATGCCATCGTCTGCAATTCTTCGTGAGGTTATCCATCTCTATGGAGTCAGCGATCGACTCGATGCTCTCGCCGCTGAACATCCCGTAGTCTCGGACGCGCTCCTCGTCATCTCGGGGAGCGTTCGGAACACCGCTACCTTGCTGGAAGTTCTGGTCGTGACGAAAATGGCTCCCGTTCCCCCGCTCGATCCCGCAAACTGACCAAGGGCTCGCCCTCGGCGGGACGGATATGTGTTCTGGATGGTTGGCGACCGAGGGCTAGTCGTGCAGCACGATGTTGAGAAGTGAACTATGAACTTGCACGCCATCTCCGCCATAGTCGAGGAAGCCTAGCTTTCGGAACCTGTTCATGAAAAAACTCACTCGCGACCGGGTGGTTCCGATCATGTCCGCCAAAGTCTCCTGGCTGATCTTGGGGATGATCGTCTCCGGCACCCCTTCCTTGCCGAAGTGAGCCAACAAGAGCAGGATCCGAGCCAATCTCTTTTCGCTGGAGTTGAAGAGTTGGTCAACCAGATCTTCTTCAAATCGGATGTTCCTTTTCAATAGATACGCGACAAAAAGGTCGGAAAACTTGTGTTCGCGGTGGAGCGCGAGCATCATCGCCTTCTTGTCAATCCGCAGAAGCTCGCAGTCCGTCAGCGCGGTCGCAGACCCCATGCGCAACGGCTGCCCAGCCAGCCCGCCTTCACCGAAAAATTCTCCCTCGTTTAATAGGCCGAGGGTCGCTTCCTTGCCGGCCTTGGACACAACCGTAAGTCGTACCTTGCCGTTCTGGATGTAGAAGACTGCGTCCGCCACTTCGCCTTGCGTGAAGATGGTCTGCTTCTTGCCAAACGTCACCGACTTCCTGCCGGCGCCAATCGTGGCGAGGAATTTCTTGGGGTCGAACTCGCGCTCCTTCTTCGCACTTTTAGTTGGCAGAGGCAAATCCGATCTCCCTAGGGTAGCCTACACTCCAGAAAATTATGCCAGAGTCCCGATCCCCAAAGATGGTCACTTTTGCTCATATTGCCAATCGTTGGTAGCGACCCAAAATAACCGTGAGCTCGTAGAGAATCGTCCCGGAAGTGTGCAAAATTGACCATTCTCTATCCGCGAAACGCTCCATTATGCGATTGTGAAAACGAAAGAACTGACATCAAAACAGATATTATCCGTCCCCTGCGCGACCTGCGGTGCCGCGATTAGGGAAGCTTGTGAACTCCATTCGGGCGCTTTGCGGACCGAGCCCCATCGAGATCGAAAGCTTTCCGCAGCCGAGGCAGTGGACAAGAAGTCCCGACACCATATCAAACGGTGAGACAACCGCCAGCCTGTGCTCGACAGCGCCGCCCCCGAAACAATAGAGGGCGACGGGGATCTCCCTCTTTATATGTGAGCTGTCCTGCTCAGACTTGGGAATCGCTGGCTGTCATTCTTGACGCTCCCATTGCGCCAACGAGGGCGCGCCTTTATGGAAACGTCGATATCAGGAGCATTCGAGTCTTTGTTTGGATGCCATCACCGTCATCTAAGCCGCGTGTTCACGATTAAACCCCGCACCTACCGGGTTTGCCTCGATTGCGCTCAGCGATTCGATTACTCCTGGGAGTTGATGCACAGTACCCGGCCGGGCGCTCCTTGCGACGTCGCTGCCTGCGCCAGACCCACTGAAGTCGCGGTCAGCTCATAGCACGCCCGACATTCGCGCCCCGGCATGTGAGCTATCTTGCTCAGACTCCAAATCTCGCTCCTGTCATTCTTTGTTCTGCTGAGTGTGTAGACGGAGCGGCAATCACATTTCGGTCTGTGGTTGAGATCCAATTCACATCAAGCGCCCACATCCAGCCTTCAGCGTTTCGCACCCGCTGAAAGAACCTCTCTAACATTGAAACTCACCCACCTTTCTGCGGATGAGAAGTGTTATCGCGCAACTTAAGGAAGGTCAAAGATCATGCCGTTAATTCAGCTCCTTGAAGTTCTGATCGTGGTAGGTGTTCTCCTGTGGTTGGTGAATCGCTTCATTCCAATGCAGGGAACCATCAAGTCCATTTTGAATGGCGTCGTGGTGATTGCCGTGGTCCTTTGGGTCCTGAATGTTTTTGGATTGTTTCACTCGCTTGGCGGGATCCATGTCGGCAAGGGATGACGTAGGGCGAACCTCTAAGTTGACGCTACTAGGTCATGTAATTCATCGCTAGACAAAGCAATGCGGCAGAAATCTGCCAGAAGGAAATCCAGTGAAAATAAAGTTGTTGGCAACACTCCCAGTTGTATTGAGCCTGGCAGCACTGGCTCAAACCACTCCCCAGACCACCCTGACCGTCGAACCGATGGGTCCGACTCCCACGTTCCGCGTCACAGTGGTAAGCCGCAGCGTACAGGCGGTCAACTATGAACACCGCAGCGGATCCAGCAAGGTAGACTTCGCCGGGACGAACCTGATGCCCGAAGCAAACGGTTGGGCCAAAGTTAACAGCAAAAAGGGCTCCATCAAGATCGAAGCGGAATTCGGCAACCTGCAAAATCCTACGACCTTCGGCAATGAGTATCTGACTTACGTTCTTTGGGCGATCTCACCGGAGGGCCGAGCCGTAAATCTGGGAGAAGTGCTGGTTGGCGACAACCACCGCAGCAAGCTCAATGTCACCACCGACCTTCAGGCCTTCGCTCTGGTCGTTACAGCGGAACCTTATTATGCGGTTCGGCAACCTAGCAATGTGGTGGTGATCGAGAACGTGGTCCGTGATGACACCAAGGGAACCACCGAAACGGTCAATGCGAAATACGAACTCATGGAGCGCGGTGGCTATATTCCCACCGGCTACCGGTTCGACCCCGTGCTGGTGAATTCCCGGTTGCCACTCGAATACTTCGAGGCGCGCAATGCTTTACGCATCGCTGAATCCGAAGGCGCAGCCAGCTATGCTGGCGACGCGTATCGGCACGCTGTCCAGTTGATGAACAATGCGGATGAATATGCCCTGCAAAAGAATAGCCCGGAAAAACCTCTGATCGCAGTTGCCCGCGAGGCAGTTCAGACCGCCGAGGATGCTCGTGAGATTGCCGTCAAAAAGCTGGACGAAATACGCCTGGCGGACGAGCGTCAGAATTCCGCGGATGCTCAGGCAAAATCGCAGTTGCAGGCGGATGACGCCAATCGGCAGAAAGACCAGGCCCAGTCCGATGCTCTGAGGGCTCAAGCAGCAACAACTCAGGCCGAATCGGATAGGCAGAATGCACAAAACGCCAAGGCTCAGGCGGATTCGGACGCGGCAAAGGCCCAGGCGATTGCCGCCGCGGCCCAATTAGACGCCGCACAGGCGAAATCCGCCATGGTGGCCAGCCAGGCTTCGTCCGCCGATGCAGTCTCAGCCGCTCAAGCCGACGCGGAACAATCCCGCTTGGCCGCACTCCGGTCCGAGGCAAATGTCCAACAAGCCGAAACCGACAAAGCCGCGCTGCGCGCGAAGTTGTCCGAACAGTTGAACTCCATTCTTGAGACTCGCGACAGTGCTCGTGGTCTCATTATCAGCATGTCCGACGTCTTATTCGACACAGGAAAGTTCTCGTTGAAGTCGGGAGCCCGCGAGAAGCTGGCCAAAGTGGCCGGTATTCTGCTCGCTTACCCCGGCCTTGACATTCAGGTGGGTGGCTACACGGATAACGTGGGTGCCGATCAAATGAACCAGACGCTTTCTGAGAATCGCGCGGATTCAGTACGCGATTACCTGGTACAACAAGGCGTGGCGTCGGGTTCAATCAGCGCGAAGGGCTTCGGCAACACGTTGCCAGTAGCCTCCAACGATGACTCCGCGGGCCGGCAACAGAACCGCAGAGTAGAGCTTCTTGTCTCCGGCGATGCCATCGGCAACGCGGTCAATACGACAACGGGAAGCTTGCGCTAGATAGGAACGGCGTAACTCAGCAGCGACAGCGTGGCGGCTGTCGCTGCAATTTTTTGTTCCCCGGTCAGGAGTTCACGGCAGGTTTAGTGGCAGGAAGAGAATGGGTGCACTGGACGGTCAAGTTCGTAGACCAACGGGTACCCGATCAAAATTGAATACTCCCATCCCGAATGCCCCGCCAAACTCTCCGCGAAAACGGCGCGGCCCAATCTCCAATCGTGGATGGATCGGTGCTTAGCTCCGGCGGGCTTGTATATTTCCGGGTCTCGCCCGGTGGCTGGAAACGGATCGGCGCTTGAGCCTTCAGGCCTTTTTCGATCCGCTGAGCGGGCTTCACATTCAGCACAAAATCGATAGTCTCCAAGAGGAAACGATCACCGTCCGCCTTGGTCACCAGCGCATCGATCGACTCCAAACCGCTTTCAGGCAGTTCCATGTGGTCGGCAAGCATGACAATGGGCACTTGTGGCTTGACCTTCTTAATCTCGGCGGCGACGAGCGCGCCATCCAACAGGCCTAAGTGGTATTCGAGAACGATTGCATCCACGGGCTGCGACATGAAAAGCCGCAGGCCATCGCGACCGTTAGTGGCCACCACCAGCTCATATCCTTTACCCTGCAACGAGTTCAGTTGCGCAGGGTCCCGGTGGATGCAGAGCAGGGTGTTATGGCCAGCCATCGTAATAGTTATAGCGGCTGAACGCGAGCGACTCTGTTCAAAATTGCTCATCCCTCAGAACGCATAACGCAGGGATTCGGTCAGCGAGTTGGCGTGGAAATAGCGAGGGGATGTGGGTCCGACAAAAGAACCCTCGTTGTACTGGTAGTAGTTCCAGCCCATGTTGTACGCGAGTCTGTGGCCTAGATCGAGGCTCAGGTTGGCTACCGGCTGGGAATACTTGTACTCCGTCGAGCCGAGAGGTTGCAGAACATTAAACTGCGGGACGCTCCCATCAACACTGGTGATGCTGTAACCGACGTTCAACGTGAATCGCTTGGCCGGGATAAACCTGACGCTGGCCATCCCAAAATGCGAGTGGTTCGTATAGTACGAGTCGGCCATGAGGTTGTTGGACGTGTCGTTCCCGCCACAATTATTGTTGTTGGCATTGGCCACGAAAGGAAGGATCACGCCAGCGGGCGGTGTGTCATTAAAACAGATCAGGGCGTTCTGGAGCACGCTGTTGAAGTTGTACGCGAGATCCATCCCAAAGCGCTCCCGCGGTGTGAGCGAGGCCGTGAGCCCGTAGTTTTGGTTGTGGCCCACATACTGGGTTTGTGGGTCGGCGTTGGATTCCTGCCGCACGTTGATGGATCCTCCCAAGGTTGCCCATGGTCGCGGAGTGTAGGTTGTCTGAAAGCGGTAGCGCGCATCCTTTCGTGGCGACATGCGGACGAACACGCTGTTGTAGTTCGTGTGCTCCAGATCGAAATTCAATCGCAAGGCATGCATGGGCCGAGCCCAGAGCCCGAGCAGCGCCGTTTTTTCCAGTCCTACAAAATGGTCTAAGTCTCCGGGAAGATAATCATTGAAGTGGTTGAAGTCCCTGTCGCCATATCGATAACCGATGCGTGCCCCGGCTTTTCTCGAAATGTCCCAAGCCAGCTCGGTCTGGTTTCTCTTCCAGTTCTGGTTGAAGGATGACTGGGTCAGCGTGGTCGTTGTTGTCGGAATCGTGAGCGGCGTACTCAACAGCGTGCAAGGCGGCGTTGCGCAGCTATAGTCGTTCTCGGCAAAATTCCCGTTCTCCGGAATCCGGTAAGCCCAAAAATAAAACTTCTCGATCAGACGAAGATGCGAGGTCAGATGGTAGGTGGCCTCGAGATCCAGCACGTCGGAAATGCGATTGGCGGAGGCAGTTCCAGTACCGGCGAAGGCGAGCGTATTGGTACGTGTGATCAGGCCGCTGAAAGATTCGTCCAACGGTGTACTGGACGTCGCCGAACTATACGAAAAAGAACCGAGCACTTCCAACTTCCGGAAATAACTGCTGCGCAGGCTGACGCGCTCCGTAGGCGTCGAAGAGCGGATCCGTTCGTTCCGCGCATAATTGAAGTACGCGCTGCACGTGACGTTGGTCAGCATTCCATTCACAATCAGGCTCGGTTGCCCTGTCGGCACGGCGCAGGGTTCCTTGTTCGCGGTATCGATGGACAAGCCTAACGAAACCGAACTGCCCGGCGTCGTGGGCAGGAGCGCCTCATTGATCGGGTCCAGTTGGTAGTCCGTGTCTCCCTTGTAGTAATCGAGGAATTGGTCGTAGCTGAGGACAGTTCGCGGTGCGATCCTGAAATCCACCCCCAGACGGTACAAGTTCATCGTTGTGTTCCAGTTCTGGAAGAGCGAAGCGTCCGTCCCCTCGTGGATGCTGCTCAACGAAGGCCCGGTCATGTTGTTATGCGAAAACCCCAGCCGAAAGCTCACCCGCGATTGCGGGAGCAGGGTGAGATCCACGTCGCTCATGCGCCGCGTCGTGTCGAACAAGTGCGGTGAGGTCTGTATCGGAATTGACGGCGTCGAACCTCCCGGAGCGGGCGGTGGCGGCGGATTCAGCGGATTCGCCAGCAGGTCGTAGTCGAAGAAACTCTGGTCGCGCCGGAAGCTGCTTTGCAGGTTGTACCACTTGTTCTTGTCTGCCCGCAGGCGCAGTGCGTTGTTGGGCTCGCCCCCCCACCCAAAGCTGTTGACGTAAAGATCGTCGAACAACAGGCCCTGGTGATCGATCGAATGCATCGAAAGCGTCTGGTCAAGGATTCGCGGCCCGGTCTGCAGATTCACCAGTGTGTCGTACATGGCGCCGCTGCCGGTCACCTCGTTCGAGCGATAGCCCGCTTCGATCGAGGAGTGAATCAGGTATCCTCCGCGGATCGTGCCGTCGGGTTCAGTGGGCTGGGCTGGAGTCGGGTTCGCGGCGGGAGTTTGCGCAACGAGTGCGTCAGGTAACAAGACAATCGCGGCGCACACAAA
Organism: uncultured Acidobacteriaceae bacterium; assembly: GCA_963841945.1. GTDB lineage: Bacteria > Acidobacteriota > Terriglobia > Terriglobales > Acidobacteriaceae > Acidiflorens. The sequence continues at coordinate 237,782 of CAWJFC010000005.1, forward strand.
CATCCCGAGTGCTATCGCTCTTCGATATTTGCTTATACCAGGCGGTGCCATGGCTGCTCCCTACTTAAAAAACACATCGCTGAAATTGGAACCATGAATCTGGGTGTGACACATGGTGCAGGCCTGATACTTCGCGGACTGGTTATGCGCGGGACCGATTGGCCCTCCGGCCGTCAACGTGCTCGAGAACGTGTGGCACTGCAGGCAAAGCATGTTCACCGGCATCACATTGAGCAGCCTTGGATTGGTGGAACCGTGGGGAGAATGGCAACTGGTGCAGCCCTCCGTCTTGACCGGAACGTGCTCGTAGACGAACGGTCCCTGCTTGTCGACGTGGCACTTGTAGCAAATGAAGTCGCCGCTCGGCAGACTCCGTACCTGTCGCACCGTTCCCGTCCCGTGAGGGTTATGACAGTCGTTGCACTGAACCATCCCCTCATTGACGCGATGGTGATAGGGCTTGGCGAAATCCGCCTTGGCCGAGGTATGGCATCCGTAGCACAACTGCGGCTGGTTCTGGACGAGTAGGAATTCTTTTTCCTTGGCGTGGTGGGGAGAATGGCAGTCGAGACAGCCGACGTCGCTGCTGGCGTGCGCGGATTCCGCAAAATGCGATTGCGGATGACTCTCGCCGTGGCATCTTAGACAGCGGGCGCTAGTCTCCTGTCGTGATCGCCCTTCGAACACGAAAATCTTGGTCTTGTCGCCGCCCCCCGCCACATGCTCGGCGCCGGGGCCATGGCAGCCCTCGCAACCCTGGTGCGAAGGGCCGCCTTCCTTATCTAATGTAGTCTTCCAGTGCGGCGTCTTCTCCCAGCTGTTATAGATTTCCTCGTGACAGGTCTTGCAGGTTTCAGCTCCCACATATTTGGAGGCATCGGAGGAAAGAGCGTTAGAGGAATTGGAGGAATTGGAGGAATTGGAGGCATTGGAGGCATTGGAGGCATTGGAGGAAAGGGCACTGGACGCGGGTGGGCCGGCAGGCGGAGCGCTCTTGTCGGCAACCTGCGCCCGGACTTGGCCGGAAGCAAATGTGGCAACGACTGCGACAAGACCAAGTACCGAGAACAGCACAACTCGAGAGGCTCTGCAATTGTTTGGACTTAGGACCTGTTTTCGCATGCCCTCCTCCTCGACACCGGCGCTGTTCACTACTATGGCTAAGAAAGATTTGGCTCGCTTAAGGTTCGAAATCGCCTGCATTCATCTCATTGAGATTTCATGAGCGAGTAGGGTATGCGGATAGGCAATGCGGAAACTGTTCAACTTTGCACACTTTTCAAATAAATCGACAATTAAATCTTGCCGGGTTTCCGGGTATGGTGGGCGAGTTCCTCGGAAAGCTTGTGCGCGTTCATGGAGTGCTCGAGTGCTTGTTTGCTGAGATCGTGAGCACTTAGATGATCGCCCTTGTCGTGGGCCACCGCGGCAGCGGCGTGGGCGTGGGCGGCTAGGTTGTGAAGCTCTGCGATTCGATTGTGCGGACTTTCCGGCATAGCGGTCTCCTGGACGAATTAGATGGACGATTAGATGGTTCCCGGCCCTAATTCCTCCGGTTTAGATGCGGCAATTGGCAACAGCGTCGCGATCCCGAAACCGGACACGACAGTGCCTGCAATCACCAATATCTTCTTGAACATTTCCTATGCGTCACGCGTCATACGCGGACGAAGTAACCGCTCCACTTCCGCGCAACTGCGCCATCATGGGCAATAACTGGGTCGCCAGGTGATCCTTGGATACAAAAGCGTCGACCAGTTTCAGAACCTGGCGCGGGATATCTACCGAAGCGGAAAGCATAATGATTGGCGTCTCGGGCTTGAGTCGCCTCATCTCAACGACCACGTCGTACCCATTCATTTCGGGCATGAGATAGTCAACGATGACCAGGTCCACCGCATGCAGCGACGCTAGTTCCAAACCCCGACCGCCGCTAGCCGCAGCCAGGACAGTGTACCCAAAGGTTTCCAGGAACGACTTCTCGCATTCCAGCAGGTCTTCATTATCGTCGATGCAAAGGACCACTGAGTTTCGTATTTCCGGAAGCCCTGTTAGGGACATAGGCCACCTTCAGGGACCATTCTCACAACACTCAGATCAGATGACTGTTCAAAAGTGCTCACACTGCGCATAACCTTCTCGATTGTTCGCCGGCCCGCAGGTCGATCTCACGGGAGCTGGGTTTTTCTGACTGAGCAGTTTTGACCATTAAGAAACCGGCACATCTCATATAAAGAAGCGTGATCGGCAAAACTGATTTTGACCGCCGAGTTTGAGTCGTGGGTTCAGAAGCTCGGGTTCGAGAGCGAGCACGAAACGGCGGTAACGGAGAGACCTTATGAAAACAATTGGATTCAACATCGGCACGGCATCGTTGGCTCTGCTTCTCGGAATCGTTGCGCCTGTTTACGCCCAGCATGAGCAGCAACCTGAAAAGCAAGATCATCCCCAACAGCAAGAGAGCAAGCACGAGCAAGCCAAACCCGCACAGCAGCACGCTCAAAAGCAGCCATCACAGCATGCCGCTCAGCCCAAGCAGTCCGAGAACAAGCAGACTGAACAGCGCGCCCAGCAACAGCAAAAGAACGAGAGCAAGCAGACTGAACAGCGCGCTCAGCAGCAACCGAAAAATCAGAAAAAACAAACCGAGCAACACGCCCAGCAAAAGCAAAAGAGCGAGACCAAGCAGACCGAGCAGCGCGCTCAGCAGCAACCAAAAAATCAGAAAAAACAAACCGAACAGCACGCCCAGCAACACCCGGGCAACCAGCACCCGAAGCCTACCCCGCAACAGCAACGGGTAGAGCAAGCTTCATGGCAGCAGCATCGATCCCAGAACTGGAATTCTGACCACCGCACCTGGCAACAACGCGGTGGCTACCACGGCTACCGCATCCCTGACGACCGGTTCCGCGGATACTTTGGGGCGGACCATGGTTTCCGCATTTACGGCCTGCCCTTCCTGGTTGTAGGCGGCTTCCCGCGCTTCCAATATGACGGCTATTGGATCAGTCTCGTTGACCCGTGGCCGGAAGACTGGGGCAATGACTGGTACGACAACGACGATGTTTACGTGACCTACGTGGACAACGGTTACTACCTGTTTAACAGCCGGTTTCCCAACATCGGAATCGCGATCAGCATCTCGATGTAGCCGTTTTACCCTGTGCAGCCTCGGGAGAGGCTGCACTTTATGAATATCCGTCAAGGAGAAAAATATGCTGGGAACTATATTGATCGTGATTTTGATTCTGGCTCTGCTCGGCGTCCTGCCCAGTTGGCCACACAGCCGAAACTGGGGCTATTACCCCAGCGGAGGATTGGGACTCATCCTTGTCATCGTCGTCATTCTCCTCGTTCTCGGCCGGATTTGAGCCATGCGTCATCGGGCCATTGGGTCTGGCGCCCTCGCCAAATGGTGGCGCCAGCTCTTCGTCAGCGCGTTGGCACTCGTCCTCGCCGTGCTCATTTGCAGGGCTAGTTCCTCGGCCTATTCCGTTCTGACGCACGAGGAAATCGTGGATCTCGTGTGGACCGATGAGATTCGACCGCTGCTCCTCGCGCGATATCCGGGACTGTCCGAAGACCAGATCAAACAGGCCCATGCCTATGCCTACGGGGGCGCGGTCATTCAGGATCTCGGCTATTACCCCTTCGGTAGTAAAGAATTTAGCGACCTGGTGCATTACGTCCGCAGCGGAGACTTTGTTCGCGAACTGCTGCTCGAGAGTCAGGATGTCAATGAGTACGCCTTCGCCTTGGGAGCCCTCTCGCATTATGCGTCGGATATAGCCGGCCACCCGGCCGTCAACCAGTCCGTCGCCATCGAGTATCCAAAGCTGCGGGCGAAGTTTGGCCAGTCGGTTCGTTATGCGCAGGATAAGACAGCCCACCTGAAGATCGAGTTCGGCTTCGATACCGTGCAGGTCGCCAAGAATCGTTATGCTTCGCAGCAGTACCACGATTTCATCGGATTCCAGGTCTCCAAACCGCTGCTCGAACGCGCCTTCCCCGTGGTTTACGGAATGGGGTTGAAAGATGTGCTCACTCACGAGGATCTTTCGGTGGGTTCGTATCGTTTCGCGGTCAGCCGCCTGATCCCAAGAATGACGCAAGTCGCGCTGCAAACCCACAAGAAGGACTTGATGCACGAGCGGCCCGACTTCGCAAAACGGGAATTTCTCTATCGCCTTTCGCGCTCCGGCTATGAAAAGGAGTGGGGAAAGGACTATACCAAGCCCGGACTCGGAACCCGGATCCTCTCCACCCTCTTGCGCTATATGCCGAGAATCGGTCCCTTCAAGGGGCTCGGCTTCAAGAACCCCACTCCCCAGACCGAGGACCTGTATTTCAAGAGCATCAATTTGACCGTCGACCAATACCGCGCTTTTCTCGAAGAAGTGCGCGCCGGTATGCTGGTGCTGCCCAATCGCGACTTGGATACTGGCAACACGACCAAAGCCGCCGAATACTCGCTGACCGATGACACCTATGCAGTGCTGCTCGCTCAATTGTCGGAGCGAAAATTCGATAAGACCTCGCCCGAACTGCGCGCCAACATCCTCGATTTCTATTCCGAGCTCTCACTACCGATCGAAACCAAAAAGGACGGGGCTCGCTGGCAAGCAGTGCTGATCCAGTTGGACCAATTGAAGTCCGCGGCCCCCGCTCCGGCTCCCGCTGCGGTGTTAGCGAGTGGCCACGCACAATAACCTCGATTCGCCGCTGGATGAAGGTCGCACTACTCCGAAACACGTCCTTGGCTGCTTCAATTCCGACGACCGAATAAAATACGGAAGCAACCAGAATGTTTGTCAGGATAGCTCGTTCGACATGATCTGGAGAACCGCCCTTTGTCGATCAGGTAAGCTGCTGTGCGCTTCGATCGTCGCCCTCGGCGCTGCCTTTGCCCAAACCGGAGTTCCACGATCGCTTCCCAACCCCGGCCCGACTCCCACCGTGATCGTCATCGGCTTCGTCGGCGGTTTCATCAAGCACGATAATCTCGTCCATAGCGAGGTGCAGCTCGCGGCGCGCCTGCGCCAGGCTTATCCCGTAGGCGTCGATGTGGAGACCTTTGAGAGTTATCGCGGGGAAAAAGCCAGAAAAAGAGTTCTGAGTCTGCTCGATACCAACCATGACGGCACTCTAACCACCGGCGAGAAACAGAATAGCCGCATCATCATTTACGGGCATAGCTGGGGCGGCTCGGAAACGATCGCCCTGGCTCGCAAACTGGAGAAGGATGGCATTCCGGTCCTGCTCACCATCCAGGTGGATAGTATCCACAAGCTTCAACAGAACGACGCGATCATACCCGCCAACGTAGCCCAGGCAGCCAATTTCTACCAGCCCAGTGGAATTGTCCACGGCCAGCGTCGCATTCGTGCCGCCGATTCAACACGCACAAAAATCATCGGCAATTTCCGATTCGACTACAAGGCGATCCCATATAACTGCGATAAGTATCCCTGGTACGACCGCGTCTTCGTAAAGTCCCACACTCAGATTGAATGCGATCCGGGTGTATGGCGACAGGCGGAGTCTCTCATACGGGCGAACCTGCCCCAACCGTAGCGCATTACAACAGCTCACAGCTTGAGCGGAAACCGCGGCGAAGGATTACGTCTTAGAGGATTGCGCCTTGGAGATTACGCCTTAGGAGAGACGGCTCAGATTACTCGTTGCCGAGGGCGAGCCGCATATCTTTGCTGTGCTTGTCGAAGGTGATCGAGAGCGCGCGCTCGCCCCCGCTTAGAAATTCGCCATCCACCGTTTTAGTCTCGTCGTACTGCTCGGACGCGGAGCGCACCTCGATGCGCACCGTATGTTTGCCGGCTGCAACGGGCATCGTCACCGATTCCTTGCTTCCTCCGCCTAGTAGCATGAGCCGCTTTTTGTGGCCGTCGTGGAGCGGGTGGGAATAGGCGAGATTGTCATCGATCCAGATTTTTAGAGTCGCGTCTGAAAAACGGTTCTCGATGTGGATCTCGACATTCGAATCGGCGACGGCAGGCGCGGCGACCGGGGCTGATGGCGGCGCTGAGACCGCCGCAATTCTCGGGGTCTGTTTGTTGGCCGCGGCGCTCGGGCTGGCCGGGGCCTTCAAAGTAGCCGCATTCGCCTTTGCGAGGACTGTAGCTCTTGTCTTCACCTCGCCGGACCTGTGCGGTTTTTGAGCGGCCTTCGAAGGCGAAGAACTGGGGTTTGCTGTCTCCACGGTTGCGACCGGTGCAGTTGTTCCCTGCGAATCGCTGCTCGCCCGCACCATCTGATCCGCTTGTGGCTCGGCCGAAATCGTTCCCTCGGCAGCCGAATCGAGGGCGCGAATATTGGTGCTCGCGGACGGCAAATTCTGTTCTGCCGCGCGAATCGCAGGCTGGCTTGCGGGTGCGGGGCTCGGTTTGGCACGCTGGTCGCGAATCTCGCGCCAGGCAAAGAGGCTCACGATCATGGCGGCTGCGAAGAGCGGCACACCGATCGCGGTCTGGACCTGCCAACTCGAGAACATGGAACTGGGGCTGGAATTTCTGCGCGGAGCAGCCTGCAAAGGTCTGTCCAATTGGAGCGCAACCGCGCTCTCCGAAGACGGCTCGGGTGCGCTCTTGCCATCGAGCCAGGTGCGCCCGGCAACCGGCGGCGAGAACCAGATTGTCGTTCCCTTGCGCGCCGGCGCGCGCTCCCGCAACCTCCGGAGGTGTTCCGCGAATTCAGTTCCACGCTGGTAACGCTCGGCCGGATCCTTGGCGAGCGCGCGACCCAGCACAGCATCCAGCTCATGGGGCAATTCTGGAGCCAGCGCGGTGGCCGCCAGCGGGTCGCGGTTGGCGACCTTGAAGCAAACGGTGGTGGCGCTGTTGCCCTGGAATGGCCGATATCCGGTCAGCATCGTGTAGAGGATCGCGCCTAGAGAAAACAGATCCGAGCGGCCGTCAACCTGCTCCCCTTCAAGCTGCTCGGGAGACATGTACGCCGGTGTACCCAGCACTCGGCCTGGCAACGTCATGTGCGTCAGATCGAGCTGCGCGATGCCGAAGTCGCTGATCTTCGGCTGGCCGTCTTTCGTCACCAGAATATTTGCCGGCTTGATGTCGCGGTGAACCACGCCTTGCGTATGCGCGTAATCGAGCGCTTCGGCGAGTTCTCGCGTAATGCGCAGCGCATCATCGACCGGCAGTTTCTTGCCTTTGCCAGCCAGCAGTTCGCGCAGCGTCCGGCCTTCGATATACTCCATCACAATATAAGGATCGGAAGTGTCAGGATCCTCGCCGACATCGAAGACCGCGACGATTCCGGGATGCAACAGGCGGCCGGCGGCCTGCGCTTCGATAAAGAAACGGCGGCGGAATTCCTGCTGCTCGTGAATGACGCTCTGATGCAGGAGAATAGTCTTGATGGCGACAAAACGATCGATTTTTGGATCGCGCGCCTTGTAGACAGCCCCCATCGCACCGCGACCCAACTCCGCCACGATCTCGTATCTTCCCAGAAGCTTGCCGCAAGGGCTTTCCATGAAGTCCAGAGACTCCGGTGCGTGAAGAATTTCTTGATCTCAAGGGTACCCTGACCTAACCCGCGCCAAAGTACATATTCCGGGACGCGATATTACGCCCGTAATCGGGGAAACACGTAGGAGTAACAGGGAAATCGGCGGGAATCGCAGGGTCAGAAGTGGGGCTGCATGGTCACTGACGCGGGGTCAGGCAGGACGGGGTTTTTCTCCGCCGATTTGGCGGTTGCAGCCTGGCTTGCCGTTATTTGGTAATCCGAATAGCTGATATTGAGCACGGCGCGGCCGCCCAGGCGGACGTTCGTCACCGAGTAGTTCCTGGCGGGCAGCCAGAAGCCTCCGATCTTAGCCCATTCGTATTGCACTTCGACATTTTTCACCCAAAAAGAAGGGTTGGTGGCAGGGCTTCCCTCCATGCGCGTGATCGCATAATCGCGCGCGTCGACCCAGATTTTGCCGTTGTAAACAAACTTGCTTTTGCTCCTCGGCTTTACAGCGAGCACATAAAGGTCGCCAGTGGGCGTGTGCTGCACGTTTTCCAGCTCAAAAGAATAATTGGCGGGACCGATCTCGAGCGCCTTTCGATTCCTCTCTTCCTGGGCCTCGCGCTCCGACTGCAACAACTTCATGAGGACTTCGCGTAGCAGGAGTTTCGATCCACTTTCGGAGATGACCTTGAAACTCTTATCATTGGGGGCGCGATAAGTAGCTTCGACTTGCATTTCGGCATGGCCGCCGAAAAAGCCCGTGTACTCCAGGTTGTAAATTCTCTTGCTCTGATAGCCGCGCAAAGCGGCTGCCCGCCGCGCGTTTGCGGCCATCAGGTTCTGCACGATCGCAGCGGTCGACGGAAGCGGTGAGGCGGACGGTGAAGCAGCCCCGTCGAGCGCGAGTGCCGGAACCGCAATTCCAAACAGCAGCATAACGACCGCGGCCATCGTGCAGATTGCATACTCGACACCGCGGCAAAACTTTTGCATTCGAATCCACCGTCTGATGCATCCTTTAGATGCGGGCCCAATGCATGGAGTATTACGGCGAGAGCTGCCATGCGCAAGTAATTTGTCTTTTTTATCATTACGGCAGAATGGACCGCGCGCCCGCCCGGTAAATGTCCCCGCAACGGGAGGAGAACGCCGGTCGTCGCGTCCGCAAGACTCGCTGGATGTTTATGGAACCGGGCATGGAAGCCAATCAAAAGCCACCAAAGTGGCAGAGTCTCCTGGCGTTCGCGATGATTTACTTCGTGTGGGGGTCGACATTCCTCGCGATTCGCATCGGCGTAGCCGAGGTGCCTCCGTTTCTGCTCGCGGCGATGCGCTTCCTGGCGGCGGGGGGTGTGCTTTGCCTTTGGATGCTGGCCACCGGCGAGCGTGCCCCTCGTCCGCGCGAGTGGATGTCAGCCTGTCTAATCGCGCTGCTGATTTTCGTCTTCGACTATGGGCTGCTTTTCTGGGCCGAGCAACGCGTGCCTTCGGGCATCGCGGCCGTCATGCTCGCGACCATTCCAATGTTCATGGCGCTTTCAGAGATCATCTTCCTTCGCACGCAGCGCCTTACGCTGCGACTGGCTATCGCACTGCTGGTCGGTATCGCGGGAGTAGGCGTATTAGTCAGCAACTCGTTGAACCTTGGCGGCGTGCCCATCGACCGCTCGGGCGCCATCGCGCTCATCATCGCCGCAATAAGCTGGTCGATTGCCTCGGCCTTGTCCCGGAAGCTGCCGCTTCCTTCATCCAAGGTGATGTCCTCCGGCTTGCAGATGCTTATTGGAGGAGTCTTACTAACCGCGGCAGCCACCGTGCTTGGTGAGTTTCGCGATTTCCATCCGTTGGCAGTGTCGCGCGCAGCGTGGCTCGCGCTGCTCTACCTGATTGTTGCCGGCTCCATCGTCGCGTTCACCGCTTATGTGTGGCTCCTCCATCATGAGTCTCCGACCAAGGTCGGGACCTACGCCTACGTCAATCCGGTGGTCGCCGTACTCGTCGGATACTTCTTTGGAGGGGAGAGTCTCGGGATGCGCACCGTGCTTGGCACCTTATTCGTGCTCGTCAGCGTGCTCGTCATTACCCTGACGCCGGCAAAGGCAAAGAAGGCGCCGCTATTCGCGGCCGCTACCGTCGAAAATGAACCCTAGCAGTCTACGGAAAAGGTCGCATCGCGCTCGATTTTGGGTGGCTCAGCGCTTTAACGCTGCGATATCTGCATTGCTTTGAATACGGCTTTAGCCGCTGAGGCGACGACGATCGCCCAATACCGACTTTTTCCGCAGCCTGCTAGCGTCGGGGAGCCTCCTCCAGCGACTTTCACGTCCATGCAAAATGCTAATATGCCGAAGATGGTATCCCATACCCCGATCAAGCGCACAGCGAAAGCAGGCGGGAAGAAACGCGCGCGTAAAAAACCTGAACATACTCCAGGTAAGCACCGCGACGGCTCGGAGTTAGTCATTATCACGGGCATGAGCGGCTCCGGGAAGGCCTCCGCGCTCAAAGCGTTTGAAGACCTTGGCTATTATTGCGTCGATAATCTGCCGGTCGAACTGATTCCTCGTTTTGCGGAAATCGCGTTGCAGTCAGGAGAGATTCCACGCACCGCACTGGTCGTCGATGTGCGCGAGGGGCTGCAACTCGAAAAACTTCCCGCCATCCTAAAGTCCGTCAAACGGCTGATTCCGACGCGCGTCATATTTCTCGAAGCGAGCGATCCCGTGCTGCTGCGGCGCTTCAGCGAGACCCGCCGGCCACATCCACTCGGCACCGGCGCACCGGTGCGCGCCTCGCTGACGGCCGAGCGCCGGCATCTCCGAGCCATCCGCGTGCTGGCCGACCTCGTGATCGATACCTCCAAATTCAATGTGCACGAGTTGCGCGCGCACCTGATCGACCGTTTCCAGCACTCTTCAAACACCCAGCAGAAGATGCTTGTTTCCTGCGTGAGCTTCGGCTTCAAGCATGGTGTGCCCGACGATGCCGACCTGATGTTCGATGTCCGCTTCCTGCCGAATCCGCATTTCGTGCCTGAGTTTCGTCCGCTCACGGGACGGCATCCGCGCGTCGCCAAATACATTCGCTCCTTTCCGCAGACCGAGGAGTTCATCAGCCGCATCTCCGAGTTGCTCGTCTACCTGCTGCCCCACTACATTCACGAGGGCAAGAGCTACCTGACCATCAGCTTTGGCTGCACCGGCGGGCAACACCGTTCGGTGATGATCGCCGAAGAAGTCGGCAAGCATCTGCGCAAGGCTGGATACAAAGTAAAGGTCGCGCACCGCGACAGCCCGCGGTAGTTTCGAATCGGCGACCGCCATTCGCCGCTCGCGCCATCTTGTCCGCATTGCCGGAGCAGGTCCAACCGCAACCCACAGTCCCTGCAAACGCTGTAAAATTGAGCCTCACACGCATGGGAACGACCACACTGGCGGGCGCGCAAACTTCGGGGGCAGCAGCCAAGCCGCGTCAGTTGCGCCGCGTGCTGCGCTATCTACTTCCCTATTTGCTGCCGTTCTTTGTTTCCGTTCTTTTGATGGCATTCGTCGGACTGCTCGAGGCATTTCGCCTTTTGCTCATCGGCCCGATCTTCGATAGCGTGCTCAATCCGTTGTCCCAGGGCAAGAGTCTCCAACTGTTCAGAATTCCCGGCACCGACCGCATTTTCGAGTTGCAGCAGATCATACCCTCGCATTTTCAGAATCCATGGACCGCCGTGGCCTTCGCATTGGTGGCCGCTACCGTGCTCAAGGGGATCTTCGATTACACCGGGACCTACCTGGTGAATTATGCCGGCTACGGCATGATTACGGATCTCCGCGATGATCTCTACAATGCGTTCCTACGGCGCTCGGCGGCATTTTTCTCGAAGCACACCACGGGCACGCTCCTTTCAACCATCATCAATGACATCGAGCGCGTGCAATTTGCGATGTCGACCGTGCTGGCGGAATTCCTGCAGCAGTTCTTTACGCTGATCTTCACCGTAGCAGTGGTCGTTCTGCTCGGCGGATGGCTGGCGCTGGTTTTGCTCGGCTTCGTTCCGATCATTGTTTATTCCTCCCTGAAAACCGGCCGGCGGGTGCGAACGACGACTCGCAGCGGGCAGGACAAGCTGGCGGAAATTCAGAACATTCTTCATGAGACCATTACCGGCAATCGCATCGTAAAAGCATTCAGCATGGAGCACTGGGAGATGCAGCGCTTTCGCGCCGCGGCGCGGCGGCTGTTTCGCGCCAATCTCAGGCTCGTGGCGGCCTTTGCCATCAGTTCTCCTTTGATGGATATTCTGGGCTCGGTGGCGATCGCCCTTCTTCTGCTGCTCGGGCGCAACCAGATCAATCATCATATTTTCAAAGAAGGCACTTTCCTTGCCTTCATCATCGCCGTCTTCAAACTCTACGAACCGGTCCGGAAGTTCGCGCAGTTCAACAACAATTTTCAGCAAGCCGTGGGCGCTTCGTCCGAGATCTTCCGCTTTATGGATATGGAGGATGAGGTGCGCGAAAAGCCGGGCGCGAAACGTTTCGGAAAGTTTTCGCGCAGCATCCGATTCGACCAGGTCGCGTTCTCCTACAGCAGTGACGAAGATTCGCGCGACGTGCTGCATGGCATCAACCTCGAGGTGCACGCTGGCGAGGTTCTGGCGGTCGTCGGATCGAGCGGCGCGGGAAAGAGCACGCTGGTTCACCTGATTCCGCGCTTTTTTGACGTCAGCGGCGGACGGATCCTGATCGACGACGTCGACGTGCGCGACGTCACGCTCGCTTCACTGCGATCCCAGATCGGCATCGTCACCCAGGAGACGGTCCTCTTCAATGACACGCTGCGCAACAACATCGCCTATGGCCAACCGCATGTTTCGTCAAAACAAGTGGAGGATGCCGCCCGCGCAGCCCATGCCCATGAATTTATCTCCTCGCTTCCCGAAGGCTACGATACGATGATCGGCGAGCGCGGTGTGCGGCTTTCCGGAGGCGAACGCCAGCGCATTGCGATCGCGCGCGCCATTTTGAAGAATGCCCCGATCCTGATTCTCGACGAGGCCACATCGGCACTCGACAGTGAATCGGAGGCGCTGGTGCAGGCGGCACTGCAAAATCTGATGAGTGGGCGTACTGTGTTTGTGATCGCGCACCGCCTATCGACCGTGCGCCGCGCCGACCGCATCGTAGTGATTGAAGGTGGCACGCTTAGCGAAAGCGGCACGCACGAAGAGTTGATTCAGAAAGCCGGTACCTACCGGCGATTGTATGAACTGCAGTTTGCCGAGGTAGATGTGCCGAAGGTAGTGAACACGTAGGAAAGATCCCGATGGTGCGATCTGGATACGATACTGGGAACTGACAGCTGAGAACTGGGAACTGCCTTTTATGCCACTTCGCTCCATGACGGGATACGCGCAGGTCCGAGGCCAGGCCGGTCCGCGCCTCGCCTTCGCGCTTTCACTCAAATCGGTCAATCACCGATTTCTCGATCTGCATTTCCGCCTGCCTTCCGATACCGACGCGCTCGAAATGAAACTGCGCCGTTTGCTCAAAGAGAAAATGGTTCGCGGCCATGTCGAGGTCACGCTCACGCTCGATTACGCCAGCAGCAGCGGCTTGGCACTCAACCGCCAGCTCATTTCCGGCTACGTGCAGGCCTTCCGCTCCGCGGCCCAGGAATTCGGTATTAGCGGCGAGCCCGATCTCAACGTCGTGCTTCGCATGCCCGGCGCCATGGAATCCGCCAGCGAGCGCTCGGGTGACGAACTTGAGAATGCGGTGATGGCTTGCGTTGAAGAAGCGCTGGCGCGTCTGAATCAGATGCGCGAAGAAGAGGGTCGCGGGATTGAACGCGAACTCCGGGAGCGCATGAAGCATTTACGTGAGGCGGCCGGCGGAATCGAGGTTCATCGCGGCGCGCTTCTCAAAACATACGCGGATCGCCTGCAATCGCGCATGCGCGAAATGTTCGGAGCCCAAATCGATAAAGATCGCATCTTGCAGGAAGCGGCCGTTCTGGTCGATCGCAGCGACATCCAGGAAGAACTGGTGCGGCTCAATACGCACATCGAGCATTTCGTCGCTTTGCTCGGCGGCGACGGCGAAGTCGGCAAGAAAATGGATTTTCTTCTTCAGGAGATGAATCGCGAAGCGAATACGCTGCTTTCGAAGACGTCGGGGCTGGCGGGTGAAGCGCTGAAGATCACGGAAGCGGGGTTGCTGATGAAATCGGAGATTGAAAAATCGCGGGAACAGGTGCAGAACCTCGAATGAGCATCGTCTTCATCGTCTCGGCGCCTTCTGGATCGGGCAAATCCACGCTCGTCAATGAGCTCTTCAAGATGGTGCGCGGACTCGATTTCTCCGTCTCTTACACCACCCGCCCTCCGCGCGGCAGCGAGAAAAATGGCAAGGAATATTTTTTCGTCTCGAAAGAAAGATTCGAGTCGATGATCGAGGCCGGCGAATTTCTGGAGCATGCCTGTGTGTTCGGCTATTACTACGGCACCGCCCGGCGCTTTTTGCGCGAGAGCGAGCAGCGCGGCGCCGACCTCCTGCTCGATATTGACGTCCAGGGCGCGGCGCAAGTGAAAGAGAATCTGCCGGAGGCGGCCAGCATCTTTATCCTTCCGCCGGACCGGGAGAAACTGGAGTGGCGCCTGCGTTCGCGCGGCCTCGATCCCGAACATGTGATTCGCCGGCGCCTGGACACGGCGCGGCGGGAGATTGAGAATTATTCAAAATACGACTACATTCTTGTGAACAACCTGCTCGAGGAATCCGCCGACGAATTGAAAGCGATCGTACTCGCTGAGCGGATCAAGAGAAGCGGGAAGGAGCCAACACCTCAAGAGAGACAATTGCTCGCGACCGCGCAGGCATGTCGATTGGACCAGGCGCGCGAGCGAGTGCAACCGATTCTGGCCTCTTTTGGAGCAGTACCCACTGGTAACTAGGACCCCGGTTTTGTGTCAAGGTAAGATGTGCTTAGGGGAGAGTTTATGAAGCTGATCGAAGGATTTGACAGCAACTACCGCTACATCCTTGTAGCAGCGCGGCGGGCGCGGCAATTGCAGGGCGGCGCTCCACCCGTGATCGAAACCATTTCCCGCAAACCGTGCCGCATCGCCCAGGACGAAATCAAGGCCGGCAAAGTGAAATGGGTTGTGCCCGAACTGCCGAAGCTGGCCAGCGAAACGGCGGTTGAGGCCAAGGCTTTCGCTGAAGACGCGTAGCGCCTCGCGGCATCGGTCGATTTGCAGCATCGGAACATTTGCAGCATCGCTATATTTTGCTGCATCGATGTTTTTGCAGCATCGAAATTAGAGATGAAAATTGCCCTCGGCGTCTCCGGAGGAATTGCCGCCTACAAGTCGGCGGAGATTGTCCGCCTGCTGCAGGACCGCGGCCTCTGCGTGCAGGTAGTAATCACGCGCGCGGCCCAGGAGTTTATTCGGCCGCTCACGTTTGCGGCGCTCTCGGGCGAAAAAGTCATCACCGACCTCTTCGGCTCCGACGAGTCGCAAGCCAACGTCGAATCGGCCATCGAACACATCGCCATTGCCCAGTCGATTGACGCCTTGCTGGTTGCGCCCGCAACCGCCGACGTAATCGCCAAATTCGCGCAGGGTATCGCCAACGATTTCCTCTCCACTCTTTATCTCGCCACCACCGCTCCCGTCGTGGTTGCTCCAGCGATGAACGTCAATATGTGGAACCATCCCGCTACCCAGGCGAATCTCGAAATCCTGCGCAAGCGCGGAGTGCGCATCGTCGAGCCGGGCAGCGGGTACTTGGCATGCGGCATGACGGGCGCGGGACGGCTCGCCGAGAACGAGACGATTATCGCGTCGGTACTGGAAGCGCTGGGCGCGGCGCAGGACTTGGCGGGAGAAACTATTCTCGTCACCGCCGGGCCGACGCGCGAAAAGATCGATCCGGTTCGCTACCTGACCAATCGTTCCAGCGGACGTATGGGATATGCGATCGCGGAAGCCGCTTTGCGCCGCGGAGCCCGCGTTCTGCTCGTGAGCGGGCCGACTTCGATCGTTCCGCCCGGGGCGAGCAGAACTTACCCGGCTGGAAACTGCCGCCGAGATGCTCTCGGCAGTCTTGAAGTTGCTGCCCGAAAGCACAGTGGTGATCAAGACCGCGGCCGTAGCCGACTTTCGCCCGAAGATTGCGGCGGGAGAAAAGATCAAGCGCAAGGGTGCGATCGCGCTCGAACTGGAGCCGACGGCTGACATTCTTGCCGACTTGGCGCGCCATAAGAAACCTTCCCAGATCGTGATTGGCTTTGCCGCCGAAACCGATAACGTTCTCGAGAACGCCCGCAAGAAGCTGGCCGCGAAGTCGCTCGACGCGATTGTCGCGAACGACGTGTCGCGTGAGGGCGTCGGGTTTGATTCCGACCGCAACGCCGTAACCATCATTTCGCATGATGAAGTTGTCGAAGTTCCCGAGACCTCGAAGTGGGAGGTCGCGCAGCGCGTGCTCGACCAGGTGGTGCAGCTCCGCAAGCGCAGCGCCGTTCCTCACCGCTGAATCTTCCTTCTGCGGATTTGTTATCCTTGTCCGCGATGCCTCTTACCCTGGATCCAGATCTTCGCCGCGCGCTTGCCGCGCGTATTCGCTTCTACCATGATCTGGGCATTTACGATTTCTATCGGCAGCCTGCAAGCGAGGCTGCCATCGCGGCAGTTGCCGCGCCTGTCGCGGATATTCAAACGGAAAATAATTTTGGAGACGAGATGAGTCCACGCAAGGCTGCGGCGGCGCGCGCGAAAGTGGTCGAGGAAAATGTTTTTGAGGTGGTCGAGACGAGGCCCGAGCACTCGGCCGGCGATCCGGTGGCGGCGCTGAAGATCATTCGCGAGGACCTCGGCGACTGCAAACGCTGCCCGCTGCACAAGCAGGGGCGCAAGCAGATCGTTTTTGGCGTCGGCAATCCAACGGCGGAGCTGATGTTCGTCGGTGAAGGCCCGGGCGCTGACGAAGACGAGCAGGGCGAGCCGTTTGTGGGGCGAGCCGGTCAACTTCTCAATAACATGATCAAGGCAATGGGCATCACGCGCGAACAGGTTTACATCGCGAACATCGTGAAGTGCCGGCCACCCGGAAATCGCACGCCCGAGCGCGAAGAGTGCGAGACCTGTTCACCATTCTTGATGAGGCAGATTGCGGTCATCAAACCGAAAGTGGTCGTTGCGCTCGGCGCGACCGCGGCGAAGACTCTGCTGGCGATGAATTCGTCGATGGCCCAGCTGCGCGGCCGTTTCTACGACTTCAAGCCTGCCGGGGTAAAAACTAACAATGCCAAAACTAACAATGCCAAGAGCAACGATCCCGACTGGAATGGCTGTCAATTGGCGGTCACCTACCATCCTGCATTTCTGCTGCGCGATCCGCGGCA
Source organism: uncultured Acidobacteriaceae bacterium (assembly GCA_963841945.1). Classification (GTDB taxonomy): domain Bacteria; phylum Acidobacteriota; class Terriglobia; order Terriglobales; family Acidobacteriaceae; genus Acidiflorens. The sequence continues at coordinate 254,681 of CAWJFC010000005.1, forward strand.
GAAGGGCGAGGCCTGGAAAGATTTGCAGATGGTAATGAAAGAGCTGGGACTGAAGCCGCCGGCGAAGGACGCGCAGTAAGCAGCAATGGCCGCCGAAGACATAAGTCCGATCAGCAAAGCGAGCGCCGAGCATTACACCTGGGGCAGCGGTTGCGACGGCTGGCATCTGGTAAAGAATTCCGAGCTGAGCGTAATTCAGGAATGCATGCCGCCAGGGACGGCGGAAGTGCGACACTGGCACCAACGGGCGCAGCAGTTTTTCTACATTCTGTCAGGCTAGGCGACGATGGAGATTGACGCGAAAGATAGTCGAGCTTGGCGCGGGCGAAGGCGTACACATTCCCGCGGGCGTCGCACATCAGATGAGGAATGACTCCGGCGACGAGGTTCACTTTCTGGTAATTTCTCAACCGCCGTCGCACGGGGATCGGGTGGCGGGGGAGCTTCTGGCTAAGGTTGCTGGAGATGACGCGATTTCTGATAACTAGCGTGCGGCTTACCAAAAGCCTCTCTGAGCGGGCGGCATGTTGCCAACGGCTTCGTTGTAGTCTGGGAGATATCCGACACATTCAATTTGAATGCCGTCCCACCGCGATTGACAGCTAAATTCACCGGGTTCCGGGGAGTCGCTCGGGTAGCGAATAAGCAGTGTCCGCTCATCCTTCCAAAAAACGTTTATGCGACGAGGGTCATTTCCGACTGTGAATACCGTGGTCTTGTGTCCTCGCTTGCCGAGCAGATGCGCGAAAAAGCCTTGCCGGTTGTACCAGAGATCTACAGAGCTGTGGAACGAGTCCACTGCACCACAATCCCCTCGGTAACTTCGGCGACCAGTTTGCCATCTCTCGTTGAAACTGGAGGGAAGTCGTAGCGGCCACACGCCACCCTGCCGAACAGAAACAGTAGGAGGGTGAACGCTGACCCGCACGCCAGGATGCCGGCCGTTGTCCTACTGACCAGTTTCCAATGCCAACGGCTGTCTCGAGGTAAGAACCAGAGCGCCGCCGCGGCGGCGATCAACAAGACGCAAATTGCGAGAAGTACCATTTCGTCCGCAGCTTACCACCTCGGAACGCTAGCGAGTGGCACGAACCGCCGCTCCCAGCGCCATCTTGCAAGGTTGAATCTTTTCGGCGATACCCGCACCCGCTGCGATTCTCAGGTCATAGTCGTTTTGCAGATTGAGCCAGAACTGGGCAGGTAAACCGAAGTATTTCCCCAGACGGATAGCGGTATCGGCGCTGATTGCCCTCTCTCCGCGCACGACTTCGTAGATTCCAGGAAAATCCAGAGCCTTTGCCAAAGCGTAGGCGCTCAAGCCCATGGGCTCCATGAACTCGGTCTTGAGAATCTCTCCCGCGTGAACCGCAAATACTTTCTTCGACTTTGCCATGATGGCTCCGCTCTCAGTGTATTCGGAAATACAATAGAGTTTCATTAGCCCTACAGATGCCTCTCTTTTGCGACGTCGCGCTCGCCGTGCCCCTCGACATGGCCTTCACCTACGCCGTTCCTCCCGGTATGGAGCCGGTGGTGGGCGGGCGCGTACTGGTGCCCTTCCGGCAGCAGCGCATGTCGGGCGTCGTCGTCGAGCTGCACGATCGCGCGCCGCAGGTAAAGACAAAAAACGTCATCGAGGTTCTCGATCCGTCGCCGGTGGTCGACGAACAACTCCTAAAGCTCGGACGCTGGATCGCGGACTACTATCTCGCTCCGTTGGGTGAAGTTTTGCGAACCATGCTGCCGCTCTCGGCGGAGTTCAAGCGGACGATCACTTATCGCATTACGGATCAGGGGCAGTTGGCGCTGCACCTGGCGGCCACGGCAGGGTCACCGGGGCGGTCGCAGCGTTCCGCCGGCGAGCAGTTGCTGGAGTTCCGCGTGCTCGATTATCTGGCGGAGCGCGAGGGTGCGCGCGTGCATGAAGCGAGCCTGCGCGGGGCTACGCGCGTTTCAAGGATCCTGCTTTCAGGCATGGTGCGAAAGAAGTGGATAGCTCGCGAGGACGTTTCCGCAGCGCGGGATGCGATTCGGACAATGAAGGTCGCCGTCCTCCGGGGTGCCGAAGAGTCCGGTGCCAGAGAGCCCGCGCCCACCCACTCGCAGAGCGCGCGACTGAGTGAGGCAGCCTCGGTATCCCGCTCCGATGTTGAGAGTGCAGAACGCGCGGCCGAGGGCAGTCGCGTCTCCGCCAGAAAACTAAATGAGAATCAAAAGACTTTGATTGACGCGCTGGCTGCTGCTGGCGGACGGGTGCCGGTCGACGCGCTTTATGGCCTTGAAGTTCCGCGTACTACGCTCGGAACTCTGGTACGGCGCGGATTGGTGCAACTTGTAGACGAGCCGCAGAGCTTTACTGCGTCCAAGCTCAAGCCCCGCCGCTCGCCGTTTGAATTTGAATTCAGCGTCGCGCAGAAAGAAGCGCTGGGAAAGATTCTCGAGGGCGTCTCGTCGCGCAAGTTTACCGGCATGCTGCTCTACGGCGTAACCGGCTCCGGCAAGACGGCGGTTTATCTCGCGGCCATGCGCGAGGTGCTGGAACAGGGGCGCTCTTCCATTTTGCTGGTGCCGGAAATCGGGCTCACTCCGGCGATGGCGGCCGATCTGATTCAGGTCTTCGGCGACGAGGTCGCCATCCTGCATTCCGGCCTGACCGATGATGAGCGCGCCGAGCAGTGGCACCGGATCAAGCGTGGCGATGCGCGTGTCGTGGTCGGAACGCGGTCGGCGGTGTTTGCACCGGTCGCCGATCTCGCGCTCCTGATTGTCGACGAAGAACAGGATGGGTCGTACAAACAGGAGGAGACGCCTCGCTATCATGCGCGCGATGTAGCAGTGATGCGGGCAAAGATGGCGGGCGCGGCCGTGGTGCTCGGCTCGGCGACGCCGTCGCTTGAATCGTATTACAACGCGAAGAAACATAAGTATGCGCTGCTGGAGCTTCCCGACCGGGTGGAGCAGCGTCCGCTGCCCGAAGTCGAAATTCTCGACATGCGGCAGGAATTTCAGGAAACCGGCAAAGAACCGGTAATCTCGCGCAAGCTTGCGGAGGAGATTCGCGAGCGGCTCGACAAAAAAGAGCAGGTGATGGTGCTGCTGAACCGGCGCGGCTATTCTCCGGTCGCGCTCTGCCGGGCCTGCGGACAAGCATTGCAGTGCAGGAACTGCGCGGTTTCCATGACGCATCACAAGCGCGAGCACAAGATGGAGTGCCACTACTGCGGATCGATCGTGCCCGTGCCGAAGAAATGCGGCGAGTGCGGCAGCGAGTATGTGTATTTTGTCGGGACCGGCTCCGAGAAATTGGAGGAGTTGCTGCATGGCATGTTTCCGCAGGCGCGGATCGGGCGTCTCGATCGCGATACCGTGCGCGGGCGCGAGGATTTCGAACGCGCTCTAAATGCGCTGAACGAAGGCGAACTCGACATGCTGGTGGGCACGCAGATGATCGCCAAGGGCCACGACGTGCATGGCGTCACGCTGGTGGGAGTCGTAGGCGCCGACACGGCTCTGGGCTTGCCAGATTTTCGCGCGGCGGAGCGCACATTTCAGTTGCTTACGCAGGTTGCAGGGCGCGCGGGACGCGGCAACTCACCGGGCAAAGTGATTCTGCAAACTTATTTTCCCGATCACTATGCGGTGCAATTTGCGGCGCGCCACGATTTCGCCGGCTTCTACGACAAAGAGTTACAGTTCCGCAGCTGGATGCACTATCCGCCCTATAGCTCAATTGCGAATGTGATTGTGCGCAGCGAAAAGCTGGACGAGGCACTGGCATCGTCGGGCGAACTCGGACGTTGGTTTGAGAAGACACGGCACGAAGGCATTCGCGTGCTCGGACCGGCGCCCTCGCCGATCACGCGACTCAAGCGCGATTATCGCTATCACTTTATTTTGAAGTCGCCCAGCCGCGAGAAGATGAACGCGCTGCTGCGGGCGATGCTGGCGGAAGCGGCGTCGCGGAAGATTCCGCGGACGCAGGTCATTGTGGACGTGGATGCGTTGTGGTTGATGTAGAGAGCAGCTCTGAGCTGCGAGCTATGCGCTTTGAGCTTGGATCAAACCCGGGTTACGCTCGCGGAAATCGGGCCGGTCATTTCTTGTGCAGTACGTGCCGCACCTCGTCGCGTAGATCGTGGCCTATCGACTGAACGCTGTCACGGAAGTCGGGCCAGAACGGCCGGTCAGGATGCTGCGTCAACGGCACGCGCGTGAAGGTCAGCACCAGCATTAATAGTCCAAAAGCGGCAACCCACCGGCGGTTCCCCGATACCGATGGATAGCGCGGAACGTTCGGATGTCTCCAGGTGACCGCCAGCATCACCGCCCATAACAGCCAGCCGTGCCACAGATATCTGCCGAGCGGAATCAGGGCCGTCACCGTTAGAACCGAGGTCCACCAGTGCAGGCGCGGCGAGATTGAAAAGACAATGTGCCCGCCATCGAGCTGGCCGCCGGGCAGCAGGTTGAGCGAGGTGGCAAACATCCCGACCCACGCCGCGATCGCAATCGGATGAAGGGACAGGGATGAGAGCGGCGCAAGCTTCATCGCATAAGCTGCGAGCTGAAAGATGACCGGGAGTCCGAGTTCGATATAAGGGCTTTTCGGCGTCGGAATGGGCCGCGTCATCGAAAGGCCAACCACAAGCGCGATGCAGGCGGGAATAAATCCGGCGATCGGTCCGGCGATTCCGATGTCGAACAACGCCGCGCGCGACGGGATGGGACTCTTGATGCGAATGAAGGCGCCGAGCGTTCCGATCAGGCTGGGAAACGGCACGAAAAATGGCGGCGTGGCGTAGACGCGATAATGGCGCGCGTAAAGATAGTGTCCCATCTCATGCGAGAAGAGGATGAACATCAGCGTGAGGGCAAAAGGCACGCCCAGCAGCAGGTTCGCGGGCCGCGCCAGCGCCCACTCAATGGGGAAGACGGAGACTTCAACATCGTCAGCCAGTGAGAACATCGGCTGATGGTGAAGGTAATTGAACTCGAGGCCCGCGCCCACGATGGTAGTGCTGAGCAGCGTCAACAGAAAGAACAGAATGTAGAGCCACCAGCGCGTGCGCGGCCGCTCGATCATCCAGACTTCCTGAGGAGCGCGGTCGTATGGCTGATCGTGAGCGAGAACTGGGAAGGTGGGCGTGGGATCGGACATCGATTGCTGGCGTCTTTGATTATTTCACTACCGAGGCACGGAGACACGGATAAAACGAGGGTCAGGGATCAGAGGTCTGATCGGATTATGCAGAGATCAAAGATCAGAAGCCGAAATGCCGACGCTCAGTTTCAGAAGGGCAAAGCTGCAATTCCGCACCTGCAATCTGCAATCCACCCGGAGACCTCGCGGCAAACCGTAAGGGCGACCTAGTCGATCGACTGCAACTCCTTGCCGGGCTTGAAGCGCACCGCTTTGCCGGGCGGAATCGAAACTTCGGCGCCGGTGCGCGGGTTGCGCCCGATGCCGGTCTTGCGCGGGCGCACGTTGAACACGCCAAAGCCGCGCAGCTCGATGCGGTCGCCGGTCGCGAGCGCCTTCTTCATGCTTTCAAATACGGTTTCGACGGCCAACTCGGCTTTTGTTTTTGTGATGCCGGTGCGGTTGACCACTTCGTTGATGATGTCGAGCTTAATCAAGGGATGCCTCTCTCGCGAGAAATAGCGTGCCTCAAGTTATTGATGCTATGGGAGATAGGCCGGATTGTCAACGGGGGGACCATTCTCGTAATATGGCAGCACCAGCCAGCGAACTTGCAATCGGTGATTTGTAATTTGTGATTGATGCGCGCCTCGCATACGCACTTTCAATCTCATTGAAATTGCCGATTACAAATCACCAATTACAAATTACAAATTTCCCAAGGAGTTCCATGAGCATCAAGAGTGACCGCTGGATCCGGCGCATGGCGCAAGAGCACGACATGATTAACCCCTACTCGGAGAAGCAGGTAAGCCAGGGTGTGATTTCCTACGGCGTGTCGAGCTACGGATACGACCTGCGCGTGGCCGACGAGTTCAAGATTTTTACCAACGTCAACAGCACGATCGTCGACCCGAAACACTTTGACGAGCGCTCATTCGTAACCGTCAACGCCGACGTCGCCATCGTGCCGCCTAATTCCTTCGCCCTGGCCCGCTCGGTCGAGTACTTCAAGATTCCCCGCGACGTGCTGACGGTCTGCGTCGGTAAATCGACCTACGCCCGTTGCGGCATCATCGTGAACGTCACGCCCTTTGAGCCAGAGTGGGAGGGCTTTGTCACGCTGGAGATTTCGAACACCACGCCGCTCCCGGCCAAGATTTACGCCAATGAAGGCCTATGCCAGATCCTCTTCTTCCAGTCAGACGAGGTCTGCGAGACCAGCTACAAGGATCGCAAGGGGAAATATCAGGCGCAGAAGGGAATTGTGCTGCCGAAGTTGTGAAGCGGCGCGTGCCAAAACCCTCCTATTGAGGGCCCCCCTGCATCTTGACGAACTTCATACTCAAGTCCACAACGTGCTGGTCATCATCAATGGTCTGCGTGTAGGTCGCAGCCCAGCCGTCGAGGAACGCCAATTCGCGCGGATGGTTTTTGAGGAAAGTCTTTGGGTAGTTGGAGTCATACACATCGCCCGCTTTGATTTCCCACACCCGGCGTACGACCTCGATTTGGTCCGGCGGTAGATTCAACAGCTCAAGTTTCCTCATGTGGTATTGCACGCCTTCATCGACGGTCAGATGGATCACCGAAGTGTGTTTCTCGTTGTCGAGGGTTGCCGTCGCCTTCACCTGCGCATACATGAAGCCCTTTGTTCCGTAGAAGCCTTGTGCCCCCGCGATGGCTACTGAGAGCTGCCTGGTGTCCGCAGGTGCACCTACCTTCAAATCAATCAACTTTGCGAGATCGGCGTTCGAAATCGCGCGGTTGCCGCTCCAATCCGCCCCGGCAAAGGTATATTGTGGACCTTCCTCCACTGGAACCTCCAACGCGATATCTGGGCCATCGGCATCTTCTTTCAAAAAGGAGACTTTGGGAACGCCAAATCGCGCCTTGAGGTAACCAAGCCTTCCATAGGTCGCTGCCGCGCGTTTCCTGATCGCTTCCGGGGCCGCGGATCGCAGGTAAACACTTCCGATAACGTCTTTCATGGCCGGCTGAAGCAGGGCAAGTCTGTCCGATCCGGCGCCGGGGAAGTCGATACGCGCAATCGTGATCTTCGAACCCTCTACCCTGAAGAGCATAGAAGTGGGAGGTCCAGAATCCGGGAACGACGCCGCGACCGTTTGTCCCCGAGCGCCTTTTTCTTTCAGGAGCAAATCCAGCACGCCCACCACTTGGTCCTTAAGATTGCCAGCCAGCGGCACGCTGCCCGCAAAAAGGGGCACCGAGTCGTGGATCCGATGGGTCAGCTCACCGTCTGAATACCAAACGAAATTCTCAAAACTTGCGGGAACAAACTGATCTGAGTCTGTCACAACGTAGGTCGCAACCTTGCCGTCAAAGCCGTAACCGACCTGAGTGAAGGCTCCAGACTGATTGAGGCGGTCCGCTGCCTGACGGAGCTCTTCGGCGGTGACACTACTTCCGATTCGAAGGCTGGTAGCCTTCATCAAATCGGGTTCGCTGAAGCGCTTCGATCCCGTAATGCTCACAGCCTGCAACATGTAACTGGGAGCTTTGGGCGCAGATTCTGACAGGGTCCGTGAGGCGGAGAACAGAAGGGAACAAGCCAGGGCGACGGCAAAACAGATTGCGCGCATCAAGACGCTACCTTCTTATTTCGCCTTCCTTGAACATGTACTTGATAGCCGGCTTGTAGATCATCAGATTGGGCGCGCCCGTGCGGTTCAGCTTGATGCAGCTCTTGTCGTACCACTCGATGTAGCCATGCACCTCTTCGCCGTCGCGCAGCACGACCACCATCGGCGTCTTGGTCTGCATCTGCTTCTGGTAGTAGAAATTTTCGGCGTTGGTCTGCTCGGATGGGGCGGTTTTCTTGGCAGGGGCGGCGGAGCGCTCGCGGCGTTCTCCCGGGGCAGCATGGTTCGAAACATGGTTCGTGCCATGATTCGTGGCGGCGTTCGTCCCATGATTGTGCCCATGGTTGTTGTGTCCATGGTCGTTGTTGCGGCTCAGCGAGGGACGAATCAGTTTGCGATTCGCATAGCCTTCCTGGTCGGACCCTTGGTCGGCAGAACGTTCGGCTGGGATAGGCTCTAGAATTTCTTTCATTCGTCACCACCTGCGCACGGGGGCGGCAGAAATACCACACCACTTACCTGTGATTGTGGGTGTTGGGGGAAAACTTATCAGGTACGGTACCACAGAGGGGTAACTCTGACAATGATTTGTGTCACCGCCATTCCGATTTCGTAATTAGCGCGTGGTTAGCGTGCTGGGCTCGAGTGCAGCCACGAAAGAGTCGAGCGCAAGCGACCGCAAAAGGTTGCGGCGCAGGCCGCGTTCCACCTCGGCCAGACCCTCTGCGGCGCGCTGCACCCAGGCAAAATCGGCGGACTCGGACAGTTTCTTCAGCTCGCCCAATATGTCGGTATTGCGCACCAGTTGCGGAGTGCCCGATTGGAGAAACATCAGATCTTCCAGCAGCAGATACAGCGTCCGCAACAGGCCGTCCATTTTCTGGCGGCCTTCCGCTCCGGAACGAAAGCTCTCGGTCGTCTTGAATAGCTCGCTATGATCGCCCCCGCCCAGCGCGGATTTCAGCATAATCAGGGCGTTGCCACGGGCGGAGATATAGCCTTCCAGGTCAAACGAAAGGGCGCGTCCTATCGCCCCCTCGCTCAAGCGCGCGACCAGCGCTCGCTGGCGGGGATTCCAGTCCGAACGCAGCCGTGCAAGATGGGTTTCCAGCTCTGCCGGGCGTAGCGCGCCGAGCGTGAAGTTTGCCGAACGCGAGCGGATGGTCGGGAGCAGTTCACCGGCGTTTTCCGTCAGCAGAAAAATCGTGGCAAACCCGGGCGGCTCTTCCAGGATTTTGAGCAGCGAGTTGGCCGCCTCTTTCATGAAAGCCGAACTCGTAAAGATATAGATGCTCTCGCGCGCCTCGGCGGGTCGGTAGTAAATGCGCTGAATGACGTGACGAACCTGATCGACCTTGATCATCATCTGCGGCGGATCGGGCGGGATCACGAGCAGGTCAGGATGAGGCTGGATGAAAATGCGCGTCTCTTTCTTGTCCGTCTCGCGCAGGTTTTCGCGTGCCTCCACCGCTTCCGTGAAGCGCGCGTCGAAATCCTGGGCGAGGGCGATCCGCGAGCAATTCGAACATTCGCCGCAGAAGTCGGGCAGGCCGTCGGTGGTCGGCGGCTGAAGACAGTTCATCGCGCGCGCCAGCATGAGCGCGAGCGTATATTTTCCCGAGCCTTGCGCGCCCGCAAGAATTACCGCATGGGGAAAGTGATCGCGCGCAATCATCTCGCGCAAGCGCTGCACAACTTCCGAATTGCCAATGAAATCAGAAAAGGGCATAAAAGCAGCTGTGGCTATGATTTTTGAGCCGTGAGCTCTGAAGCTCTGAGCTCTGAGCTCTGAGCAACAAACAAAACAGCGTCGAACCAGAGCCGTAGCTCGAAGCTCGTAGCTCGAAGCTCGTAGCTCGTAGCTCGAGGCGAAGTTAGATCCTAAACTTCTTCTTCACCAACTCCATAATAGCCGCATGCGTCTGCTGCGGCGTGCCTCGCGCGTTCACGATCTGCACCCGGTGCGGCTCTCGGTGCGCGATCGCCAGGTAGCCGTTGCGCACCCGCCCAAAAAATGCTCGGCTCTCCTGTTCGAAACGATTTTCGTCTTTGTCCGGACGGGCGGCTTTGTGCCGGCGGTTCCGGCGGCGCGCTCGCTCCACGCTGAACGCCACTTCATTGTCGAGCAGGATAGTCAGGTCCGGTTGCAGGCCGCCGCACAAAATCTCATGCAGCGTGAGCACCGGCTTCGAGCCCAGCTTGCGTCCTCCCCCCTGATACGCCTCGGTCGAATCGGTAAAGCGATCGCACAGCACCACGCGCCCTTCCGCGAGTGCCGGCAGAATGATCTGATGAATATGTTGCGCGCGCGAGGCGAACATCAGCGCCATCTCGGTCATCGGCGAGAGGCCTGAGGTTGTCGAATGCAGGATCACCTCGCGAATTTTTTCACCGGCTGAGGTGCCTCCGGGCTCGCGCGTCACCGTGACCGGCAAGCCGCGCGCGCGCAGCGTGCGCGCCAGTTTCTCGATCTGCGTGCTCTTGCCGCTACCGTCCAGACCTTCAAAAGTAATAAATTTTCCGCGCGCCGCCACTTCGGGATGATAGCAGGAGGAATTGAGGACGGAAAAAGTAGATCGTAGGATGGCAACGAAGACGCGGCAGGCAGCGTCTCTACGATGAGACGTTTGGCGGTGACCGGTGACCGGAACCTAGGAGGCGATGATCTCTTCGTCGTCGAGAACTTCTGTCGCCGCCCCGACCGCCTCCTCTTCCACGCCCAAGTCCTCCTGCATGAAGCTCAATACCTCCTGCGGAATCGGCGCGCTCCAAACCGGCGCGAAGGACTGCCGATGCAGAGGAGACGGACCGTGCTCGCGCAGCGCGGCCAGATGGCGCGGCGTGCTGTAGCCTTTGTTTGACGCGAGCCCGTAGATGGGAAAGATAGGATCCCACGCCGAGATCATGCGGTCCCGTTCAACTTTCGCGATGATGGAAGCGGCCGCAATCGAAACCGAGAGCGCATCGCCGTGAATAATCGCGCGCTGCGGGATAGCGCAATTAAGCTTCATGGCATCGATGAGCAGATAGCCCGCCGCCGGCGTCAACTGGTCGACCGCCCGCTGCATAGCCAGTCGTGACGCGTGATAAATGTTGATCTGGTCGATGCGGGCCGAGTCGACGGCAGCAATGGCCCAGGCGATGGCGCGTTCGCGAATACGTTCGGCTAGTTGCTCGCGACGCTCCGCAGGCAGAAGCTTCGAGTCGCGCAGGCCGCGAATGCGGTCCTCGGGATCGAGAATCACCGCCGCAGCCACGACTGGACCAAACAGAGAACCGCGCCCCACTTCATCGACGCCCGCCACCAGCGTCGCGCCTGTCTCCCAGGCCAGCTTTTCGAATTTCAGCGTACAGCGCAGCGTCTTCAACAAGCGCAACTTCGCCGCCGCCAGCGAGATGCCTTCAGCACTTGCGATTTGAGAAATGCGCCCGGATTTGCGCTTGGATTTCGGCACTGATGCTCTTCAGCATCTTCGCCGACTAAGCCACAAGACACAAGCGGGGATCACGTGGAAATGCTGTGGACAGACGAGGACGCGGGACTTGGCGCGTTCGAGCATGGTTGCGGCGATCCGCCGTCAACCCTCGATCGTGCCTTGATGGTGCCCCAGGTTCGCGCGCGTTTTGTGCGCGCTAACCTGGGTTCACGAATCGACTACTACTCGACTTCCTTCAGACGAGCGGCCTTGCCTCGCAGATTGCGCAGATAGTAAAGCTTGGCGCGGCGAACCTTGGCGCTCCGCACCAGTTCGACTTTGTCGATCACCTTCGAATCGACCGGGAAGATGCGCTCCACACCCTGTCCAAAGCTCATCTTGCGCACAGTGAAGCTGGGCTGAGCGCCGCGGCTGCGGGCGATAACTACGCCTTCAAAGGCCTGCAGTCGCTCTTTTTCGCCTTCGCGAATCTTGACTTGCACGCGAATGGTGTCTCCGGGGCCGAACTTCGGCAGATCGGTGCGCCGCGTCTTGGCCAGCAATTTTTCGATAATTTGATTCCGCATAATGGTTCCTCTTCCAGTTCTCAGTTCCCAGTTCTTAGTTCTCAGTGCCCCCGGTCTTCTCGACACAGAAATCCCGGAGACGGGAACTTGAAGCTCATTTCTAATTTCGTCCAACAACGCCTTGTCTTCCCGGCTCAGCGTCACCTGCTCCAGCAGATCCGGCCGGTTGCGCAAAGTCTTGGCCAGCGCCCTCTTGCGGCGCCAGCGCCTGATCTCTTCATGGTTCCCATTCACCAGCACCTCGGGAACCGCCATGCCGCGAAATTCCGCGGGCCGCGTGTAATGCGGATAATCGAGCAATCCGCCCGACACGCAGGTCGAACTTGGCGCGTCGTTTGCCCCACGCTCGCTCTGCTCCACGTTCACGCCCGCCGTAAACGACTCCTGCCGCGTCGACGCTTTGTTGCCAACCGCCCCCGGAATCAGCCGCGTGACCGTATCAACAATCACCGCCGCACCCAGTTCGCCGCCGCTCAGCACATAATCGCCGATCGAAACTTCACGATCCGCCAGGTGCTCGCTAATGCGCTCATCCACGCCCTCGTAACGGCCGCAGATCAGAACGATTCGCTCGAGCCTTGCCAACTCCGCCGCCAGGGCCTGATCGAGCTTGCGTCCCTGCGCGGACAGCAAAATCACCGACTCTCGTTCGCTACCAGAGCCTTGTGCCGCAACTCGCTCCGCGCTCGCCGTCAATCCGCCCAGCGATTCTAAACATTCAAAGATCGGTTCCGGCTTGAGCACCATGCCCTCGCCGCCGCCAAACGGGCGGTCATCCACGGTGCGGTGCTTGTCTTTCGTAAAATCCCGCAGATCGTGAATGCTTATTTCCACCAGGCCCAATTCTCGCGCCCGGCGGATAATTCCGTAATCCAGCGGCCCGCGAAAAAAATCAGGAAAGATCGTGAGAATGTCGATCTTCATCGCGGAAAACCGTTGTTGATTGTTCGTCGCTCGTCATTAGGCAAATCCCTCGCCTCCAAACATCAATCGCGAACCATCAACGAGTAACGACTAACGACCGACGACTAACGACCCTTTCCCTTCTTCACCGGCGCGTTCACTTCCAGCAAGCCTTCCGGCAACCGCATCCGCACCTGCTTGCCCTCAATGTCCACCTTTTCCAGATACGCTTCGGCGAATGGAATCTCGTACGGCAATTTCGCCCCGCCCGTCTGAGACTCGGCCTGCCTTTCGCCTCTTACCACCAGCAGCGGCGCTTCACCCGCGCCGAATACCACGTCTACAATCTCGCCAATCTCCCGGCCGCTATCGAGCACCGTGCAGCCGACCAGGTCACTCAAGAACGTCCAGCCCGGCTCCAGTTCAGCGCGATCGCTCCGCGGAACCTGTAACTCAGCGCCCTTCAGCGCCTCCGCTTCGTCCATCGTTTCCACACCGGCAAACTTCAACACCAGCCAGCTCTTATGCGGCCACAGTTCTTCAATCCTTACTTCGCGCCGCTCGCCATTCTTCAGCTGCGCCCAGAGCTGCATGTCTTGCTTAAAGCGATTCGGAACATCGGTGTGCAACTCAACCGCAACTTCTCCGTGGCGTCCCTGCGTTTTGATCACGAACGCCAGCGTGATCCACTCGCCGCTCGCCTGCTGCGCCGCTATTCGAGAATCTCCAGCGCGTAACGCGTATCGTTCTTCGTGCCCGCTGCCGCCAGGATCGTCCGCAATGCGCGCGCGATCCGCCCGGAGCGTCCAATCACCTTGCCCACCTCGGCCTCGGCCACTTCGAGTTCAATCACCGTTTCGTCGCCATCTTCGTATTCGTCGATGAAAACCGCGGCTTTATCCTCGACCAGCGCCTTCGCAAGGTGCTCGATCAGGGCGCGCGCGTTGGCAGTCTGCTCAGTCATGGAGGGGCTCCAAAATCGGTTTGTTCTTCCGCAAACCCGCACCGACGTTGTCATTCCGAGCGGAGCGAGGAATCTGTAGTTTGGTAGTGACTGATGGTTACGCAGTCGCGGCGGGGACAGGAGCGGCAGCGGCCGGCATCGCCAGCAACTTCGTCATCCGCTCGGAGCACTTGGCGCCCTTGGAAACCCAATACGAAATGCGCTCGCGCTTCAAATCAACGGTTGCAGGATTCGTCCGCGGATTATATGTGCCCACCACTTCCACCGGACGCCCATTGCGCGCCCGTTCCTTCTCGATCACCACTACGCGATAATACGGTTGTTTGCGCGCACCAAAGCGCGCCAGACGGATCATTAACACTCGTTTCGTTTCCTTTGTTCCGGATGAGTCCGGCAGGGTTGAGACAAACCATTATTATGCCGGAGCTTAGCGCTTTAAGCAAGGATGGCACAGTTTTCTCCATGACTCTGTGCCTCCGTGGTCAAACCGCCCGTCCTCACGCTCTCTTTCTATGAATCGCCTGCCCGCTCGCCGCAATCTAGTAAGTATCGATAAGAAGAAAGGAAATCCATCCATCTTATGAGTCAAGCAACTCTTACTGCTCCTGCGCAAAAAACATCCTCAACCGCAAAGTCATTCACTGCCAAGGCCTTCGGCGCCAAAAGCGCGACATCTCCTCTTTCCGCAACCTCCATCCAGCGGCGCACGCCCGGTCCGCAGGATATTCAAATCGAAATCCTCTATTGCGGCGTCTGCCATTCCGATCTCCATCAGGTTCGCAACGAGTGGGAAAGCATGATGCCGACCGTTTATCCCTGTGTCCCGGGCCATGAAATCGTCGGCCGCGTGGTCGCGGTGGGCAGCGGCGTAAAGAAATTCAAGGCGGGTGACATCGCCGGCGTCGGCTGCATGGTCGATTCCGACCGCACTTGCCCCAACTGCCGAGCTGGCAACGAGCAATTCTGCGACGGCCCGGCCACATTCACCTACAACGCCGAAGACAAGCACCTCGGCGGCGTTACTTATGGCGGCTACTCCGACAGCATCGTGGTCGACGAGGCTTTCGCGCTCCGAATCTCGGACAAACTCAATCTCGCCGCGGCCGCCCCGCTGCTTTGCGCCGGCATCACGACGTACTCGCCGCTGCGCCACTGGAAGGTTGGCAAGGGTCAGAAGGTTGGCATCGTCGGCCTCGGCGGACTGGGACACATGGGCGTGAAGTTCGCGCACGCGTTCGGCGCGCACGTAGTGCTCTTCACCACCTCCCCCAACAAAAAGGCGGACGCGCTCAAACTCGGTGCTGACGAAGTTGTCATCTCGAAGAACGCCGACGAGATGCTGAAACACGCCGGCACCTTCGACTTCATCCTCGATACCGTTTCCGCGGAACACAACGTGGGCGCCTATCTCGATCTCTTGAAACTCGACGGAACGCTCACCATGGTGGGCGCATCCCCGACTCCGTTGCCGGTTTCGGTGGGGAGTCTCCTCTTCCGCCGCCGCGCTCTGGCCGGTTCCATCATCGGCGGAATCCGCGAGACACAGGAGATGCTCGATTTCTGCGCCGAGCACGGCATTACCTGCGACATCGAAATGATTCCGATCCAGAAAATCAACGAAGCCTACGAACGCCTGCTGAAGAGCGACGTGAAATACCGCTTCGTAATCGATATGGCATCGTTGAAGTAGGGTTTTCGACTCGCCCTATCCAAAAAGAGTGCAGTCAGCGCCGGCTCTCTTGCCGGCGCTTTTTCTTGCGGTTAAGCAGAGTGTTCGAGAATGCTGAGAAGGTCGAGTGGCTCCGGCCGCTCCGTATAGTCCTCGTTCGCCGAGGCGAACAGAACTGAGCCGTCGCGGTCGACGATGTAAGTCGCGGGGATGGGAAGCTCCCAGCTGCCATTTTCGCGAACGTCACGGCCATTGATAAACGGAAGGTTGATGAACGTGCTGCGATAGAGCTTTTGTTGTTCGTCGGGGACTTTGTAGACGAGCCCGAATTGGCGGGCGAGTTCGTTGTGCGCGTCGACTAGCAGCTGGGAACGCGAGCTTGTGCTGGTCGCGCATGAAGAAGGCCTGCTTCTCCGTCTGCGGAGAAATGGCCACGAGTTGCGCGCCCGCGTCGGTGATCTGCGCAGCGATGTAGTTCATCGCCTCCAGCTGCCCCACGCAGAACGGACACCAGCGCCCGCGAATGAAGCACAGGACCAGTCGCCCTTTGCTTAGAAGATCTGCGGAAGAAACGCGCTTGCCATCGTGGTCGGAAAGTTCGAAGGGCGGGATGGTCGTAACGCTGGCAAGCGCCAAGGTTGCAAAACTGTCAGCCTTTAGGGCATCGACGGTGCGCCGATGAATCGCCTGCACCTCGGCCGGCACATACTTGGCGATCGTCTCTTTGCGCTCGGCAAAAATCTCGCGCAGCGGCCGAAGATCGCTGTACGAGCCCGATTCCTGGAGAGATCGCCATTTCATGATCGGTCGTTAGTCGCCAGTCGTTAGTCGTCCGCACACCTTGGGCAAGCGCAGGAGCCGCCTCACCGGAAAGTCGACTATCGGGAATCGCGAACCCACATCGCGAGCGGCTAACGACAGGCGACTAACGACAGACGACCCACGACAGTTCTCCTACATCCCCGGCAATTTCATCCCCGCCAGCCGACGCGCAAAGCTCGGCTTGCCCATCTGCTTAAACATCTTCTTCATCTGCGCATATTGCCGCAGCAGATTATTCACTTCCTGCACCGTCGTCCCGGAGCCACGCGCGATGCGCTTCCGCCGGCTGCCATTGATCGACTCGTGATGGTTCCGCTCGTAGTTGGTCATCGAGTTGATGATGGCCTCAACCCGGTTGATCTGCTTCTCGTCGACTTTGTCCGCCGCCTTCTGCAAGCCCTGAAACGCGCCAATCGACGGCAGCATTCCGACCAGGCTCTGCATCGATCCCATCTTCTTCACCGACCGCAACTGCTCGCGAAAATCTTCCAGCGAGAAGCCGTCGCCGGAGAAGGCCTTCGTCGCCAGCTCCTGCGCCTTTTTCTTGTCGATCTGCGACTCGGCCTTCTCGATCAGCGACAGGATGTCGCCCATGCCGAGAATGCGCGAGACGATGCGATCCGGATGAAAGGGTTCGAGCGCATCGTATTTTTCGCCGATGCCAATAAACTTGATCGGCTGCCCCGTGACCTGCCGGATCGAAAGCGCAGCACCGCCGCGCGCGTCGCCGTCCATCTTCGTTAGCACCACCCCCGTCAGCGTCAGCTTCTTGTGGAACTCGTCCGCCGACTTCACCGCGTCCTGTCCGGTCATCGAATCCGCGACGAACAGAATCTCCTGCGGATTCAGCAGCCGCTTCAGCGACTGCATCTCATCCATCAACTGGTCGTCGATGTGCAAACGGCCGGCAGTATCGACGATAAGCACGTCGCAGCCGGTGTTGATGGCCTCGCGCCGCGCCTCTTTTGCCAGCCGCTCAACGGTCGCCGTATTCGCCTCGCCCACCTCGCCCTCATAAAGATTGGCCTTGATCGCCGCCGCCACAACTTTCAACTGCTCGCGCGCCGCCGGACGATACACGTCCACCGAAACCAGCAGCGGCCGGTGCCCGCCATTCTTCAGCCAATTGGCGAGTTTCCCTGACGTAGTCGTTTTGCCGGAACCCTGCAATCCCGCCATCAGCACCACTGTCGGCGGCTGCGAGGCGAACTTCAGCTTGGCGGTATCCTTGCCCAGCGTTTCAACCAACTCGTCGCGGACGATCTTGATCACCTGCTCGCCCGGCGAGAGCGCGGTCATCACTGCCTGCCCGACCGCCTTTGCCTGAATCCGGTCGATCAGGTCCTTCACGACTTTGAAGTTGACGTCAGCCTCGAGCAGCGCAAGGCGAATCTGTTTCAGCGCCTCGGCAATGTTCTCTTCGCTGAGAACGGCCTGCCCGCGCAGACTCTTAAACGCTCGTTGGAGCTTCTCTTGTAAGTTCTCAAACATAGATTCACGACTATTCTAACAGCCGATTCCGCACAGCCCCGGCTCACCCTCCCATATCGCCTCGACCTCCAGACCGGCTCTGCACCGGGGCCGCGATTGGCAACTCGAAACCGGCTTCACTTTTCGACCGGGCGCCCATGCTCCATCGCTTTACAATCAAGCAATGTCCGATTCCCTTCTCCGCTATCGCACCGAGTTCCCAATCCTCGAGCGCACCAATTACATGATCTCGAACTCCCTCGGCGCCATGCCGCGCGCGGTCTATGACGCGCTCAAGGGCTACGCCGATATCTGGGCCACGCGCGGCGTTCGGGCCTGGCAGGAGCGCTGGTGGATGCTCGCCCTCGACGTCGGCAACGAGATCGGTGCGCTCATGCATGCGCCCGCGAATTCCGTGTCCGTTCATCAGAATGTCACCACCTGCCAGGCCATCGTCGCCTCCTGCTTTGATTTTTCCGGCAAGCGCAACAAGGTCGTCTACAGCGATCTGAATTTCCCCAGCGTCATGTACTTCTGGGAGGCGCAACGCCCGCTCGGCGCGCGCGTTCACATGATTAAGAGCGACGACGGCAAGACCGACGACGGCATTCACGTCCCCACTGAGCGCCTGCTCGATGCCATCGACGATCAGACCCTCATCGTCCCCATCTCGCATGTTATTTTTCGCAGCTCTTACATCCAGGACGCGCAGGCCATCATTGAAAAGGCGCATAAAGTCGGCGCACACGTCGTACTCGATACCTTCCAATCGCTCGGCAGCGTGCCCGTCGATGTACAAGCGCTCAACGTCGATTTCTGTTGCGGTGGCGTGCTCAAGTGGCTCTGCGGGGGCCCGGGTGTCGCTTATCTCTACGTGCGGCCCGATCTTGGCAAGAAGCTTGAGCCCAGGCTCACGGGCTGGTTCGCCCACGAAAATTCATTCGAATTCGCCACTGGCCCCATTCGTTATGCCGATCCGCCCCTGCGCTTCATGAACGGAACCACCCACATTCCCGCGCTTGAAGCTTGCCGCCCCGGCTTGCAGATCATCACCGAAGTCGGCGTAGAACAAATCCGCAAAAAATCACAGCGCCAGACCGCCCGCCTCATCGAACTCGCCGATCATCACGGCTGGCGCATCAATACCCCGCGCGATCCCGAAAAGCGCGGCGGCACCGTCTCCATCGATATGCCCGATTCGCAAGCCATCAGCCGCGAATTGCTCGCGCGCGAGATTCTGGTGGACTGGCGCCCACGCGCCGGCGTCCGCTTCGCGCCCCACTTCTACAACACCGACGAAGAGGTCGATGCCGCCATCGCGGCCGTCGCCGCCATCCTGAAGGACAAAGAGGTAGAGAAAGAGAAAGAGAAAGAACGCGTCTCGGCATAAGGCCGAGTTCCCGCCGACTTCCCGCCAGGATGCCGCCGCGATCCGTTACTTCCGTAAGCCGGTACTTCCGTAAGCCGACGCCGAGTGTTTTTCCGGGCCTCGGCCCGTGCCCTTTTCTATGCTTGTAAGTGGAACTCCGCCGTCTTCCGCCTGAGATCGCGCGTGGGAGACTGCGGGTTCCGCTCGCGACGTGTATTCCCTTCTTCAATTTCTCGATGGCAACCAGTGGCTGCTGGGCGGCTCGGCAGCCGCCGGTCTCGGCCTGTGTTTCTTCTTTTGGGGAGTTCGGTTTTTCTTCCGCACAAGCGCTGCAGAAAGCATTTCCCGTGCAGATCTCCGCGCCGCGACCCCGGGGCCTGCCACTTTCGCCGGCACAGCCGGAGGCCAGCGCACACTCTCCGCGCCCATTACGGGCAAGGAATGTTACGTCTACCGCGCCATTATCTGGCAGCAAGAGCCGGACGACAAAGCAGAATGGAAGAGTATTGCCGAGGAAACCGGATACCTTACTTTCCTCATCGAAGACTCGACCGGAAAAATTTCGGTGGAACCCCGCGGAGCAGAACTCGATTTGCGACAGTGCTTCGAGCAGCAATACGATCCGTCCGCCAAGGAGCAACCGCTCCCCGAGCGGATTGCGACTTTCATGTCTCGCAATGGAGTCGCTCCTGCCCGTCCCATCCGCGTGGAAGAATGTTGTCTAACACCGTCGAGTCCCGTATCTGTTACGGGAACAATGATGTTACGGGAACAATGACCGTTACGGGAACAATGTCCGAATCAGCCAGCCCCAACCCGGCCGCGTCTGCCCAACTCCGGGAAACCCAGCACCGGGAAATCCAGCGCCAGCAGACCCCGCCGCCCGAGGTCGTCCGCCTTTCCAGCGGACCCCTCCCGACCTCGACCACGCAAATGTCCCAGCAAGCCAAGATCGCCGCCGCCCTGAGCCGGGCGGGTCTGCAAACAGATATTTGGACGCGCGCCGAGGTCCAAGCCCCAAGTCTCTCCCCAATCAGCGTTACAGAAAAGATCCAGATGGACTCCCGCACTGCGCCGTCCTCCACCACGCCCCCGAACGATGCCACTCCCGAGCCCAGCCTGCTCGCGGAATGTTCCTCCCCATCCCGCTTCGTGATCGCCAAAGGATCGGACGATTCCCGCTTCCTGATCTCGAACCACAATCATCCTCCGAATCCCAGAGTCGACTGGAAATCCGCGCTTCTCGTAGTAGCTGGCTCAACCCTAACCGTTCTCGGAGTCTGGGTTCTGCTGCTCGGGCACAACCTGCCCCGGATTCCAAGATAGCCACGCCAGCAAGATCACCAACGTCCGCAAAGAAAAGCAGCCCGAAAACCAAAGCCTTCGTGATACTTCGTGACCTTGGTGGTTGAGCGTTTTGTGGCCCGCTCCGTCAAACTCACCCGCCCGCCAGACAAGATACCTCCATCACAGCCACCCGCGCCCGCCATCGTCCCAATCTCACTCCTCGGACTGGACTTACGTTTTTTCCCCGCGCCGCACCTCGTGATTTACAATGCTCCCATCGATGGCCGCGCTGAACGATCCCGTCCGTATCGGAATCCTCGGCGACTTCAACCCTGAATTCCGCTCCCACCACGCCACCAACGACGCGCTCCAGCACGCCGCCCGCAAACTCAATCTTGAAGTCGAATCCAGGTGGCTGCCGACCCCGTCGCTCATCGAGCCCGGCGCCGCTGCCCTCCTCGATTCCTACGATGGCTTTTTGGCTTCACCCGGCAGCCCCTACAAAAGCTTCGATGGCATGCTCAAGGGAATTGAATTCGCGCGCGTCAACGACCGCCCGTTTCTCGGCACCTGCGGTGGTTTTCAATACGCGCTCATCGAGTGCGCCCGCAATGTGATCGGCATCGCCGACGCGAATACCGCCGAAGAGGATCCGAACGGCAAGAACATCGTCATCTATCCAGTCGCGTGCGCCGTGCCCGACCGCGCCCAGGGCGCGCCCAAGCTCTCCGGAATCGGCCCCGGGATTCGCCTCGCGCCTGGCTCGTTTCTCGCCGGCCACTACGGCGAAAAGGAAATCATTAAAGAAGAGTTCTTCTGCAACTTCGAGGTCAATCCCGAATTCGAATGGACCGCTATGGAAGCCGGTTTCCCGATCGTCGCTCGCGGCTCGCAGGGAGAGTGCCGGGCCTTCGAATCGCCCGCCCACCAGTTTTTCATTGCCACTCTTTTTCAGCCGCAGCTCAGCTCGCGCGAGGGCCATCCTCATCCTCTGGTCGTCGCTTTCGTCCAGGCGGTCGCCGAATATCACCGCAAGCGCCTCGACGATTCCATCCTCGCCTGAAGCAACGCTCTTCGATAATCACCTCTCACACGCCATCACCGCGGCGACCTAAAAAGAACTAGGAACCACGTTTTGCTTTTCTCCGTGTCTCCGTGCCTCCGTGGTGAACCAATACCCATGACTTTCGTTACCATAATGAAGAGTTACCCTGCCCTCCGACCTTCACCAGTCTGCGAAACTTGATGAAGGCTGTTCGAGCCGGAACTGGCCCGCCAGCGACTATCTCAAGTTTCCCGATCACGAGGACAAACTGTGAGCTCGAAGCCGATGCCGGCAATGGAAGTTGCACCCGTAAACCCCGCCACCAAATCACCCGAGCAATCAGGCGCAGGCGGCGGTCAACGCTGGTTCTTCGCTTTCTTTCTGGTCTCCGGCTTTTGCAGCATTCTCTACGAACTCATCTGGCTTCGTCTGGCCATGGCGCAATTCGGCGTTACCACGCCCATGATCTCCATCGTGCTTTCGAGCTTCATGGGAGGACTCGGCGTCGGCTCCCTGGCCGCCGGAAGTCTCGTGCGCCGTTATGCCCACCGGCTGACGATTCCGCCGCTGCAACTTTACGCCGCCGCTGAAATTCTGATTGGCTGTTCCGCCGTCGTCGTTCCCTTGGAACTGCTCGCCGGCCGCTACGTTCTCGAACATCTCGGTCAAACTCTGTCACTCTCCTCTGCCGGATACTACATCGCGGCCGGCATTTGGCTGGCCTGCACACTCGTCCCGTGGTGTGCTTGCATGGGAGCAACCATTCCGCTCGGCATGTTTGCCATTCGCAGCGGCAAACAAATCGAATCTCGCCGCTCCTTCAGCTTCCTCTATCTCGCCAATGTTCTGGGCGCGGTCGCCGGTTCGCTGATTCCACTTCTGCTGATCGAGGAACTCGGCTTCAACTCAACCCTGCTAATCGGGATGATGCTCAACCTTGCCATCTCCGGAATGGCTCTGCGCCTCTCGGCGCAGCAATCGCCCGCAGCCGCCACCACTGCCGGAAACATTGTTGTCGAGAAAAGAGACAATTATTTTGACAGCGAGCAGAGCGACCGCGACCGCGCTCCTGCTCCAGGGCGCCACATGCTCAGTAATGGCACGCTCTGGCTGCTCTTCGCCACCGGCCTCACCAGCATGGGGCTAGAAGTTGTCTGGACGCGCCTCTACACCATCTTTGTCGGCACCTTCGTCTACTCCTTCGCCACCATCCTCGGCGTGTACCTCGCCGCAACCTTCATCGGATCGACCATCTATCGCGTCTGGAGCCGCCGCCATGCCAACGAGTCGCCGCTGATATGGCTCTTCGTTTGGCTCGCCGCCCTGACTCCATTGCTCACCGCCGACATGCGCGTCGGCCTCCCGGCATGGCTGCGTGTTCCCCTCGGCATCGCGGCATTCAGCGGCCTGCTTGGCTTCATCACACCTCGTCTCGTCGATCGTTTTTCGGAGGGCGATCCCGACCGCGCCGGCTTTGGATACGCCGTCAATGTCGCCGGCTGTATTCTCGGGCCGCTGGTCGCCGGCTTTTTGTTATTGCCCAATTTCGACGAGCGTTACGCTCTGACGGCTTTGGCTCTGCCGTGGCTGGCCGTGGGCGTGGCATTCGCCTTCAAACGTGTCCCCGGATCGGCTAGGCCCCTTATCGGTGCAACCGCTCTCGTTGCCGCCGTAATACTGTTCGCATCTTTCTTACTGATCGCCCGAACCCGCAGCTATGTGCAGGAAGTGGCAGGCACCGCGGTCCGCCGCGACAACACTGCGACCGTCATCGCCGGCGGCCAGGGCATGGACAAAAATCTCTTCGTCAACGGCATCAGCATGACCATCCTCACGCCCATCACCAAGATGATGTCGGCCATGCCGCTCGCCTTCCTCGACCATGCTCCGCACAACGCGCTCGTCATCTGCTTCGGCATGGGCACCACCCATCGCTCGATGCTCACCTGGGGAATCGATTCCACCGTCGTCGACCTCGTCCCCAGCGTGCCCAAACTCTTCTGGTATTTCCACGCCGATGCCCGGCAGGTTCTCGCCAATCCGCACTCCCACGTCGTCATCGACGATGGCCGCCGCTTCCTCGAACGCACCACCGAGCAATATGACGTCATCGTCATCGATCCGCCGCCACCGATCGGCGCCGCCGGTTCGAGCCTGCTCTACTCGCGCGAATTTTATTCTGCCGCCAAAAAACGTCTGCGCCCCGACGGCATCCTTCAACAATGGTTTCCCGGCGGCGACTACGCCGACGCCGCCTCCATCGCCCGCGCCCTGCGCGATTCGTTCCCATATGTTCGCGCCTTCAAATCCATCTCCGGTTGGGGCGTCCACTACCTCGCCAGCCGCCAGCCAATTCCCAATCTTTCCGCCGCCGAACTGGCCCGTCGTATGCCGCCCAGAGCCGCCGCCGACCTCGTCGAATGGGGACCGTTCCCCACTCCCGAGCAGCAATTCGATGGCGTGCTGAAAAATGAATTGCCGATCGATTGGATTATTTCGCTCGATAAGAACGCGCCCGCCATGGAGGACGACCGCCCCGTAAACGAGTACTACCTCCTGCGCGAAATCCGCGCTTCGCTCCACTAGCACCGGAAAAAACTGGAGTCCCTTAGGGTTTGGGAAGGGCACGGCTTTAGCCGTGCCGTCAAGCACCCCACCCATGGCGAGCTTTAGCCCCTGAGGGGCCGAACTCCCCGCCAAAAAGCGGACTGTGACGGTGTTTCTGTCTGCTTTAAAACATGCTCGAATGAACCCAACCCTACATCCCGAATCCCGACCCCAGCAAGCTATAAAGCAAGATCGCCAGCACGATCACCGTAAACACCACATACATCCGGTCGCGCTCAATCGAAAATCCCACAATCGAAAACGCCACGCGCGCAATCGGAGTAGCAATCAGCAGCAGCAACCCCAGCTGAATCCATCCCCTTCCATGTCCGCCGCGCACGCTCTCAATCACTCCCGGAATCGTCCGGAAATCCGACGGTTCGCCGCGAAATATCTTGTAATCCGCCATCTCCCGCGCATGCCGGTATAGATAAATGCAAGCCCCCACCACCACCACCAGCGCCGAGAGCATCACGCCCGTCCGCAGCAGGTTCCCGAGAATGACCTCCAGGCGCTTATCCCGCCATGGCTGCGGCTTGAACTCGGCAAACTCGTGCAAACCACTCGGCATCAGAGTCCACCCCACAATCCCTTGTAAAGCATCTGCAATCCCAGCACCAGAATCACAATGCTGAACACCAGCCGCAGTGACGCCGTCTCCGCCTTCACCAGAATCCGCGTCCCCAGCAGCGATCCCGCCAGCACTCCCAGCATCACCGGCATCGCCAGTCCCGGATCGACATATCCGCGGCTCAAATAGACCCCCGCGCTCGCCGCCGCCGTCACCCCGATCATGAAGTTGCTGGTCGTCGTTGAAACCTTAAACGGAATCCGCATCGCCTGGTCCATGGCCAGCACCTTCACCGCGCCCGACCCAATCCCCAGCAAACCCGACAGCGTGCCCGCCCCAAACATCAGGCTGAATCCCGTCGGCACATTCTGTACGTTGTATTGCCGCTGCCCTTCGAGATCGTGAAAACTGCCATTCAGACGCAGCTTCGTAGCCAGCGCGTCCGGCGGCAAATTGCGCTGCGCCTGCGGACGCGGCCGCCGCGACAGATACGCCGAATACAGCAGCACTACTCCAAAAATCACGGCGATCACCCGCACTGGCATCCGCGTCGCCAAAAACGCTCCCAGTAGCGCCCCCGAAGTAGTCGCAATCTCCAAAAACATCCCAATCCGAATGTTCGAAATCCCTTCCTTCACATAAGCCGCCGCCGCGCCCGAAGACGTCGCGATCACCGACACCAGCGACGCCCCAATCGCATACCGAATATCGACATGAAAGAGGATCGTCAGCAGCGGCACCAGCACCACGCCGCCGCCCAGGCCGGTCAGCGACCCCAGCAGTCCCGCCGCAAACGACAAGGCTGCGACCAGCAAGGTAAAGAGCAGGATGGTCATCCGATTTTGTAGAGTAACATTTTCGCGCCAGACAGTAGCGCCGGCGCCAGGCGATGTTTTTGGGTGGCGCAGCACTTCAGTGCTGGGGTCACCGACCAACCTCAGATCGGCTTTAGCCGCCGAGGTATTCACGCGCCCGCCCGCGCCAAAGACGCCGCCTCGCCTCGCACTCCATTCCCATCCATTGTCATCCTGAGCGAATTGAGGTAAGCGCAGCGAGCCGAACGAGCCGAAGGATCCCTACCATCTCATCCGCACCCACAGTCTCCGCTAGGCTTTCTCCGCGCTCTGGCAGGCTGCTGAAAAAGTCGCGTCGCGCTCGATTTTAGGTGGCGGGCGCTCTTAGCGCTGCGATGACTGCGTGCTTTGAATACGGCTTTAGCCGCTGAGGCGAGAAAACTCGTCCAATACCGGCTTTCTCCCGCACTCTAGGTTTCAGATTGCGCTGGGCGAAGTCGAACGATGGCGGCATCTCGCCGCAACCCGTCATCAGCTCTCTGCGACAGAAGTCGAGGCCTCTGCGTCCTCCGCGCCCACCCCGCATCTAATCTTCAGTGCTAGGATAGAAGGTTCGCCCCGACGGGCCACCGCGCCATCCGGGCAACTTTATTTTCTCGATCTCTGGAGGATGAATGGCCAGCAACGCCATCGTCGAAGTCACTGACGCCAATTTTGATTCGGATGTTTTGAAGTCGGATAAACCCGTGCTGGTGGATTTCTGGGCCGCCTGGTGTGGCCCCTGCCGCGCGATCGCTCCCATCGTCGAAGAGCTAGCCGGCGAATATCAGGGCAAGGTCACCATCGGCAAAATGGATGTCGACCGCAACGGCGCCACCCCCATGCGCTATAAAGTCACCGGCATCCCAACTCTGCTCGTCTTCAAGGGCGGACAGGTCGTCGAGCAACTGGTGGGCTATCGCTCGAAAGACGACATTCAGAAAGCTCTTGACCGGCATCTGGCGTAACGCCAGTTCTTTCCGCTCAGAAAACGCTCACCGCGATCACCCAACCAGGTATCGCCGGTGAGCTGTCGGCGGCATTCCTGTCCAGACGGCATCCCCAGCCGACCGGCTTAACCGTGCCCTTTGGGATGGCATCACTGCAACGCTGCTCTCGTTCCAGAATTCGTGCTGCAATGACTCTCTACTGACGACCAACGACTAACGACCAGATCTAATACTTCCGCAGCACTCCAATCACCCGCCCCTGCACCTCGACCGCCGCCGCCGGAAAAATCATCGGCTTCATCGTCAGCATTCGAAGGCTGCAATCGAATCTTCTCGCCCTCGCGGAAAAATCTCTTCAACGTAGCGTCCGCTCCATCCACCAGCGCCACCACAATATCCCCGTTATGCGCGGTCTTGCTTTTCTCGACCAGCACATAGTCGCCGTCAAGAATGGCTTCGTCCTGCATCGACTGGCCGCGCACTTCCAGCACAAACACTTCCTTGGAGCGCACAAAATCGGCCAGCGAAATCGTCTCCGGATTCTCGACGGCCTCAATCGGACGTCCCGCCGCAATCCGTCCCAACAGCGGCAACACCACCCCGGTATTCACCGCCATCGACGCCTTCAACTTCCCCCGCGGAGCCACCAGATCGATCGACCGGCTGCGATTGTAGTCCCGCGTCAGCAGTCCCTTTTTCTCCAGATTGGTGATGTGCTTATGAACGGTCGCGAGCGAATTAAGCCCCATCGCCTCTTTAATCTCTTCAAACGAAGGAGAGTATCCCTTCTCCGAAACAAACCGCGAAAGGAAGTCATAAACCTCATGCTGTCGTCGAGTGATCGCCATGCGCCCAGCCTAGGCGAAGAAGAAGCGAATGTCAAGAAGAGAGGCGAAGAGAGGCGAATTAGCCGCGAAGCGGCGTAAGATTACAGCCCACGGCGCAAGCCGTGGGTTCACCCGCGGAAGTGACGAAAAGCCCCAGAGGGGCGAAAGAATCCAGTCCACGGAATTGTCGAATTAGCCGCGGAGCGGCGCAAGATTGCAGCCCACGGCGCAAGCCGTGGATGCACCCGCGGAAATGACGGCAGCCCCGGAGGGGCGGAAGAATCCCGCCCAAGGAATTGTCGAACGAGCCGCGGAGCGGCGCAAGATTGCAGCCCACGGCGCAAGCCGTGGGTGCACCCGCGGAAATGACGGCAGCACCGGAGGGGCGGAAGAATCCCGCCCAAGGAATTGTCGAACGAGCCGCGGAGCGGCGCAAGATTGCAGCCCACGGCGCAAGCCGTGGGCGTACCCGCGGAAATGACGGCAGCCCCGGAGGGGCGGAAGAATCCCGCCCACGGAATTGTCGAATTAGCCGCGAAGCGGCGCAAGATTGCAGCCCACGGCGCAAGCCGTGGGCGTACCCGCGGAAATGACGACAGCCCCGGAGGGGCGGAAGAATCCCGCCCAAGGAATTGTCGAACGAGCCGCGAAGCGGCGCAAGATTGCAGCCCACGGCGCAAGCCGTGGGTTCACCCGCGGAAGTGACGAAAAGCCCCGGAGGGGCGGAAGAGCCCGTTCTTGCGCCAGACTAATCCCAAATATAGCGCTCATCGTATGCAACGTTATTCTTCTTTAGAAACGCCACATACTCCTCCTGAAAAGTTCTCTTCTTATGGTGCTCCTCCTGCGCCGCGATATATCGGGAAATGGCGCGCACGTTCGATTCGCTCACGCTGAAAGCCCCATAACCGGTCTGCCAGGCAAACTCCATCTTCCACTTCGCCCGCGCCCAGCGTGATGAATTCGTCTTGACGACCCGCGCAACCTCGGCCACGGCCAGCGCTGGTCGAATGCGAATCAACATATGAACGTGATCGGCCATCCCATTGATGATGAGCGCAGTGCCGCGCAGTTCGCGAACAATTCCTCCGAGATACGGAAAAAGATCGGTACGAACCTCAGGAGTCAAGAATTCCCGCCGGCCTCTCGTGCTGAAAATCAGGTGAATAACGAGATTACTGGCAGTGTGAGACATGTTCCTTTCGCTCCTGTGGAGCTACTACCTGGCTGGGCACCCTGTTCCATGGCTTGCGCCATGGGCTTCACTCTTCCGCCGCTTCGCGGCAAGGCCGGTTTCGCCAACCGGGACAATGGTCTGTGAGTTGCCAGATTCTGCGGCACCAGTGGATTGTTCATGAAGGACAAGCAGAAAGAGGTGACGGTACTCACATCAGGATTGGTCGAATTAGCCGCGAGCGGCGAAAGAACGCCGACGGCTACCTCATCGGTCCTCGGATCAAAGGCGCTCCATGCGGCGTTTGATTTTAATGCGGCGGCCCGCGCAACAGATTATTACCAAGTGAGCAACAGCCCCTCACCCGAAAATATGACGTCGCAACGAATACGCAAAACCTCAAACCATCCCCAACAAAAGACTTATTCGCCGAATTCGCATCTTTGCTAACGATTCGGTTAATAACCACAACGTTCTTGACAGAGCATGCCTATCGGAACGTGAAAAAATAAGTCCTTCTAAAACAGCGTCTTACATTTCGCCGAACTGGAGAAAATCCGCCCCATTCCGCCCTATCTCCGCCTCCTCGAAAAAAAAGATTCTCGGGTGTAATCCGAAAATTTCTTGACTTAGAAATTCACGAGGCCTCAAATCTCAATAAGGGCCAAGTCGCACGGCCTCGTCTGGAAGCACCGCGCCCAGGCGACACGTCGCTGGATCTTTGAAAAGTGGAAAAATCGTAAAAGAGGGAACCAAATCCCGTGAATTGCGGCCTAAGCTCCACGCGCTCAAGACTTTACCTCTAAGTCTTTATTCCGCCGTACTTTGCAGAGATTTTCGCGCTAGAGTATTGATTCCAATAGACCGGCCTAGGGGGGAGGGGGGAGGGGGAGGGGGTCGCCCCTGGGTATAGACCAGCGCCTACCAAACGCTAGCGCAGGAATCCCAGCGCATCACCCGTGGGCGAGGAGAATTCTGGGCTCACCAAGCGGCGCAGCCAGTCGTCTAAAGTTGGTCCATGACGAACCGGCACTCTACTTTAGTCGCAGCTGTAGTCGCACAGATTTTCGCGCTCTGCATCCCTTCGCTTGCTGGCGTTATTGATCGCCGGGCTCGCGGCGGCGCAATCACCGCCGACCAAGCTGATTGGCGAGGACGTTCAGACGCCGCGCTTGCCGGAAAGAGACGCCATTCGAATTCGCGAGTTCTACCGTCTGGTTCCGGAGATCGCCGACCGCGTTTGGCCGGATTGGTCTGAAACCCGGGCTCCGCTCTTGCTGGTGACGAATGACGGCGAATTTCTCACCCACTATCCCGATGCCCCCGACGATTTCGAGCGCATCGGCGACAACCTATACGCCCGGCCCCGCAAATTTTCCGTCAATCTGCTGGCCACCTTTCCCGCCTTCGGCCCGCAATCGGTCATCGTCATCGGCGAGCCGGAAAACACCGAGGCCAAGACCAGCACGCCCTGGCTCATCACGCTCATGCACGAACACTTTCATCAATTCCAGGACAGCCAGCCCGGCATGATGCAGGCCATCAACGGCCTCAACCTCGCTCACGGCGATCAGTCCGGCATGTGGATGCTCAACTATCCGTTCCCTTACGACAAGCCTGAGATCGCCCGCTCATTCGCCGATCTGCGCACGCTCCTCGCCGCTGCGTTGAATGAAACGAACGATGTCAAATTTCGCAAGCTCGCGCAGCGCTACGCGGCCGAGCGCAAAAAGTTCTTCGCGCAACTCACGCCTGACGATCGCAAGTACCTCAGCTTCCAGCTCTGGAAAGAGGGGATCGCGCGTTATGTGCAAATCAAGTCAGCCGAAGCTGCCGCGCATTACCAGCCCACGCCAGAGTTCGCCGCGCTGCCAGACTATGAGTCTTTCGCGCATTACGCCGGCCGATTTCGCGCCGACACGGTGCGAGAACTCAGCCAAGCCGACATGCCCAAGTGGAAACGCACCGTCGTCTATTCGTTCGGCGCCTGCGAAGGTCTCCTGCTCGACCGCGAGAATCCAAACTGGCGCGACGGATACTTTAAGAACCTCTTTACGCTCGACCCCTATTTCGAATTTTGAGGGTTACGATTTGTAGCGTTACGACTTTTCAGGTTACGACTTTTCATCTTGACCTCAACCCATCTGCGGCGTACATTTCGCTGCCAAGTTCGCTTGACGGGTTGATCGCAAATCTTCGACTAAGATCCAGGAGGCTGTGCATGGGTTTTCTAGCTGCTTTGTGGCTGCCGATTGTTCTTTCCGCGGTCATCGTCTTCATCGCCAGTTCCATCCTGCACATGGTGCTGAAGTACCACCAGAGCGATTGCTTCCAAATCCCAAGTGAGGAGCAGACACTCGGCGCGTTGCGCACCGCCGGCATCAAGCCCGGCTATTACCACTTCCCCTACACCACCCATCGGAATATGAAGTCCGCGGCCACGCAGGAAAAATTCAAGCAAGGCCCGGTTGGATTTCTGACCGTACTTCCAAGCGGTCCGCCCGCCATGGGCAAATATCTCGGCTCGTGGTTTGGCTACTGCCTGGTCGTCGGATTTTTTACCGCCTATATCACCTTCCACAGCGTCCCGCAGGGCGCGAACTATCTCTTCGTTTTTCGCATCGCCGGCGCCATCGCCTTCATGGCTTACGGACTTGGACCTCTCGCCAACAGCATCTGGAAAGGCCAGCCCTGGTCGATGACGATCAAAGAAGTATTCGATGGATTGATCTACGGCTTGCTGGTCGGCGGCACATTTGGCTGGCTCTGGCCGCGCTAATGCTGCGGGGATTGATCGTGCGAGGAGATACGAAATTGGCAGAGACTAAGATACGCAGAGACGCAGCCTGCCCTGCCTCATCGCGCGCAACCGACCAAACCTCGCCCGTCGCTTCCGGATCTTATTGTGTAACGGTCTTCAGAAAGGCGTAATAAAAATCTACCCCCCGATAAAACGCTTTCACCCCAGTCCTTTCATCTTTACCGTGCGCGCGAATATCGTTGCGATCGTATTCCTCGCCTGAGATCGCATAGGTCGGCATGCCAGCCGCATTCGTGTAGACGCCATCGGATGCGCCCGTGCTCATGCTCGGCAGCACTGGAATTCCGGGCCACATCTCGCCCACAACTTTGTCGAGCGCGTCGAAAACATCTTTGCGCGGCGCTGGCGGCACATAGCTGTGCCGGTCCGACCCATGATCCATCAACTCGTTGGTATTTTCGCGGAACTGCACTTTGATCTTCGGATCGACGCTCTTCGGATCGGCTACTATCCTCTCAAGCGCCAGCCGCGTCTCCTCCAGCGAATGCCCGGGCAAAATCCGGCAATTCACGTTGGCTTGCGCGCTCTGCGGCAGCGCGTTGTTGGCATGTCCTCCGCTCAGCCGCGTGGCCACGCACGTCGTGTGCAGCGTCGAGTTGTCGATCGGATCCTTCGAGAGCCGCGCCACCGCCTCCATGTCCGGAGGATCTTTGAGCATCCCCGCGAGGTCCGCCGCGTGTTGCCCGGTCGCGAGCTTCACCTGCCGCTCGTAATACGCGCGCGTAATGTTATTCAACTCAAACGGAAACTGATAATTGGCAATCCGGGTAAGTGCCGCCGCCAGTTCGTAAATTGCGTTGTCGGGCCGCGGCAGCGAACTGTGTCCGCCGGGATTCGTCGCCGTCAATACAAAATCGCCATACAATTTTTCCGTCGCGTTGACCTCCATCATCAGCGGCTTGCCGTGCTCGGCCAGCACGCCGCCGCCATCGTGATTGAGCACAAACTCGGCATCGACCAGCTCCCGATGATTCTTGATCAGCCAGTCGACGCCGTTCGAAGTACCGCCTTCCTCATCCGCCGTGAGCGCGAGAATGATGTCGCGGCCTGGCACATAGCCTTCTTTCTTCATGCGAATCAGCGTCGCCGACATGATCGCGTCGCCGTCCTTCATGTCGCTCGTTCCACGCCCGTAGAAATATCCATCCTGCTCGACGAGTTTGAACGGATCGGTCGTCCAGTCCTCGCGGCGCGCCTCTACCACATCCAAGTGTCCGACCAAGAGCACTGGCTTGTGTTTGCCCGATCCGTGCAGCCGCACCACCAGATTCTTCTTGCGATCGTTCGGTCCCAGCACGTGGATGTCTGCCTCCGGAAATCCCGCATCGCGAAAGCGCTGCGCCATCACTTCCGAAGCCGCCGTCACGCTGCCAACCGAATCCGTCGTGTTGATCTCGATCAGTTGCTTAAAGATGTCATGCGCTAGCCGGTGTGTAGCCTCGTCCGGCTGCACCGCCGGCTGAGCGTGCGAGGAAGTGCGGAAAATCGAGAGAGCAAAGATAGAAACAGAAAGCAGCAGGCAATAAGCCGGAACACCTAAAACTTTTTTGAATGGCACCAGGTTCCTCCGCTTCGCGGACTCCAGGCTGAAATTAACGCGGTCCCTCAACGACGAGCACCACGAACGAATCGGGCTCGATTTTTCTATTCTCGCGCGTGGTGCCGGTTACATTCGCGGTAACCGTGAAAAGCTGGTGCGTCTTCGGGTCGAGCGTCATCGTGCGCGCGCCTTTTTGCGTAGTCACCGTTTGGTCCACGCTGAAGCTGTTGGCATTGTCTTCTTTAATGATCGTAATCGTGCCATCGCCCGCCGACGCAAAGGCATAGCCGCGCTCTGCATCGAAATCGGTCGCGTCACAGCCCTCCCCGATCGCCGGCATCGCCACCATCTTTCCATTGTCGGCATTCACGACCGCCATCTTCTTACTGCCGCTGCACCCGGCAAACAACCGGCGATTCTTGCGGTCCATGGCGAGCCCGGTAGGCTCCTCGCAATCCGTCAGCTTCCAGCGCGCTTTCACCGCCAGCTTCACCGGATCAAATGCCACCATCTCCGACGTGTCTTCGATATTCACAAAAACGGTTCCCTTCTCGTCCGTGGCGGCAAACTCCGGCTTGCCTCCAAGGTCCAGTTTGCCGGCAACTTCGCCCTTGGCCGCATCGATGGCTGTTGTGTCATGGCTCTTCGAATTGAAAGTGAAAACCCGCTTCGAAAACGGATCGAAAAGAATCGCATCCGGCCCCGTGCCAACTTTGATCTTCTTTTCGACGGCCAGCGATTTCAAATTAAACACGCTGACCATATCCTCGCGCCCATTGCTTGTGTAGCCGCGCCCGCCGGCAAAATCGAAGGCAATTCCGTGGACACCTGGCGTATCGGGAATCTCACCTACCTGCTTGCCCGAGGTCGTATCGATGACCATCACGCGCGTAGCCCGGGAAATAAATAGCCGATGGCTGTCATCGGTCTTGATGTAATCCCAGCCGCCGTCGCCGCCCAGCTTCCAGGTCTTGACCACCTTGTAGTCCGAAGCCAACGCGAGCGCGCCCATGAAAACAACCAGTAAAAAGATGCAACCCACTTTTCGCATATTCACTCATCACTCCCAGCGATCATGATTTCGCCGAACGCAATCTGCCGAAGATGAACTGCCGAAGATGATCCTACCGAAAAACGGACTGTTTTGGCATTCATCCCCGAAACGCAATGCCACAGCGGGTTTTGACCGGGGATCACCCAGAATCGAACACGTGAGGGAGGACTCCACATTTTAGACACCGCGGTAAGGATGCCGTGAGCATGCACTTCTGATCTTTACCTCTAGCGTCCAAACTGTGCAAACATTTTCGCAGTAACCTCCGGTAACCCTCGCCAATTCTGCTATTTTGCCGTATCACGGTTTGGTACGGGGGTTGCTTTTATTCAAGGCAGAGGAAACGGCACTTCGGCCCCGCATCGCCGATGGTCGTCTTTTCCTCTTGGAGATCGCTATGAAAAAGGCCCTGGTTGTTCTCAGCTTCTTCGTTCTCACATCGGCTGCCTTCGCCCAATACGCCCCGGCCGCCGGTTACCTCAGCGCCGAACCCCAGATTTTTCACGCGCCCGAGCATCCCGCCCACGCCAGCTTCGCGCCGATCAAGTCGGAAACCAGTCTCTATCCGGGCACGAGCTACACCTCCGCGCAGGGTGATCGTCCGCCCTCCGATTTTCCGCAGGCTGCCACCGCCTCCCTTGGTGACGTCGCCCGCGAATTGAAGAAACAACACGCTCTCGTCAAGAAGTCCACGACTGTTTGGGTGAACCAGTAGATCGGCGAACTCATTTTTTCGGACGGGCGAACCTGCCCGTCCATTTTTTTGGTCCCCATGCGCCGATCGGGCTTCGCGTATTCTCGTAATCGTATGGCCCCGCCGAAGCTACCTTCGAAGACGAATCCGGCCACTCTCGCCCTAAGCCGTAATGTGCAAAATCTGCGGGTCGTGCTCGTCGCCACCCGCAATCCACTTAACATCGGAGCGGTCGCGCGCGCCATGAGCAACTTCGGAGCCACGCACCTTCGCCTCGTCAATCCCTACGAACCTTCATTTCGCGAGGCCCGGTCGGCCGTTGGCGCCGCCGAATTGCTGGCGAAAGCAAAGGAGTATTCGACGGTAGCCGAGGCCGTTGCCGACTGCCACTTGGTCGTCGGAACCACCGCTGGCGGACGCCGCGTCCCGCAACTCGACCTGCGGCGACTGGAATTGGGCGCACCTTCGATCACGCAAGAACTGCCCAAGGGTCCGGTCGCCCTGCTCTTCGGCTCGGAAAAAACCGGCCTCTCCAACCACGACATGAGCCATTGCCACTGGCTGATGCGCATTCCAACCCGTGAAGCGCATGGCTCGATGAACCTGGGCCAAGCCGTAGCCGTCTGTCTCTACGAGTTGGTCCGCGAAACGGTCAACGTATTCGGCAAGAAAAATCCTCGCCGGGCTTTGCGAAAACGCAACCCACCGATTGGTGACATCCCCGTCAGCGATCGCCCCGCTCAAGCGGGCGACGTAGAACGCCTCACAAAGCTGCTGAATGAGGTCCTCACGGCCAGCGGATACATCAAACCCAAAGGGGCCCAGGCAACTGGGGAGAAGATCCGTCGCATGCTGCGCCGCCTCGATCTAAGCGCCGCGGATGCTGAACTATGGCTCGGAATGGTCCGGCAGATTCAATGGAAACTGGGAGCAAAACCGTAGCACTGGCTCTAACAGGTATGCGGGACGGGCATCCCGCGCTCGGCCCCGGAAACGAAACATTTTGTAGCTCGCTGTCTGATTTGTAGCCCGCAGTCTGAATCTGCTGCGCTAACCCTCGCCAATTCCAGCAGTCCAATAATCAAGCACCTTCCCAGCCCGCAGGAGAAGAACCAATGCGCATGCTCCTCGACACGTTCTCGCAAACCCTGCGCACACTCTGGGCGCACAAGCTGCGCTCATTCCTCACCATGTTCGGAATCGCCTGGGGCGTCGGTTCTCTTCTACTGCTCGCCGGCGTCGGTGAAGGCTTCCGCAACGGCAACCGCAAGCAGCTCGAGAGCTTTGGCAAAAACATTATTTTCTTCTACGGAGGCCGCGCCCCCGCCGTCGAAGGCAGCTTCAACTCCATGCGCTGGTTCAATCTCACCTACGACGATTACAACTCCATCAAAGCGCAATCCACCCTCGCTCTCAACATTTCGCCCGTCATCGCCCGTGACGACATTCGCGCCGTCAGCGATTACACCAGTACCAACGGTCAAGTCTCGGGCGTGCCCGCGATCTACAGTCACGTGCGCACCATTCCACTTTCGGTGGGCCGCTGGATTAACGACGACGACGATGCCCAGCGACGCCGCGTTTGTGTGCTCGGCGTCGAGATGACCAAGAACATGTTTCCCGGGCGTCCCGCCGTGGGCAGCTCGATTCTCCTGAACGGCGTTCGTTTTCAGGTCATCGGCGTCCTCAACAAAATCGGACAGGAAGAACAGAACGCGACCAACGTGCGCATTTTCGTTCCCTTCAATACGATGCGCGAGCTCTTTCCGCTCACCGGAGACAACTCCAAAGAGGGCAACGCGGTTTCGTTCATCAACTATCAGCCGCGCAGCTTCGAAGAAAACGAGGCTGCGAAAGACGAGCTGCATCGCATCGTAGCCCGCAATCATGGAGACTTCGATCCCACAGTGAAAGACACGTGGGAAGAATGGGATACGGTGAAAAATCAGAAAACCATGGGCAAGATCTTCACCGCCATGGACTGGTTCTTAGGCGGTGTCGGCCTGGTAACGTTGGCGCTCGGCGCCATCGGAATCGTCAACATCATGCTGGTCGCAGTCACCGAGCGCACTCGCGAAATAGGCCTGCGCAAGGCCCTGGGCGCTACTCAGCACAGCATCCTTTTCCAATTTTTTGTCGAGGGCGCGTTTCTGACCTTGCTGAGCGGCGGCTTGGGCGTGAGTGCCGCCATGCTGATCATCCAGCTGCTCAGCGGAGTGCATCTGCCGCAAGGTTTCGACACCCCAAAAATCGTGCCTGCCTCGGCGATCGGCGCGGTCTTGTCATTATCGCTGGCCGGAATCATGGCGGGCCTATATCCAGCCCGCAAAGCAGCAATGCTGGAACCGGTCGAAGCATTGCGCCAGGAATAGCAGTTAGCCGCTAGCGGTCAGCAATCGGCCAGTGGCGTTACGGGGGACCGGTCGCCGCTCACCGGCTTCTGGAGAGAAATTTATGATGCGCGACTTGCTACAAGAAGCCTACGGCGCCATGCGACACAATCGCCGCCGCACCACCTTGACCATGCTCGGCATGGCTTGGGGAATCGCCACCGTCGTCATTCTTCTCGCCTTCGGATCCGGCTTCCAGCGCGCCATCAGCCTCATCTTCAGCTCCTGGGGCACTGACGTCATCGGAGTTTTCCCCGGCCGCACCTCGCTCCAGGCCGGCGGTGCTAAAGCTGGCAGTGAGGTCAAGCTGAAGCTCGCCGACGTCGACTACATTCGCAACGAAGTCCCCATGATCAAAGGCGTTTCGCCGATTTTCGACAAGGGCAACGGCGTCACCATCCAGCACGATACCCGCACTTTCACGAATCTATTCTTCACCGGTGTTTATCCGGTCTATGACCGCGTCCGCGGTTTCGAAGTTGCCAGCGGCCGCGCCATGAATGAACTCGATCTCGCCGGGCATGGCCGAGTTGCCGTCCTCGGTGACGAAGCCAAGCGCCGCCTCTTCTCCGGCGAACAAGCTTTAGGCCAGAGCATCCGCATCAACGGTGTGAGCTTCCAGGTGATCGGCGTCTACAAACACAAGGTCCAGGGCGGCGACGACAATGACAACACCATGGTCGTGATTCCCTTTACCACCATGGGCGATCTCTTCGACACGCAATACATCACCGGCATGTTCATGGATTACGAAGGCGAAAATCACCAGCAGATCGCGCGCGTCGTGCGTAGCGTGCTCGCCGGCCACCACAACTTCCGCCCCGACGACCGCCGCGCCGTCTTCGTCGCGGACTTCAAACAAGACTTCGACGATTTCACCATCGTCACCACCGCTCTAAAGGTATTGCTCGCCTTCATCGGCGCGCTCACGCTCGGCATCGGGGGCATCGGTCTCATGAACATCATGCTCGTTTCAGTCCAGCAGCGCACCCGCGAAATCGGCGTGGAAAAAGCCCTGGGCGCGCAAAAGAGCCACATCCTGCTGCAGTTCCTAGCCGAAGCGCTGGCCATCACCTTTGCCGGCGGAGCCGCCGGAATCCTCATTGCCTATCTGATTTCCTGGGGAGTCGGCGCGCTGCCGTTGATGAGCGCCTTCGGCGACAACCTGCAAGCCGGCGACATCCATCTCGAGATCAACCTCGCCAGCCTCGCCGTAGCGACAATCATCCTGAGCGTAGTAGGAGTTCTAAGCGGAATGATCCCGGCCTTACGCGCCTCGCAGCTCGACCCGATCGAGAGCCTGCGCTACGAGTAGCGCGGCCGCTCCATCGATTCAACCATCACCGTCGCAATCGTCAGCAGCGTGATCAGCGAAATAATCCCCAGCGAAATAACACAGTAAATACACCAAACGCCGAGCGCCAGTGACTCAACATCCGCCAGATGAATCGCGAACGCAAATGCTCCTGCAACAAACGGCAGCATCCATGCATACGCCCTGCGCCACGCCAGCAATGCCAGAAACAGATACCCCGCCATGCCAATCACCGCCACCGGCACGCCATGCACCACGGCGAACGGGCTCTTGTTTACGATCCCGCAATCCCACTTCTCATTAATGCTGCAGGGCGAAGCCTCAGTGCGGTAATGTTCACGCAATGCCAACCCCGACACGACAATCCCGCACAACGCCAGCACCATCAGAATCCATCGCATTCAAGACTCCCCTTTTTAAGAAATAAAATTGAATTGCGCGAAGCACTATTATGCGCGATTTCGGCCGCGGGCGTAGAGTGGCGTCGTGGCGTCGCGGCGTCAAAATCGGATCGACGCGGCGGCGGCCAGTCTCTGCGTTTTTCGCTAGTTCTGCGTTCTCCAAATTTGGAGCTAGCACCCCAGGGATTCAACATCTATCTTTTTCCGGCCTGCTCTCGTGTGATACAACCCAGAATCATGTACCCGCTCCTCCCAGACGCGCAAAGCAATTCCGCTATTGTTGAGGATGTTTGTCCGGCAATCCTTCCAAGCGCTAAGCCGCGGGTCGACGCCTCCATGTTCTGTCCCAACTGCTCAACCGAGCTGCATGCGCATCGTTGCAAAGCGGTTTGCAAAAAGTGTGGCTTCTATCTAAGTTGCTCCGACCCATGGTAGCGATAAGTAGCG
This sequence comes from uncultured Acidobacteriaceae bacterium, assembly GCA_963841945.1. Lineage (GTDB taxonomy): Bacteria > Acidobacteriota > Terriglobia > Terriglobales > Acidobacteriaceae > Acidiflorens. Next base: position 293,580 of record CAWJFC010000005.1, read on the forward strand.
ATACGAACGTGGTGGCGAAAAAAGCAATGAGGATACCAAGCGGCAAACTCCACGCGACGCCGCACAGCCGAACGAATTCATGCAACCTGTTTGGTCGCCCGCATCTTCTATGTTCTAATAGTGGCCATCCATACAATCTTGTACGTCTTTTGGAGGAGCTATGACCAGGAAGTTCTTTATGCTGTGCGCGTGCGTATTATTCAGCGCCGCCCTCGCCTTCGGACAGGCCGGAACCGACGTCAAAACTGCCGCCGATGATACCGGCAAAGCAACTGACACGGCCGCCAAGAAAACCGGCCACGCTACCAAGAAAGCCGCGGTTAAAACCGCCGACGCCACTGGCACCGCCGCTAAGGACACGGGGCACGCCACCAAAGTAGCGGCGAAAGACACCGGAAAAGCTACCGAAACCGGCGCGAAAGATACCGGCAAGGCCACCGAAGAGGGCGCCGACAAAACCGGTCATGCCACTAAAGTTGCTGCCAAAGACACCGGCCACGGCGTCAAGAAGGGCGTCAAGGCCGTCGGACACGGCGTCAAAAAAACCGGAGAAAAGACCGAAGAAGTAGCGAAGTAACAGCTAATGCGCCGTCGATTGGTGGGGGAGCTGTTTCCGCAACAACTCCTCCACATCGCCGATTTTTTCTCCCAGCAAATTCAGCTTCTGCGCCAATCCCTGTATCTCCGTCTCAGAGCGCCGGTTGACGTCAAAGTCCAACTCACTGCGCAAGCGATCTTTTTTGTCCTGCCGGTTCTGGCTCATCATGATGATCGGCGCCTGAATCGCCGCCAGCATCGATAAAAACAAATTCAACAAAATAAAAGGATAAGGATCCCACGACGTCTGTCCCATCGCCACACTCACCGCTGTGTACGCCGTTAGCGCGACAAGGGCCGCAATGATGAAAGTCCACGATCCGCCAAACGAAGCGACCATATCCGCAACGCGCTCGCCAAATGTCTCTTTCTCTTCGATCACAACGTTCGGATTACGAGCCGCACGCAGTCGCACCAATCGCTGCGAAGCGTGGAATTGGCGGCCCAGCACCGACAGCATGTCCATCCCCGCATGAGGTTTGCGTTCGATCAAAACCAGAATGTCGCGGCGATCGACCTCCACGCATGCCACGTCGTCAACCGCTTGCGCGTTCGTCTGGTGCGCCGTCTGATCGAGCAATGATGCAAACCCAAAAAATTCTCCCCGCTCCGGCTCGTCGACCACCACCTCCTGCTGATCCTCATCGACAGTAGTCAGGCGTACCGCGCCCGATACCACCACATACGCCGGCCCCGAAGGGTCACCCATCTTCCAGATGCGCTGACGTGGGGCGAATGTTTTAAGTTCGACCTGGCTGGCTAGCACCGCCAATTCGTCGTCATCGAACAAGGCGAACAACGGCACCTGGCGAAGCACTTCGGGTTTGCACGGCATGGGAACCTCCGGGGACTGGCGATGATGGCGCAATAGATAATTACCATAATGCGTTGCCAGTTCTCAGTTCTCAGTTGCCACTTGCCAGTCACGCAGTGGACGCCGTCTGCTTGGAACTGGGGTTGATTACTGGGAGCTGGCAACTGGCAACTGACAACCGGCAACTGAATTTAATTTAGAATTTACCTTCATGCTTACAGGCTCCCAAATTCGCCGCCGATTCCTCGACTTCTTCATCCAGAAGGGACACCGCGAGGTCCACTCCTCCTCGCTTGTCCCGGCCAACGACCCGACGCTCCTCTTCACCAACGCCGGCATGAACCAGTTCAAGGACGTCTTCCTCGGCCTCGAAAAGCGCGACTACAACCGTGCCACCACCTCGCAAAAATGCGTGCGCGCCGGCGGCAAGCATAACGACCTCGAAAACGTCGGCTTCACCAACCGCCATCACACGTTCTTCGAGATGCTCGGCAACTTCAGCTTCGGCGACTACTTCAAAAAAGACGCCATCGCCTATGCCTGGGAGCTGTTCACCTCGCCCGGGTGGTTCAACCTTCCGAAAGAAAAACTTTACGTCACGATTTTCAAAGGCGAAAACAGCGTGCCGCGCGATGGCGAAGCCTACGACCTGTGGCTGGGCCAGGGCATCCCCAAAGACCGCATCTACGAATTCGGCTCCAAAGACAATTTCTGGCAGATGGGCGACACCGGCCCCTGCGGCCCGTGCAGCGAGATTCACTACGATATGGGTGTCGCGGCCAGCGATCAAGGCCATGGCACAACCGCCCCAGCCTGCGAATTCGGCTGCGACTGCGGCCGCTACGTGGAACTTTGGAACCTCGTCTTCATGCAATTCGACCGCGACGCCACCGGCACGCTGTCGCTGCTGCCAAAGCCGTCAATCGATACTGGGGCTGGGCTGGAGCGCCTGGCATCAGTCCTGCAAGGCGTAATCTCCAATTACGACACAGACTTATTCACGCCGCTAATCAAGAGAGCAGCAGACCTGACAGGAACCAAAGAAGTTCACGTGGGGACAGCTGCCCCCGGCTGTCCAGCCGAGCAAAGCTCGGCCAAGTCGGCAAGCACCCAAGGCGCCGCCTCCCTCCGAGTAATCGCCGACCACTCCCGCGCCGCCACGTTCTTGATCTCTGACGGCGTAATCCCGTCCAATGAAGGCCGAGGCTACGTCCTAAGAAAAATCATCCGCCGCGCCATCACCCATGGACGCCTGCTCGGCCAAACGAAGCCCTTCCTGCACGAGATGACCTTCGCCGTCCGCGACCTGATGCAGGATGCGTATCCGGAATTGAACGAAAGTGCAGATCGCGTATCGAAAGCGGTTCTCGTCGAGGAAACCCGCTTTGCTAATACTCTGAACATCGGTCTTGAGAAACTCGAAGAAATTCTAAAGTCCTCTAGCGGCGTTCTGGCCGGCGAAGACGCGTTCAAGCTCTACGACACCTTCGGAATGCCGCTCGATTTCATGCAAGACGCAGCGCGCGATCAAGGAATCAAGTTCGATCAGGAAGGTTTCGATCGCGCCATGGCTGAACAGCGCGACCGCGCAAAAGCCTCCTGGAAGGGCGCAGTCAAGCAAACTGCCAACCCCGTCTACCAGCAGCTGCCAAAATCCGAATTCGAAGGCTACCGCCGCACCCGCTCCGAAAACTGCGCGGTTCTCGCCATTATTAAAGATGGCCAAGGCGCCCAGGAATTAAAGCCAAGCGACAAAGGCGAAATCATCCTCGACCACACGCCCTTCTACGCCGAATCCGGAGGCCAGGTCGGCGACCGCGGCCTGCTCTATGCAGACGATCACAACACGGTAGTCGCCGAGGTCACTGGCACGTACGCCCCAATCCAAGGCGTTCGCGCCCACCAGGTCATCGCCAAGCAACCCATCCGCGTCGGCGACAAGCTCGACGCCGTAGTCAACGCCGACCTCCGCTCCGCCACCATGCGTAATCACACGGCCACGCACCTGCTCCACGCCGGACTGCGCGAGGTTCTAGGCAAGCACGTCAAGCAGGCCGGCTCGCTGGTTGCGCCCAATCATCTGCGTTTCGACTTCTCGCACTTCACCGGAGTCGAAGACGAAGAATTGCAAGACATCGAAGACATCATCAACAAAGAAGTCCTCACCAACGGAAAAATCGAAGTCATCGAAAATGTGCCCATCGACGTCGCCGTCAACGAGTATCACGCCATGGCGCTCTTCGGTGAAAAGTATGGCGACCGCGTGCGCGTAATAAAAATCGGAGACTTCTCCACCGAACTCTGCGGTGGCACGCACACTCGCCAAACCGGCGAGATCGGCCTCATCAAAATTCTCAAGGAGGGCAGCGTCTCATCGGGCGTGCGTAGAATCGAAGCCGTAACCGGAGAAGGCTCGCTTCGCCATTTCCGCAAAGATCACCAGCTCGAAGGCGTAGTCGCTAGCCTGACCAGCAAAGAGGCCGACTCGCCGGCCGATGCCCTGCGCACCGAAATCGAGCGCCGCGACGCCGAAATCAAACGCCTGACGCGCGAACTCGACCAGGTCCGCATGAAGTCCGCCTCGTCCAGCGCCGCCAATCTCGGCGACAAAATCAAAGAAGTCCGCGGCATTAAGGTCCTGGCCCACCGCGCCGATAACCTGGAACGTCCGCAAATGCGCACCCTGGTCGATCAGCTCCGCGACAAACTCGGTTCAGGGGTAGTCGTTATCGGCTCGGCCACCAACGGCAACGTCTCGCTGATCGCGGGCGTGACGAAAGATCTCACCAGCCGAGTGCAAGCCGGCAAAGTCGTTGGCAAGGTAGCCGAAAAAGTAGGCGGCAAAGGTGGAGGGCGTCCCGACCTCGCCGAAGCCGGCGGCAAAGACGCTGCCGCTCTCGACTCCGCTTTAGCTGAAGTCTATGGCATCGTCGAATCACTGCTCGGATAAGGTTTCCTCCGTGGTACCCTGAGCCTCTGTGATTTAACCCTTTGACTATGGACGACCGCATCCATTTCATCGAGCACAAGGGTAAGAAAATTCTGCTGCTCGATTTCTCTCAGGCCACCGCCGCACAAATGCAGCTCCTGCTGGAGTACGTCCGCGTGACCGTGGCCAAGCAGGGCCGCGAGTCCGTGAAAATTCTCGCCGACTTCGAAGGCGCCGAGATCGACCACACCGTCGCTATGCGAATCAAAGAGGTGCTCACACTCGATCGCCCATTCGTAACAAAATCGGCCTGGATAGGCGCCGACCACATCCCGCATGCCTTCATGGAAAACTTCCACACCTTCTCCCAACGCAACATCGTGACCTTTAAGACGCGGGAAGAAGCGCTCGAGTGGTTGGTAGAGTAATTCTCGGCTCTCAGTTCTTAGGTTTCAAAAAATCCATTGCCTACATTCAGCATTCTTCCCGAAAGCGCTATGGCTGATCCAGCTTTACTCCGTGCCGCGGGCAATAATTCCAGTCTGCGTGCACGCGCTCTCCGCCCACGGGACAGTAACGCGGAGCAGTGAACGACGTCAGCGGAGTTCGCCAGAGGAACACATCTTCCGGCTCTCCAATGACATCCTTAAGCACAACGGAAAAACTTCCAGGGCTCATTTCATCGGCAATACGTTTGCCCGCTTTTGTTTTTGCGGGAAAGAACAGAATTGCGAAATTCTCTCCGGCGCGTCCCATCGCATTGGCAAAAACAGGTTTCAGGATATCCGCAAGGCTTTTTGCGTCGCCCGTCAGCTCGGGAATCGCGCCATATTCCTGACCCTCCGAATCGCGGATGAATGTCTTTTTCAGCAAGTCGGCCGGTGTCAGATAGTCGAGGCTTGCGAGCGCGCTGATTTTGCCGGCAAAAACGCCGACAATCGTATAGTCTCGCAACGCCTTCATCTGCTCTCGTGTTTTCTCAGCATCGCCTCCGCGTTCTTCCGCTGAAACCACCCAATATTCAAAGGGAATCCACCAAACCAACCCGGCGTAATCCTTGGAATCAAGGCCCATCTGTGTTTCCCGCAGAATCGTTAGGTCGTCGGTCGTGTGGACAGGCGATGCGACGTGAGCCGCAGCCGAGGGTTTCTTATCCGTTGCGGGGACTTGCCCGAAAGCCAGAGAGTTGGAAAGCCACACAGCAAGAAGTAGGAAGAGAAAACATTTTGCCGGTTTCATAATGACCTCGCAGGAACAGATGATGCTAGTCTCACAGGCCGCACATCAAGGAATTCTTCTGCCTCGCTGCTCAACTTCTCCAGCGCAGCGTCACCGGACCCGTCATCGGATGCCGAAATTCCCCGCCATTCTTCTTCATCTCTAACCAGGCATTCTTCAGCTCGAAGTACCACTTCGCCGGACGATCTGCGTCGTCAATCAACATCAGGTGCGGATTATGTTTCAATCCCTCGGACTGCAACTCCATCGTCCGCCGGTCCTGCTCGACAAATTTCGCGAACACAAACTTCAGCAGACTGGCGCCGAACGGCATCCACCGAAAAAGATTCCAGGCCGCCACCACATCGATCCGGCAGCGATTGCGCGTGATCGGCGTCACCGTCGTCAGACTCGCAAACCAATACTTGCCCGCGCGAATGACCTCCGAGCGCATATTCGGCAACACAAAATCGATCGTCGTCGTAATCGAATCGGCCTTCGCATACAGCCGTAAAAGCTTGTAGGGCGCGCTGTTTGAGCTCGGCGTGTGCGCGCTCATGCGAAAACCGTACGGAATCGGCTCGAAGTTCTTCTTCTTTTCGTGGATGGAATGCCGCGTCCGCCACCACCATGCCTGATGCACAAATGGCCCATGCGCCGGATCCATCAACCCGATAATTCCATGATCCACCGAGCAAGGCAGATCGGCCGTCAGATAAGCCAGCTTATAAACCGAGCTGAATTTTGGGATCTCAGGCGCAGGCACCAGAGCAGGCGCGGCCTTCGTAAACCCGGCTCCTACGGGCCCGGGATCCGGCACGAATACCCAGATAAAATCGTCGCGATCTTCGCATGGATAGCTGCCGGCATAAATGCGATCGACCTTCAGCTTCTGATCCGCGACTAGCGAAGGCACCACCGTGCACTGCCCCGAATGGGCCTCGAACCGCCAGCCATGATAGGAGCACTCGATCTCGCCGTTCTCGAATCGACCGCAAGAAAGCGGCATGCCACGATGCGGACACGCATCGCGCAAAGCAAATGCCCGCCCCTGCTGGTCGCGGCCCACGAGGAGCGGCTGTTCCAGCAGCATCGCGGAGAGCATCTCCCCGCGCTTCACGCTCTCGCTCGGCAGCGCGCGATACCAGAAACCAAACAGCATCAACGAGTCGGGCGTTTGCTTCTCGAGTGGAAATTCGTCAGCCATGGAACAAGGCAGGATAGCAGAAGCCGAACTTACTGCAGAAAAGCTACCGCAGAAAAGTTACGGCCGAAAAGTTGCCATTGAGAAGTTATGCAGAGAAGCTGCCACGATCGCACTACCGCAATCGCGCGTTGAGGTTCGCGTAAACTTCGCTGGCCGCGCCCGGCTCTTCCAGATGGGCCAGAAACAGCCGCCGCAGCGCAGGTGGCCCCAGACGGCCTTCCAGATAAGCATCGTATAAATCGTTCCCCAGCAGGCAGCCAAGCCGCTCCGTCGCATACTCCCACTTCCGCCCGGTGAATGCCAAAGCCCGCGTCCAGTCCGCGCTCGCGTGCCGCGACGAATTTCCCCGCGCCGACCGCCGGTACCACGATAGGAAGTCGAGTACATCCACTACATGGGGATACTTCAGCGAAGCCTGCCGTTCCAGATCTTCGCACGTCAACTCGTGCAGCTCTTCCAGATCGGCATCGCGAAATGGCGCCCGCGACGGATGCAAAATCCGCGATCCAAAGCAAGCCAGCGCATGTTCCAGCACCGCCGCAAAAAATGCATCCTGTCCGCCACGCAAAGCATGATGTTTCCCATTCACGCGATCCGGCAATCCACGGCAGGCATGATGCAAAAATCGCGCGGCACTCTCCGTCGCCGACGTCATATCAAACTTGCGCACATAAAATGCATTCAGCGGAGCCACATATGCCCCCCCGCGCTCGCTGACCTGGTGCAGCATCTCGCGCTTCTGCGCCGCTGAAAATCCCTTGCGCGCGAGCAAGCGCCTGAGCAGCGCGTCCGAATTGCGCGAATAAACTTCCGGCATGAGGTCAACCAGGAGCCGCGGCTGCGTCGAATTGTGCGGCGAATACTGATTGATGCCAAGGAAGCGCACCAGCCCATCGATCAGGTTATAGAGCGTCGGGCCAAGATCGGGGCCGCTGTCATCGCCTCTTCCCCAGCGGTCGAGGCAGAGCCGGTAGTTCTCATATTTCTCGAGCGGCGTCGCGTTGAAAACGCAGAGCACATCTGGGCTGACTTCCACCGCCTCAACCCGATCGCGCGCTTCGCCCGCAGCCCGCCAGTAAAGAGCATCTACGTTCTGCAAAACAGTGAGGACACGCCGCCCTGGCAAATCGCGCGCAACTCCGTCTTGATCGAATCGCTCGGCCAGACAAGCGGGCAAATGCTGGGGCGCCAGATGCGATTCGCCAAACAGCACAAAGATCAGCGCGTCTGGATGCGCGCGCCGCATCTCTACGATCTTGTCGGCTGCATGACGATCGCGGGCACCGATCTTGCGTAGGTCTTCGCGCGGCATACAGTCCAGCCCATAAATTGGCGCGCCCTGCTCCTGCGCCGCCGAGAGCACATCAAGAAAAGGAGCCCAGTCGTACCCCCAATCCAGATCAAACCGTATCCGCTGCCGCAGTTCACATTCATCAATCTCGCCGTGCTGCCACTCGTCGACAATGTGCTGGTCGCGCGCAAAAATCGTCTCCACGCCCAGCGCCAGCGGCCGCCCGCCGAGCCCAGCTTCTCGAATCAGCGACGCCAGAAAACGCTGAGAAGTCGGCAGCGCATGGTAGTCGCCGATCAAAACAATCCCCGACTCGGCAATTCGGCCGCGCACGTCGCCGGCGTTCAGAACGCGCTCATAAGCCCGATAAGCATCCCGGAAATCGCGCACGTACTTGCGCGCGGAGGAATTATCGTTGGCGCGAATCTCGCGCTCCACTCCCGCCAGTGCATGGAGCTGAGCCACGCTGCGCCGCGATCGTAAGATGCCAGTCGTTGCCATGATCTTTGTTAAAGCCAACTACCGGGTCGCATTCCGCAATACTTAATCGCCCCGTGAAACTCGAATCCTCCGCGCCGCCTGGGCCTTGGTGGTTAACGTTTTGTGAACCGTCTCACTACCCTTCCCGTCCCCAACTTGACTTCACTTGGATGCATCCCTATCCTCAAAACGTTTGCAAGCCGCAACGCCCGTCATCACCTTAGGGAGCGCCAACTTTGACCGTAGTGCCGCCCGAAAATCTCACCATCGCCACCACTGGCGCCAGTGGATCGCTTTTCCTCAAACACTTTCTGCTCGCCGTCGAACGCGATGCGCGCGTCAAAACCGCTAACTTCATCGCCTCTGACAGCGCTCTTCGTGTCCTCGCCGAAGAACTCGCAATCGAAGGCCGCAGCGATCTCCTACGTCAGATCATCGGCATTTCCTCGCCGAAAATTCATGCCCAGTCCAACGCCGACATCGGCGCCAACGTGGCCAGCGGGTCGTATCCTTCGGACGCCATGGTCGTCATTCCGTGCAGCGTCGGCACGCTCGCCCGCATCGCCAACGGAGTCGCCTCCCACCTCATCGAGCGCGCCGCCGACGTCACGCTCAAAGAGCGCCGTCCGCTTGTACTCTGCGTGCGCGAGACCCCGCTCAACAAAATCCACCTCCGCAACATGTCGCTCGCCGCCGACGCCGGAGCCACGATTTTTCCCCTCATTCCCACCTTCTATAACCATCCTTCAAGCGCGGATGCCATGGCGCAGGAGTTCGCCAATCGCGTCCTCGCGCACATCGGCCTTCCTCAGCCCAATGCCTACCAGTGGGGAATCAGCCACTAGCAACCGTCGGTTGCGAGGATGGCCACTAACAGGACAAACTCTTTCTCACTGATTTCTAACGATGAATTCAGTCTAGGGATGGGACGCGTCCAAAGGTAGGTATCAAGCGGGCATGTACAACGAGAGGTCGCGCAACCAAAGTCACCGCGCGGAAATGGCCGTGCCTATGCAACCGCACCCACGCTAACGCGTAGGACTCACCGCGACCAGGTCATCGCGCAGGCGAATGTTCTTCCAACTTCTGCAGCGCTGCAACCGCAGCCGCATTATCCGGATGCTCCGCAATTTCCGTCTTGAACTCCGCCGCCGCCCGCACCCGGTCCCCTGCCGCTTGATCAATGATCGCCGCCACCGAGTGATACCCGCGAGCATGCGGATCCAGCGCGATCGCCCGCCCGGCAGCCTGCTCTGCCGCGTCCAGTTTTTTTAACTGCAGGTCAGCCAGCGCCAGGTAGATGTACTCGTCCGGATCGCCCGGATCAATGCGGATGGCCCGCTGCAAATATTCTTCCGCGCCGGAGAAGTTGCCGGTCTTGTAATAGGCGAATCCAAGGTTGAAGTCCGACCGCCAAAACGCTGGGTTCCGGCGGAGCACTTCCAGATAAAGCGGAATCGCGCGCTCTGGCTGGTTAGCCTCCATCAGAGCATTCGCCAGATTGTCGCGAACGGTCAGATTCGCGGGCGCCGATTCCAACCCCCGCGTATAAAGCAAAATGTCGCTCGCCCACGACATCTCCTGCGAGATCGTCAGCACGCCAAACACAACGGTGAGTACCGCGACGAAGCCCGCGGCAAGCTTAGCTTGAAGCGAGAAGGAGTCGAGTTGAGTCCGGGCACCTTCCGGGACGGGCACAGCCTCGGTCGTGCCGACCAATGTCCCAGAGACGATTCGCGCTTCACCGCCTGAGGGCCGCGCCCCCTGCGCGATCTTGCGCAAGACGAGAGCCAGCAACAGCGCAAGCCCCACCGATGGCAAATAAAGATAGCGGTCATGGACAATGTCGCCCGCAGTCAGCGACCGCAGATCCAAAACCGGCAAAAGAGGAACAACCGTCAGCGCCAGCGCAAACCACGCCAGCTTCTTCTCCAAACGCCCACGAATAAAAACCATTACCAGCCCGGCCGCAAGCGCCGAAGCCAACACAAAGGCCAGCGGCCGCAAAACCGCGCCCGCCGTGTACCGCGACACATAATCCAGCGGATAGAACTCGCTCAACCCCACCGGCCAGACCAGATGCTTCGCATAAAACCAGAGCACTCCCGGCCAGGTAAGGAAAACTTCCTTCCATGAAATTACGGCCGTAGAGTGCGACCACCCTCGCAACGCATGAAAACGCGCCCCAAAATAAATCGATGCCACAACCAACAATCCACCCAGCGCTTCCCATGAACGCGACATCGGTGACGGCACTGAGGGCGACTGCGGCGATCGTTCGCCTCTCTCAGCGAACAGCAAATACGCCAGCACCAGCCCCGGCAGCACCACGGCCGTTTCCTTCGTGAACAGTCCGAGCCCAAAAAACGCCAGCGAAAGCGCCGCGCGCCAGACTCCACCGCGCCGCTGGAAGCTCAGGAAAAACGAAAAGCTCCCCAGCACAAAGCAAGCCATCAAGGGATCCGTGACGCCCGAAATCCAGGCCACGTTCTCTACATGCGCCGGGTGCACGGCAAAAATCATTGCAGCCGCAAACGCCAGTGCTCGATTTCCCGCTAGCTGCCGCACCAACTGAAACACCAGCCACGTAGCCGTCACATGGCAAGCCACACTGGTTAGGTGCCATCCCCACGCGTTCGTCCCAAACAGCGCGTAATTTATGCGCAGCCACAAAAGAAAAATCGGCCGGTAATAATTTCCCGCGCTATTCGGATAAATCGCCGCCCACACATGCGCCGTAAAATACTGCGGCACAAACCGCCATGCCCGCACTGCCGGATTCTTCAAAATCTGCGGCGCATCGTCATACACGAATCCAAACGACAGCGTCGCTACGTATGCCAGCGCTGCCAGCGAGCAAGCCACCAGCTCCGCAAACGCCGGTCTCTCGATCCATCCAAGCCCGAGCCAACATCTTTCCATAGGATCTTCGCGATCCCACGACCCGCCCGCGTCCGACCCCTCAGCCGACGCACGGCCAGCCCGGCCCTCAAGACGCAAACTCGAACTGTCTTGTAGAGAGATCTCCATAAGACAAACCGGAAGAGAGAGCATTCAATCACCCTATCTCTCGCGAGACTAACCACTTGCGCGCCCTCCCGCAAGTGACCCCCGTGCGCAAACCGTCTCCGTCCACACCGCCCGCCGCGCGCGCGCATTGACCAACTGGATTCCCTCCATCGCCCGATTGACTTCAATCTCCTTTTCGTACTACTCTGCGCTTACACCGGAAAGGAGGTGGTCGGATGCAAAGTTCAGATAGTCATAGATGTGGCATTACCAGACCAGGTGAGGTGGCTGAGACTTAGAGCGGTTGCTCTAAGAGGAGTTTTTCGCGGACCCTTGGTCGGGGAAAGCGGAAACATTCTCTCGCAACACAATCCGTGAGTATGGGCTGAATCCGCCCGGCACAAGTTGTGACGGGCACCGGAGTGAGCGAGGGGCCACGAAGAGTGACCACCTCTGTCAATCCCAACCAGTCCACCGGACAGCCCGTAAGCGGCAAAGCTTGCGGGCTGTTCTATTTAGCGAGCATTTTTGAGTACTTCGCGTTTCCCCGGGTAAACTTCGCTGCGGGCCCGGGCACGTCCCTCCTACCCCGTTTTTTCCTCCATGACGGTTTTCGGTCGGGAGCACAAATGCTCCACGTGGAGCAATCATTGACATTATTGTACGTACATTATTCGGAAATTTTGGCGAAGGAAATACGAAGCCGGAGGGTGGAAAATAAGTTTGATTTTGGGGTCGCCGAAAATGTGCCGAATTTGGCGTTTTTTACTTCAGCGATAATTACTCTCTGGTACTGGTAGGCCTTCTCTTTCAGATTCCTGTGCCTGGAGAATCATGGAGTTGAGGCGATCGCTGGTTGGTCTTCTTTTGGCTATTGAGGATAAAGTACTTATGCCATCATCTTACGAAATAAGGACTTGAATGTTGGATGAATGTCTTTATGGGGGTTTGCGGGACGCAATTCTGTCAAGTTGACAGGGCATGCATGTTTCGGGAAGCCCAGGTCTCGAAAGGGCGAGACCTGGGACCCAGCACTTAGGCAGCGGCCTGGTCTTCCCTGGCCATTGCGGACGGAACGTAGGGGAAGGTTTTTGAGGGTTTCGAGGTAACCGACTCTTTGCCAATGCCGAGGCTGATGGGCGTATTGGCCGCAAGCGAGAACATGACATTCGGGGCGTTGTCGGTGAGGGAACGCCCGTTCCACTCGCAAAGCCAAACGCTGCCGGCGTTCCGACCTCATAGGGAAGGATGTTGGGGAAGAACCGGTGCGCGACCTTCTCCGCATAGGCTCGTGGATCTTCCGCGGTTCCATAGGCGGACACGACGCCAGCGATTGCCTTAGTGACAGCCTCTCCGTAAGTTGCGAAGTCGTCGGCCGGGCGGCCGGCGTTCAGACGGTTGCCGAGATCTTCGTTGTACTGGGTAAACAGCGGGTGGATCATGGGCAGTCCGACGCGATTGATAGAACGCCACCCTCCCGCGTCGGTGGCCAGCGAGGCCACTGCCCACACGCCAATGCGCCGCCCGGCGCCGGTGAGCAGTTCACTATCCGGGAGTTCCAAGACGATGGAATAGAGGGTGTGGCCTGCGAAGAGGTTCTTCGCGTGGCGCGGATCCCATCCGGCGAGGTTCACGACCGTGCCGTCCTGAAAGGCGTGACCGACTGCGTGCAGCACATCGGGCTCAATCCAGAACGGATCACTGGCATGGCCCGCCCAGACGCGTAAGCCGCTCGCTGTTTTGACGTTCTCGCCGGTTGTACCCTGCGCAATGACCGTGCCGGCGGCATGCGGATCGACGGCGTCGGCTCCCCGGATGCAGCGGACGACGTAGCGCTGATTTCCCTGGGCATCGCGTTCGTCGAAGGTAAGGCGGTAGGTCACATCTTCGACGGCATCTCCGTCGAGATCGACCTTGAACTCATACATTCCTTCCGGATGCCAGCCGGGCGCGGGAATGGGTCCAAAGATGGAGTGGCAATTGTTGATCACGAAAGTCGTGCCCGTTTCCCCACGGAAAACGTACAGGTCCGTGATGTCGAGGCGGATGTCTTGCCGCGCAATGGGTGAATCGAGGTGATGGGACATAGTCCCTCCCTTTGTGAGTTGAATTTTAGGAAACCTTGATGCCTCGTATCTGAGACGAAACGAGGCGACTGCCCCCGGGATGTTTCGGGATTATATAACGATTTCGAGAGCGAGGCTTGCCGGCGAAGCCCACTCAAGCCGAAAGATGGCTTGAATGGGCGACCATCCTCGCGAGACAAAACGCGAACCACCAAGAACACGAAGGCTAGAGCAGCGAGACTCGGCGACGCCAGAAATCAATGACCCAAAAACTTCCGGCTGGCGGCTGAGAGCTGCGCTTTATCCTTATTTCACTTCCCTATCGCATCCAGGATGGCGTCGTTGATTGCATACGCGGTTCCGTCGGCGCCGATTACGGTTGGCGTGTATGCCTCTCCGATGCCGGTCGAGAGCGTGATTACCTGCGTGAACGAATTCGTGGTCAGGTCCCAGCGATAGAGATTTCCATCTTCGCTATTGGCGAGCACCGACTTTGTGAAGGGATCGATGGCCGCGGTGTTGATGCACCACTCCTTGACTCCGCCCGGACAATCTCCGTCCGGAGTAACGCCCTCGTGGGTCAGTACCTCGTTCATCACCATGGTGCTCGGAATAATCGGATCGTGTTCGGTCGCCGTCGGATCGAGAATGGCAATGTCGTTGTGTCCGTTGCCCGTCCCAACTCCGCAATAGTTGTTGTACTTAGTCATTAATAAGTAAGTCGAAGTTCCGGTATAACTCGGAACCAGGGAGGCCGGTACGATGGACGCGGTGTCATCCCAGCCAAAGCTGCCCGGAGTCTTGGTCTGGGAAAGGTCGGCGCTATAGTGCAAGAGCCATCCGCGATCGTTGTGATTGGGGAAGGGATTTTCCAGCACCCCAAAGTAGACATCACCGTCCGGCCCTACCGTGGGCGAGGCCGAGCTGGCGTCAAAAATCCAAGCGTCGAGTCCCGAGGATGGATCCTTGAGCCGAACTTTGTTGATAGTTGCGAGGGTTACGCTGTTGACCGCGACGAGGTAGCCATAGTTGCCGTTGTCGACGGCGACATAGACGATGCTGCCATCGGCAGAAACGGCGGGCGCGGCGCTGATGGAGACTTCCGTGATGGAGGAATCGCCGCTCATGGTGGCGGCAGAGACCCAGGCTCCCGTGCCATTGGTCCCGATGCGCGCCAGCCCGCTCTGCAAATTCAGCGGCGTCGAGCCGAGCGCCAGGAAGCCGAAGAACAGGTTACCGCTGGCGTCGGTCGACAGGGGCGTATCGATCTGGATGTTTGCCTCGTAGGTCGACTTTGCCTTGTTAAAGTTTTTCACGCCGTAGAAGTAGAGCTTGCTGATCTTCTGCTTGGTCTCGTCGGGATTGGGGCGGGCGATGACGCGTCCGGCAATGTCAGGAATGTAGAGCGTGCTGGAGGTCATGGTCGGACCCAAGTCCGGGAACGAAGTCGGCTCCGGGCGCCTGCCATCCGGTATTGAGCTGCCACACTTTTTTGCCGGTCGCGGCGTTGAGCGCCTCAACCTTAAAGCTGTTGTTGCCGGTCTTGACGGGAACGATGACGGTGTTCGCGGCGGTCACGAGCGGCGAGCCGTAATGAATAAAAATCTCGCCCTGGGGCGGAAACAAATCCACGGGTGTGTGCCAGTGAATTGCGCTCAGCGGCTGCGACTCCACGGTAGAGAGCGCGGTGTGCTGGTCGTCGTGCGAATGGGTCAGCCATGCGCCGGTTTGTGCGCCGGCATGGGCGCTGAGGCAAATCAGACAAAATCCTGTAATGAGCGAGACGAATACGGACCACACCTGTGCTGTTCTACTTTTAAGTGACATTTTCAATTTCCCCTGAATGGCGCAAAGGACGCGGGAAGTGACCCGCGCGGCCGACTGCCAGCGTAGCAGTGTAACCCCGTCTAGTTGTCAACGAAAGGTAAAAAAACGAAGACGAAAATTTTGTACGGAAAAACTTTGCACTGCAGACGCAGAGCGCTCATCGGACCCGCAAAAGCGTCTCCACGCGAGTTCGTTTCTCGTCAACGAAACAAAACATTCTTTGCCATGTTCGTTTCGCGACACTTCATGTTCGTTCGCGACGCCCATCACTCCTGCTCTGCGGGAGCAAAAAACGCCAGCAGTTCCAGCTCTTCCGTCACGTCGTAAAAGCGATGCTCGCGCTCCGCCTCTACAAAAATCACCGAGCCCGCGCGCACCTCGGCATCTTCGCGCGCCTCGCCCGAACCGATCTGCATCCTCGCTCGACCGCGCACAACGTAATACATTTCATCTTCGCGATGTGGCTTCTGCAGATCTATCGCGCCAGGTGCGAGAACATAAATGCCCGCGCTCATCGCCGGCACCCGGAGGAACTCGAAGTAAAGCTTGCCGCGAGCAGCGCGTTCGCGAGCCTGATCGTCGATGTGAAAGAAGTGAGTCATAGGGAATGAACAATCGGAAGAGTCGCAAACAAGGTGACAAACATCGATCCACTCAAACCGAGAACTGGAAATCAAACCGCCCCGCGAAAGAAGATCTCGGTAAACTGGCGCGTCAATGCGTCGCCGGTGAGTTCGCCGCCCGGCTTGTACCACTGATAAATCCAGTTGATCATCCCGACCAGCGCGAAGGCCGCGGCCCGCGGCGTCACCGTGCTGCTCGTGCCGCGCCTGCGGTGCAGGTCGGCAATGAGGTTCTCCACGAAATGCAAATAGTCTTTTTTGCGGGCGTTGATCTTCCGGCGCAGCGCAGGCGGCAAAGGATGGTTCTCATGCAGCATGACGGTGATCTCGCGATCCTCTTCGCCGAGGACCACGCCAATGTGCAGGCGGATCAGGGTGCGGAGGCGCTCCTCGGGATCGTCGATGCGCATCGCCACTTTGATGACGCGCTCCTCGGTGATCTCCATGGCATGCGACATGATGTGGAAAAGGATCTCGTCCTTGGACTGGAAGTGATGGTAGAGGCCGCCCTTGGAGAGTTTGAGGGCCGCCGCGACGTCGTTCATCGAGGTGGCATCGTATCCCTGTTGTTGAAAGAGGCGGGCAGCCGCGCGCAGAATTTCCTGGCGAGGTTCCTGACGATGTTCAATGGTCGCTTCGCGGAGCATCACCAGAGATGGTATCGCGGAATCGCGGAACGCTCCACTCGCGCCCCGACCTTACTGGACATAATTCGTCTTGCGGCGAGCGAGGGGCGCGGCCGGTTCCAATTCAATGGCCGGATTGGGCCGCGCGCCGCGCGCCTCAATCAGGAGCGAGCGCGCTACGAAGTTTGCCCCTCGGTGCGCCGGAAGAGTCTCGCACGCTTCAAAGCGAACTTTGCGCAGCGCATCGTCGGCAAATTCGCGGCTGGCGCTTGCTTCGAGGCGGCGGATGCGGGAGACCGCGCGATCGACGATGTTTGCGAGTTCCGCGCCAAATTCCCGGTTGCGATTCGACGTCAGACGCCGCTTGGCCTTCGGCGGCGAGAACCAGGTCGGCGTGCGATATGCTTCCTGCGGCTCCTCGAGGTGCGCGACCTCGCACAGATGCGCGGTCACGGTCTCGCGTTCGAGGACCGGGTCAGTTGTCTTCAGCGAATTGTTGGCGTCTTTGCGCTTTTCGTTTCTGCGGTTGCGTTTGCCGGACGATTGGCGCCCGGATGATTTCGCGAGCCGATATCGGGCAAAGGGCATTTCTTCGATCCGGCCGTGAACGCCGGCTTCTTCAAAGGCCTCCAGCGCCGCCGACTGGGCCTGAGTGAGTCCGGGTTCAACTCCGCCCTTGGGGAAGATCCAGCGGCCGCCGCGCGTCCGCACCAGCAGAAACTCGATTCCCGCCGCGCCCGCGCGATAGCAGATCGCCGCCACTTGCTGGCGAACAGATCGTCTCGATCCTTCGACTGCGCCGGCCTTGACAGCGATACGAGGTTGGATTCGCATGTCCCCGGAAGTAGAGTGCCCGCTCCACAGCGCAGTTGCATAGACCACAACTTGATTCCCGGTCTGTACTCAATGGATGTGATTCTGTTGGCGGCAGGAATCCGCCTGCATACTTGCTGGGCGCGCCGCCAATTGGAGACAGTAGAAACCGGCGGAGAACGTGGAACACTCTTTTTGTCTGCGTTGCAATCGGGAGATCGAAGCGGGCGACAAATCGGTTGCCATCTATCTGTTTGCGCAAACGGTTGGCGTGCGGCCACGGCAGAAGTCATCGGCGCAGCGCATCTCTTTCTGTCCGCCGTGTTCGGTGTCGCTGGCGATGGGACCTGCGCCGGAGGGCGCGCTGAACCTGGCAGCCTGGCAGATGATCCGCGATATTGTGGGCGCCGACCCGGCGCTGACGGAGGCTGCATGGGAAACCCTGCACGGCACCGGCGAAAACCTGTTGCCGACGGGCACGCAGGGCGCACCGCCGCCGCGGCCCGGTTCTTACCTGGAATTTTAGGGGTATTGCCCGGCTTTATCCGTTAACGACCGAAAACAGCGGAAGATGTCTACTATCTCGTCTCGTGTCCCGCGAATTGGTCGGTGATCTCGGCCGGGGAGATCCACATCATCACTTCCATGCTCTTCGGGGCGACTGTTCCGCCGAGGGGATAGAGCCATCGGACCAAGCTGGCCAACACAATCAGACCCCCGCCCAGCAGAAACAGGACCTTAAACTCTGGGACTGTTGAGGAACGCAGCACACTCGCGCTGGAGGGATGCGCGAGGAAACAAGCAAGGCCGGCACCAAGAGTCAGAGACATAGGGTTAGATGAATCCAAAATCCCATTCTGGCGCGGCTTCCCGAAGGGGGACAAGTTTCCAAAGGGCGTGTTCTGGGCACCAAGGTGCGGTTACGAGGTCGGGAACTGGTCCCACCTGGGGTAGTTCCCTTTCGTTCCGAAATGGCGGCGGAAGCGGCCTTTGGACTGCGCGGGAGGGAGTTCAATCAACCTTGGGGCCGCGAGCCGGGCCGATTCGTCGCAACCCGGTTTCGTGCCAGACCGAGGATAGAACCTGCTCACTGTGAGAGCATCTGACTGGCGCGGGTGTGGAGCGCCTGGTAGGCGGGATCGTTCTGCAACTCGGGAATCTGAGGGTAGGCAAGTAATATTCCGCTTTCGCGGCGGTCGAATGAGAGCTGCAGGGAGGCGAGCGCTTCCTTCCTCATTCCAAGCGCGGCAAACGTGGACGCGAGTTCATAAGCGGAGCCGGCGCCGCGATCGACGATTTCCTTCTGGACCGGCAATTCTTTTTCATAGAGGCCGCGAAGTCCGCTGGCGGCAAAGCCTTGCTCGGCCGCTTCGGCTACAGCCAGCCCATCGCGATCATGGCGAAGCTCGGCGGACTCGCGCCACTCCTTGAGGGCTCTCGCGTAATCCTTTTGCTGCCAGAAGATTCGTCCGAGGTAGTCATGGGTAGAAGAAAGAGAAGGCTCGGAGGACTCGAGCTGTTCGAGCAGCGTCAGACCCTCGTCGTGGCGGCCGGACTCCCAGAGGAGAAATCCTTTATCGGCGAGGATGGTGGAGGCGGAGGGCTGAAGTTGCTGGGCCCGTTCGATCTCCGGGAGCGCTTCCTGATAGCGTCCGAGCGCGAGAAGGAAGGTCGCATACCAGTGGTGGGCGCGGACCAGGTTGGGATCGAGTTGCAGCGCGCGCTTGAATTCGCGCTCTGCGGTGGCCGCTTTCCACGACCACCAGAAGGTAGGAAAGGCGAGCGAAACGTGGGCTTCCGCAGAAGAGTCGTCGAGTTGAACGGCGCGCTGGGCGGCGGCAATGGCGCGGGGGTAGGCCTCGGCGGCAGACATGGCTCCGAATTCGCGCAGGAGGTTGTAACAATCGGCGAGGCCGACGTAGGCGTCGGCGTCGCTTGGATCCTTGACGATGGATTGGGTGAAGTAGTCGATCGCGGTGTTGAGGTCTTCGGGGGTGCGGCGGTTCCAGTAATAACGGCCCTTGAGGTAAAGTTCCTCGGCCTCGTGGTTCGGGGTGCGCTGGGTTGAGACGGGATGACTTGATCGGGCGCGCTTAATACCGAAATAGGCGACGAGGCTGAAGAGGGCGAGGACCGCGAGGAGAGCGACCGCCAGGTTGGCTGAGAATGGGGATTGTGCGGGCTGGCCGGTGTCCGCGGCGAGTGAAGCCGGTGTTCTGACTTGATCGCCGGGAAATGGCTCGGCGTCGGCTTTCGTCTCTTCAGTCTTTGTGTCTTTACTTTTTGTTTCTTCGGGGGCTGTTGTGGCGTCGTCGCCGGCGAGTTCCTGGGTTCGTCCTTCCAGCCAGGCCGCGAGTTCGTGGGTATAGGCGAATACGGCGCTGCGGCCGCCTCCCGGAACGCGGTGCACGGGCAAGCCCCGTTCGGACTCCCATCGCTTGACGGTGCGTTCGCCGCGATTGAAAAAGGCGGCAATTTCCTTCCAAGAATCGAGGCGCCTGGAGGATTCGGAAGCTGGATTGGCGGATACCCCGGACAAACTCGAGGACATAAGGAGTAATGACCTGTCCTGGCCCGAAGTGACCCGACTCGCCTCTTGCCGCGGCTGGGAAAGGAACTCATAGTATAGCCCGACTGGCCGCTTTTCGACCCCCACTAGCGTGCCCCCATCGCGGATCGCCCAGGATCGCGGAGTGTAGTTCAACCAACATTGATTCAACTATTTAGGAGGATTCTTGATGTTCGTAAAATCACGGTTTCGTTCGGCTTTGGCCGGTCTTTCTTTCGGCGCCCTGGCTCTTGGACTAGTGTTGGCGTCGCAAGTGCAGGCGCAGACCTACACGCCGCTGGTCAACTTCTCGACGAATCAGGGCGGAAATGGCATTGCGAACCCATCGAGTCAGATTGTGACCCAGGGTGAGGATGGGGAAATGTACTTCACCTCCGTCAACGGAGGCTTCTATGGAACGTTTTTCAAAGTGAGTCTGGGAGGAACTCCGAAAGTTCTGAACGATGTTGGCTATTATCCAAATGGCGGCGCGACACTGGGGACGGATGGCTACTACTACGGGGTGACCTTTAACCAGGGCGGCTGGGGAACGATCTGGAAGGTTAGTAAGGCCGGTGAGGAAACAATCCTTTATACCTTCATCGGAAACGGCGATGGCAAGAATCCGGTCTCCTCGCCGATCGAAGGGACGAATGGACTCTTTTATGGAACGGTGCCTTACGGCGGCGCCAACAATTACAGCACGGCATACTCGATAAGTTCGAAAGGCCAGTTCACGTTGTTGCACACGTTCGATCCGACAAGCGAAGGCCAGCAAGTGCAGGCAAACCTGGTGCAGGGGACGGATGGCAATTTCTACGGAATGGCTCCCTTACGGCGGCGCGAATGGTGACGGCACCATCTTCAAGATGACGCCGACAGGGACGGTGACGGTGCTGCACAATTTCTCAGGCACGGACGGCGAAACTCCCTGGTACGGGCTGGTGCAGGCAAGCGACGGCAATTTCTATGGCACCACTTTCAACGGAGGGGTCTATGGCGCACAGGGCGTGGTGTTCCAAATCACCCCGAGCGGCCAATACACCAAGTTGCACGATGTCATGCCCGCAAACGGCGATGGCAAAGGGCCCGGCTCTGTGCTCACACTCGGCTCGGACGGAAAGCTCTATGGTGTGACTGCCTCCGGCAATGCCGGTTACGCAGGCACGATCTTCAACATCACGACCGAGGGCACCTTCACCACGCTTTACACCTTTTGCCAGAGCGGCACCTGCACGGACGGATACGGGCCGCAATCGGCGATCCAGCAAAATACGAATGGGATTTTCTACGGCACGACGTCGAACGGCGGCGATTTGAGCTGCGGCAATGACATTGGGTGCGGCAATGCCTACTCGCTGGATATGGGGCTGGAACCTTTTGTGAAGCTGGTGAGCACCTCGGGCGCCGAAGCCAGCAAGGTTGGGATCCTCGGTCAGGCCTTCGATTCGGCGACGACAGTGGAGTTTGGCGGAGTGAAAGCGACAAAAGTGACGAGGTCAGGGTCGACTTTTCTCAGCGCCACAGTGCCTGCCGGCGCTTTGACCGGGCCGGTGACGGTGACGACGGGAAGCATCACGCTGACCGCGATGCAGCCGTTCAGCGTGCTGCCCGCCTGCAAATCGCTGAGCCCGAAGAGTGGCAGCGTCGGAAGCGAAGTCACGATCGTCGGCAGCGGATTCGATCAGACTACGGGCGTGTCATTTAGCGACGGCGTCGCGGCGAGCTTCACGGTCGTATCCGATACGGAGATCACGGCCACGGTTCCGGCGGGCGCAAAAACCGGAAGCATTACCATCACGACCAAGGGAGGGAGCGTGGTGAGCAAGACGGTGTTCAAGGTGGAGTAGCGGGATTGATTGATCATCCTCGATGCGGTTGTTGGAGGACAACTTGCAGAAGAGGATGGCTGGTGGCCTGCTCAAGTGATGTAGGACTTGAGTGGGCCATCGCAGTCGAGCACTAGATCAGCATTCTCCCGCGCGGTCCTCCGCGAGAACGGACGGCCACGTTCCGCGACGCCACCGACATGAACTCCCTGCTCTGCCTGTCCGTTTACCCCCCAACGCTTTCATTGACGGCTTACCCCCGCCGGTTCGTTGACGCCTATCGCAGCGCTCCGTAAGATGAATCAACTTGTCTCCTGGGAGCCCGCGCCGCATGCTTGGCCAGACCGTCTCGCATTATAGGATCGTCGAAAAACTCGGCGGCGGGGGCATGGGGGTAGTGTACAAAGCGGAAGACACCGAACTTGGCCGGTTCGTTGCCCTCAAATTTTTGCCCGATGAACTGGCGCGCGATCCGCAGGCGCTGGAGCGCTTTCGGCGCGAGGCTCGCGCCGCTTCTGCGCTGAACCATCCGAACATCTGCACGATTCATGAAATCGGCCGGCATGACGACCAGACGTTCATCGCCATGGAGTATCTGGATGGGGTTACCCTCAAGCACCTTATCTCGGGCCAGCCGCTCGAAAATGAAACGCTGCTTGGGCTGGCCATCGAAATTGCGGAAGGGCTGGACGCGGCGCACTCGCAGGGCATCGTTCATCGCGACATCAAGCCGGCCAACATATTTGTGACCAAGCGCGGGCACGCCAAGGTGCTCGATTTCGGCCTGGCGAAGGCGCTGCCTTCGGCCTCGCCGTCGAGTGCGTCGGCCAACACGATGACGGTCTCGGTCGCGAAGGCGGAAGAGCATCTCACCAGCCCTGGCTCGACGATTGGCACGGTCGCCTATATGTCGCCGGAGCAGGCGCGCGCGAAGGACACGGACGCGCGCAGCGATCTTTTCTCGTTCGGCGCGGTGCTGTACGAGATGTCGACCGGCGCGCTGCCGTTTCGCGGAGGCAGTTCGGCTGAGATCTTCAAGGCCATTCTCGATGGAGCGCCCGCGCCGATCGCGCGGCTCAACCCCGACGCGCCGGTGGAACTCGATCGCATCGTGAACAAGGCGCTGGAAAAGGATCGCAATCTGCGCTACCAGAGTGCGGCCGACCTGCGCGCGGATCTGGTTCGACTGAAGCGGGATGTCGATTCGGGCCGAGCTTCGTCAGCAACAGCGACGGTGACAGCGACAGGCGCTGCGGCGGCGAGCGCGATCTCGTCGAGCAACGTGGCTCCCGCGCCGCCGGCCGCGGGACAGAGTGCTGCGAGCGGATCCGCCATTTCAGGCGCGCAGCCGGCGCGGTCACGCACGTATCTGATCGCGGGCATCGTGGCCATCGTGGTCATCGTTATTGCGGGGGCGGCGACTTATTTCCTGCGTGCAAAATCCGCATCCGGCAAAATCGATTCCATCGCGGTTCTGCCATTCGTCAATGCGACCAATGATCCGAAGAATGAATATTTGAGCGACGGCCTGACGGAAGGCCTGATCAGCAGCCTCTCGCAACTTCCCAACCTCAGGGTGATGGCGCGCAGCACGGTGTTTCGCTATAAGGGGAAGGAAGACGATCCGCAAAAAATCGGGCAGACGCTACAAGTGGATGCGCTGCTGGTCGGCCGCATCATTCAACATGAAGATCATGTGGCGGTCGAAGCCGATCTGGTGCGCACCTCAGACGGCAGCGAACTGTGGGGCGCGCATTATGACCGCGAGCCGGCCGACATCACGCACGTGCAGGGAGATATTACGCGCGATATTTCGAGCAAGCTGCGCATCCAGCTCAATGACAACACGCAGCAGCGCATGGCAAAGGTTGGAACCAACAATCCCGAGGCCTACCGGCTTTACCTTGAAGGGCGACAGCTCTGGTATGGACGTACGCCGGACGGGCTGAAGAAAAGCATCGAACTCTTCCAGCAAGCGATCGCGGCCGACCCTAATTACGCGCTCGCCTATGCGGGGCTTGCCGACACCTATAACATCGCCGCCAGTTACGATATCGGTCTTACGTCAAAGCAAACGCAGGCTCTGGCGGATGACGCGACTAGCAAGGCGCTCAAGCTCGATGACTCGCTTCCCGAGGCGCATTCTGCACGCGCGCTCGCGCTGGCGGCTGAATGGAAGTGGACCGATGCCGACGCCGAATTCCGCCGCGCCATCGAATTGAATCCCAACAATGCGGCCACCCGCTATTTTTACGCCCACACCTACCTCGCTCCCACGAAGCGCTTTGACGAGGCCTTCGAGCAATACCGCATTGCCCTATCGCTCGATCCTCTCTCTTCGATCGTGAATACCAACTATGCGCTGCTACTGATGGAAGCGCGCCGTTATCCTGAGTCGCTGGCTGAGTTCAAAAAAGTTCTCGAACGCGATCCCAAGTTTCAGCCGGCGCATTACAAACTGTCGCAGCTCTATGCCACGACTGGTAATTTCGGCGATGCCGTTCGCGAGCTCGGGAAAATCATGGATAGCCCCGTCTCTTCCGCGCCCACGGCCAAAAACTA
Source organism: uncultured Acidobacteriaceae bacterium (assembly GCA_963841945.1). Taxonomy (GTDB): domain Bacteria; phylum Acidobacteriota; class Terriglobia; order Terriglobales; family Acidobacteriaceae; genus Acidiflorens. The sequence goes on from CAWJFC010000005.1 coordinate 318,019, forward strand.
TGTGGAACTCGCGATGAAAATCACCGGCACTGACCGCTCCGCCGCCGTCGGCGCAGCCGCGGCCCTCGCCGGAGATCGCGATATGGCTTTTGAGTACCTCAACAAAGCCTTCACCGACGGGAACGACGAACTCCCATCGGTTGTTCGCTATCCAGCCTTGGATTCAATTCACTCCGACCCGCGCTACGGCGACCTGATGCGCCGCATGGGCCTGCCGGAGTAGGAGCCAGCCGAGAGGGCTGTACCCGCGTCTTGTCATACCGAAAAATCGAAGGGGAGGATCTTGCCAGAGTTCCACCCTCTCATTCGATCCGCGTTAGACTTTTCTGTCATCCAAGGGAAGAACAAGAGGAGAACCAATGTCCAAAATTATCATCCGCTTCTTCGCCATTCTGGGCGCTCTGTGGCTTATCGGAATGGCGATCGTCCTCTTTGCCGTCATCGATTTCAAAGGGCATGTTCCCTCCAAGACCATTCTCGAAGCGAATCTCGACAAATCGTTTCTCGAGAATGTGCCGGACACGCCGACGGCGCGCCTGATGTCGACCGATAGAGAGACCCTGCGTGATGTGGTTGACGCCATCGACCGCGGCGCCTCGGACGATCGCGTCGTCGGCATGATTGCCCGCGTGGGCGCGGCCCCCATGCCCATGGCGCAGATCCAGGAGATTCGAGACGCGGTAATGCGCTTCCGCGCGCACAAAAAATTTGCGGTCGCGTATAGCGAGACCTTCGGCGAGTTTGGGCCGGGTAACGGCGCGTATTATCTGGCCACGGCGTTCGACCAGATCTATCTCCAGCCCTCGGGAGACGTCGGGCTGACCGGGCTGATCATGGAATCGCCGTTCATCAGGGGCACGCTGAACAAACTCGGCATGAGCTTCCACGGCGATCATCGCTACGAATACAAAGCGGCGCTCAACTTCTATACGGAGTCGAAGTACACGCCCGCACATAACGAGGAGATGACGGCTATCTTGAATTCGTGGTTTGGGCAGATGAAGGACGGGATCTGCGCGGCGCGGCAGATTGCGCCCGACAAATTTCAATCGGTGGTGGACTCCGGACCGTATCTGGGCAAAGAAGCGGTTGATGCGAAGCTAGTCGATGGCATTGCCTATCGCGACGAGGTGTATGGCAAGGTCAAAGCGCAGGCCGGAAGCGGCGCAGAACTTCTCTATCTCGATAAATATCTCGACCGGGCCGGACGCCCGCACGACCATGGCAAGCGCATCGCACTGGTCTACGGAGTCGGCGCCGTCACGCGGGGCAAGAGCGATTACGATCCCGTGCAAGGCGAGCAGACGATGGGCTCCGACACGGTAGCCGCCGCGATTCGGGCCGCCGCCAATGATGATCGCGTCAAGGCAATTCTGTTCCGCGTTGACAGCCCCGGCGGTTCGTATGTGGCGTCGGACACGATCTGGCGTGAGGTCGTGAACGCGCGTAAAGCGGGCAAGCCGGTCATCGTTTCCATGGGCAATCTGGCGGGCTCGGGCGGATACTTCGTGGCCATGGCGGCCGACAAGATTGTCGCCCAACCGGGCACTATTACGGCTTCGATTGGAGTCCTGGGCGGGAAGATGCTGACCTCCGGGCTTTGGGACAAAGTCGGCCTGTCGTGGGATGAAGTTCACGACGGAGAGAGAGCGACGATGTTTACGGGCACGCAAGACTACACGCCCGCGGAGTGGGCGCGCTTCGAAGCATGGCTTGACCGTGTCTACATAGACTTCACGGGCAAAGTTGCCGATGGCCGCAAGCTGCCGAAGGAAAAAGTTCTGGAGATTGCCAAGGGACGAATCTGGTCGGGGCAGGATGCAAAGAATCTTGGCCTGGTCGATGAACTGGGCGGCTATGAGACCGCGCTCCAACTGGCAAAGAAAGCGGCAGGCATTCCAGACAGCGACGAGGTAAAGATCGTGGTTTATCCGGAAGAGAAATCCCTGCTGCAATCTGTGCTACAGCGCAATGGAGCGGATAACAGCGACAAAGAAGCCGCGGCCCAGACCCTGGCGAGAATTTTGCAGGAGGTTCAGCCGGTGGCAAAGGAATTGAAAGCGATGGGCATTTCGAGCAAAAAGGAAAAGGATCAGGAAGAGGTGTTGAAGATGCCGGAGCTGGAATTCGGAAAATGAAGCGGAAGGAGAGGGAGACTGAGGACTGACGGCAGACGGCTGGGTTCTACAGTCCCAGCTTCTTTACCTCGTCGTTGTAATACTTGCGGTAAAGAATGGTCCACTCCTCGGACCCCTCGATAATGGTGCGCTTCTGGCTCTCGATTTTGCGGCGCGCCTCCTGATCGATGCGCGCTTCCTGCATCAGCAAATCTTCAATGATCTTGCGCACTTCGAGGCGGATGGTGTTGCGGTCTTCGATGAAATCGACCGAATCCATGTCGGCGACGGCGTCGGTGACGACATGCGCCAGTTTGTTCACTTTGTCGCGGCTCAAGCGCACAGCAGCAAGGTCCTCCGAAAAATCTACAGCACCGCTTTATACTTCTTCACCAGCTCACTCTTTACTTTGCGAAACATCTCCTGGTAATTCGCCCCGCTCTTCTGCATCTCGTCGGAATAGGCCTCGAGGATCACGCGCACCTCGTCGTTGATGCGGTCCTCGAGCGCCAGTTCATCGAGCAGGGCGGCATGGACCTTCTCGGTCAAGGCAGGCGTAGCCTTGGTCTCGATCAACCCGCTAGCGACCAGTTTTTTGGAGACTTCGCGGGCCAGATAGCCCACATATTCTTTGGAGAAAAGCATGTCAGAATCTGCTCAAGTGAACAGAAAGTTTAACACAGCGGTAACAAGCGCGAGCCATTGGCTTTGGGCTGCGAGCTTCGGGAATCCTTCCGCCCTCGGCCGGAGGTTGATGACACACCGCACAGAGTTCGAAGCTCCCGCCCGCGAATTCGCCTCGGATCCTCCGCAGGCCGTACAATAGATGGTGATTATGTCTGCTCATCCAGACGATTTAACGGCCATGAAAGACGACATGACCGCCTTCATTGAAGGCTTGGGCATGCGCCGATTCCACGGCTACGTGGAGTGCGAAGAGGTGCCGAGCGTGCTGTGGGATTCGGGCCAGAATCCTGACGGCTGGAAGGATTTCGTGGAACTGGCCAAGTCGACCAACGCGGCTTTTCTTACGATGCACTCCTGGGTCCTGGACCGCGAGGAGCACAACCGCCTCACCGAGCGCCTGGCTGACGCCGATTACTCGAGCGATGAAGATCTCGAAGAGGGCCGCTGGCTGAAAACTCACATCGGCAAGACCGGATTTGTGCAGCTTGCCTGGGCCTACCAGGGATGCATGTTCGTCTATGAAGCGGCCACGGAATGGTACGAACACTATCAACATCTCCGCGAACTGGTGGATGAATCGGGCGGCTTTCTGATCGACGAAACGGGCCAGGACGAAGAGACATAATGTGGATGGCACGGGCTTCGGCCTGTGCAGGACCGGAACCTGACAACGAGCATCAAATCCGCCAAGCCCGGGACCCCGGTCCTGCTGGGGATTCCGTTTGACGCCAACTCTTCCTGGCTTCGGGGAGCGGCCGGCGCTCCGCCTATTATCCGCGTCGCTTTTGGATCCGACTCCGCGAACTCATCCACGGAGTCCGGGGTCGACCTTAACGATGAAGGCACGTATTGCGACGCCGGCGATCTGAAGTTCGATTTTCAAGAGCCATTTCCCGCGATCGAAGAGAAGGTTGGCGAACTCCTCGACCGCAATTTGCGGCCCGTGTGCATGGGCGGCGATCATTCCATCACGCTGCCGATCGTGCGCGCCTTCGGCCAGCGTATTCCCGATCTGACAGTCATTCACTTTGACGCGCACCCCGACCTGTACGACGAACTGGAAGGCAATCGGCTTTCGCACGCCTGCCCATTCGCGCGCATCATGGAGGCGGGCGCTGCCAAGCGGCTGATCCAGGTCGGCATCCGCACCATGAATTCGCACCAGCGCGAGCAAGCGAAGAAATTTGGGGTGGAAGTGATCGAGATGCGCAAGCTGCCCGCGCTCGATCGCATGAAGGTCGATGGCCCGGTGTACATATCATTCGATATGGACGCGCTCGATCCTGCTTTTGCGCCCGGCATCTCGCATCGTGAGCCGGGAGGCATGTCAACCCGCGAAGCGATCGCACATATTCACGCTATAACGGGCAGAATCGCAGGCGCAGACCTGGTGGAATTCAATCCGGCGCAAGACAACATGCAACTCACCGCCATGGTAGCGGCGAAGATGCTGAAAGAAATTCTGGGCAAAATGATCGCCGGCTGATCGTGGAATAATATCGCCTTGCCCCCGAACCCCAACCGCGCGCGCGACCACCTTGCCAATGAACGCACCTTTCTCGCCTGGGTGCGGACGGGCATCGCCACCATTATCTTCGGATTTGCGATTGGCCGGTTCTCGATCGCCCTGCGCGAGTTCATTCATCTCGAAGGGCGCGCCTCTGATACCTACGGCGTCACCGCCTGGTTCGGCGTAATCTCCATCGTCGGCGGAGTTCTGCTCATTCTTGCCGGGCTTTCGCGTTATCGCAGGACCCGCGTCCAGCTCGACCAAGACGCCTTCGAACCAGCCGGTTTCGTCATCGACATCGTGTCGTATCTGCTGGGCCTGTTCGGCCTGGCGCTTGGCGGCTACCTCGTGTACATCGAGCTGTTCAGAAAGTAACGAAGCGTACGCCGACGTGGGTCTGAATTCGCAAGAGCTTCAACCACCAAGGACAGTAAGGTACACGAAGGGAAGTGCTTGAGACCCGTAAAGACTTAGGCACTGGCCAGATGGTCGGCCGCTGAGAGAAAAAGGTCATAAAGATAAAATCTCGTCTATGCAATAATGCCGAGTTCGTTCAAACCATGGCCAATGAATCCGAAAAAGAATTAGCTGGACGCGCCGCTGCCGAACTGGTCCGCGACAATCAGATTGTCGGGCTAGGCACGGGGTCGACCGCCTACTTCGCGGTTATCGCTCTGGGCGAGCGTGTGAAGGCGGGACTAAAGATTACCGGCATCCCGACCTCGAACGCCACTGCCGAACTTGCCCGTAGAGTCGGCGTGCCGCTAACCACGCTGGATCAGAACCCGGTCATCGACATCGTAATCGACGGCGCCGACGAGATCGACCCGGAGCTGAACTTGATCAAAGGCGGAGGGGGCGCGCTGCTGCGGGAAAAAGTGATCGCCTCGGCTGCAAAGAAGATGGTGGTGATCGCGGACTCGGGGAAGGTAGTCGAGCACCTGGGGAAATTTCCGCTGCCGGTAGAGATCGTTAGTTTCGCCCGGGCGGTGGTCGAGAGAAAAATCCAGAGTCTGGGGGCGTCGACAAGAATTCGTACCCGCCCCGGCGGCAGCACCTACATTACTGATAATGGCAATCCAATTCTGGACTGCAATTTCGGAAAGATTGAAGACCCGCCCGCGCTGGCGCGTGCGCTGAGCAACATTCCGGGAATCGTCGAGCACGGCCTGTTCATTGGGCTGGCTAGCTTGGCGCTGGTAGGGCGAGAAAATCGCGTGGAAGAGATTAGGGCGAAGAAGTAGCGCAGCTCCCAGGTCGCGCTCCTGAGCTACACATCTACAGTCTCGCGCAGCGCGGCGAGCAGGCGTTCCACTTCTTCCGGCGTGTTGTAGTGGACGAGCCCGATCCGCAGGAATCCGCCGCTGCGCTCGACATCGAGTTGCTCCGTTACATTAATGGCGTAGTAATTTCCGTCCCAGGTAAAGAAGCCTCGATCGCCAAGCCTGGTCGCTAGTTCGAGCGGCGAGTGGCCATCGACTCGCACCGCGAAGGTGGCGCAGCGGCGATCGAATTGCCGCGGATCGGAAATGCCGTAGAGCTTCAATCCAGGAATCGCTGTTAAACCAGCAATCATCTTTTCGGCGAGCGCCCGCTCATGACTGTGAATTGCGGCGTGCGCGGCTGCGATCGCGGCGCGCCGGCTTGCGGCCGAAGGATTCGCACGTCGCCCCAAATCTTCCCAATAATCCACGCAGGCCTTGATGCCGGCGATGCACTCGTGATTCAGTGTGCCCCGCTCCCAGCAGTTGGGAATGGCGTCCGAGTTGGGACGAAGCTTGTAGGGACGCAGGCGCTCGAGATGCTCGCGTTTGCCGTAGAGCACGCCCATGTGCGGGCCGAAAAACTTGTAGGTCGAACAGGCGAGGAAATCGCAATCGAGAGCGCGCACGTCGATGAGTCCGTGCGGAGCGTAGTGCACGGCGTCGATGTAGCTGAGTGCTCCGACGGCGCGGGCGAGGCGCACGACTTCTTTCACGTCGTTGATGGTGCCGACCGCGTTGGATGCATAGCCGACGGCGACGAGCCTGGTGCGGCTCGTAATCAGCCGGGCGACGTCTTCCATGTCGAGCGTACAGTCGGCTTCATGAAACTTCGCTGCGCGGATGATCACGCCCTTTTCCTCAAGTGCTTTCCAGGGGGAGAAGTTCGCGTCATGATCGAGCAGAGTGAGCACGATTTCGTCGCCCGGCAAGAGCTCGCGTCCGATAGAGCGGCTGATAGCGTAGGTGAGCGAGGTCATGTTCGCGCCGAAGACGATCTCGCCGGCGTCACAGTTAAGGAAGTCAGACATAGCCGCGCGCGCCTCGGCGATCATGCGGTCGGTGCGATGGCTGGTTTCGTAGGCGCCCCCGGTGTTGGCGTTGTCGCGGGCGAGATAGCCGGAGATGGCATCGATGACGCGCTGCGGAACCTGCGTGCCGCCCGGTCCGTCGAGGAAGACGGCGGGATGGCCGTTCACCTTCTGCGCGAGAGACGGGAACTGAGAACGGATCCAGACCTGGTCGAGGGAGGCAGCGGCAATCTCTTCGGTGATTGGCATAGGAAGCAATATTTTACGGCAGGATGGCGGCGACTGCCGGGTGGGGGGACACGCCATTGAATATGCGCGAGCGTCGCCCATACTACCGTGGACTTTGGGAACCAAGAAAAGTACTTTGACTCGGGGATGGGTTCTTTCACAATCAAGTGAATTGGAGTGTTCCGGGCCGCTTCGTCTTCACTTCGTTCTTTGCCACTTCGTTCCTTGGGATCTGCTCTTTGCCACTGCATTCTTTGCCACTGCGTCGGATTGATCTTTCTCAGCGCCTCCAGGAATCAGGAGAAGTTCTATGTCGGGCCAAGTCGTGCTTTATTTCGAAGATCAGGCGGATGCGTTGCGGTTTGCTTTGGCGGCCGGTGGGGTGATGGCAGGCGAGGGGCCGCAAGCTTCGAGCGAACTCGTGCTGAAGACGGCGCGGGTTAGCCGCATCCGGTTGAATGCCAGTAATACGGGAAAGGTCAAGAGCGGGCCGGAACGAGCGGCGTAACAAGCAGCGACGCGCAGCGCGTGACGTATTTTTCCAGCGTTGCACGAAGTAGACGCCCAAGGCAGAAGACCCCCGAATCCTCCACCACACTGAGTCTGGAACCACTAGAAGCCTACTGCGCTCTTTCTCCTCTTAGTGAACGGTTCGACTGTTTGCCCGATGAAGTCAGGCGGGATCTTCTCTCCGTCCAGGCCATAGTGTTCTGGCCACTCTTCGGGATAGTAATAAGTTCCGAAGATCCGATCGATCCATGGAAAGTGGACAGCAAAGTTCTTGTCCAGTCCCTCTCTTTGCGAGGTGTGGTGCCAGTGGTGATATCTGGGGGTTACAAGATACCTTTCCAGACATTTCGAACGCGGAGCGAAATTGCAATGGGACCAAGTGGCCTGAAGTGTGACAAAGATCAGATAGGCCAGGATGATGGATTGCGAAAATCCAAGCATGAGGGGCATAAGTATGACGGCGCGCACGATGACGTTCTCGAAGAAGTGACCACGTGAGCCCGATAGCCAATCCAGCGCTTGCGAAGAATGATGAACAGCGTGAAAGCGCCAAAGAAACGGCACTTTGTGGAAGGCCAAATGAATGAAGTATTCGGCAATGTCCGCGGCCAGGACCGCCAAGAAAAACTGCAAAGGCCAAGGCAGCCGGGCAATCAACAACTGAAGGGTGGGTACACTCAGATATTTCGTCGCTTGAATAACGGGCAATAAAATCAAAAAAGACAGGATCTGTATTGGAAGGTGGGTGGACATGAAGTAAACCATGTCCAAGGTCCACTCTTTTCTAAATGTTCCCTGTTCTGGGCGCTGTGGCCAGAATCTTTCGAGTGGCACATAGATGAGTGCCGTCAAAAGCAAATCGAGCAAAAACCAGTCGAGGCCGATTGCAGGCCCGTCGCGGAGGGGTCCGTTAATCCGCACGCTCCACCCGCCCCAAGCAGTCGCGGCGATTGCGAGCGAGATTCCGGTTAATGCCAGAACTTTTTTCTTCCGGAGAATCGAAGAGAGGACTCCAAAAAGAGCTGCCCCCATAATGAGGCACTGGATCAAAAGGCGGATTGCATGCATGGGATAATGCACGCGCAATTGTGGTGAGGTTAGCAGCTGAGGAAAGTGGAGGCATAAAACTCCTCCGAATGAAAGACAGCCGAAGAAGACCGACACGACTCCACTCCACCAACCTGTACCCAAACTGGTGGCTTCAGCATCGCCAAAACATTCGCTGATTTTTTCCTCAATCACGATGTCATAGCTTACATGGCATTCAATGATTCGCCGATTGCAAATAATTTGGGTAGGGGTTACCTCGGACCAATTGGCTGGTGGTCCAGCTTCGGCACTTGTGGGAGAGGCAGGAGATTGTGCGGGCGCCACTTTGGCGGTCTGGGGCGTGGCGCCACGCTACACGACAAATCGAAACGATCGACGTCCTAATATCCGCAGCCGTCGGGTTGGCCTACCGCTCCTACCCTTACGTAGTGGTCGATGAAGTCATGGCCAGCAGCCAGAGCTTTCCGGTTCACTTCCTTTAATTCAACCTTTTTTACCTTCGTTTCCAGGACACCTTGCGCGGTGGCGGCCAGCAGACATTCGGTTTCTTCGAGGAGCGCGCCGAGCAGGATTATGTTCGTTGCTTTGGTTGAGCCTAGCTTGTCGGCCATGGCTGAGGCCGGGATGCAAATGACTCTGGCTTGCGGGAGCTGGAAATCCTGCGGAAGGCGTTCGGCATTGTAGAGGATGAGGCCGCCGGCGGCCACCTGCGATGCAAATTTCCGAAGCGAGACTTCATTCATGGCTACCAGCACGTCGGGATGGGAAGCCAGTGGAGAGCCGATTCTTGTCTTTGAGAGGCAAACGTGGCAGTGCGCGCTGCCGGAGCGCATTTCCGGGCCGTAGGATGGGAGCCAGCTAACGTCAAGGCCCTCGCGCATGCCCATCTCGGTGAGGAGCTGGCCGAGAAGAAGAACGCCTTGTCCGCCGAATCCGGCTACTTTGACTTGGAAATCTTTGAAGTGGTGCTGGTGTTGTGGCGCCGGCGGCACTGCGGAGCTTTGCTCCGCCGGACTGCCGGGGGCGGCTGTTGCTGCGGGCGCGCTACCGATTTCCAAGACTTCGGGAATGGAGCGCTGAGGGATTACCGCGTTTTCTACCGGATCGTGTTTGCGGTCGCGGAAGACATTGAGCGGAAATTGCGGAATCATTTTTTCGGAGACCCATTTGCGGGCTTCCACCGGATCTTTGGACCAGATTGTGGGACACGGCGAGAGCAGTTCGACGAAAGAGAAGCCGATGCCGTCGCGCTGAATTTCCAAAGCTTTGTGAACGGCCTTGCGGGCTTTCATGATGTTCTTGCCGTCGCAGAGCGCTACGCGCTCAACATAGACCGGCGCTTCGAGCGTCGCGATTAACTCGGCCATGTGCATGGGGTAGCCTTCGTTGGCAGGACGACGTCCGAAGGGAGAGGTTGAACTTTTTTGGCCGACCAGCGTGGTGGGGGCCATCTGGCCGCCCGTCATGCCGTAAATCGCGTTGTTGACGAAGAAGACGGTGATGTTTTCGCCACGGTTGGCAGCGTGGATGATTTCGGCGGTGCCGATGGCCGCGAGGTCGCCATCGCCCTGATAGGAGATGACGATTTTTCCGGGGCACGCACGCTTGATGGCGGTGGCGCCGGCGGGGGCGCGGCCATGGGCCATCTGAACATTGCCAACGTCGAAATAGTAATAGGCGAAGACGGAGCAACCGACCGGGCTGACGAAGATGGTCTTGTCCTGGAGTCCAAGTTCTTCGAGGGCTTCGGCGATGAGCTTATGAGCTACGCCGTGTCCGCAGCCGGGGCAGTAGTGAGTTTGCTGCTGGAGGTCGGTCTTGCGCTCGTAGGCTCCGTAGAAGAGCGGGGATTTAGAGTGAGTGACCTCGTAGCCTTCGGCTAGGATTTCGGAGGCTTTCGCTTCGAGTTCGATATCGGTTGCCATTGTGTGCTCCCGGTCTTGCTTTGGTCGTTCTTACCTTGGTCGTTCTTTCGCCCCTTCGGGGCTTTCACCAGTTTCGTTCCGTTCGCCGCTTTGCGGCTTGCTTCTGCGACGCGCCTCGCAGCACGCCATTCAAATCTCTGCCTCTCTCTGCCTCTCCCAACCTCTGCCGAGCTTCGCTCGGCTGGCGGACAGGAGTGTCCGCCCCTGCACGATCAGACCAGCGACAACATTCGGTGCATGACCTGCGTGTGGATCTCCTCTACGGACGGGACGTTGCCGCCGGCGCGGCCGTAGAATTCGACCGGCACTTTGCCCTCGAGAGTCAGACGAACGTCTTCCAGCATTTGGCCGTTGCTGAGCTCGACTACCAGAACCTTGCTAACATTGCTGGCTACATCGCGCAGAGCTTGTTTGGGGAATGGCCAGAGTGTAATGGGGCGGAAGAGGCCGGCTTTCAGGCCTTCGGCGCGGGCCATTTCCACGGCGGAGCGCAGGACGCGCGAGGTGATGCCATAGCCGACAAGCAGCACTTCGGCGTCGTTCGCCTCATAAGTTTCGTGACGGGCTTCGAGGCGTGAAGCGCGAATGTACTTGGCTTCGAGTTTGCGGATGTGGGCTTCGAGATCGTCGGGCTCGAGGAAGATTGAGCTGACCACATTCTTGCGTGTGTCATGCGTGCCCTGCACAGCCCAGGGCTTCGGCGGAATCTTGACCTCGCGATAGGTGAGGTCGAGCGGCTCCATCATCTGGCCAATGAAGCCGTCGGCCATGACGATCACCGGATTGCGGTAGGTATCGGCGAGATCGAAGGCGAGAACGGTGAGATCGGCCATTTCCTGCACAGAGGCGGGCGCGAGAACTAGATTGCGATAGCAGCCGTGGCCTCCGCCTTTAACCATGGCGAAGTAGTCGCTCTGCTCGGGAGCGATGTTGCCGAGGCCGGGGCCGCCGCGGACGATGTCAACGATGACACAGGGGAGCTCGGAGCCGGCACAGTAGGAGATGCCTTCCTGCATGAGACTGAGGCCGGGACCTGAGGAGGCGCTCATTACGCGTTGTCCGGTGGCGGCTGCACCGTAGACCATGTTGATGGCAGCGACTTCACTCTCGGCCTGGAGGAACGTGCCGCCGACCTGTGGCAGATAGAGCGCTGCAGCTTCGGCGATCTCGCTGGCGGGAGTGATGGGGTATCCATAGTAGGCGGAGCATCCGGCAAGGATGGCGCCTTTGACGATGGCAACGTTGCCTTTACAGAGCTGCCGCATGGGAGCCTCCTAGAACCTTGGTCTTATCTTCGTCGTGTTGGATCGGCTTCGAGGGCGGGGCGAGGCGATAGACGGTGATGGCTCCGGGCTCGGGACAGCAATAGAAGCAAATGCCGCATCCGGTGCAGTCTTCGCCGGTGTAGTGGGCGGGGTGAACTCCATAGGCATTGAGCTCGGGCAGAAGTTCGAGGCACTCGGGCGGACAGGATTCGACGCAGAGGCCGCAGCCTTTACACTCTTCGCTGTCGATCAGTACGTTGCCGCGAGCATGCTTGGCGGCTGCGGTCTTGGACGTGTCATTGACTTCGGGCTTCTCTACTGCGGGCATAGTCACCTCGTAACCGGAACGGGTTCCGGACGTTGCAGCCACTTCGTTTGTTCGCAATACGCGTACAGCTCTTCACGAAAGTTGGGATGAGCGATCTGGATCAAGGCCTTGGCGCGCTCGCGGATCGATTTGCCATGCAGGTAGGCGACGCCGAATTCGGTGACAACGTAGCGCACCAGGCCGCGCGATGTGACGACTCCGGCGCCTGGACAGAGCATAGGCACGATACGGGAGATGGTTCCATTCTTCGCGGTCGATGAAATCGCGATGATCGGCTTGCCGCCCTTGGAGCGCGAAGCGCCGCGCAGGAAGTCAACCTGGCCGCCAATCCCGCTGTAAAACTGGTTGCCAATGGAGTCGGAGCAGACCTGCCCGGTAAGGTCGACTTCCAACGCGGAATTGATCGCTACCATGCGGTCATTGCGAGCGATCAGACCGGGATCGTTGACATAAGCCGTGGGATGGAACTCAAAGATCGGATTGTTGTCGACGAAATCAAAGATGCGCTTGGTGCCGAGGACGAAACCGACGATAATCTTGCGCGGCTTGAAATTCTTGCGCTCGCCGGTGATGACCCCGGCTTCAATGAGGGGAATCACGCCGTCGGAGACGAGTTCGCTGTGTACGGCGAGGTCGCGGCGGTCGGTGAGCATGGGGAGAACGGCGTCGGGGATGCCGCCGATTCCGGTCTGGAGAACCGAACCATCTTCAATGAGAGAGGCGACGTTGCGCGCAATGGCCACGTGCAGATCGGTGATCTGCGGCTTTTTCATGGGGCAGAGCGGGCGCGAGGCTTCGACGATGGCGTTGAGATCGTTGACGTGAACGTAGCTGTCACCGTAGGTGCGCGGCATCTGGTCATTGACGTGAGCGACGACGAAGCGCGCCTGCTTGACGGCTGTAAGCGTGGTATCGACGCCGACGCCGAGAGAACAATATCCATGGGCGTCGGGGCGCGAGACCTGCACAAGGGCGACGTCGAGCGGCATGGCGCCACTGACGAAGAGATCTTCGATCTCGCTGAGATAGATGGGAGTGTAGTCAGCGCGACCATCGTTGATGGCGTCACGCACGTTGCCGCCGATAAACATGGCATTGTGGCGGAAGTGGCCGGCCATCTCGGGCGAGACGTAGGGCGCAGTGCCCATAGTCAGCATGTGGACGATTTCGACGTCTTCAACGTACGGGCCGCGCTTCATCAGCGCTTCGACGAGGAGTTCGGGTTCAGCGCATCCGGGCTGGATGTAGACGCGCATGCCGGAGGTGACACAGCGGAGAGCCTCGTCAGCGGTGCGTATTTTCTTTGCGTAGTCGGCTTGCCAGGACATTGTTTGTTCTCGGTTTCCAGTTCCCAGTTCTCGGTTTCTAGTTCTCGGTTTCTAGCTCCTCAGCAGCTCTCAGCAGACGGCTCTCGGCAAAAAGACTCTTATTGGCTGGCTGCTTTTTCTCGCTTGGGCAACGCTTTTTCGTAGCCTACCGATGCGTAATAAATTGCCCGGTCGAAAAACTGATCCAGGAGTTGCAGCATTTCCAGTTCGCCGAAGGCCTCCGCGGGCTTTTCGGGGGAGGATTCTTTTTTCAAGAACTCCCACAAGGTTTCTTTCGTCAAAATGATGACCCAGATGAGTTCGCTGACGGGAACGTTCTGGTGGACGCGGCGCGCACCGATTTCTTCATAGCGATGCTCGATGTCGAAGGTGCTCTTACCGAGCAGCCATTCGCCGAGGTGGCTGTAGATTCCGCCGACTCTATCTTTGAGATCGTCCGCGGGAACGTTACGGTAAGAACGGGTGAGCTCTGAGGTCTGAACCCTCTCGAGCAGGGTAGCGGTGAGCAAATCGGAGTGCGTCTCGATGAGACGGACGAGTTTATAAGCGAGCATCATGACCACACCCACAAGACTTAAGAGTCAGTGTCGACCCTGAGGGCGCAGGGGGGTCGTGACAGTTAGCACACGCGAATGTGATGGCTGTCACATTGGTAAGATATTGAGGAGCTTGCGGTTAGGGCTTGAGGCGGCGGGCATTGACCGACCGGGTGGTCGGATTGTGGAGTTGTTTATGGACAGACGGCGGGAGGGTGAGGGCGCTTGGAATTTCGCGGCTTGCCGCGCGTTATAAGATTCGGCAGGCGGGAAGGGTGGCGCAAGAGAAATGCGACGAATCGAGCCTAACAATCCAGCATCCGACGATCGGGAATTGGCGCTCGTTGCCATCCCGGCCGGGTGGTTTTTGATGGGATGCGAGGGCGGGCGTGACGCTATGGGCACTGCTGTCATAGCTCAGGACAGCGAGCGACCTGTGCATCGCGTATGGGTGGATGAATTTCTGCTCGCCACATGCCAGGTTACAAATGGGGAATATGGCCGGTACGTGGCGGCAACGGGCATGGCGCGCGACGCCCTTTGCGCATGATTCCAATCTTAACCAGGCGGCACAGCCGGTGGTGGGCGTGTCATGGTTTGAGGCGACTCGCTATTGCGAGTGGCTGGCGGTTTATATGGGGCAGAAATTTCGTCTGCCGACCGAGGCTGAGTGGGAACGGGCGGCTCGCGGCGGGCGTGAAGGTGAACTTTATCCGTGGGGCGATGCTCCGCCGCAGGCTTTGCCGGACTATGCTGAGCGTTGCGCACTGCTATTGGACGACTGGCCCTGAGCCGGTGGGGCATGGCGCGGCCAATGGATACGGCCTCCACAACATGTGCGACAACGTCCACGAATGGTGCAGCGACTGGTATTCGGCAAACTACTATGCGATTTCGTCGGAGAGAAATCCGCGCGGACCAGAGGCCGGCGAGCGGCGCGCTTCGAGGGGAGGATCGTGGCGGCATCACGTCAAGATGTCGAGATGCGCGGCGCGCTCGAGCATCCCGCCTGGGTTTCAGTATGCGGACTACGGATTCAGAGTCGCGTGCGAGGTAGAATTGTAGGTCAAGATTGCGGGGTGCAGAAATCAGATTGCAAAAGTAAATGCCCCGATGCGCGCGGCTATTCAGATGCGGGCACTTTACGGCTGCAATCGACCTCCTAGATCTGCAATGAGATTCTGATGACTGACCTTGCTGCATTCTATATCGATGAAATTCGCCGCCAACTGCGCGGACATAAACGCATGGCTGAAGCGGCCATGAGTCAGCTCGACGACAAGAGTTTCTTCGCGACCATCGATCCGGAATCGAATTCGATCGCAGTCATTGTCAAGCATATTGCCGGCAATGCGCGCTCGCGCTTTACTGACTTTCTTACAAGTGACGGCGAGAAGCCGGACCGTTTTCGCGATCGCGAGTTTGAGATCTCGACGACGACTTCTCGCGGCGAGGTAATGCGCTGGTGGGAGGAAGGATGGGCGATCGTCTTTGGCACGCTCGACTCGCTCAAACCGGAGGATGTGTCGCGCACCGTCACCATCCGCCAAGAGCCGCACACGGTGATGCAGGCGCTGAATCGCGCACTCGCGCATTATGCGCAGCATATCGGACAGATTGTTTTTCTTTCCAAGCATCTGCGGTCATCGGAGTGGAAGACACTGAGCATTGCGCGCGGCAAGTCGGAAGACTTTAAGACCTCCAACCCTGGCCGCGCCAGCCGCGGCAGCTACGATCCTGACGTGAAAAAGACCTAACCCGGCGTGAATGAAATCGAAAAAATAGCCGCCAGCCCGCGAGTGCGGGTGCGGCGCGCGGGAGCGCCGGATGCGGACGGCAGTTGTGTCGTCTACTGGATGCAACGCTCGCAACGCGGTGTCGACAATCCCGCGCTCGACGTGGCCGTGGAGGTGGCAAACGCACTGGGCAAGCCGGCGGTTGCGTTCTTCGCCCCGGTACCGTTCTATCCGAACGCGAATCTGCGCGCGTATCGATTTTTGGCCGAAGGCATTCCTGACATTGCGGCGGCGCTTGAGAAGCGTGGCATTGGTTTTGTTTTGCGCCGCTATCCCGAGCACAGCCTGCTGAAATTCTGCGACGAGGTGAGGGCCGCGCTGGTTATCGGCGACGAGAATCCTATGCGCGAACCGGAGCGCTGGCGCCAGATTGCGGCGCAAAAGCTGCGCGTGCCATTGTGGACGGTCGATTCGGATGTGATTGTTCCTTCGCGGCTGATCGAGAAAGAACAATATGCGGCGTTTCACATCCGCAAAAAGCTGGAGGCGGAGGTGGACCGATTTCTAGTGAAGCCATCGAACACGCGCGCCAAATTCGCCTGGAAAAAGCCGGCGAAGCTGCAAACGCTACCAGCAGATTTTGACGTTACCGATGGCTGGTCGCTCGACCGATCGGTCGCTCCTTCAACTCAATTCAAGGGCGGAACACGGGAGGCGTTGCGGCTGCTGTCGGAATTTATCGAGAAGAAACTCAAGCGCTACGCCAAGGATCGCAACCATCCTGAACTGGACGGCACCAGTCGGCTGTCGCCGTATCTCCACTTCGGGCACATCAGCCCGCTTGACCATCGCGCTGGCCGTGCAGAAATCTACCGCTCCAAAGCCAGACAAGGAGTCGTTCCTGAACGAATTGCTTGTCTGGCGCGAACTGGCCGTTAATTTTGTTACCTACAATCCGGATTACGACAATTTTGAAAGCGGAGAAAACTGGGCGCACCGCACGCTGGCGGAGCACGCGGGCGATCCGCGACCTTATCTCTATACCGAGAAGCAACTCGAAAACGCGCAGACGCACGACCCGCTGTGGAACGCGGCGCAGATGCAGATGGTCAACACCGGATGGATGCACAACTACGTGCGCATGTATTGGGGCAAGAAAATCCTCGGGTGGAGCCGCACGCCAGCTGAGGCGTATCGCGTCGCGGTTGCATTGAACGACAAATACGAACTCGATGGCCGGGACCCGAACGGATACGCGGGCGTGGCGTGGTCGATTGTCGGGAAATTCGACCGCCCGTGGTTTGACCGTCCGATCTTCGGGCTGATCCGATACATGTCCGGCGAAAGTACGGGGAAGAAATTCGACAGCCGGCGCTACATCGAGCAACAGACGCAGCCGCGCATGTTCTGACGATTCATGTTTTTCGCGCAGGCGGGCCAGCAGTCAGCTCGCGACGTCGATGACCTGCTGCTCAAGTAGATCGAGTTTGCGAAGCGCAGCATCCACTACCGGCGCTCCCTGATCGCGCAAGGCTTTTGAGTTCGCGAGCGCCTGTTCGGCGATGCGGCTGACTTCGTGCAAGAGCTTGCGGATTTCGACTTCCAGACGGGTGCGGCTCTCTTGCAATCGGTCCAGGATGTCGCTGTGCACGCGGGTGCTGTTTACTTCGATCATCCTTTGGAGGAGCGCATCGGCCCGCCTCGTAATGACACTTCGCGCGCCGACTGCGACTAAGACAAAATCGCCCAGCCACACGAGCGGGGAGACGGGCCGTGCGACTTGCTTGTAATCCTCGAACGTGAACCTTGAGCGGACGCGGAATCCAGTTTCAAAATCGAGAGCGTTAGGCATGCGGGCCAGGTCGGGAATACCGGAGTCGGCCAACTTCTGCAGGAACTCATTTCCCATATCAATGAAGCGGCGCGAGACCTGGCGATATCGCTGCTCACCTTCGTTCTGCTCGGGCCCCAGCCAGGGGAGCAGGTGGAGTCTCGTGATTTCCTGTGCCTTTTCCATGATGCGCCGGCGATAGGCAGGCCCTGAGCCATATCGCAGGGGCCCGATCGCTTCGGCCAATTGCTCGCGCGCTCGCGATTCTACGCTGGCGACGAAAGCTTTGTGTCTCGCCACCAGAAAATCGGAAAGCCGTTGCTGCTCGGCCATAAAGAGATATCCGAGGTCGCGCAGCGACTGTTCCGCCTGCGCAATTGTGGCCTTCATCGCCACGATCCGCAGTTCGGAGACCTCAATCGGCCTCTGAAGCGCCTCTCGTTCTTCTCGAATCACAGCCAGGAGTTGCTCGCTCAGTCGAGTGATTCCCCGTTCGCAAGCGGAGTCGATCAATTGCCGGCCGGACTTTGCCACCAGCGCCTGGAGAGATGCCACCAGCTTTTGCCAATCGCATTGCAATTCTTGATCCTGGTGGCGCATCTCGAGTTGTTGCACGGCGCTCACTTGGAGAACCGCGTCCACCTGGCGTCCCAAGCGTTTCACAAGTTGCCGCTCCGCAAAACTCGCCGCGGCGGCTCGCTCTTCCGCGGTCGCGCGATCGGCTTTGTTGAGAACGATGATCAGATCCTGCGCCTGCCGGCCGACGCTCTCCACCAGAGAAAGCTCCTCGCCGGCGAGCGGTGGCTCGGCGCCGATTACGACGAGGGCCGCATCGATGTGCGGAATGAAGGCTTGCGTCGCTGCCGTGTTCCCTGTGAAGACGGATCCGAGACCGGGCGTGTCCACAAAGCACATGCCGCCGGCGAGCAGTGGGCTTGGCACAAAGACCTCAGCGCCGCGAACTCCCTTGACATTTTCTGGGTTACATTCTTCGGAGACATATTGGCCCAGGTCGGAGACGTTTATGTCCCGAGACGAACCATCTTGCACCTGTATGCGTGCACGACGTCGTTTTCCGAATCGCACCACCGTAGGGATCGCGGTGATCGGAGTGAATCCGACCGGGAGGACGGGATCTCCGATGAGAACGTTAATCAGCGTTGACTTGCCACGCTTGAACTGCCCGATGCAGGCGACATAGAAGCGCCCTTCCGCGATGCGGCCGGCGAGATCCCGAGCCTCTGCTTCAATGCGGTGGTTTTCTAACTCTGCGGCCAAGTCCGCCAACTGGAGGAGGCGCACAGCACCGTCGCTCGCGCCATTTTCAGGTCGGTTGGCGGCGATCGTAGAATTTTCGTCCGCGGGCATTCTCTTTACGCCTGCTCTTTAGGCCCACTGTCTATGCCTGTGAGCGCACGCCGTCCTGGTGGGTGTATTTGATCACTTCGACGTCCGATATGGCGATCAGTCCGTCAGCCACCATTTCATCGAGCGCGGGGAGCAGCTTGCTGATGTTCTCATGCGTGTCGACGACCGAGACCATGATCGGACGGTCGGACGAGCGTAGCAGGTGCGCTTTGTGAATCAGCGTGCTGGCGCCGTAACCTTGGATGCCTCGATAGACGGTGGCTCCGGCCAGGTCGAGTTCGCGGCACCGGGCGACGATCGCTTCATAGAGGGGCTTGCCCTGCCACTTGTCGTCTTCGCCAAAGTGGATGCGCAGCATTTTGGCTTTGCCTTCGAGTTTCATGCGCGAGACTCCTGACGGCGGTCAGCCTTTTCGAAATCGTGCGTGTACTTGATGACGTCGACATCCGAAAGAACGACAAGGCCCTGCTGCACCATCTGGTCGAGGATGGGCATGAAGGCACGGATCTTTTCTTCGGTGTCGACGATCGAGAGCAGAATGGGTCGGTCATGCGACAGGCTGAGTGCTGCATCTTTATGAATGCGGCGGTTCGCGCCGTAACCCAGAATTCCGCGATAGACCGTGACGCCGGCGATGTCGTGCGCCCGCAGCGCGCTTACTATGCCTTCATGGAGTGGCTTACCATTCCATTTGTCGTTTTCGCCGAAGTAGATGCGCATGAGCTTGGCCTTGCCTTCGCTCTTGAGGGCGGGTCTCTCGGCTGCGCTGGCTTGTTCTTTGTCTTTGCTCTTGCTGGTGGCAGCCGGTTTGACGATTGTCGTATCTTGCATTTCGATCAGGCCGCTGCCGACCATGGTTTGCAACTTGGGCAGTAACTCCTGCGCTTTCTCGGGAGTCTCGATGAATTCGATCTTGATGGGAAGGCGCGTGGCGAGATCGACCAGCCGCGTCGTGTGCATTTGATGGTCGGAACCGAAACCGGCGATTCCGCGCGTGACAGTCGCGCCCGAGACGCCGCGAAAGAAAAGGAAGTCCAGAATGGCAGAGTAGGCCGCACTCCCGTGATACTGCTGGTCCTCGGCAACATAGATGGCAACTTTTTTAGCTGGCCCGGAAGTGAGCACATGTCCTCCTGACGCTTATCGTACGCTTCATGGGATCGACCTCCCCGCAACGGCACCCGCCCATACGCCAAAAAATCCGACGACAACGCTGAGCGCGATATTGAGCGATGCCGTCAGCATCTGGCCATCCTGAAAGAGACGGAATGTCTCATATTCAAAAGTGGAAAACGTCGTGTATCCGCCGATGAAGCCGATGGGAATGAGATAGCGCCAGTTCGCATTCCAGTCCATTTTCTCGGCGAGCACCGTGAGCACCAACCCGATGAGAAACGAGCCGGTAATATTGACCACGAATGTGCCGTACGGTAACCGGCTGCCGAGCCGGCCGCCGAGGTAGCTTCCGACCCAGAAGCGCAATATGGAACCGACGGCTCCTCCGATTCCCACCATCAGATATCTCATCAAGCGTTCGTGTTCCTTTCACCGGCTTCTGCCGGCTGCATTCGGCCTTTGACGTAGCGATCAAACTCGCCAACAAGCTGGAGTAGAGTCTCGGCGATCTCGTTCAATTCCGCGCTGGCAACCGGGGAAACTTCACCATAGCCGCGCATGTGCCGGGAATGCAATTCCTCGGCCGCGATGGTGATGAATGTCAGCGAAGCATGGAGCGAACGGCTGACGGGGATTGAGGCCTCCGGGCGGGCGACTTTCTGGCTATCGAGAATGCGCACGAGTTGGGCGCGGATGCGCGCGGCGTAATCTTCGATTGTTTTCCGGTCCTGCGGAGTGATGTCCTGGACATACTCCGGGAAGGCCTGCCGGGAACTGGCGACCGCCAGAGCACTCTCCATGTCGGCGAGCAGTTTGTCGATATAGCGGCAGGTCACCGAGAGGCGGCGGGCCTGATTCGAGTTGAGAGATTCTTCCGGCATAGGGTTCAAGCTCAAGCTCGAGCTCGCGCTGGAGCTGCAGTGAATCCGTCCATCCGAAAATCGACGTAGAGCGGCGTGATCTTGATGTGTTCGCCGCTTCGATATTGGGGGTGCGCCGCCATCCGGAGCATGGCAACGATCGCGCCTGGATTTCCTTTGGTCAGCTCCAGCACCTTGAGGAGAAATTCCCTGATATTTGAAGCCGACAGTCGGACGCGGCCCACGAGTTCTTCGGCGAACTTCTCCGCCGTTACTCGATCGAAGTTTTGCAATTCGTATCTCGCGTGCCGGTCAGCATACAAGGACTCTAGAAATCCCGTGTCCTCCATGTGGTGCGAGCGCGATAAAGACACCACGGGAGTCGAGCACCAGCCGACGATCTCGCGAGCCACCGCGGCAAACGATTGCGACGGTCGCTCAAGGTGATCGAGCACGACGGTGTAGCTCGACTCGCGCAAGGCGCCCATCACGATGCCTTTGAGGGAAATGGCGGACTTTTCCCGAATGCTGTCGCGATCGCCGCAGGCGCGCTGCACGCGCGGATCGCCGCGATCAAGGAGGCCCTGCGCCACACTGCGAAAAACGAGATGGATGCTCGCCGAATTTTCACAGTAGAGAACCTCCGGCCTCGCCTTCGCAAGGTGCCGAATCAGCAGCGTCTTGCCTACGCCCGTCGGCCCGTGAAGAAGAAACGGCTTTCTCTTTAGCAAACGCTCGTTGAGCGATCGCAACTCTTCCTCGCGGTGGAAAATGAAGTCTTCCATCTTCACCTTAATTCTTCACTTTTTTCTGCGGGGTTTTGCCGGGCTATGACTCCGCGACAAGTCCCGCTTGTCAGGAGTCATCAGCTGTTCCCGGCTCAAAACTTGGGACAGCGGTTGGCGGTGAACTCCTTCACCGTGTGCGCGCCTACTATGATGAGGTTGAGCGTCGGTCGGAGTCAAGCATCTTCGGAGGAGCCGGAAACCGCGGTCATCAGGGAGCACGCGCGGATGGCGCGCTTACCCTGTGGCGTCAGTGATTTCATTAGGGCGAAACGTTCCCGGGGCTTCGGCCCTAGGGCTTCGGCGGTTCGGGCGCCTTCTGGTCTTTGGATGCGTCCGGGGATGTGCTTGGCTTTTGGGCGTCGGGCTTTGGGGCGTCGGGCTTTGACCCGTCAGGATTCGCCTGCTGCTGGTCTTTCTGCACTTCCCTGCCATCGTAGGTGATGCGCGACTTCGATCCAAAGCGCCGGTAGTTGGTGTACTTGATGATCTCGCGGATCTTGACGTCGCCCATGCTGAACTGCAACGTATCCTCGGCGCGCGTATAGGTCGGGAACCAGTACTGGCCATCGATCTGCTCACGCCAAGTCGTAAATTTTGGGAAGAGATTTTCCTGGCCCTTTTTCTTGCGAATGTCGGGCACGGTCTTGCCGTAGGTCTCTACGATTTGAAAGTCGTGGTCATCAACCCAGATGCGCCCCTGAAAATACCGCTTCTTGCCGACGATCTGCTTGGGCGCAATATCAAAGACATAGGTGCTGAGTTCGTCTTGTTTCTGCTGCCCGACATAAAGAATGTCGTACTCCCCGAGATCGTCAGTGGTCAATACGAAGGGCAGGCGGTTCTCGATGTCGTCGATATCTTCTTCGGTCATCATGATGCGCTCGAGCGTCGGCTGGGGCGCGAAGACCACGTTCTTGATGCGATGGCCCTTGTCGT
The DNA here is from genome assembly GCA_963841945.1 of uncultured Acidobacteriaceae bacterium. Classification (GTDB taxonomy): domain Bacteria; phylum Acidobacteriota; class Terriglobia; order Terriglobales; family Acidobacteriaceae; genus Acidiflorens. The sequence continues at coordinate 340,431 of CAWJFC010000005.1, forward strand.
CGAAGCTGACGTCGAATACCTGCTGGTAGGTGCCATCCGGCGTATTACCGTCGAGCGTCATCACCTTTACGTCCTGCCGGTAGGTATATTGATCGCGGGCTTCCTTGAATTCCTTTTCCTTGGCGGCGAAGCGCTTGATGATGTCATCGACCGAGATGCCCTTCGGAAGGGATTTGTCGAGCGGACCCTCCTGGGCGGCGAGCTGACGGGAAGACGAAATTAGGACAAGAGGGAGCAGAAGCAAGGGCAGCGCCAGGCATGCGGCAAGAGAGCGGGAAACGCGGGACGACCGGAAAGGCAAACTCATCCTGCTATTCTAGCGAAAAAATGCTGCGGGAAAATTAACGGCAGCTCCCACCCCCAGAGCCGCCGTGCGTCAGCTCATTTCGAGGGGGGTGGAAGACTGCAGTTCTGCCTAAAACATTCGATGCCGCGTCGTTCCAAAGGGTAGCCGGATTTACGTTTCTTTACGAAAGGATTTCCTAGCGGAATGCCAGCGCGGGTTTGGTGTCTCGGTTCGCCGTTGATATCGCGCTCGATGGCGATCCAACGAAATACAATACAGACGTGCGGTGGGCCGAGTTTGTGCTGAAGGTCAGGAGTTGTGCCTAAGAACAATTCCCATGGAGCCATTCCTTTGCCGGCGACATCACGATTGTGATGGCGATCTGGCGTTCTAGTTCTTCGTGCCTTGGCCGTCCTTTTTATCTGCCTGCTTCAACATCGCCACAGTTTGCTCTTGAATCCGGCTCTGCACCTTCTCCATGTACTTTTGCATGATCGGCATCATTGATTGCATCGCATCAGCCATCATTGCCGGCATCTCCCGGAGCAGTTTCTGGCCAGTTGGCGAGGAGTAAAAGGCTATAATCGCCTCGAGGTCACCCTTGCTTAGATGCTTTTGGTAAGCGGGCTTCATCGAGTCCAGCATTTCGTCCCACGGAATGTCCTTGAACATGTTATCCATGGTTTTGTTCATTTGTTCTTCAAAATCCGCGGGGAGTTTGTCTCTGTCCTTCATGTACTGGTCATGCACCATCTGATGCATCGGCTTGGCCATGGCATCGACCATCTGTTGCATCATCTCGTGCGAATGCGTTACGTCGAAGTAGCGTTGAACGTCTTCTTTCGTGGCTGGTGTGTCGTCGGTCTGCTGAGCTAGTGCGAAGCAGCAAAAAGAGAGGCAAAGCAGTGCAGGCAGGAAAAAACGTTTCACGGAAGGCCTCCTAAGACGAAGCGAGGATAGCCCATTTCCGCGGGTTATTCCACAACTTTTGCGAGTTATAACAGACGTGCATTAAAGGGCTTTGGCCATCTACTTCATCATCCTGCCCATCACCCACTCCACCATTCCCGGCAGCAACTGGTACAGCTTCACAATCGGAATCATCGTCCAGGGCACGATCACCTCGCGCTTGCGCGTGCAATAGCCCTTGTATGTGGCGCGCGCCACGCGCTCCGCGGAAATTCCCTTCATCGACTGCGGACGGATGTTGCCTATTTTGTCCGTGATCACGTGCGTGCCGAAGTCGGTTTGCACGTAGCCCGGGCACACCGTTAGCACTGAAATGTCGTCGCGCTTCAGTTCGAGGCGCGCCGCCTTCCCGATGGCGTTGAGCGCGAACTTGGTCGCCGAATATGCGCCCATGAACGGCACGGGAATATGCCCGGCCACGCTAGAGATATTAATGACCGTGCCGCCACCCGTTCTGCGCATGGCGGCAACGGCTTTTTGGAGGCAGGCGAGCGCGCCGAAGAAATTCGTTTCGAACAGCTCGCGGCATTTCGCAATTTCCATATCCGCAACCCGGTCGCGGATGCCGACGCCCGCATTGTTGACCCAGACGTCGAGCCGGCCGAAGCGTTCGAGCGTCCGCGCAATCGCCTCGTCAATGTCGTCGGGTTTGCGCACGTCGCACGCCAGGGCGAACGTTCGATCGGGGTTGCCGATGCGATGCCGGGCCTCATCGGCGCGAGCGACATCGCGCGCCAGCAGCACGACATTCGCGCCGTTATCGGCGAATATTTTGGCGATCGCCTCACCGATACCCATCGAGGCACCCGTCACGACTACAACCTTGCCGGTCATTTCCATTCGATTCTTCTATGCCTGTGCGCGGCTGCAAGTCAAACGAACGCGATCATCCTCGGCGTTGGCGCTCGGTGGTGACCGGGCACCGGTGAGCGGTCGCCAGGTTTGACCGGGACAGAGAACCGGCGAGTTCCTAATATCGTAAAATCATTGGCACTGGAGAAGCCGTGAGTTCGCTGTTGCCCATCTTCCCGCTCGATTTAGTGCTCCTCCCGGGGGCTCCGCTGCCGCTGCACATTTTCGAACCGCGCTACAAAGAAATGATTTCCGAGTGCCTGGAGCAGAAAAAGCCGTTCGGCATTGTGCGCTCTTCTGAAGAAGGGGTCGCGGACATTGGCTGCACCGCCGAAATTGTCTCCGTTACCAAGAGATATGACGATGGCCGCATGGACATCCTTACGCGCGGCGTCGAGCGCTTTGAAGTGCTCGAGGTGAACGAGGAGCGCGCCTTCCTGCGCGCGGAAATTTCGCTCGTCGAAGATGACAATGACGAACCAGCGCGTGCGGCCATTTCGCTCATCGAGCAGGCGGTGCGCCTGCATGCCGAGATCGTAAAAATTGCCGGCGCCGAAGTGAGTGAGCCCGACGAGACTGCCACCAATCTCTCGTTTCTGCTGGCCGGGTCGCTTCCGCTCGATCTCGACTTCAAACAGAATCTGCTAGCAACTTTGTCGGAGACAAAACGATTGGAAGCGGTGGTGGGCTATCTGCAGGCCGTCCTGCCTGGACTGCGCCGAGCGGCCAAGGCGCGCTGGAATTGAGTAGCGACTGACAACCGGCAACTGCTCTACGGCGTATAATCCGCCTAAGCTTCACCGCCGGTCCCAAGCCGGCAATCCCGGGTCTTCGAGAGTTTGACCCCCAGGAGTTCCCGCCATGAGCAGTGCCCGCACATTGGGCGAATTACGCGTATCTTCTTTTTCCGAGAGCCGTCTTGCGTCGCGCCGCGTGAAGGACGAAATGCGCGAGAATCTGATGGCCCGACTGCGGGAGCACCCCGACGACCCAATTTTTCCCGGCATCGTAGGTTATGACGACACGGTGGTGCCGCAGATCGTCAACGCCATCCTGTCGCGCCACAATTTCATTTTGCTCGGACTGCGCGGACAGGCGAAAAGCCGCATCCTGCGCGCACTTACGTCTCTGCTCGATCCCGAAATGCCCTTCATCGCCGGCTGCGAAATTCACGACAATCCCTACGCGCCCATCTGCCGCCGTTGCCGCGACCTCGTTGCCAAGCAAGGAGACGCGCTCGAAATCGCCTGGCTCACGCCCGATCATCGCTTCGTGGAAAAGCTTGCCACACCAGACGTGACCATTGCCGACCTGATCGGCGACATCGATCCGATCAAGGCCGCCCGCGGAGGCCACGAACTCTCCAGCGAATTCACCGTGCACTATGGCCTGCTGCCGCGCGCTAATCGCGCCATCTTCGCCATCAACGAGCTGCCTGACCTTGCCGGAAAAATTCAGGTCGGCCTGTTCAACATAATGCAAGAAGGCGATGTGCAGATTAAAGGCTACCCGATCCGCCTGCCGCTCGATGTCGCCATCGTCTTCAGCGCCAATCCCGAGGATTACACAGCGCGTGGCAAAATTATCACGCCTCTCAAAGACCGCATCGGCAGCGAGATTCGCACGCACTATCCCGCCACGGTGGAAGAAGGAATCGCCATCACCGCGCAGGAGGCGTGGGTTAATCGTTATCGAGCTGACGAAAATGCCCGTAATGGCACTCGTCTGCACATTCCAAATTATGTGCAGGAGGTGATCGAGCGGATCGCGTTCGTCGCGCGCGAAGATAAGAAAGTCGATAAGCGCTCCGGAGTGAGCCAACGCCTGCCGATCTCGGCGATGGAAAACGTAGTCTCGAACGCGGAGCGCCGCGCGCTCACTCACCAGGAAAAAACTGTGGTGCCGCGCATCAGCGACATCTACGCCGCACTGCCCGCCATCACCGGCAAGCTCGAACTCGAATACGAAGGCGAGATGAAAGGCGCTGACCACGTGAGCCGCGAGTTGATCCGTACCGCCATCGCGAAGGCCTACGATTCGCACCTGCACGGCGTGAATATGAGCCAGATCGTGCAGTGGTTCGACCTTGGAGGCGAGATTCAGCTTAGCGACAACGCTGGCGCAAGAGAAGTTTTGGATGGCCTGCGTCAGATTCAGGGCCTGATGGACAAACTCCTAAAACTGAATGTTGGGCCGAAAGACAGCGTCGAGGTACAAGTATCCGCCGCTGAGTTTGTGCTCGAGGGCCTGCATGCGCACAAGAAAATCGGCCGCAACGAAGAGCGGGTATTCACCGCCGGAGAGAAGCAGGCCAAGGTTCAGGAAAAACCGATGTTTGACCGGGAAGAACCGGGCTTTGGCAGGAAGAGAAGTTTTAACTAGCTATCAGCCAGAGCGGTTAGGTTTTGATTGCTCGTAGCTCGTGGCTCAGAGCTCGAAGCTGCTTTATGAAACGCATTCGCTACTCCAAATACGTTCCCGACCCCGCCGGCGAAATGAGCATGGAGGATCTGCTCGGCGCGCTTTCCGACTATCTTCTGCAGAGCGGATTCAACGACAACTTCTGGTATGAAATGCAGGATGGTGAGCAAACGCTCGATGAGCTGCGCCGCGCGCTCGAACAGGCCTTGCTCGACAGCGATAAGTTCGACGAAGAGATGCGCGACCGTTTGCAGCAGATGGCGATGAACGGCGAGATGGAAGAACTGATCGAAAAGCTCATCGAGCGCATGCAGCAGGAAGACTACATCAGCATTGATCGTCCCTGGGAAGCCCAGCCGCACGACCCGTCGCGGCAATCCAGCGTAGGCGGTCAGGTTGGCGAAAACCAGCAGCAGGCAAAATTCGAAATCACCGACAAGAGCCTCGACTTCCTCGGGTTCAAGGCTCTCCGCGACCTGCTCGGCTCGCTCGGCAAATCGAGCTTTGGACGCCACGACACGCGCGACATGGCTACCGGCATCGAAGCGAGCGGCGCGTCCAAGCCCTACGAGTTCGGCGACACACTCAACCTCGACATCACCGCCACGCTTTCAAACGCCATCCAGCGCGAGGGACTCGGGCTCCCTTTGAACCTTGAATATCGTGATCTCCAGGTTCATCAGTGCGAGTACCAGTCCAGTTGCGCGACGGTGCTCATGCTTGATTGCTCGCACTCGATGATCCTCTACGGAGAAGATCGCTTCACACCCGCCAAGAAAGTTGCCATGGCGCTCTCGCACCTCATCCGCACGCAATATCCCGGAGACTCGCTCTCGCTGGTGCTCTTCCACGACTCGGCCGAAGAGGTGCCGCTGTCGCAACTGGCGCGCGTGAAAGTTGGCCCTTATTACACCAACACGCGCGAAGGACTGCGCATGGCGCAGCGCCTATTGCAACGCCAGCGCAAAGACATGAAGCAGATCGTCATGATCACGGACGGCAAGCCGAGCGCGCTCACGCTCGAAGACGGACGCATCTACAAAAACGCCTTCGGCCTCGACCCGCTGGTCGTAAGCGAAACCCTCGAAGAAGTTTCCAAGTGCAAGCGGGCCGGTGTTCTGATCAACACGTTCATGCTCGCCAGCGACTACGGCCTGGTGCAATTCGTGCAGAAAGTAACGCAGATGTGCCGCGGTAAAGCGTACTTCACCACGCCTTACACACTCGGCCAGTATTTGCTGATGGACTACATGTCGCGCAAAACGAAGACGATCCACTAGGTTGCCGCGGGCAGTTTCGGGTACCCGCGCGCGACATGCAAATAGAAGTGATTATGCACCGCTATTGACTGCGTGGCTTGACGTGGGCCTAGAGCGGTATATTCCCATGCTTCTTGGGTGGATTCTTATCCCGCTTGGTTTCCAGCATCTCCAGCGCCTGTATTAATTTCTTCCGGGTCTCGCGCGGCTGAATCACGGCATCCAGAAATCCCCGGTCCGCCGCTATGTAAGGATTCGCAAACCGGTCCCGGAACTCCTCAATCTTTTGTTGGCGTAGTTCTTCGGCCTGCCGCAGCGCATCGCGCTCGGACCCACTGCCGCCATTCTTTGCCGCGTCCAGTTCGCGCTTATAAACAATGTCGACCGCGCCCTCCGGACCCATCACCGCAATCTCCGCGCTCGGCCACGCATAATTTACGTCGGTACGAATGTGCTTTGACGCCATGACGCAATAGGCGCCGCCGTAGGCCTTGCGGGTAATCACCGTCACTTTGGGCACGGTCGCCTCGGCAAACGCATAGAGCAGCTTGGCCCCGTGTTTGATGATCCCGCCGTATTCCTGCTGCGTGCCCGGCAAGAATCCCGGGACATCTTCAAACGTCACCAGCGGAATGTTGAAGCAATCGCAAAAGCGCACAAAGCGCGCGCCCTTCACCGATGCGTTAATATCCAGCGTGCCCGCCAGCATAGCCGGCTGGTTCGCCACTACGCCCACGGGACGCCCATTCAGCCGCGCGAATCCGACGACAATGTTTTTCGCATAGTGCTCGTGAATCTCAAAAAAATATCCGTCGTCAACGACCGTGGTAATAATGTCTTTCATGTCGTACGGCATGTTTGACTGTTCGGGAATCAGCGTGTCCAGCTTCGCGTCCACGCGATCCGCCGGGTCCGTGCAAACCTTGCGCGGCGGATCCTCCAGGTTGTTCGACGGAATAAAACTCAGCAACTCGCGCACCATCGAGAGGCACTCCGCGTCGTCGCGGCACAAAAAGTGTGCCACGCCGGAGGTTTCGTTGTGCGTGTGCGCCCCGCCCAACTGATCCTTTGTGACCTCCTCGTGCGTGACGGTCTTAATCACGTCCGGCCCGGTAATAAACATGTATGAGGTCTGATCGACCATCAAAATAAAATCGGTGATCGCCGGTGAATAGACCGCGCCCCCGGCGCAGGGCCCCATGATCGCGGAAATCTGCGGCACCACTCCGCTGTAGATTGTGTTGCGCAAAAAAATGTCGGCGTAGCCCGCCAGCGACATCACGCCTTCCTGAATGCGCGCTCCACCCGAGTCGTTCAACCCGATCACGGGCGCGCCCATCTTTGCCGCCAGGTCCATGATTTTGACGATCTTTAGCGCGTTCGTCTCGGAGAGCGATCCGCCAAACACGGTGAAGTCCTGCGCGAACACAAACACCAGCCGCCCTTCAATGCGCCCATAGCCGGTGATAAACCCGTCGCCATAATACTTCTGCTCCTGCATGCCGAAGTCGTGGCAACGGTGCGTGCGCAGCTTGTCGGTCTCCTCAAACGTGCCCTCGTCGAGCAGAAACTCCACGCGCTCGCGCGCCGACATTTTGCCCTCTTTATGCTGCCGCTCGCGACGTTTTTCTCCGCCGCCCTCTTCGGCCAGCTGGTCACGTTTTTTCAGTTCCGCAATCTTCTCTTCCAGTTTCATATCGCCTCGTTCGGATACATAGCGCCACATTATAGGCGAGCGTATAAACATTGGCTTGTGACGGATGAACAGTGCGGTGTGATTTTCTTGCGAGGGGAGCGCTCTTCGCGGTTCGTCCTTTGTCGTTCGCTACTGGCTACCGGGCGCTTCCTCGGTTGTTATCCTGAGCAAAGCGATTCACTGCCCCACCCCAGCATCCACCAAATTCAAAAACTCAACCTTTCTTTCCGCCGGCAAAAACGAAGCCTCAAACGAATTTCGCGCCAGTTCGCGCAGTTGGTCATCGGAGAATCCAAACTGCCGCTGCACCAACTCATACTCGCTCACCAGCGACGACCCAAACATCGCCGGATCATCCGAATTGATCGTCAGCATCAGCCCTTCATCAAAGTATCGTCGCACCGGATGCGCCGTCAGATCCGCGCAACACCCCGTCCGCAGATTGCTAGTGACGCAAACCTCAATCGGAATCTGCCGTTCGGCGAGTTCTTCGATGAGCTCGTGATCCTGCTCGGCCGTCAGTCCGTGCCCAATCCGCTCCGCCTTCAAATTCAGCGCGCCCCAAATCGATTCCGGTCCTGCGCTCTCCCCGGCATGCGCGGTCAAATGCAGGCCATGCTCGGCCGCCCGGGCAAATATCTCGGCGAACATCTCCGGAGGCCCTTTCACTTCATCACCGCCAATTCCAAATGCGACCACATTCCGGTCGCGATACCGAATCGCCCAATCCAGCACCGGTTGCGCCTTCTCCGCCCCAAACTGCCGGATCGCGTCGAAGATCCAAAGCAGCGAAACGCCAAAATCTTTTTCCCCGTGAGCCCGCCCGCGCTCAAGCCCCTCAAAGATCGCGCCGAAATCCTGTTTCCTCCACAGGCACACGCCTACCGAAACCGTGACCTCCGCGTGCAAAACATTCTGCGCCCGTAGCCGCTCCATCAACCGATAGACAATTAACTCATAGTCGTCCGCCGAGCGCAGATGTCCAGTCACTTCCTTGAAGGCGTTCAAAAATCCGGCAAAGTCCGAGAACCGGTAAAGCGAGTCGACCTCCGCCGGCGCAATGGTCTCTCCCTGCCGCTGCCGCAACTCCAGCAAGGTGGCGGGCTCAATGGAACCCTCCAGATGCAAGTGAAGCTCAGCCTTGGGCAAAAGTCTGAGAAACGACTCGGAGGCGTTATCTTCAGTGCTGCTCATGACTACGGAGTCTCAATAACAGCGGATCGTAAAACGGAAAGCCTCCAATAGAGTGCGCGTAGATCAGCTTTAACCACTGACCTCTTAGTTCTGACTAGTTCTGGCAAACTCGCTATGCCGCCGGCTGTAGAAGATGTAAATCACCAGCCCGATCGCCAGCCAGATCACAAAGCGCAGCCATGTAATCACAGTCAGCCCGGTCATCAATCCGCCGCAGAGCACGACCGAAATCAACGGGAACCATGGCACAAACGGCACGCGAAAGGCCCGTTTCCGGTCCGGTTGCCGCCGCCGCAACAAAATCACTCCCAGCGACACCAGAACAAACGCAAACAAAGTCCCGATGTTCGCAAGATCCGCTGCGTCCCCAATATCGACCAGCCCCGCCGGAATCCCCACCGCAAAGCAGGCGATCCAAGTCGACCAATAGGGCGTCTTGTACTTCGGATGCACCGCAGAAAATAGCTTTGGCAGCAGTCCATCGCGCGACATGGCATACCAGATGCGCGCCTGCCCGTACTGAAACACGAGCAGCGACGAGATCATGCCGGTGAGCGCGCCGATCACGATCACTGACCGGAAGAAAGGATGCACTCCTAAATATTTCATCGCGTACGCGACGGGGGCTTCGGCGGCTTCTCCAGAAACGAAGGTCGTGTACTTCATCATGCCGAGCAGAACCACAGCGACGCCGACATAGAGCAGAGTGCATACGATCAGCGACATGATGATGCCGAAGGGCAAATCTTTCTGCGGATTGCGCGACTCCTCCGCCGCCGTCGAAACCGAATCGAATCCAATATAGGTGAAGAAGACAATCGCCCCCCCGGTCACAATTCCAGCAAAGCCGGAAGGAGCGAAGGGCCTCCAATTTGCCGGTTTTACCAGCATGCCCCCCACCACCAGGAAAATGAGAATGGCGCCAATTTTGACGGCGACCATGATGTTGTTGGTCTCGGCCGATTCCTTCACGCCGCGGACGAGAAGCAACGTAAGAACGAAAACAATCAGGAATCCCGGCAGATTGAAATATGACCCGGTCCACTGTCCCCCGGCCCAGACGGGACTTGCCCATTTGTCCGGCAACATGATGCCGAAGGCCGCGAATTGCGCCTTGGTATAACCGGCGAATCCCACCGCTACCGCGATGTTACTCACCACATATTCGAGAATCAGGTCCCAGCCGATAATCCAGGCAAAAATCTCACCGAGCGTCGCGTACGAGTAAGTGTAGGCGCTGCCGGCGATGGGGATCATGGACGCCAGTTCGGCGTAGCACAATCCGGCAAAGCTGCAGGCAATCGCCACCAGAAAGAATGAAATTGCAATCGATGGCCCTGCCGGCGGCCGCCCGTGCATGAGAGCTCCGGCAGAGCTGCCGGTGCGCAGGAAATTTACGATCAGGTCGAGCGCCTGCGCATGCAGGATCGAGGGCGCCTGAAAATACTCGCCCGCCGCCGCCGTTCCCGTGAGCACAAAAATGCCGGAGCCGATGATCGCGCCGATGCCCAGCGCGGTCAGCGACCACGGCCCCAGGCTCTTGCTAAGCCGGTGCTCAGGATCCTCGGACTCTGCAATCAGCTTGTCGATGGATTTGCAGCACAGTAGCTGGCTGCCGGTTTCTTGCCCCGCCGCATCCTTGTCGGTAACAGGTTGTCCCAAGAGACGTCGTCTCCCTCACACGCTGTTCAACTGCAAACTGTGCTCGAAGGCACGGACCAGTAAGCCCGTACCTTCATCGATTGCACAATGCATGAGCCGAAAAGAAAAGGCTCAAAGCTCGCGACTCGAAGCTCGCGGATGCGTTCTACCGCTTCGCCTGTCCGCGCACCATCTTTTTCACTTTGCGCTTCTTCGATCCGCGCGCGTAGTCGCGGGTCTTCTTCGGCTTCTCAGCCTTGATCTTCTTGCGCGCCGTGCGCTTTGCTTTCTTGCGTTCGTCTTTCGCCAGCTTTTTCGTATCTGCCATGAATGCGTTTCTCTTCCTTCGTGGTTGAATTGTCTTTCTAAATTCGCCATTTACAACTTTTCATTCCGAGCGCAGAGGAATCCGCACTTGTTTGCTCGAAGCTCATAGCTCGAAGCTCACAGCTGCTTCACGCCCGCTCCAGCTGCGCGTACTTCTCCACCAATTTCTTCAAACCGAAGCGAGGGAATTGTACCGTAATCTTCGCATCTTCCCCATCCCCTTCGCGCCGAAAAACCGTTCCCTCGCCATATTTGGGGTGCTTCACCTTCTGCCCCGGCCGGAATCCGCGCTTGCCGGTAGGCTCTTCCACTTCAATCTTTGGGCGGGCGAACTTCTTCCCCTTCGAAGCAAAAAACTCCGCGATATTGTCGATCGAGTTGTAACTCTGTAAAGGCCGAATAGAAGCCCGGGAAGAATCAGCCGCCGTCCGGGCCTTAACTCGCGCCGGATCCCAAGCGGCGCTCTGATCCTCATCTTCATAGGAATAGTGAGCCGCCTCGCGATCATAGGAGGCCGACCGCCGTCCCGAAGCGTCGCGAACAAAACGATCCCCATACGACGACGGCTTTTCTCCATACGCCATCCGCTCACCATATCCCGAACTCCGCCGCCGCGAGCCGCCAAGCTCCTCCACCAGCGGCGCCGGCACCTCATCCAAGAACCGGGACGGCACCGAAGCCTCCGGCATGTCGCTCCCATACCGTCGCCGGTAAACCGCCCGCGACATGACGAGTGTATCCATCGCCCGCGTCATGCCGACATAGCAAAGCCGCCGCTCTTCCTCAATCTGGTCCGGCTCCATCAAAGTCCGCGAATGCGGAAACAGACCTTCTTCCATCCCCGCCAACACCACCAGCGGAAACTCCAGTCCCTTGGCGGCATGCAGCGTCATCAAAGTAATCTGCGCGCTCTCATCATATTGATCCGCATCGCTCACCAGCGCCGCATGATCCAGGAACTGATCGAGCGTCTCCCCGCGATCCTTCGAATCCATGGCTGCATTCACCAATTCGCGCAAATTCTCAATCCGCGAGAAAGATTCCGGCGTGTCTTCTGCTTCCAATAGTTTGATATACCCAGTCCGATCGATCAAAAACTTGAGCAATTCGGCGGTGTTGGCCGCAGCGCCCGGCGCTCGAAAACCATCGACTGCCGCATCTGACGCTTGCTCTTCGGAACCGTCCGCGTTCTCATCAATACCGTCGTCGACGCCGCTCTCGCCGCTAAGATCGGCTGAGACCTGAGCGCCGCTCTCCTCCGCGTCCTCGGCATTCGCCCCAAAATCAAAACTAAAATTAGCCGGATTAAAATCAGTGTCATTCTCCACAACTGACGATGGGACCTCAACAACCGACGTGGGGACAGCCGCCCTCGGCCGGGGTCCCCGTGCGGCGCGGTTTTCGCCGGATGGGGTGGTTGACTGTCCAGCCGAGCGAAGCGGGGCAGCGTTCTCCCCAGCAATTGCAGCCGACGTCTCCGCCAACCGCGACACATAGGTCCCGGCCAGCATAGCCCGCCCATCCTCAATCAACTCGCGAAAGCTCTTCAGCGACGCCAAAGCCCGCGCCGGCAAAAGCCCGCGAGCAATCGCCTCGCCCAAGGCCCCCCACATCGACAACCCAGTCTCCAGCGCCAATCTCTCAATCGTCTCCAGCGTGGACTTCCCAATCCCGCGCGTCGGAGTATTAATCACCCGCAAGAGCGACACCGAGTCATCCGGATTCAGCACCACCTTCAAATACGAGATCATGTCCTTGATCTCGGCCCGCTCATAAAACGAGAACCCGCCCACGACGTGATACTTCATCTGATAGCGCCGCATCGCCTCTTCAAACAAACGCGACTGGGAATTGGTTCGATAAAGCACCGCCGCCCGCGGCCTCTCCCTGTCCGAAGCCTCATCGCTCTCATGAGCCGCCTTCATATAGCGGCTGATCATGTCCGCGGCGAACAAAGCCTCGTTCTCGCCATCCGGAGCCTCGTAATATCCAACCTTCGCCCCGCCCTGCCGCGAGGTCCAGAGGTTCTTTCCCTTGCGCCGCACATTGTTCGCCACCACCGCCGACGCTGCGCCCAGAATATTCTGCGTCGACCGGTAGTTCTGTTCCAGCCGCACAATCTTCGCCTCCGGAAAATCCCGCTCAAACTCCAGAATGTTCCGGATATCCGCCCCGCGCCACGAGTAGATCGACTGGTCTTCGTCTCCCACCGCGCAAACGTTATGCCGCTCGCCCGCCAAAAGCCGCATCAACTCATACTGAGGACGATTCGTATCCTGATACTCATCCACCAGCAGATACTGAAAGCGACGGTTGTAATACTCCCGCACCGCCGCCACCGACTTCAAAAGCCGCGCCGCCTCCAGCAGCAGATCGTCGAAGTCCATCGCGTTCGCCTTGCGCAATTCCTTCCGATACTCCTCGTAAATGTGCGCAACGCGTTCCGTCTTGGGATCGGCCGACTGCAAATAAACTTCCTGCGGATCGAGCATGTGATTCTTGGCCCAGGAAATTCGCGACAGCACAATGCGCGGCGTTAGCTCTTTATCGTCGAGCCCAAGCCGCCGCATCACGCCCTTCACCACCGATTGCTGATCGTTCTCGTCATAGATAACGAAGTTCTTCGTTAGCCCGATCGGCGGCTGCCCCGGCACGGTAGACGGAATCCGCAAAGCCTCAATGTCGCGCCGCAAAACGCGCACGCAAAACGAATGAAAAGTAGAGATAACGGGCTTCGCAATGCTCAAGCCGCCAACCAGCTTCTCGACGCGCTCCGCCATCTCCGCCGCGGCTTTGTTGGTAAACGTGACGGCGAGAATTGCCTCCGGCATAACGCCCATCTTCTCGATCAGGTAAGCAATCCGGTAGGTGATGACGCGAGTCTTCCCACTGCCGGCCCCAGCCAGGATCAGCACCGGTCCCTCGGTAGTCTCGACCGCCTCGCGTTGTTGAGGATTTAACTCGTCCAGAAACGACAAAAAGAGCAGCTCCAAATGCGCTAAATGGATTTTACAGGAAGGGTACGCGCCCAAGGCATCCGCGAAAAACTCCAGCCTCCGGGCAAAGCCGGAAGTAAAGTGAATTGTGTGTCCCATTGTACCCCCGGTGGTTTAAGATTTTCGCGGCCCGGAAATAGCACTCCCGGTGCCCTTTAATACGCGCTGCATCCAAATCGCTTCACTGGAATCTACAAAACTAATCCTATGGACATCCGCAACGTCGTCATCATCGGCTCGGGCTGCGCCGGCCACACGGCCGCGCTCTACTCCGCCCGCGCCAACCTCAAGCCGCTCGTGATCGAAGGCCACGAACCGGGGGGCCAACTCTCCATGACCACCTCGGTCGAAAACTTTCCCGGCTTTCCGGACGGTATTCAAGGCCCCGAACTCATCGAGAACATGCGCAAGCAAGCGAGCCGGTTCGGCGCCGAATACCGCATCGGCCATGTAACCAAAGCCGAACTGAGCAAGCATCCGCTCGAACTGACCGTTGGCAAAGAGGTCATTCAGACGCGCACGCTCATCATCGCCAGTGGAGCCTCGGCGCGCTGGCTGGGATTGGCGAGCGAGCACGCGCTGATCGGGCACGGGGTTTCATCCTGCGCCACCTGCGACGGATTCTTCTTCTCGGGCAAGGAAATCGCCGTGATCGGAGGCGGCGACTCGGCCATGGAAGAAGCCACGTTCCTGACCCGCTTCGCCAGCAAAGTCACGCTCATTCATCGACGCGAGCAGTTCCGCGCCTCGAAGATCATGCTGGAACGCGCTCAGGCAAATCCAAAGATTGCCTTCCTGACGGACACGGTCGTCGACGAAGTCCTCGACGTCGGGAAGAAGGAAGTCACAGGGTTGCGACTTCGCAATCTCAAATCTGGCGCAAGTTGGGACTTTCCCACCAGCGCCATGTTTCTCGGCATCGGCCACATTCCGAACGCGAAGATCTTCGAAGGGCAGCTGGAGATGGACGCGGACGGCTACCTGATCACGCACAAGAATGTCTTCACCAAAGTCCCGGGAGTGTTCGCTTGCGGCGACGTGCAGGATCGCCGCTATCGCCAGGCGATCACGGCCGCGGGCTCGGGTTGCATGGCCGCATTAGAGGTAGAAAAGTATCTGGAAGAAGAAGGCCACTGAGAAAAGTATGGATCGCGGCGCGCGTGCGGCGAATCCAAATGGCTGATCGAGAGGTGAATGTGAACTACCGTCTATTCGGCAAGAGTGGCCTGCGCGTCTCCGAGATCTCCCTTGGCACAATGACGTTCGGCGAAGACTGGGGTTGGGGCTCGTCCAAAGATGAAGCGCGCAGGATCTACGACGCGTACCGCGCGGCTGGCGGCAACTTCATCGACACCGCCAATCTCTATACCAACGGAACCAGCGAGACTTTTCTCGGCGAGTTCATGCGCGATCACCGCAACTCCGTCGTGCTCGCCACCAAGTACACCAACGCCGCGCCCGGCGAGGATGCCAATGCCGCGGGCAATCACCGCAAGAGCATGGTTCAGGCCGTGGAGGCGTCGTTGCGTCGCCTCAAGACCGATTACATCGACCTCTACTGGATGCACGTCTGGGATCAGATGACTCCGGTCGAAGAAGTCATGCGCGCCTTCGACGACCTCGTCACTCAAGGCAAGGTTCTCTACATCGGCGTCTCCGATGCGCCTGCCTGGTGGATCGCGCAAGCGAACACGCTGGCCGACCTGCGCGGCTGGACTCAGTTCATCGGCTTGCAGATTGAGTACTCGCTGATCGAGCGCACAGTGGAACGTGAACTCATTCCCATGGCGAAGGCGTTCAATCTTGGGCTGGTCGCGTGGTCGCCACTCGCGGGCGGTTTGCTCAGCGGCAAGTATCATTCCGGCGGAGCCAAAGGCAAAGACGCCAAAAACAGCGATGGAGATAAAGAAAAGGACGCCCGCTACACCACCGAAATGAGCAAGTCCTTTATGCGTACCGGAGAGCGTACCGACCGCGCGGTGGCCGCGCTTCAGAAGGTAAGCCAGCAAGTCGGCCACTCACCCGCGCAGGTCGCTCTGGCATGGCTGCGCTACCGCGACATCCCGATCATTCCCATCATCGGAGCTCGCCGCATCGACCAGTTGAAAGACAACCTCGCCAGCCTCGAATTGTCGCTAACGCCCGAGCAGGTCAAGACGCTGAATGAAGCCAGCGCCATTGAGATGGGCTTCCCGCAGGAGTTCTTCGAAAAGGAAATGGTGAGAACGTTTGCCTACGGAGGCCTGCGCGACAAAATACTGGCCGCTTGAGGCGACAGTTTTGTGTCCGCCTTTGTTGCGCAGGAAAGTAGCGCAGGAAAGCGGCAGCGAGATTCAATCAAGAAAGGTTCACGATGGCCAGTTGCACTCACACCAATACCATCCGCAAAGTGACGCCGAGCGGCAGCGGCTGCAAGGAATGCCTGGAGGTGGGAGACACCTGGGTTCACCTGCGGCTTTGCCTGGAATGCGGACATGTCGGCTGCTGCGACTCGTCGAAGAACAAGCATGCTCGTGCGCACTTCCAGAAGACCAAGCACCCGATTATCCAGTCGTTCCAGCCCGGCGAAACCTGGCGCTGGTGCTACGTCGACGACGACTATATCGCCTAGACTTTGGCCCTTAGAATCTTGATTCCTCCCCCCTGAGCCGATCTTTGAAAAATAAGGGGTTAGCGGGAAATTGCCGCTAGATCTTTGAGGAATAAGGAGTTACACACAAACGTAACTATCTATTGTGTAATCAAAGGGATAGGTATGATTTTTGGCCGACCAGTTTACCAGAAAGTTACCATTCAACGTTCGATCGTGTAAGATATTTATTCTTCAATGACTTAGCTCTTACCTAGGACCTTTTCCCGGTCTTTTGGAGGGAGGGTCTCGCAGGCGGTGCGCAAGACGAGACGGGGGGCCCGGTGGCGGATCTTCATTAGATAGGGCACCGTCCGGCGAGCGTCATATTTTGCCGCCTCACGCAGTAGCCAGCCCAGGCCTTTCTGGACCATGTCGTCGTCTTCCTGTTTGCCGAGGAGCGCTTCGGTTGTGCGGACAATCTCGGCAAACAGCTTCTTGACGCGCGCGCCGCGAATCAGAGCGACGCAGGCGGCGCGACGCCGCCAGCGATTCGGCGATTTCGTCCAGCGAAAGACCTCAGGACAATACCTGGGCTCGGCGGCCACCATGGGCGAGAGTACGTAATGCACCAGGCCATCGTGATCCGACCAATTCGTGACCCGATCCAACCATGATGAAAATCGTTTGAATTCACGCGCGCCAAAAGCCGCCGTCTGACCTTCAAGAAGAAAAACGGCGAAGGTCTTTTCTTCCAGCATGTGTCCCGAAAAAAGATTGTCGGCGACCTCGACCACGAATGGCATTCCGCGCTCTTTCGCGATGCTGCGCCGGAAGCGCACGGCAACTTTGCGGAGTTCGGCGGTGCGCCATCCGCGGGAGCGGACTTCTTCCTTAAAAAAGTGCTGGACTTCGGCCGAGTGCGGAGCTGAGCCGCCGTCTTTGAGGACGCGGCGGATGTGGTCAGCGATGTATCGGGGAGTAATTGTGCGTTGGGACATGGGCGGCAGCCTGCCTCTGACCTGAGAGCGGCTGATGAACGTTCTCATTGCCCGACAGTGGCCCTCAGGCGCTAAAGCGCAAATCCTTTTTTCGGCGCGATATCGGCACGACCAAGGTCGTGCCCTTCCCGGTTAATTTCAAGCAAACGGTTGCTCTGCGCTTCCCGGGTAATTCAAGAAAACCGTTGCTCTGCCCTCGCGGTTAACACGCAAAGCGTTGCTCTGCTCGCATGAAACAGCAATTCAGGGCCAGAGTCAACTTCCCGGTCAAGTTGCGCGCGAACTATTGCTCTGCTGGTATGAAACGGCTATCCCGGGTCAGAGTCAACTTGCGGATGTTTTCATCCGCACTACGCGGTCATAAATCCAGAGCACTACCGCGGTCGCCATGCCTACCATGGTCACGCTCCACCAGATGCGGGCCGGCTGGTGCTGGACCTCTCCGAAGTGATGGACTACCGTGCCGCCGAACCATCCGCCGATGAGCGAGCCGATGCCGATCGGGAGAAAAGCGAATCCCATATAAGTTCCCTGCTGGCCGGGAGGCGCGAGGCGTGAGATGTATTCGTAGTAGCGCGGCGATTGAATGATCTCGCCGAGGGCGAGCACGAAAAGCGACGCGATCGCGCCGGGCACGGTGGGCCAGAAGGCTAATACCAGCCACGACGCCGAGGTGATCACGGTGCCGAGGATCACTGCCTGAAACGCGGGGATTTTTCGGGTCAGATAATTAATCGCCAGAGTCAGGCAGATCACGGTGAGGCCGTCGGTGACGAGAATCATCTCCACATCGGCGGACGAATTGATGTAGCCGTGGATGTAGCCCGGCAGCGAAATGTACTGCTGCCAGAAGACGACCCAATATCCGGTGAAGAGCACCAGAAACCACATGAAGCGGCTGATACCGGCCAACACGATGACCAGGAACGCGACCCAGACCCACCAAGGCACAGTGAGATTGGAGTAAAAAATCTCGGCGATGCGCAGAGCTAAAGCGACCGCCAGCACGGGCAAGACGAGCCAGGCCTTGCCGACGACCACACAAAAATTTCGCGCTACCATGGCAATCGAAGGCGGAGGAGCGTCTCCGGCTTTGCGGGGCTCACGAAAGAAGATCAGCACCACGAAAAATGCCGCGAAGACGCTGAGCGCGGCGAGGCGATAGACATTCTCGACGCCCAGATGCCGGTGTGCCCACGAAGCGAGGAACGGGCCGGCGGCGCCGCCAATGTTGACCATGGTGTAGTAAATCGAATAGCCAATGGAGCGGACATTTTCTTTCGAGGCGCGGGCGGTGGTGCCGACGACGCAGGGCTTGACCATCGAAATGCCGAGCGCGGGCAGCGCCAGAATCACGCCGACGAACAGAACAAGCGGCACCGTGTTGCGGACAGGAGCGAGCCAGGGGGCAGCGATGGAGCCAATCAGAAAGTATGCGACGGCGAGAATGAGATACGCGGTGGAAAGCGCGCGACGGAAACCGATGCGGTCGGCGACCGCGCCGCCGAAGATGGCAAGAAACCAGACCATGCCGCCGAAGATGCCGGTGAGGGTGCCAGTCTGCTCGGTGGAGAAATTGAGACGCTCCTGCAGGTAAAGCGCAAGCGAGGCAAAAGCCCCGTAGTAGGACAGGCGCTCGAAGATCTCGGTGAGATTGGCGATCCAGAAGGGCCGTTCGAAGCCGGTGCGAATTTCCTGTAGACGCTCGCCGAAGGTCAAAGTGGCTCCTGAGTGTGTAGCGCAAAAATAATCATGTGGGGATAGCCGCCCTCGGCTGTCCGGCGGCGCGAATCGCCGCTATTTTTTTCCGGCAAGTCGCGCGCGCACTTCCTCTGCTGGCAAGCCCATGATGCGCACAACTTTGTTGCGGCTGGTTTCGCCGGAGGCAATAGTAACGGAACTACGCGGGACGTTCAAAAGTTTTGCAAAAAATTCGATGCAGGCCGCATTGGCCTTGCCATCGACAGGAGGAGCGGTGAGCGCGACTTTGAGGGCGTCGCCGATTTCGCCGGTGATGGCGTTCTTCTTGGCGCGGGGGTGGACTTTGATTGCAAAGGTCGCGCCGCTGGCGTCGCTGCGAATCGGGATCATTAGCTTTTCACCACGGAGTCACAGAGTCACCGAGAAAACCAACTGAACGAAATAAATTCTCAGATCGACAGCTTTTCTTGTTTGAAGATTGCTCCGTGGCTCCGTGTCTCCGCGGTGAGCTCAAACTCTCTCTCCAAAAATTGCCGTGCCGACGCGGACGCAGGTTGAGCCCTCTTCGATGGCGACTTCGAAGTCGTGCGACATGCCCATGGAGAGGACGTCCATGGAGACGCCGGGAAGATGCCGGGCGGCAATTTTGTCGCGAATTTCGCGCAGTTGGTGAAAATGGGCGCGCGCACCCTCCGGGTCCTCGGTGTAGGGAGGAACGGTCATCAGGCCGTGCAGGGAAAGATTCTTCCAGCGTTCGGCTTCGATCAGAATTCGGCCGAACTCGCCGGAGCCCAGGGCAACGCCGCTCTTGGCCTCTTCGCCGCCGACGTTGATTTCGATCAGGACGGGCAGAATCTTTCCCAGCTTCTCCGCCGCCGCATTTAGTCTCTCTGCCAATTTGACCGAATCAATGGAATCGACAGCGGTGAAGAGCTCAGCGGCGAGCGCTGCCTTGTTCGATTGCAGATGGCCGATGAAGTGAAAGTTGGCGCCGTCGAGTCCGCGCAGGGAGCCGGCTTTGGCCGCGAACTCCTGCACGCGATTCTCGCCAAAGACGCGCAGGCCGACCGCGTGGGCCTCGCGGATGGCCTCGGCTGGGAAGGTTTTGCTGACCGCCATCAGGGTGATCGTTGAGGGATCGCGGTGGGCGCGTTGGGCTGCCGCTGCGATGCGGGCGCGAACTTCAGCGATGTTGCCGGAGATCGACACAATTAAATTAATCGCACAGAGAGCTGAAAGCTTCTTTTGGCTGGACAGTCAACCACCCTATCCGGCGAAAACCGCGCCGGACGGGGACCCCGGCCGAGGGCGGCTGTCCCCACGTGATCTTCGCTGGATCACGGATTCGCTCGCGCCTTGCAAAACGCGATTACATAATCGCGGTTGGCGGCGCTGGATCTTCCGGCCGTCCCGCGTTGGCGAGGGGCACGCCAACCATGGCGATGGCAAGAATAATAAGCGCGACGAACGCCAGCACCATGGGACCGACGCTGGTGGGATTCCACTTGACGAGCGTGACATCGTGCCCGGAGCCGACCAGGCTGGCAATCACGAGGCCGCACAGCGCTTCGCCGGCGATGAGGCCCGACGCGGTCAGTACGCCGGCATTTTCAACGCGGGCTTTCTGGGCGTCGTTGAAGCCGCGGCGGTCGCGGAATTTGTCGGTGATCCAGCGAATGACACCGCCGACAAAAATCGCGAACGTGGTGCCGAGCGGGAGATACATGCCGACGGCGAACAGCATTACGCTCTTCACCTCGATCATGATCATGGCGAGGCCGAGCAGGATGCCGACGATGACGAGCGGCCACGCCATATCGCCGCCGACGATGCCCTTCGAGAGCATTGCCATCAGGCCCGCTTGCGGTGCGGGCAGAGCGGAACTGCCAAAGTGATAGGCGCGCGCAAGAATCGCGATCGGGAAGAACAAAACCAGCGAGGCTACGACGATGCCCAGCATATCGCCGATCTGCATTTTCGACGGCGTGCCGCCGAGGATGTGGCCAACTTTCAAGTCCTGCAACATTTCTCCGGCGACGGCGGAGGAAACGCAGACGACGGCCGCTACGCCGAGCACGGCAGCCACGCCGCCCGTGCCGGAAACTCCGAGAGCGACCATGAGCAAGGCGGCGATCACGAGCGTGCAGAGGGTGAGGCCCGAGACCGGATTATTCGAAGAGCCGATCATGCCGACGAGATTGCCGGAGACGGCGGCGAAGAAGAATCCGATGATGATCATGACGCCGGCGGCCACGAGCGAGCCCGACAGTACACGCGAACTGGAAAGCGTTCCCGCGCCGGCGATGAAGTAGTGGTAGAGGAAGTACATGGCGACGAAGACGACCACGATGCCGGCGAAGACCGCCTTGGCGGGCAGATCGCGCTCGGTGCGGCTGGTTCCGGCGTGGGCTGCAGCGGATTTCTTAAGATCGGAAACGGCGCGCGCCATGCCGAGTCCGAGCTGCTTGCGCATTTTGAAAAGAGTGTAAGAGGCGCCGACGAGCATGCCGCCGACGGCGATCGGGCGCACGATGGAAAAATAAATCGCGCTGGCCAGGAGCGGCCACGCAATCGGAGTACCGGCGGGCTGCGCCGCCTGTATATAAGGACCGATGGTGAAGGTTAGGAGCGGAACGAGCAATCCCCAGGCGAGCACGCCGCCGGCGAAGTTGAGCGCGGCGAGGCGCGGGCCGATGATATAGCCGACGCCGAGATATGCTGGGCTGACGTCGGGCGCGGTGGCAAGAGTCATGCCGCCGGTGATGGTCGTGGCCACGCTGGGATTGGTGCTCGTCCGCAGGAGCAATTTCTTTCCCACGCTGATGTTGATCGGGAAAGTGTTGCTGGCCTGGAAAACATTGACCGCGCCGAGCAGATACATGAAGGCGCCAAAACCCATGTTGGCAAACAGAATCTTCGCCGCGGTCGAACCCTGCTGCCCAGCTTTATGAATCTCGGAAGCCGCGACTGACTCTGGAAATGGCAGATCGGGATCTTCGACCATGACGCGTCGCAAGAGCGTGACAAATAAAATTCCGAGCGTGCCGCCGATCATCATGAGCGCGACCGACTTCCAGTATTCGGGCGTGCGCCAACTGGGGGTTAATGCCGGCCAGAGGTCGGCCATGACGAAGGCGGGAATGGTGAAGATGGCGCCGGCTGCGACCGATTCGCCGATCGAACCGACGGTTCGCGCAATGTTTTCTTCGAGCAGGGAGCCCTTCATGAGGCGCAGCAGAGCCATGCCGATGACGGCCGCGGGATACGTGGCGGCAATGGTCATGCCAGCTTTCAATCCGAGATACGCATTGGCCGAGCCCAGAATGCCCGTCAAGATCAGGCCGATCAGCACGGCCCGAAACGTGAATTCCTTCATCTCCATCGTCTCGGGAACATAGGGACGATGCTTGCGGGGGGCTTCCAAATTAGCGACCGGAGCGCTCATGAGAACCTGCCTTCAGGGATTTTCACCGAATAAGAATCAATTGCCGACTAGAGTAGCAGAACGGCGCAAGGTATCACGCGGAAAGGCTGGTTTACAAGTACGAGGCGGGGTCAGAGAACGGGAGCGCTTTGGGAGCGTCCTGCGCGAAGAATTCCTGCTGTAGCGACATTGACGGAAATGTGGCGGGGGCCTTCGACTCCGCGCTGCTCGCTTCGTTCACTGCGCTGCGCTCAGGGATGACAGAGGCTGGGTTTTACAGAGTTTGGGGCTACAGAGTTTGCGGATTGGCGAGGTCGATTACGCTTTCGAATCCAAACGGCTCAGCGCCCTCGACCAGGTTCTCAACGACGTTGTCGTCGGCGCCTCCACCGCGCGCCGCGCTGTTGGCTAAATCGTTGGCCTCGCGATTGCGCTCGCGCGGAATCCGCATGATGGCGAACTCCAGGCCCTGCGCCAGCTTCCGGCAGATCCAGTGCAGCGAGTAGAGACGCGGACTCCGGCAGGCATACTCGCCGCTCATCTGCCGTACCACCACGTCCGAGTCCGAATAGACGCACAACGAACGCGCCTTCTGCGCCAGCGCGCATTGCAGCGCCTCCATGAGCGCCACATACTCGGCCACATTGTTATCTTGCCAGCCGATCCATTTCGCGATGCGGGTCTGGCGGCCCGCGGCATCTTCCACGATCACGCCTATGCCGGCGGGCCCGGGACTGCCGTGCGAACTCCCGTCGACGTAGGCTACCAACTGCGGAATGTCACTGCTCATTCAATACCTATGCTGGCGCTGGCTTCTACTTGCACCTTGCGTGAACCAAACGTCATCGTCAAGAGCTTTTTGTGTTCATGCGGTAAAAAGATTTCCACAAGTGGGAGAGGTCTTTTCCACCGCGCGCCTGGACGATCCCTGAGATGGCAAGCGCAGCAAGGGGTTTGCCCGATTTGTTCGAGTGCCACTTCTGCACAGGTTGCACCATTTTTGGGCGTTGACGTTTTTGGGAAATCAGCTAATCTAGCTTCCGTCGACGGCTGAAAGGGTTGGCAACAATAAATCGGAGCCAGTCCGAAGTAGGCTGAGTGATCCGGAAGGCGGGGCAACTCGCTGGACGGCCAGACCCGAAAAAACCGACGAACTCTGCGAGGAGCCGCCGGGGTTTGGAACCGCGAAAGCGGCGATCACATCAAGGACCGCGACGGTGCACGCATCCACGCTACTAACTCCCTCGCAGGAGCTGGCGGCTAGAGCGTAACCAATGTCGCGGTCTTTTCTATTTTTCGCTTCGCTTTTCGCTTTTCGCCCTTCGCCCCTTCCGCATCCGCGCGGGAAAAAGCCAGACAACAATCTGCCTGGCTCTCACAACGTGATGTTCTTTCCCGCAGGCTTTTTACTTCCTACCTCGCTACCTTGAACACTACCCCGCATCCTTCGGGACACGAATCGCCAAAATTGCCGCCGATCTCCGTTGTGCCGTAAAGATTTCCGGCCGCATCCATCACCAGGCCATCAAACGGAGACGATCCGTCATCTCCGCCGGTAAAGCTGTAGAGAATGCTCTCCTTGCCCGATGCGCTCAGCTCAAACACCGCGCCATATCCGTATGTTCCGCCGAACGAGGTCGTCCCAAAAATATTTCCCTTCGCGTCCATCAGCAAACGCCCCACCGGATTGCCCGCGTCCGGCTGCCCGATAAAGCTGTAGAGCACGCTCTCCTGCCCCGACGGGGTCAGTTTGAAAATCGTTCCGTACCCATACTCTCCGCCCGCATAGGTTGTGCCGTATAAGTTGCCCGCATTGTCCTGGATCAGGGCGCCAAAGGGCGCGGCTCCGTCGCCGATTGCTCCCTTAAAGGTGTAGAGAATTTTCTCCGCACCCGCGGCCGTGATCTCATATACGACCCCGCACCCGGACACGCACTTGATTCCCGGCCCGTACAGACCCGCCTGTCCACCGGCGCTGGCCGTGCCATAGATGTTTCCCTTCTTGTCCATTAGCAGGCCGGAAGTGGGCAGCATTCCGTCGCCCTTACCCGATCCAAACGGATGCAGCAGAGTGTAGCTCCCGCCGGGCGTCACTTTGAAAACCGTTCCCGCTCCCTTGGTGGATTTGTACGTCGTGCCATAGATGTTGCCGCTTTTGTCGAGCACCAGGCCGCCATTCGGCTCGTACCCGTCCGTGCCTGAGAAGGTATAGATCACCTGCTCCACGCCGCCACTCAGCTTGTAGATCACCCCACAGCCGTAATGGCGCTTGCAGTTGGCCCCGTCGTCGCCGCCGCCGGCCGTCGCGCCATAAAAATTACCGCCGGCGTCGCGCGCCAGGTAGCCATTGGGCGCCACTCCCTGGTTGAGGGCGGCAAAGTTATAGATTAGCGATTCGTGCCCGGTAGAACTGACCTCGAAGACCACGCCGGCATAAAACTTGGTGTCGCCGCCCTCAGCCGTCCCAAAGAGATTGCCCTGGCCATCGAGCACCAGACCGGCTGCCGGCGTCGTTCCGTCCGCACAATATTGCTGCGAACAGAATCGATAGAGCACGGATTCGGTCTGAGCCATCGCCGATCGCGGGGCGATCGCGAGTCCCGCCACCATAAACCCGCAACCCAGAACCCAGAACCAGCGCGCCACGCGAGCGTTGAGAACCGCAAAGACACGTTTCTTATAGTTCACCGTCAATTCCTCAATGTCAGGTTTAATCGCCCAGAAAGCCGACCCTATCCGAGCGAGCACCAGGTCGTCCAGAACCTCGGCGCGATGGTCTCGGATAGTTACCGGAAAAACCGCCTATAAACGCGAAGGGCTATTCTGTTGGATGGACCATAAAACGTCAAGGCGAGGCGCCACTCAGAAGGGCAAAAAGAGAAGAGTCGAGACGCGGGTCTTCGATGCGTAAGCTGATGCGTACGCGGAAATTCTTCGGGGAGAACAAAAAAGCCCACCCCAGCCGGGTGGGCCATCCTGCTAAAGATCGAGAATACTGCCTCAAGGGCACGGGCGCTCGTGCCGAAGTTATTTCACTCCGACTTCCAGACCACATCAAAGCTGGTCCCATCGCCGCTCAGCGCCGACGGAACCGCCTCATCCGCGCCGCTCGCGCTCACCATGGTGATGGAGAACACGCTGCTGCCGAAACTGCTGATTGGCCCTGAGATGGCGCCATCGGTCGCGTCGTTCGTCCCGCTCACGCCGGTGTAGTCGCTTCCGAAATCCACCGTCCCAAAATCCGCCAGCGGCAGAATCCCGCCACTGCGTGTGCAGCACGGCGCCTCGGCAATCCACTCCGCCGAACTGCGCTGCGCGCCCGAAACACGTCCGCTCTTGCTGTACGATTTGCCGGTCGTCACATTCGTGATCGTCACCGTGAACGTCGAACCGCTGTATGTCACCGATGCCGACATCTTGTTGCCCGGTGACACGGGCACGCTCGTAATCTCAATCGACGCAGCCGGATAAAATTCGTACCAGGCGTAATAGCGCGCCGACGTTCCGCTGCAGTCCGAGTCTGTCCCCGTCTGCTCGACGGTCGACGAAGAATAGCCATCCAGTCCAACCCAGAACGAAGAGTAGGTATTGGGAGTTTTGCTGCAGGTCGCAGTGGGCACGATCCACGACGCCTTGGCCGAGGTGAAGGCGGATCCGGTCGCGGCAAAGCCACTCCAGTTTTCGCTTGTCACCGAACCGTCCGTTGCGAGTCCATTGCCGTGCAGACGCATCGGGGCGTGCTGACGCGGCGCCATTGCTTCGGTTGCAGGGGATGCTTCAGGCCGGCTCTGAGCCAGCGCCAGGGAGGCCAACGAGGCGAGCACGAGCAAACTCGCCAGTTTTTTCGAACGCATAGTGTCTCCTTGTTGTCCCATCCTCACAGGACAAAACCGCGCCAGTATATCTCGCCCATAACAAGACAAACAAGGTCGGTTGTGTACGCGGAAGGACATCTTGTAGAGGAAATTCGGAGCGAACACTTATGACAGGCGATCGCAGAAGGGGTCATCTAACAGCCGTCGTTTGACGGCCATCATTTGCGGGAGACAAGCCCTCATCGCGCTTCCAGAATCGCCGCGACGTCCTCATGCGCTTTTTCGCGCGCCACCATGGCCGGAGTTTTTCCGTCATCGTTCGTGAGCTTCGCATCGGCACCGTGTTTGAGCAGCAACTCCACCATCGGACGATCGCCATTCTGAGCGGCGGCATGAATCGGAACCCATCCGCCATGCTGGCGCGCGTTCACGGGTGCGCCATGCTCCAGCAGATGCCGAGCCGCCTCGAGATTGCGCGCCGAGGCTGCCGAATGTAGTGGCATTACCTTCATCGGATTCGCCGCCACAGCATCGACCGCCGCGCCTGCATCGATCAAAATACGAGCCGCCTCGCCTTGCCCGAAGAAGCAGGCAAAATGCAGCGCGGTAAAGCCATCGGCAGAGCGCGCATGGACGGCCTTGTCGGCAGCCGCCGGGTCGGGAGCCGCTCGGTGGGGGGCCGCTCCGCGAGGGGTTAATTCTTTGAGGCGATCGAGGCGCCCCAGCGCTGTCGCCTCGAAGATATCGAGCGACTTCTTCTGCGCTGCAATCGCCTCGGCAAAATCTCTCCGCCCGCGATAAAGCGTGTGCATCAGCAGACTGACGCCGTTCGAGTCGCGGGCGTCTGCGCAGGCGGGATCGGAGTCAAGCAGACGGCGCAGGCCATCCCAATCGCCTGCTGTTAAGAGTTCGAAACAGCGCTGCGAGTTTTCCGCGCGTTCCATAAGCAATATCTCCTGGCTGCTCGCCTGCCGCATTCCTGATCAGAGAAGCATGAGGCGAATTATTTACTTAGCATAGCTAACTAACTACAGAGCGCAGTATATCCCGCCAATTTCCCCTGTCAAGACAATTGTTAGCAATGCTAAACTTCTTTGCATGCCGGACAAACGCTTCGAGGTCGCCGACCGCCTCCACTCCGCTGCCATCCATCTACTGCGCTCCGCGGCCAAAACCGACACGCACTCGGGACAAGGCCCGGCGCGTCTCTCGGCCCTGTCGGTTCTAGTCTTTGGAGGCGCAAAGACGCTCGGACAACTGGCGGCGGCGGAGCGGGTGAAGCCTCCCACGATGAGCCGGATCGTCGCCGGGCTGAAGCAATCCGGCCTCGCGAAGGTTCAGAACGACGGCAGTGACGCCAGAAAAATCATGATCCGCGTGACGGCCAAAGGCGAGCGCCTGTTGCAGGAAGCAAGGAAAAGAAGAATTCAAGTGCTGGCGGAGAGTCTGAAGAAGTTAAGCGATGCCGATTTGAAAACTCTCAGCAAAGCCTGCGGCCTGATCGAAGAGATGCTCCGTGCGTAAAGGCTGACTCCGACCTTCGAATGAAAGGCGATACCCAAGCTTGTAGTCTCTGTCCGCCCGTTTGCAGAGTCAGTGAGCGCTATGGGACTTAGCAGCGGCCAACGTCCGAAAACTGAAGCTTCCGCGTTATTCCACGTTCACTTGAACAAAGCCAAGCGACGGATGTCCATTGATTGTGGCTGGCTCGTACTCCCAGTTCATGAGAGCTGAGCGAATGGGCTCGATGACGGACTCGTCGGCGGTACCCTTCACGTCGACGTCGCGAACATGACCATGCTCGTCGATCTGCACGGCGCAGGTGACACGTCCGCGCCATCCTGGAATTGAAGGCTTGACGGTGTAAATAGCAACGGGCTGAGTAAAGCGCTCATCCTCAGTATCAGTTGTGAAAACCGGCTTTACTCCTGCAACCGAGAAGACCGCTTCGTTGACAATTGTCGCCGGCTCCAACATATCAATCGTGATTTCGACCTTGCCAGCACTGCTGCCGATGATAGTCAGCTTGCGGGCAACGGCCTTTTTTCCAAACGGCTGCAGATCATTGAAGATTGTAATAGCCGAATAGTGGTAACGGCCTCGCAAGTAGGCCGTCTTCTCCTCAACAAAGAATTGCCTTGCGAGTGGATCAGGCTTCCCTTGCGGGTTAATGTAGCCAGCCGACAACCTTAGCACCGGCAGGTTCCCGAGCTTCGTCTCAGTGACGCCCCAGTCGGGATCGTAGAAATCGTTGCCATTGTCGCCCGGCAAATTGAAGGAGATGGCGTCCATTATGTCGTCGGCCAAACGCGGTGCGTATTTTCCGGGAAAAGTTCGATAGAAGGCCGCTTCGGTTCTCACTTCGAGAACCGTCGTATCATTCAGCTTAACCTCTCTCCGCCATTTCTCGGGCGAAATCCACGTTTCTTCGTAGGTGCCCTTCGCCGAACCATCTTCGGAATGGAAGTTGGCCTTCATATGGAAAGCGGGGGCACCCTCAAGCCGAAGATCGCCGGCCGTGCGCATGCGGTCAAACATTGGCCGAGCCTGGGGCTGGCTCGCATCCACTTTTTGATAGTCAGCCGGGAAAGGTAGCGTGAGGCTGGTCGAAACCTGCGCGGGAACTCCATCGACAGTCTGGGGCTGAAATATCCATTTGTTTACTGCTGTGAGCGCCGCGTCCTCAACTTCATTGTCTACCCGACTATAGGTCTTCGTTTCCTTTACTCGCCCATCGCGACCTATAACGACATTCACGGTCATGCTTCTGTCAGGGCTCTTCTTGCCTTGAGGCCATTGAACTTCGGGTCTACTTACCAGGAACGTCTGGACCTGTGCCTCGGTCAACTTTTCTGTGACGAGCCTTTTACCTGGAGGAGTGGGCTGAGCAATCGCAAAGAGCGATTCGTCTGGAGAATCCAGATCTTTCAACGTATCGATCCGGATGTTGATCGGATTATCCTTGGTGGCAAAGGCAACCATCTTGTTGTGAAACTTCCGATAATCAGTCATCACTCCATAGCAGCAGGTTGGCGACCAGAGATAGATCAACAAGCCGGTGTTGCAGTCATAGGCAAGAAGCACTCGCGTTTCTCTGCCTTCTGAGTTATTGAAATACTTCTCGGCCATGCACTGCCCTTGGCCCGAACCCGGCTCCTGCCCCATTAGTCCGAGCTGATTCATGAGATCAACCGCCGACTTCGGCAGTGGGTCAACGATCTCATTGGCGAGCATTTCGGAAGTGACCGGAAAATAGTCTCCGTTGTTCTCTTCGTAAATCTGATCGCCATTAACAATTCGCGTCTGCGAAAAGTTGCGCAGCGTAATAACACGACGCCATTTGGCGGGAGACACCCAATATTCCTCAACCGTCCCCGTGAATTGAGATTTAGCATCGTCCTTATCGGTGATCGTGGCCCTCAAGTAGAAAGACTTGGCTCCCGGTTCAACCAAGGTTGATCGGTGAGTCATTTGATCCAGCAGTTTGCTCACAGGAACTCTGTTTCCAGCAGCACCAGCTGATTGCGAGAGCAGTACGACCATCATGAGAACACAAGAGCGCATTAGCTAAACCTCTAACAAATATGGAATAGGACAGCCGGATGGACGTCCAACCCGCTCACTTTACGCTCAAGTCAGTGTGTTATGCCAGATTTTGTGAATTGGTTGTTGTGAATAGCATTAGCGCTCAAAACCCTCCCGCAGGAGGCGATGTGTGCGGTTGGCATCCTGTTCCCGTTTTCGGAGCCAGCATGAGTAATCTGTCGCGGTCGTTGAGCGAGACACGCATGGGCCGGATCGAGTTAATGGCAAGAGAACGATTACGATGCGCGCCCGGATTGGAACCGCACTTCCTCAACGACGCAAGATGGCGCACTTCAGCGAGCGCCTGCGGGATAACCCTCTTCGTGGCAGCGGACCAGCCGCGCGTAATATCCAGCCCTTTAAATATCGGCGATTTCAGCAGCCGCCCTCCTTGCCGAATGCCACCAGACCATTGTCGGTTATGCCGAAATAATTGAAGGCGCCCTTCTTGATGTGGCCGTTGCTGGCGCGAGCGGTGAAAATAAGGTAGTCACAACAGTCGCCTTCGCCCGACTGAAAGGTGAAAGTTACAGTGATGAGCCCATCGATCACCGTGAAATAGCCGGGATATGGGCTTTCCTGGCCGTTCAGCTTGGCCTCGCCGCTGTGCGGCCAGCCGTAGCTGCCATCGTCGGTCAGCGTCACGCAGTACGTGCCGTTCGAGCGTTGCGACTGGGTCACAGTGGCCGGCCAATCGCCGGTGTAGCTCTGCGCCATGGCGGCGCTGCTCGTGAGGGTTAAGACTGCAACCGCAAACGCCGTTGCCATGAATCGAATGTGTCTGGTCATTTCCCTGCCTCCGATGAGAGTTGTAGATTTCGCGCGCCACGAAGCATAGCCAAGGAGACTCAGCCAGTTGTCATTAGAATGTAAAGCCGCTGTAAAAACTCTGATGGCTATGTGGCGCGATTGGGGAAAAAGAGGCGGGCGATAAGGCTCATTGAGCCTGTGACTGGGGTTTTGAGTGTGATAGAAATTGTTTCGCCGACTATAGTCCACTTCGTTTTGATAGCCAGTGTCGCGCCAGATAGAACTCTTCAAGACGGAGGAAGTAAAAAAGCTTTATCCCAGTCAAGTACTCAGAGCCCTCTACGTTAACTAAGTTTTGGAGTCCGCTCTCCAGCGCGAGCGTTTCATTCTCAGCGGACACAGCGGTCTTGAGCAGTTTGTAGAAATCGAATTGCCATGACATCTGATTTGGCTCAGCGAGTTCGCCCATGCGAGTAAGTCTCGCTAAGCGGTCAACAGCCTTTTGTCTGGCTTCTTGCTCAGATGCAATTCCTAGGATGTACTGTGCGATTGGTCCCGGCCAGGTCTTCCCTCGCCAGTGACTCGCCTTTTTGGTAAGAAGCTGCTCGACCGATTTGACAGGGAATGTAGTGGGGTTCAATAGGGATGCAGCGTACAACAGAAGCTCGGTACGAGTGTTTGCTCCTGCGTTAGCATATCCCGCAGTTGTTCCCTTTCGCCAATACTCGATTGCCAGCTTTTCGTCTCCCAAGCACCAAGCAGCAGCTCCAGCCATCCCAAAAGTCGAGTCCGCTGGTCGGTTGCGGGCTTGTATTTTCCCGTCGAAGTGCGTAAGGGCTGATCTGTAATCTCCCGACCACATGTAGACTGCGCCAGACTGTAATGGTTGCTGGGATACATTCGGGGAGTTCGAAGTTCGTCCCGCAGATAACTGATGGCTTCTTGTACGCGGCCTGACCTCACATCGTCGATCCAAACATCATCTTTAGGCATCTAGCGACTCTCCCGGTAGCAAGGCTACCGTTGCTTAAATTGACAAGCAGGCCATAGGCTCGCGTCGTCCGTTTACTGTGGGAAGAGCCAGTTTTTGGTAGGTCAGTGTTTGGTAATTGCGCCGGGCACGTGCTTGTTTCGGGCTTTACCCCTCATCGGCCACCGGATTCCGTAGCACGCCGATGCCGGGAATCGAAATCTCCACGACATCGCCCGCGATCACCGGCCCCACTCCCGACGGTGTTCCGGTGGCGATCAGGTCGCCCGGGAGCAGCGTCATCACCTGTGAGATGAAGCGGAGCACCACGTCCAGCGCAAAAATAAAATTCTGCGTGTTGCCTGACTGGCGCACCTCGCCATTGACACGCGTTTCAACCGGCACGCCCTTCCATGGATCGACGGCCGCTTCGCTCGCGCCTTCGTTGTCATTGGACGCGTTCTCATCGGCGCCATCGGTGACCAGCGGTCCGACCGGGCAGAACGTATCGAAGCCCTTGGCCCGCGTCCACTGGCCGTCTTTGTTCTGGAGATCCCGCGCTGTGAAGTCGTTGACGCAGGTGTAGCCGAGAATGTACGGCCGCACGTCTTCGTCGTCGCGCAGATGGCGGCATCGGCGGCCGATGACGACGCCCAGCTCGCCTTCATAATCCGTGCGCGCGGAGATCTTTGGGCGCAGGATCGTTCCACCCGGCGCAAGCAGCGAACTCGTCGCTTTCAGGAAAATCAGCGGCTCGGTGGGAACGTCGTGTCCGAGTTCGGCGGCGTGCTCACGATAGTTCCGGCCCACGCAGACGATCTTTGAGGGTTCGACGGGCGCCAGCAGCGCGGCGTCGGCGAAGGCAATCTTGTCGATGCGGCGGCTGGGCAGTCCTTCCAGATCGCCATCGCTCGCCGTGGGCGACTGAGGAAAAGTTCGCGTAATAAAGTCCGATCCGGCGATCGACTCGACAAGCCCGTAATGGCCGGCACCGTTGAGAGAAAAGCGGCAATATCGCATAACAGTTAAGATCCTACGTCAAAAATCCGAGGTTACGATGAGTGCAGGGTCGGGGTAAAGCGAAAATTGGTCTGGGGATATGCTCGGGGAACATTGCAAACCAGCCGGGAGATAAATTGATGAGCGAGGCGAAAAAACGGCCCAAGCGGAGATTATTCAATGGCTTAGCGACGTTGTACATATAGTTTTGTGCGCACGGCATTGTCAACTATTGCTCCACGTGGAGCATTTTCGAGTTTCACGGGAACTTCGAGCTAAGGTACTGATTCGCTTGCCTCTCCCGACCTGTCGCTCTCGTTCCCCCGGACGTCGACCGCCGACACCCGATAGGTATAGGTCTTGCCGGACGCGACAGACATGTCGCGGTAGGAGGGGGTCTTCACCAGCTCGGAGTTCAGCCGGACCGGGGAACCGCCGGCCTCGCTGCGGTAGATGTTGTAGCCGGCGAGGTCGGCACTGGCGACTGGCGCCCAGATGAGGTCGATGAAGGGCTTCTGGCCTTCGCCGGAGTAGGCAGCTTGCAGGCCGGCGGGCACGGCGGGCGGGAAGACGTCATGCGCGATGACGTCAACGTGGTTGCTGTCATCACCTTCGACCTGCACCTGGCTTTCAGGTTTGGCGATCACCGTGACGGTGGTGATCCAGTACTGATAGGTTTTCTCCCATTCGATCGAGTCGAGGAAGTGAGCTGGGCCGGCTGGGCCTACCGGTACTTCGGCCGCGATTGTGTCTTTCTTTTGTTTTTTTCTTCCGACGGGCGATGG
Source organism: uncultured Acidobacteriaceae bacterium (assembly GCA_963841945.1). Lineage (GTDB taxonomy): Bacteria > Acidobacteriota > Terriglobia > Terriglobales > Acidobacteriaceae > Acidiflorens. Next base: position 373,671 of record CAWJFC010000005.1, read on the forward strand.
CTGGGTTGCTGCGCTGGGCGTTGGTTCTGGATTCTCATCTCTTCCTTCAACTCGGCGATAAATGCGATAGCGATACTCGACTCCCGGCTTGGCGGGGGGCGCAGCGGGGCTCGTCCAGGTGAGATCGACTCCGTCTTCATTGAGGCTTGCGGCCAGGTCGTCAGGAGGAGCGAGTGTCGTGATCGCGGGGACGTGGACACGGTTGGATAGGCCGGCGCCGCGAGCGTTGCGATTGAGAACTTCGACGGCGTAGGAGAACTCGGCGTCGGGGTTGTCGCTCAGGGCGGTCGCGGGAAGCGTGTCAGAGTAGGTCTGGAGCGGAGGCGGTGTTGGAGCCGGTTGTGCTTTTTTTGGCTTCGGCGCGACGGCGGGCGGAGCGAGGATTGCGAGCTGATTGTCGCAGGTCGTGATGTCCGAGGCGGCAGTGCGGCAGACGAGAGTTGGGCCGAGGTAGCGTACGGTCTGGTGATCGGTGGTGAGTGTGGGCTCGCTCCAGGTGAGCGTGACGGTCTTGCCTTTGCGCGTGGCACGCAAGTCGGTTGGCGGCTTGGGCAGTTCGAGCGAGGGCGGGAGTGGCGGTCCGGTTTGCGCGCAGCCGACGAGGATGAGACAGAGGCTGGCTAGCGCGGCGAGCTTTCTTGGAGACGCGTTCATTCGGAAATTAAAAGGGTAGCAGATTGGTGAGGAAGCGCTGTCTCTGCTGCCTTCAATTTTCGCCGGCGATTGGGAGGTTCTGAGTCACAGGCATTCACCATCGTCGGCGCAGAGGGGTCCTGGCACGGGCGGAGCGCCCCTACCCCCAGAGGATACTGATTGCACCCGCGTAACTTGGCCAGAGACGGCCGCGGACGGACAATACAGCGACTGATGATTCTGATTGGCCATCCCGAAGACCAGATGCGCATGCTGGCCTGGTACGGCATTGCTGTCGTGGCCTCTTATTTCTTTCTGGCCAGCTTCGTCTTGCGCTGGCACCGGCGCAGAGATGTGCGAGTAGCGCAATATGATCCGCCGACGGGAATCTCGCCGGCCGTCGCAGCGTATTTGTGGGAGTGCGGGGTTAGCGACAAACCTTTTGTGGCGGCGCTCCTGAACATGGCGAGTAAAGGGTGGCTGAAGATTGAGCAAGGCCCGGCTGACTATCTGCTGTCGCGGGGAAATGCATCGGTGAAACTTTTTGATGAGGAGCAGGTGATTGCCGAGCAGATTTTTTGCGGCACAACTTCAGTGCACGAAGTGAACGGCGTTCTGATCTCGACGATTAACCCGAAGGCAGATTCGGTTCGGCTGTCGCAACTATTCTCCCTGGCGCGAATGGCGAGGAATGTGCGCGATATTTTGGAATCTGCCGTAGAACCGGATTTGATCTCGCGCCATTTTGCGTGCTTTGTTCCGGGAATTGCGTTATCGCTCTGGTGCCTGCTGGCGGCGCTGTATCCGGAGATCGACGGCCTGCGCAACTCTCAGGCCGGAGGCCTTGTGATCGCTTCGGCGGTATTCGTCGTTTGGGGCTTTCTGGCGACTGCCAAGACGCTGCCTGCAACCATGTACAAACTCAAGAGCCATTTGCCGGGCCGCACTCCACGGCCGCTGCCTTTGGTTAAGCGCGATGGCCAGGTTATGATTCCGCTAGTGATGACGCTGGCAGCGCTGGCGGCGGTTGCGTGGATCAGCTCGGTGACGTTCGCTCTGCAAGGCGGAACCTTGCTGGTGGTGAATCTGGCTGGCGCTTTCGCGCTGCGCGCGCCGACAGCAGCCGGTCATGCGCTTCTGGCGAAGCTGGACGACTTTCGAATGTTTCTGGCGCAGGTTGATTCGGACCGGGTGAATCGCATGAATGCACCGACTGCAACTTCGCCTTCATCGGAGAAGTATTGGGCGTGGGCTTTGGCGCTGGATGTGGAACACGCGTGGGGCGAGCAGTTCGCGGCTGCAGTCTTAAATCTGCTGGCGGTGGCAGATATGGAAGCCAAAGGACCAGCGCGAGGGCCGGAGCAGAGCCGGGCAGCGGCGGAGATTATGGATTTGCATTTGCGGTAGGGCAAGGCAAACCTGAAGATCCCTCACTTCGTTCGGGCCCGCGTTTCGCGTCCTGTAATTTACAGGATGTAGCGTGAGAGGTCTTGGTCTTTCACGATCTCACTCAACATCTTCTGGACATAAGCCGCGTCGATGGTGAATTGCTGACCCTTCTTTTCGGGGGCCTCGAAGCTGATTTCGTCGAGCACTCGCTCCATGATGGTGTGAAGGCGGCGGGCTCCGATGTTTTCCGTGCCTTCGTTTACGCGGAAGGCGAAGCGGGCTATTTCGTCTAAAGCGTCTTTTGTGAATTCGAGTTTCACGCCTTCGGTTTCCAGGAGCGCTGTGTACTGCTTGGTTAACGAAGACTTCGGCTCGGTGAGGATGCGGATGAAGTCTTCCATGGTTAACGATTGCAGTTCGACGCGAATCGGGAAGCGGCCTTGTAGTTCCGGGATGAGGTCGCTGGGCTTGGAGACATGGAAAGCGCCGGCAGCCACGAAAAGAATGTGGTCGGTGCGGACCATGCCGTAACGCGTGTTGACGGTCGTGCCTTCGACGATGGGCAGGATGTCGCGCTGGACACCTTCGCGTGAAACGTCAGGCCCATGGCCGCTTTCGCGGCCGGCGATCTTGTCGATTTCGTCGAGGAAGATGATGCCGGAATTTTCCACGCGATCGATAGCGGTGCGCGTGACCTGCTCCATGTCGATCAAGCGCTGCTCTTCTTCCTGAATCAGGTATTCGAAAGCCTCGTTGACCTTCATCTTCCGCTTTTTGGTGCGCTGGCCGAAGATGTTGGGCAGCATGTCCTTGAGGTTGACATCCATCTCTTCGACGCCCTGGTTGGAGATGATTTCGAAGGACGGGAAATTGCGCTCGCGGGTTTCGATCTCCACGGTGCGGTCGTCGAGTTTGCCTTCGCGGAGTTGCTGGCGGAGCTTTTCACGGGTGCGGCTGGTGGATTCGGTGAGAGTGGTGCTGGCGTCGATGACTACTCCACCTGACGACGTTGAATTGACGACGATGGCGGCGGGCTGGGCGGAAGCAGGATATCGAGCAGGCGCTCTTCGGCATTGAGCTCGGCTTTATCGGCTACATCTTCGAGGCGCTCTTCGCGAATCATTTCGATGGCGATTTCGACCAGATCGCGGATCATGGATTCTACGTCGCGGCCCACGTAGCCTACTTCGGTGAATTTGGAGGCTTCGACTTTTAGAAATGGCGAGTTCGCGAGCTTGGCAAGGCGGCGGGCGATTTCGGTTTTGCCCACGCCGGTGGGGCCGATCATGATTATGTTTTTGGGAATGACTTCTTCGGCGAGCTCGGGTGCCAGCTTCTGGCGGCGCATGCGATTGCGCAGAGCGATAGCGACGGCGCGCTTGGCGGCGCTTTGTCCGACGACGTATTTGTCGAGCTCGGCTACGATTTCTCGGGGCGTGAGTTCGTCGAGTGTTACTTGCTCTTCTTCGGCGGTTCCGGGTAAGTAGATGGCCATTTTTTAGTTCTCAGTCCTCAGTTGTCAGTTCTCAGTAAATCTGAGAACCGCCCGGCACTCGCTGAGAACTGAGAACCGGGAACTGAGAACTTTCTACAACTCCTCGATCGTTACCTTGTCATTGGTATAGATGCACATCTTGCCGGCAATCTTCATGGATTCTTCGGCGATTTCGCGGGGAGAAAGTTTTGTGTGATCGGCTAGGGCCTGGGCTGCGGCTTGCGCGAACGGGCCGCCGGAGCCGATGGCGGCTATGCCGGTGTCAGGCTCGATTACGTCGCCCTGGCCGCTCAACAGAAACGTTTGATCCTTGTCAGAGACGAGGAGCAGGGCTTCGAGATGGCGGAGGTATTTGTCGGTGCGCCAGTCTTTGGCCAGCTCTACGGCGGAGCGGCCGAGGTTGCCGTGATACTGCTCGAGTTTGGCTTCGAAGCGGCTGAAGAGCGTGAAGGCGTCGGCGGTTGAGCCGGCAAATCCGGCGAGAATTTTATCCTGGTAAAGACGTCGGATTTTTTTTGCTCCGTGCTTGATTACGGATTCGCCGAGAGTAACCTGGCCGTCTCCGGCCATGACGACTTTGTCGTCGCGCCGGACGCAGAGGACAGTGGTAGAACGGATGCGGCGGGTCTTCTCTTCAGTGGCCGTGTGATGGGCGCCGGACGATACCCCGGACAATGCTAGTGTGCTTTTCTTCATGAGCGCAATTTTTAATTATAGCAGTGCGGTCTGGGGTTCTTTGGGCGGATGCGGGGCAAAGCATGCGGCAAAATGTTCCGCATTCCAGATTTGGGGATGATGTACATAGATGCTACTTTCATGTACATCACGTGATAGACTACTTTTGAAGAAGGAGCCGTCATGGCTACGAACAATCGCCGGGTACACAAACACTTTCAGTTGGACTCTATAAAAATCAAGCGCGCTCAAAAAGCCTTGCACACCAAAACTGAGACCGAGACAATCGAGCGTGCGCTGGATTTCACGATCAGCGAGCATGAGCGAAATCGATTGGCGTTCGAAGCCACCGAACGCTTTCTCAGGAGTGGCGGCGAGATTAAAGATGTTTTCGGCAAGTTGGATGAATAAATGCAACCTGCGATTCTTGATTCATCCGTCTATATTTCCGCGATGAGGCGAGGCGACGCAAGTATCCTGGCGTTACGACGATTATCGTCCGACACTCCCATTTGGCTGAGTGCAGTCGTGCTCGAAGAACTCTATGCGGGAGCAATCGGCCGCGTTCGTCAATTGGTGGAGAAGATGGAGCGTGACTTCGACGGGGTAAAACGGATTCTTGTTCCAAACTTGGCTGACTGGACGCAGGCGGGGCAGGTACTTGCGCGGCTGGCGGGCAAATACGGCTACGAGAAGATCGGTCAGGGGCGATTGGCAAATGACACGCTCATCGCAATGAGCGCGGCGCGCATTGGAGCGCGAGTCATAACCATCAACGAGCGCGATTTCCGCAGGCTTGCGGAGTTCCGGTCGTTCCAATGGGAAACGACAATGTTTTAGTTTCTTCGCATCGCGCCGTGTGCGCGAGGTCGCAACGAGCACGAGTGATATCTCGGGCGCCGCGAAACTCAAAAACCACGAAGAGAACGGGAAGACACCGCGAGTTCATTTGGCTGGCGGCTTGGGCTGGGGAGCGTTTTTCGCGGCTGGCTTCGGCGCGCCAATCGCCATCCTGGCCAGTTCCTGCGGAACGGTTTTGCGGACGCCAAGAGCTTCGCGATAGTGCGTGAGGATGGCGGATGCGGAGCGGAAGATCGGCTCGTAGGCGGATTGGTCGATCGGGGGGTGGCCTTCTTCGGCGGGGCAGCGGGCGAGTGCCACCGACGACTTGCCGAAACGCTCGAGGCGGATGCGCGCGACGGGCGTATCGGTGGAGAGCATAGCGGCGGCGCTGGTTACGGCGGAAGCGCTGTCTTCGATGGAGACTTCCATCAGGTCTTTGGGTAGATCTTTGGGCTCGCGAACACGCAGGACGAGGGTTTCGATCATCGTGCCGGCGTCGGTGCTAAAGGAATATTGCACGCTCGCAAAGGTTGCGGCGGCGGGAAACTCGCGGCGGATGCGAACCCAGTCAGAGGCGATCGCTTCGTTGGAGGGAAGTTTCTCCATGCCAGGCATGGGCATACTGGGATCGAGGGTGGAGTGGCCGCGGGCGACTTCGAAGTCTTTGGCGAAGACCGGCTTGGTGGGGACTCTGGCGAGGGCTGAGCTGAGTTCCTTTTGCTGGTCCGCGTTCGGAGTGCAGACGTTCAGGACATTGACTTTGATGGGCGGCGTTTGCTGCGCGGGTTGCGCTGGCTGCTGCTGCGCTTGCATTGCGGATGCAGTCGCGAGGATGAGGGTCAGAATTCTCGTGGACACGGCGAAATTGTATCAGGCTGGTTCGAGGAGAGAAGTCGGGTTGGATGGAAGAGATTAGATTTGCGCGGTGCGAGCACGGTCCGTGTGCCACCCGGCCTTCGTGGGCACGCGGGCGAAATGCATAGGTCCTTGGCTTCGCTCAGGATGACAGACTGGATGATCAACGACAAGACAAACGATTGACGACAAGACAAGTGACCAGACAAGTGATGAGACAAATCGCGGCATCGCCGTGAGACGCTAGGCTACGAGCTAGTCGGCGGCACTGGTGTCGTTGTCGCTGGCTCCGTGACGGCGCAATAGCTGCGGCAGGTTTTGGGAGAAGGCGGAGCGCGGCAGGACCATGTCGCATCCGGCTTCGTGCGCTTTCTGCTTGAGGTCTCCCTGCACGTGCGAGAGGAAACCGATGATGGAGGTGCCTTTTTTCAGCTTGCTCTTCAGTTTCGGGATCAGCGAGAGCGGCTTGGCGTTGGCGTTATTGAGGTCGAAGATGATGAGCGACGGCTTTTCCTCACCGTTGTTCTTCATGTGCTCGGTGAGTTCCTTTTCCGTTTTGACGAACTCGACCTTGACGTTCATCTTGCGGCCGGTGTCCTGAATTTTGCTGAGGAAGAAAAGGTCTTCGACGAAGGCGAAGACGCGCGAGGCGGCATCCTGGGCGGGAACGGGCAGAGGCTCGGGCTCAGCGACCGGATAGGGGCCGGCAAAGCCAGGACGGCGCTGTGGCTTGTTCCCATTGTCCCCGTTTAGAGCGGCGCGGTAGCTGTGGTCCATGGGCGCGGTGAAGATGCCTTGATGCTCCTGGCGCTGGCGGGACGGGCCGTGGCCGTTGCCACCGCCGCCACCTGGGTTGTTTCGTCTTTGCGAACGACGCCCACGGCGCCGCTTATGCTTCCCGCCTCCCTGAGAGGCGTGTCCGGGACCTGCATTCATAGGTGTCTCGTAAGTTGTGATTTGAACCCCAGCCCGGGCTGGAGACCCGAGGCCGATGTTTCGTGTTTCTTCAGACCTGCTGTGTTCAGAAATGCTGTGCGCTCGATTCTGTTTGCGTCGCGCTCCGCCGGCGGTGTGAAAGCTGTGGACCTGATGTACACCGATGCGGCTTAGCCGAACCCACTTCGGCTGGAAAATCTCTAAGCTACCTGAGAACTTTTGCTCAAACTGTAATTGGGCGCCTGAGGTATATGGCGCAACGGCCAGCGAGAAGCATGACCGCCAGGATCAACTACGATGTTACCCACGAATGGGCAGGCAATGCAAGGGGAGAAGACATTAGTTTTCCACATTTAGGGCATTACGAAAGAGTTTGGAGCTGGTTTGATGATGAGGGCTGAAGAGGGGATTCAGGGTTGCCGATAAAGGTAACGAATGGATCATTCAGCAGAGCCGAACCTCGTTTTGAGCGCGGTTGCAACGCCGGCGCCGGGCCCGACTGCGGCAGCGGCCGCGGCGGCACTGGCCGCATCGGGCCAGCGCTTTGTGGCACGCCAGCCGATTCTCGATCGGGCGCAGAAGGTGTTCGGGTACGAGTTGCTCTTCCGCAACGGAGTTGAAAACTATTTCAACTGTGACGATCCCGACCGGGCGGCGCGATCCACCTTGGACAGTTCATTAATGTTGGGGGTGGGCACGCTCTGCCACAACACGCGGGCGTTTGTGAACTGCACGCGGGATGTGCTGCTCAAGGATCTGGTGACGCTGCTGCCTCCGACGCAAACGGTGGTGGAGGTTCTGGAGACGGTGGAACCGGAAGACCGCGTGATTGCGGCCTGCAAACGACTGAGGGAGGCAGGTTACCTGATCGCACTGGACGATTTTGCGCCTAACGATCCGCGCATTGTGCTGTGCGAGTACGCGGACATCATCAAGGTCGACGTGCGGGCGACGAAGCTGGAAGAGCGCGTGGGCATGATGCGGCGGTTTGGGACGGCGAAATGCAAGATGCTGGCGGAAAAGCTGGAAACCCCGCACGAGTTCCAGCAGGCGAAGAATATGGGCTTCGCCTATTTCCAGGGATATTTTTTCTGCAAGCCGGAAGTTATTAGCGGACGGGAGGTTCCAGCGAGCCGCATGCATTACTTGCGGCTGCTGGAGGTGGTGTCGCACTCGGAGATCGAGATGCGTGATCTGGAGAGGCTTTTGAAGCAGGAGGCGGCGATCTGCTACCGGTTGCTGCGCTATTTGAACTCTCCGATCTTCGGGCTGAAGCTGGAGGTCAAGTCGGTACGGCATGCGATGGCGATTTTGGGCGAGCGGGAGTTGCGGCGATGGATCCGGCTGGTCGTGACGGTGGGGGCGGCAGAGCAGGGCTGCAGCGAACTGGTGCTGATGGGCATGACGCGAGCGCGATTCTGCGAGCTGCTTTCGGCTAAGGTGAAGTCGAACACCGATCTGTTCCTGATGGGATTGCTGTCGGTGATGGACGCGATTCTTGAGATCGACATGGCGACACTGCTGGAGAAGCTGCCGGTGGATCATGACATCAAAACGGCGCTGTTGGGACAGGCAGGCGGGCTTCGTCCCCTGTATCAGTTGATGCTGGCGCAGGAGTCGGGTGAGTGGGAGCAGGCAGCGGCGCTGACGAAGCAGCTCCGGCTTCGCGATGAGACGGTGGGCAACGCCTGGTGGGAGGCGATGACCTGGGCACAAGAAGTGACGAAGGGCGTTTAGGGTCGGGTCAGCGGTGACCGGTCACCGGTGACCGACTGGGCTCTCAATTTCAATCCATCAGTCTTCAATCCATCGGTCTCTTGCTAACTTCTTTGCGTTAGTTAAGGGGCTTCGATGAGCTCCATTTTCCCTTCGCGCGTGCGGTGCAGGACCATCAGCTTGCCTTTGGGATCGCGGAAGACGAAGACGTCGCGATCACGGAAGTGGGCTTCCTTAATGGCTTCTTCGAGGGTCATGGGGCGCAGGGCTACCGAGTCCGCGGAGCGCGTCAGGTGGACCTCGGTTGTCTTGGCGACCGATGGAAACTTGTGGACCATGACGGAGACGGTGGTGCTATCGCTGAGGCCGAGCGCAGGCTCGAGGAACTCCTGAATCGCGCCGTCGCCGTTGAATTTCTTGACCGCCTTGCGCTTCTTGCTGAGCCACTTCGTCTTGTATTTGAGCGCCTGCTTGTGCAGATGATCGAGGGCGTTGTTGACGGCGGCGACCATATCGTGGGCCTGGGCCGCGCCGACGATTGGACCATTGGGCGGGTTGATGGTGATCTCAGCCTTGTGGCGGTGCTTTTCGACGGACAGAATCACCTTGGTTTCGAAACGGTCGCCTAGGATTTTGCGGATTTTATTAAGTCCAGTTTCAACTTCTTTGCGGATGGAAGAAGGAATTTCGTATTGACGGCCGGTGTACTCGACGTTCATGGGGATGACCTCCACAAAAATTCGAAGGCAATAGCTAACTTAGACGAAAAAGGCTACGCGCTACGAGCTATGAGCTTCGAGCAATCCAACCCTTTCCGTTTGCTCGTAGCTCGCAGCTCGTGACTCGTAGCTCATCTCCGCGATCTACTTCTTTACACGTCTCTGGTGCGTACTCGGAATTTTCATGTCTTCGCGGTACTTGGCGACGGTGCGGCGCGTTACATCGATCCCCTGGGATTGGAGGATGCGAGTGATCTGCTCGTCGGTCAACGGGCGCGATGGATCCTCGTCCTCGATTAATTTTTTGACGCGGCGCTTCAGGATGAGGAGCGAAGTGCCGCCGCCTTCGGGGCCCTGCACGCTCTCGGAAAAGAAGTAGCGCAGCTCGAAAACGCCCTGCGGAGTATGTACATATTTGTTGGCGACGGCGCGGCTGACGGTCGAGGGATGCACGCCGATTTCTTCGGCGACTTCCTTGATCATCATGGGCTTGAGGTGATCAATGCCGCGCTCGAGGAAATCCTGCTGGCGGGCGACGATGGAATAGCAGACTTTGGTGATGGTCTGCTTGCGCTGCTCGATGTTCTTGATGAGCTGGATGGCGGATTTGTAGCGGTCCTTGACGTAGTTGCGCGTGTCCTTGTCGTTGCCTTCGCGCGTGAGCAGACGCTTGTAGGCGGGGTTGAGGCGCAACTGCGGCATATCCTCATCGTTCATGATGATGAGCCATTCGTCGCCGTGCTTGACGAAGGCTACATCGGGCTCAATCAGGCGCGCGGGCGTTTTGTTGTATTGCAGGCCGGGGCGCGGATCGAGAGTACGAACGTATTCGAGCGCAGCCTGAACGGCTTCAACGGGCCGGCCGACGGCCTTGGCGATTTCCTTGAATTGCTTGAGCGTGACCGCGTGGAGATGATGATCAACGACGGCGATGGCGTCGTTGAGGACCTGCTCGGTAGCGGTTGATTCTCCGTTGCGGCCCTGCTGGAGCTGGTGCATGTGGTAGTTGAGCTGGCGGAGCAGGCACTCGCGGAGATCGCGGCAGGCAACACCGGGCGGATCAAACTGGCGCACGGCTTCGAGGGCTTCATGGAGGTCGGCGAGTGTGAAGCTGACCTGCATACGCGCGGCGGTGGCAGCGTGCGCAGCCGAGTTTCCGTTGGTGGGTGGAAGCTCTGCGGGAGCGCTCGATTTCGATTTCCAGATCGAAGCGGCCGGCGCCGGATTACTTGAACCATTGGTGGCTGGAGGCTCGGGCGCGGTCTTCAACACCGATTGAGCGGAGGTGTATGCGGTCCGCTGTGCCGCTTCTTCCTGAAGAGCTTGAACCGTCCACGCCTCGCCGAGACTTTCAGACGACGGCTGCGCGATGGGGGTGTGGCCGGACGACGGCATCCGGTAATCGATTAGGGCAGGATTGCTCAAAGCGGATTCGTTGAGTGCTGCATCATTGAGTGGGGAATCAGTGATTCCGGCATCGTCGAACACCACATCAGTGAGCGCGGCCTTGTCCGCCGCGGGCTCGACCAGCGTGGAATCGTGTTCTGTGGTGGGCTCGACCGCCGAGGCATCGGGAACAACGTCGGGAACGACGGCAGCAATTCCGAGAGCTTCGGCCTGCCCGACGATCTTCGCCTGGGTCTGGGCGTCGACTTCGGGAGCGGCCGCGGGAACTACGCCCAGTAGCTCGTCGTCACTGGCAATCAGGTAGCCATCTTCGTTCAGGTTGCCGATGATGATCTCGGCTGCCTGGTGGACGGGAGGACGGACCGAGATTGCTCCGAGCTGCCAGAGAAGGTGATCGGTGAGATTGCCGGGCTTGGAGAGGAAATTTTCGAAGGACGGCTTTTCGATCTCTTCCATTTCACCCGAGCTGCGGTAGCCGGGGTCGAGATATTCCTGGAAAAAGGAGCCAAAGTCGATTTCCTCGAAAGGATCCTTCTTCTCGTTGGCGGTAATGGGATTCTCTTCGGTGGTGGCCTTGGCGGCGATGCGGTCGCGCTCTTCTTCCTGGCGGCCGACGTCGTCGAGCATGGGAACCGCGTCTTCGAGCTCTTCGAGGACGGGATTTTCGACCATCTCGGCGTTGATCATGTCCTTGAGCTCGAGCTTATTAAGCGCGAGCACCGAGACCATCTGGACGAGGCCCGGCGTCAGGATCTGGCGCTGTGAGAGCTTGACGTTCAGTCTGTGTTGGAGAAGAACCATGATCTAGCTATGAGCTTCGAGCCGCAAGCCTCGAGCCATCCCTTGAACCGTGTCGTTGATTTGCAATTCCTGGATTTCCAATTCCTGACTCACAACCAAATTTTAATGTGCGGCAGCCCTTTGGCTTGGCACTAAGGTTCAATTTGCTAACTCGTTGGTAACTAACGGCAGTTCCAAGTTCTCAGTTGCCAGTCGTCAGTTCCCAGTTAAACTTCTCACCGCCAACCGTTGAGTGCTTCCGGGGGCTTACGGCTGGCGATCCGGCTATACCAGGCTGAAACTCTCGCCTAGATAGACGCGGCGGACCTCGGGATCACCGCCGAGTTCTTCGGGCGTCCCGGAGCGGAAAATTCTTCCTTCATTAATGATGTAGGCGCGATCGGTTACCGAAAGCGTCTCGCGAACGTTGTGGTCCGTGATCAGAATTCCGATGCCGCTGGCGCGCAGGTCAGAGATGATTTTCTGTAGATCGAGGACCGCGATCGGGTCGATGCCTGAAAACGGCTCGTCGAGCAGGATAAAAGTTGGGTTGATGCAGAGCGAACGGGCGATTTCGACGCGGCGGCGTTCGCCGCCCGACAATGCGTAACCCTGGTTCTGACGGATGTGCTCGAGGCCGAGCTGATCGATCAGGGTCTCGGTCTTTTCGCGGCGCTCATGCCAGGAAATGGGCTGGGCTTCAAGAACAGCGAGAATATTTTCCTCAACCGTGAGCTTGCGGAAGATCGAAGCCTCCTGCGGCAGGTAGCTGAGGCCATACTGACGCGCCCGTAAGTACATGGGAACACTGGTGATATCTTCATCGTCGTAGAGGACGCGGCCGGTGTCAGGAGGGATCAGGCCGACGATGGCATAGAAAGAGGTGGTTTTGCCGGCGCCGTTCGGGCCGAGAAGTCCAACGACTTCCCCTTGCAGGACGCGAAGGCTGACTCCATTTACGACGCGGCGGCCACGGTAGGTCTTGCCGATTTCATCTGTGGCCAGCGTGTGCATTTATCGTGCCACTTGCGTCTTGGTGACTGCAGGAGACGTCGTCTTCCCTTCTACGAGGACCCTATCATCGTGTCTGTAGAAAGTCAACGAATCGCCGGTGATTTTGCCCTGTTCGGCATCAAAAATGCTAGGCGGTCCGCCAGTCAAAACGTACTTGTCGTCGGCGGAGGTGTAGACGAGACGATCGCCGGTAGCGTGGCGGGAGGGTTCGACAACCACGACGTTGTTTTCGGCGATGATTTTGTCGAGTTGGCTGGCTTCCTTGGTGGTTGTGGAGGAGACGGGGCAGGCTCGGTCTCGACATTGAGCACGCGATGTCAGGTAGACCGTCATCTGGCGCGCGGTGAGGATCGCGTCGGAACCTTTGGCGGTTACGCCCCCGGTCAGGAAAATCTTGCGGTCGGCGTCGAGATAGGTCAGATGGGCGGAAGTGATGGCGACGGGAGTGGCTTTTCCGCTGCTATCGACCTGCACGAGAACGGTTTTGACGGGCTGCGTGGCGTTGCCCTCCGCGACCAGAGAGCGGTGATCGCGGTCAAACTGGATGGTAGGCGCTTCGACGACATTGCTGTTTTGCCAGAGGCGGGCGTTGCCGGTGTAGGTCGCGACTGCCGATGAGCGGTGCGCGGTCATCTTGTTGCTCACCACGTGGATTGGGTCGGACGAGGCGAGCAGGGCGCCATCGGGCTGGGGCTTGAGATCGGAATACGTGCTCTTGACGTTCGTGTCGGCGACGGCGTCGCCGGTGACGCGATTAAAACGGATGGTCTGGGCCGTGGTGGTCATTCCGCCATCGACTACGCGGGGAGAGCCGGTGAGGAGCAGCATTTGATCGGCGTCGGTGTAAGTGCCGCGCTCGGCCCAGGCTTTTTGGGTGCCGCTGACGTAGACGAGGCCGCGCGATTGGGTGATGGCTGAGATCCCGCCCTGCGGCTGGAATTGAACATCGAGGACCGGGCTGGTGGAGATGCGGTCGGGCTGGCCGGGCTGGGTGCTGACGATCTTCGCGTTGGGCTCTCCGTGAAGCAGGGAGAGGCGATTGTTCTCCGAGAAGGTGGCAGTGAAGCGGTCGGCGGTCGCGACTGTCTTTTCTTTGGTGGCGGGCTGCGTGATGGTGATTTGGGGCGGGCCGGTGGTATTGGCGGATTCGAGAAACCGGCCGTTCTTCACGACGAAGTCCATAACCGGCGCGGTCATCTCGATGTCCTGCGCGCCGCCCCGCATGAGGGAGGCGGACCGCATGGCCGCCATCGCGGTCGCTCCGCTTTCTTTTTGCTGGACGTCCTTTTGCTGAATGTTTTTTTCCTGACCGTCTCTTTGCTGGAGCAAACGTACGCCATCTTCCGCATGGACGGTCTGGAGAATCTGGTTAGGCCCGAAATGAAGGGTGGCGCGGCCGGAATGAGCCTCGGCAGGCTGCGCGCCTTCGGTCGTCAACTGCACGTTGCCGGTCAGAACCGCCTGGGTCAGTTGATTCCGATTGCCCGTGAGCGACATTACAGCATGATCGGATTTTGAGTGGGCGTTCGAGGTCCCTTGAAATTCGCCTTCCACGTCGCCATCGGCGAGAATACGCTCGACCGTGTTGTCGTTCCGCAAGAAGAATGTGGCTTCATCGGAGCGTAATTCCTGGTCGGTACGCACGAGATGGACCTGGCTGAGAACGACGTCACGCGGGTTCTTCTTGATGACGCCGTGGTCGGCAGTCAGGTGATATTCACGCGGCTTGTTGACCTTGACTTCGACGCGGGAGCGCAGGGTCATGGTGCCTGTATTGGAGACGTATTGCACACCGACAGCCGAGCCCTCGGCCTCGGGAGTAGAGAAGACGACTTCGCCGGTGGCGGAAGCGTCGCCGGAATTTTTGTTGAAGACGAGATCGTTGGTTTCGAGGTGAATCGGCTTGGAGGTTTCGGGCGCAGGGGTCTGGTCGGACTTCTTTATACCCTCGGGATTCGATTCGAGGTCAATGAGGACTCGGCCTTTGGCGGTGATGTTGCCAGAGGCGGGATCGAATTCGAAGTCGTCTCCGGAGATGCGATCAAAGCGGCTGGAGTCCTTGCCGTAGATGACGATCTTGACGTTATGAAGTTCGGCGCGGCCTCCCTGCTTGAACTGGACGGCTTTCGAAGCGCTTACGGTGAACTGGGTGCGGCCTTGCTCGGACTTAGAGATGGAGAAACCTTCGGCGGTTTGTTGGATGTCGAGCCCGAGTTTGGCGGGGATCTGGTGGACTGCCTGGCTGACGCGCCAGCGCGCGTAGAAGTACATGCCCGCGACGATGGCGATCATCAGAATGGCGCCTGCGGCGAACCAGTGGCGCAGGCGACGTACGGGCAAGGGCATGAGGCTAGTCTAAATGCAGAGGCGGATGCGAGCTATGAGCTTCGAGGAGAGCAAAACGGGTTAGTGGCTCAATTAGCCCGAGGTTAACCAGCAAGGACACGAAGATCAACCCCCACGGACACGAAGTCGCACGAAGGAAAATCTCCCCACTTCACAGCTCAGAGCCTGCAACTTTCTTTTCTTTCTTGTTCTCTCTTCTTTTTTTCTTCTTTTTTCTCTCTTCTTTCTTTCTGCTCTTAGCTCTAGCTCTTTGGCACCAGCGTTCCTGCCATCATGTCGTGCAGGCCTTGTTTGCGCTCGGTTAAGCCGACCATGATGAAGCCGATGCAGAGGAGCAATCCGGAGACGATCTTGGCGAAGTGGCGTCCAGTGGCGCGCGCGAAGCTGATACGGTTGCCGTAGAGGTCGGTGACCTTCATGCCGAAGATCATCTTGCCGAGAGTGGCCTGGTAGGAGGAGCTTTCCATGAAGGCTTCGTAAAGCCAGGAAGCACCGAGGGTGAGCACGAAAAGTATACCGCCGCCGAAAATCAAGTAGGGCAAAGCGAAGCCGCGATGGAGGCCATAGCCGTCAAAGCCGCCGGCCGCTAATCCGCCGAGTCCGAACGCCGCTTTGAGGGGGAATAGAACTGCCCGCACGATGACCGCGTCGATGATGGTCGCGACGACCCTGATCCAGAAGCCGCCGTAGTGGACTCGAACGGCGTAGGGAGGATAAGGGGCGGGCGCGGGGTAGCCGACCGGAGGTGCGGCATAGCCAGGAGCGGGGGCAGCGGCGGCTCCGGGAGTTGGGGAGGGTGCCGCGACAGCATTGAGGGCCGCGCCGCAGCGGCTGCAGAATTGAGCCCCGGCATCGTTTGGCGCGCCGCACTTGTTGCAGAAGAAAGTTGCATTCATGGCGGGAAATATAAGTGTTCCGGAGGAAAGAGTAAAGACGAGATTTGGTCTCGGCGCGGGGTCAGCGACTTCCGTTGTTGTTATGGCGCTGGATGTCGCGGAGGGTTAGTTCGAGGCCGCCGAATTCGGGGTGGTCGTTGAGGCCGAGGGTATAGGCGATGTCGAGACAGTCTCCCGCCAGTAATTGCAACTGATCGCAGCATTCTTTCTGGCCCCAGCCCATCGCTTTGAAGGTTATGTTGCTGCGCCAGGAATTTGCGGCGTGCAGGATGGGAGTCGGGGTCGTGGGACTACTTTCTGTTCCGCTTTCCGACGCGCCGGCTTGGGCTAGCAGGGGCGGATCACTTGCCGCTCCAGTGGCGGGAGAGATTCTCAGTCTTATGTGCTTGTCTTTTACGGCTTGCGGCGGCTGCATCAGGCGGACTGCTTTTGCAGTGAAGACTGGCTCGGAATTTTCCATGCCAAACGGTTCGAGCAGCGCGACGGCCCGCTGCAATTCCGGCGTTACCTGATCGAGCGGGAGTTCACGATCGTATTCCAGTTGCGGCTCGAAATCGGCCAGCGTCAGGCAGGCGCGAGCGTACTGATCGAGATGCTCGCGCAGCTTTTGCACGTTCGCGCTGGGGAGCGCGAAGCCTACCGCATGCGCGTGACCGCCGTAGCGAGAGAAAAGGTCGGGGCAGGATTCGAGCGCATTTAGAAGATGAAACGCGGGAATCGACCGGCCGGAGCCGTGCGCTTCTTCGGCTTCGCGCGAGATGACGAGCGTTGGACGGCCGTATTTCTCGACGACGCGGGTGGCGGTGATGCCGATTACGCCGCGATGCCAGCCATCGCCGTCGACGACCACGCAGTAGGCTTCGCGGAGCGCGGGTTCTTCTTCGAGGCGTTGCAAGATGCTCTCCATGATGCGGCGCTCTTCGTCCTGGCGATCGGAGTTAAGTTTGTCGAGACGGCCGGCAATTTCTCGGGCGCGGTCGATATTTTTCTCGCTGAAGAGGTCGACCACATCACGGGCCACGTCCATTCGGCCGGCGGCGTTGACGCGCGGAGCGATGCGAAAGGCGACTTCGGTGGAAGTGAGTTCGCGTCCATCGCCCAGTTTTGCGACTTCGAGCAGCGCTTTGAGACCAATATTGACGGGACGGCGCAGGCCTTCGAGTCCCAGCTTTGCGAAGACACGATTTTCGCCAAGGAGCGGGACGGAATCGGCGATGGTCGCGATGGCCACCACTTTCATAAATGACATCAGCAGGCGCGATTGATCTTTCGGGTCGAGACGGCGCTGCATCAATCCCTGCGCGAGTTTGAAGGCGACTCCGGCTCCGCAAAGATGCTTGCACGGGTAATCGCACCCGGCTTGATTGGGATTGACTACGGCTAAGGCTTGCGGAACGCCGTCAAGTCCCGGGAGGTGGTGGTCGGTAACGATGAGGTCGATGCCGGTGCGGTGAGCGGTCTCGGCGGCGTGGAAGGCGCGGATGCCGGTATCGACGCTGATGATCAGGCGAACACCGTCGGAGGCGGCGCGTTCGATGACCTCGTCGCGCATGCCGTAGCCTTCGCGGATGCGGTGCGGGACGTGGAAATCGGCGGCGCCTCCGCAGAGTTCGATGGCGGTCTTGAGGATGACGATGGCGGTCGTGCCATCGACGTCGTAGTCGCCGTAGATGAGAATCTTTTCTTTGCGCTCGACGGCGCCTTCGAGGCGGTCGAGGGCGACTTTCATGCCCGACATCTGCAGTGGATCGTGGAGATGGTCGAGGGCTGGAGAGAGAAAGCGCTCGGCCGCGCCAAGATCGGTGATGCCGCGCCGGACGAGAAGATCGGCAAGGACGGGCCGTGACTGAGCTGGCAGATTGAGTTTCAGGTCGGTAAGAGCGGCAGCGAGGGCTTGAGTTTTGGAGACATCGATCGGGTTGGACAGCCAGCGCATTAGAAGTTCTAAGGAAGCGATCAGATTAGCAGAATGCGGCGGCGCTAATCGGGAGAGTAGAAAGTGCCGATTAGGATTCTAGGCACGACTATGGCCACGTCTCCCGCAAAAGCGCCGCAAACAGCAATCCTGGCCTGGCAGCCGGAAATGCTCCCGCCTTTCCCTGCGATCGCTTTGAAAGCTCTGAACCTGATCGCGGGCCGCGACACTTCGCTACTCGATCTCTGCAACCTCATCCGGTCGGACCCCGCATTTTCAACTGCGATTCTGAAGATCGCGAACTCGCCGCTGGTGGCATTTTCACGAGACATCACGAGCCTGGTGCAGGCGGCGATGCTGCTGGGCTTCGGCCGCTTGAAGAGCGTCGTAATCACGGTGGGGTTGAAGGCGTATCTGCAGGGTCCGGTCGATCCGCTCATGCGGTCATGCTGGCAGCACAGCGTGGCATGCGCGATGATTGCGGAACGGGCGGCAACGGGGGGCGGGTTCGACCGGGACTTTGCCTATACTGCCGGAGTCATGCACGACATCGGCCGGGCAGCGATGGTTGCGGCGGCGACAACGAAATATGCGCAGGTCGTCGCCATGGACGCCGACCAGCCATGCGACTTGCTGCCGAGAGAGCGGGAGTTGTTTGGAGTTGACCACTGCGAGGCAGGCGCGTCACTGGTAAAGGCGTGGAACCTTCCGAGCGCTTTTCTGGAGGTCATGTTGGGACACCACAACCGCGAGGCGCGAGCGCACGGCACAGCTGCAACCATCGCGCCGAGTTGCCTGTTGGCCGATGCCCTCGGGTTTGGCGTTACGAAGTACCGGGCGATCGGTAGTTATGAAGAGGTTCTGTCGGCGTTTCCTGAAGTTGCCCGCAAAGGGTTTCCGCTTGAGGCTAAGGCCTTCGTCTCCGAGATAGCGGAGGAGATTCGCGTGATGGAGACGGTGTAGAGAGGCATTTGGCCAACAGGCCAGTGGCCGATCACTTTCGCCAGCCACAGCGTGCCCGCATGGGCGTATCTCCTGTGCCCCAATATCCCCGTGAATCCGGCGCGCTACGGCGTCTCATCCGTTATTCTATAAAGACATCATTATGGCTACTTCTACGCGCAATACGGCCGGGGCTTCTGATCTGGTTGGGGCTCCGGAACTCATGGAAGATTACGAACGCGAACGGGTATTCGGGCTGTTCCGGCAGTTTGGCTATCTGGAGGCGGAGCTGAATCCGTTGGGGCTGTTGCCTCCGCAACCGCATGCCGACCTGCAAATCGACAACGAATTTGCGCGCGAGGCGCGGCGAATTTATTGCGGCTCGGTGGGCGTGGAGTTCATGCACATTGCTGACCCGGAGCGGCGGCGCTGGATTCAGGAGCGCATGGAGGCCGAACCGGCCGAGGTGGACCAAGAGCGAGCGCTCGATCTGCTGACGCGGGCCGATTTGTTTGAGCAGACGCTGCAGGCGCGATACCTCGGCAATAAACGATTTTCGCTGGAGGGGAACACTTCCCTGCTGCCGGCGGTGGACGAGATCCTGGATGTGGCCGGAAAAAATGGCGCGCTTGAGCTGGTGATGGGCATGAGCCATCGCGGGCGTCTGAATGTGATCATTCATGTAGCAAATCGGCCGGCAGAGCAGGTTTTTGCCGAATTCGAAGATGTCGATCCGCGCAGCGTGCTGGGCTCGGGCGACGTGAAGTATCACATTGGCGCGACGGGCGAGTACGTAACGAAGAGCGGGAAGAAGATTCACATTCATCTGGCGTCGAACCCGAGCCACCTGGAGGCGGTCGATCCGGTAACGGTGGGGCGGACGCGCGCGAAGCAGGATCGAGCGGGCGAAGGCGGTCGCGCGAAATATCTGCCTCTGCTGGTGCATGGCGATGCGGCCTTTGCGGGCCAGGGAATCACGGCCGAGACGCTGAACTATGCCGACCTAGCAGGCTACACGGTGGGCGGAACGATTCACGTGATCGTGAATAATCTGCTCGGCTTTACGACCAACGCCCGCGAAGAGCATTCGTCGCGTTTTTCTGCGCAGTTGGCGCGGCGGCAGGCGGTTCCGATCTTTCATGTGAATGGTGAGGATGTGGATGCGGTGATGCGGATCGCGCGGATTGCAGCGGAATATCGCTACCGGTTTGGCAGCGACATCGTTGTGGACCTGATCGGCTATCGGCGGCACGGGCACAGCGAGGTCGACGATCCGACGGTGACGCAGCCGCTGATGTACAAGGCGATCAAGGAGCACCGCCCGCTGTTCGAGATCTATGCGAAGCGGATCGGCGCCGCGAATATTGGGGAGCAAGCGGCCACCATCAAGGCCCAGTTTGAGGCCGCGCAGAAGGCAGCGGCGCAAGCGACAAAGAAACCGTTGCTGCGTGAGTTGCCGAGCTATTGGGATCAATATTTCGGCGGGCGATATAAGGCCGAATATGAGCAACCGACGGGGGTTGCGCGTGAGGAATTGGAAGACCTGACGGCGCGGCTGACAACGTATCCCCAGGGATTTCATATCCACCCGAAGGTGAAGAAGCTGCTCGAGCAGCGGGCGGAGATGGGCACGGGCAAGAAGCCGCTCGACTACGGGATGGCGGAGGCGCTGGCCTTTGCGAGCCTGGTGAAGGGCGGGATTCCGGTGCGCCTAAGCGGGCAGGATTCGCGGCGCGCGACGTTTAATCAGCGGCACTCGGTGTTGATCGATACGGAAAATGAGAGCGAGTATGTTCCGCTCTGCAATATTGACGAAGGGCAGGCGCCCTGCATGATTTATAACTCACCGCTGTCGGAAGCGGGCGTAATGGGGTTTGAGTATGGTTACAGCCGCGATTATCCCGAGGCGCTTGTTTTGTGGGAGGCGCAGTTTGGGGATTTCGCGAATGTGGCCCAGGCAGTGATCGATCAATTCGTCTGCGCCGGCGAAGATAAGTGGGGACTGCTCTCGGGGCTGGTGCTGCTTTTGCCACATGGATATGAAGGGCAGGGGCCGGAACATTCGTCGGCGCGCATCGAGCGATTTTTGCAGCTGGCGGCGCGGGATAATTTCCAGATTTGCCAGCCCTCGAATGCGGCCCAGTATTTTCATTTGCTGCGGCGGCAGGCGTTGCGCCATTGGCGAAAGCCGCTAATCGTGTTTACGCCGAAGAGCATGTTGCGGAATCCGGATGCGCTTTCGCCGCTGGAGGATCTGACTCATCAGCGGTTCCTCCCGGTCATTCCGGACACCGAGGCGCAGGATGCGAAGCGGATTCTGGTCTGTACCGGGAAGATCGGGCATGAACTGCGCGCCGAACGGTTGCGGCGTCAGGATATGAGCACCGCAATCGTGTTTCTTGAGCAGATGTATCCGTTCCCGGAGGCCGAACTGGAGGCGGAGTTCGAACGGCACAGCGGAGCGCGGGACATCGTTTGGGTGCAGGAAGAGCCTTCGAATATGGGCGCGCTGTTTTATATGTTGCCGCGGTTCAAGAGGATCGCTGGAGACCGGCCGGTGCTGTCGGTGAAGCGGTCGGGCAGCGCGAGTCCGGCGACGGGGTCGGCGAAGGCGCACGAGGTGGAGCAGAAAACAATTCTGGCGCTGGCATTTACGACGCAGGGGTGAGGGCAATTACAGAGGTGAAGTGCCTGGCTGCCCACGTGTGCTGGGCGGCGGATAAGATCTTTGGCCCCATCGGGACGCTCAGGAGTACAACCAAAAGACACAGCTCGCTCTAGACAATCGCTCTTATTACGCCTCCATCCACCCGCAGCGCGGCACCGTTCGTCGCCGAAGAGGGCTCGCCTGCAATGTAGGTCGCCATTGCGGCGACTTCATCCACGGTGGCGAAACGTTTGAGCAGCGATGACGGGCGCGCGTATTTAAAGAAGTCTTGCTCCATCTCTTTTTTCGACTTGTTCTGCTGTTTTGCCATGGCATCGACAAATTCGGCCACGCCTTCCGACTCGGTCGGGCCGGGAAGAATGCTGTTTACCGTTACGCCGGTTCCGGCGACTGATTCCGCAATGCCACGGGCGATTGCAATCTGCGCGGTCTTGGTCATTCCGTAGTGCACCATTTCCGCCGGAATTTGCACTGCCGATTCGCTGGAGATGAAAAGGATGCGGCCCCAATTTTTCCTCAGCATTCCTGCAAGGTAATGCCGCGAGAGGCGCACACCGCTCATCACATTGACCTCGAAAAAGCGATACCAGTCCGTGTCCGGGATCTCCGTGAAGGGCTTGGGCTCGAAAATGCCCACATTGTTCACGAGCACATCGACCGCCGGTAGTTTGGCGATTACCGCCTCCGCGCCGGCGGGTCCTGAAAAGTCCGCGGCGATGCCATCTACCTTGGCCGAGGCTGCTTGAGATCGGATCGCCGTTATTGCCGCGTCGACGCGTGCCTGAGTGCGGCCGTTCACATAGACGTGCGCGCCTTCGTTCGCCAGTGACTGGGCAATCGCAAAGCCGATGCCAGCCGTCGATCCAGTGACGAGCGCAGTTTTTCCGGGAAGTTTCAGGTCCAAGTCATCCTCCTGCAAGATTCAAGATGGTTTGATTCCCGGGCCCGCCGGATGGCTCCAAAGATGTGCAGATTGACTTGATAAAGAGACACAAAAAGCCCCGCAGTCCGACGGGGCTTAATGAGCGAGGTCTAAGTAATTTCTATGGCCAGCGCTTGGCGGCGTCTTCCCATCCAGCGGCCCGACTAGGCTGGTTGACCGCCTGAGCGGCGACTGGCGCTGGAATGCGGATCGGTTGCTGCGGGTTGGCGGTGGTGAGTGTCGGCTTCGGCGCCTCGGAGATTGGTTCTTTTTCTTCCGAAAGCAGCGGGGCGGCTACGCGGAGAGCCTCTACTTCCTTTTCGAGCCGGGCCAGTTCAAGTTCCTTCTGGCGCAAAACTTCATAAACATTCTTCATTCGATGTCACCTTTGTCGAGCGAGCGGTTATGCGCAGAGTATGAGTTTTGGCTGGGATTTGTCAAGGAAAAGGCTACGGACATCATGGGTCAGTTTCACGCTCCGACGGAGAAAAACCGCTGACCACCAAGGGCACGAAGTAACACGAAGGCCTTCGTTGCAACAGTTCCCTTCCCGACTCTACGGCCACAGAGCACCTTGGAGGGCGTATGGCACCCAACGTTAACGGAAGAACACTACGGCTGCTACCAGAACGCACGCGACCAGAACCAGAAAAACTAACAGGTTGACGTGGCGCGCCAGCCAGGATTCCTCTGTGAGCTGGGGATTGGTAAGGAACGGCGGGAGAATTTCGTCGGGCGCGATGTCCGCCGGCAACTCCTGCGATTGATCATCGGCCGCTACATTCGCATTGGCTGCACTTATATTGGCTGCATTCGGATCGTCTGCATTCGGATCTATGGCGTTTTCATCTCTCCCGCTGTCAGGCTCGCCGGCTTTGGCCGTCACTTCGTGTTCCGACGTGGTGTTGGATTGGGCACCCGTCTGGGCGATCTCGAGCGCGGCTTTCGCACGCGCTTTCTTCTCCGACTCCATCTTGGTGCGGTCCAGGTTCTCGCAATCGAGGCAGAGTTTGCGCCCTTCGGAGACCGGGAATCCACAGGAGGAGCACTTTTGAACCCGTCGCATGGCCTCGGGCACGGGAGATGGTTGGAGCGGCTCTGGTTCGACAACGTTAGGCGAGACCGCATTTATGGACACGTCGGGGGACACGCTAGGGGAGACGTCGGGGGAAATGACCGGCGCTGCAGAAGCTGCGGGTACAGCATTTAGATCAGGCGTTCGCGCGGCCTGAACGGAGGAAGATGCTGTCGGCGGGAGTTGTCTTGTTTCTACGCTCATTTCCGCGCTTATGTGCGTTCCTTCGGTGGAATGCGCGGCTGACGGTGCAGGCTCAGAGGGAACCGCTTGGGCGGTGGGTTGCGGAAGTGACACCGCCGGCGCGGGTTCCCGCGAAGATGGCCCTGGCTTGGAAACCTCCTTGGTTGGCGATACTGCAAACTCGTGAGGGATTGGCTTGATTGGCTTCGCCGTCTGCGACGGCGGTAGTACCGAATCTTCATCCTGGCGCTGCTCCGCCAGGTCAAGCGCGGTCAGGGTAAGCGCGGCCATGCGTTCGAGAGCAACCAGATCGCGCTCTTCAAAAGCATAGGGATGGTCGGAGAAGAGCTCGAACAGGCCGCGCACCTGGCCGTTGCGGCGCAAGAGGGGTAAGACGACGATTGAGGCAATGCCAAGGGCACGGCAGGTTTCGAGATTTACGCGCGGATCGGTTTCGGCGTTATCGCAGCGGAGGAGTTGGCGGCGGACGATGCTCTCACCGGTCAGACCAGAGCGAACCTGGAGACGGGCGCCGACGGCGGGGGCGCAAGCTCCGGCACTGGCGCGGCAGACCATTTCGTTGCCTTGCGGCAGCGCGAGCGCGGTTCCAGTGGCTCCGGTGATGTACTGCGCGCGCTCCACAAGGAGTTGGAGCGCGGCGTCGAGTTCGCGCTCGGCGAGCGCAGCGGGGTCGACGTGGGCCGCCGAAGCGTCGAAATGGTCAGAGAGCGGGGAATCGTCGGACTGGGGGGATCCGGCCATGATCGAAAATTTGCGAAGCGGCTAAAAAGAGTCTGGGCTTGAACGCTCGACACTGTCAAGAGAGGCGGCGGAATGTAAGGGTGAAATGTGAGGGTGGAATACAAAGCTCAGTCTATGCGGAAGGTTCCGAGGTCGAGCGGGGAGAATGAAACCTATTGCTGCCGCGTCTCTTTGTGGCGCAGCCATTCGATGAACATCTGCTCCTTCGGCTTATCGTAGGCCATAAGCAGGTGACGAATGCTACGTCCGCTGACGAAGTGGCAGACCTCTTCGGCGAGGTTCTTCGCGTGATCGCCGGCGCGCTCGAGGGACTGCGTCATGAAGATGACCTGCAGGCTGGCGCGGCGTTCGAGGTTCTCGGGATTCTCGATGTGGCGCAGAAAAATCAGATTACGAAGGCGGTCCATCTCGGCGTCGGCGCGCAACACCTCGATGGCTTTCTTGACGTCGCGGTGCGAAAAAGAGTGGCCGACGTCGGCGAGCATTTTTTCGAGGATGGTCGCCATGTGGGTGAGGTCGCGCGAGTCCTGGGGGTCAAGGTGAGAGCCAGCGGCTTGAGCGCTGGTGGCGAAGCTAAGGAGGAGGTCGCCGATGCGCTCGAGGCCGATCATGAGCTTCATGCAGGCGAGGAGCTGGCCGGTCTCCTCGGGCGAGGCGCGGGTGATGATGCGCGTTACGTCGGAGTCGACTTCGAGATCGATCGCGTCGAGATCTTTTTCGGACTGGCGAATGGCATTGAGCCGCGACATGGAGCCCGTGGCCACGCCTTCAGCGGCGATCGCGGCGGCCTGGCGGGCGATTTCGCAGCCCTCAACCGTGCGCTTGACGAGTCCGGCGCAGTCTGGTTCGGGCGCAGGCGTTTTTGTGGCCGAGCTCATAGGCGACACTCTATCCGATTAGACGCACGATCCAGCGCTTTGGCGTCAGACTCCATCCGAGAGAGACCTCATTAAAATCATAGGGCCGACGAAGACCCGAAAGATTAAAACATGGTGAATTTCCGGGCCCGAACGGGTGCTGGCGCAGGTTCGGACGCGGTATTTGCCTACATAGGCCTGAATAGTTGTTTCGACCAGGTACGACAAGCAGGTACAAATGGATCGATGCGGAACAAACGGGCCCGGTTGCACGAGGCGTCCGCGACCCCATGCTACTCGGAACCTGGTTGGGGCGCAGGCAGGACGAATAGGAACGTCGAGCCGTGATTCAGCTCGCTCTCGGCGCGAATTGTGCCTCCATGGGCGAACATGATGTGTTTGGCGATCGCCAGGCCCAGGCCTGTGCCTCCCGATTCGCGGGAGCGAGCTTTATCGACGCGGTAGAAACGTTCGAAGAGTCGGGGCACGTGCTCGGAAGAGATCCCGGGGCCGAAATCGCGCACGTAAAATTCGACGGCCACTGCGGACGAGCCGGAATCGGATTCTTTGGCTGCCGTCGTATCGGCGACGTCTCCCGCTGGTACCTGGCTGGGCGAACCAGCGACGGTCGCCGAACCGGATCCGCCCGGCTCAGCGCCGTTCGCGCTGGAAGTAGAGCTGATCGAGATCCCGGAGGCTGGGCGCGCTCCGAGGATGATCTTTTTTCCGCTAGCCGCATACTTGAGCGCGTTCTCGATGAGATTCGAAAATATCTGATGAACGGCTTCCCGGTCGGCGCTCACGTTGAAATCGGGAGCGGAATTGTCGACGACGATTTCCACGTCGTAGGTGCGGGCCACCTCGCGAAAACTTTCGAGCGCATCCTGTAGTAGCTCTTCCACGCTGACATTCTGAATGTCGAATCGCTGTTCGCCGGATTCGACGCGCGCCAAGGTTAAGAGGTCTTCGGTGAGGCGCGACATGCGGGCGGCATTTTTGCGGATGATTTCGAGAAAATCACGAAGGTGGTTGTCGACGATGGGATTGTCGAGCAACGTCTCAGTGTAGCCCTGAATGGAAGTGAGAGGCGTGCGCAGTTCGTGCGAGACATTGGCGATGAAATCGCGGCGGGTTTTTTCCATGCGCTCGGTTTCGGTCAGGTCGCGGAGCACCGCGACGACGCCTCCGCCCGGCATGGGCGCGGCAGTTACGTCGTAAGTGCGACCGGGGGTGATCGTGTTCGAACGCGCGGAGGTGACAACCTGCTCGCGCGCGGCATCCCGTACGGCACTCAGGAAATCGGGATCGCGCACGCTGTCAATGAGCGGGGCATCGAGCCGAGGCGAGCGGCGCAGCATGTGAGTCATCCCGCGGTTGGCCCATTGCACGCGGCCATCCGCTCCCACAGCGACAACCGCATCCTGCATGCTATTGAGCAGGGTTTCGAGTTCGTGCTGGCTGGTCTGCAGCCGGACGAAATTTTCTTCCACGCGGCGCGCCGTCCGGTCAAGTGCGGCGGCAACCTGGCCCACTTCGTCCATTGAAGTGGAGGCGATTCTGGCGGTAAGATCGCCGGCAGCAACGCGGTCGGCGAACCTCACGATGCGCTTCAGTCGCCGTCCGAGATATTGTGAGGTAACAGCGGCGATCAGAAGAGCGATGCCAAACGCGATGAGCGACCCGCGCAACAACGCCCTGCCCAGCGGCCGATCGGTGATTTCGATTTCAGGCAGTGGATAGGCCAGCCGCACCGCTCCTCCGGAGATGGGAGCGGCTACATAAATGAATGGAATGCCAACCGTATGGCTGTTTCGTTCGTCGAGACCGACCGAACCGGAGAGCGCGGCGGCAAACTCCTTGCGGTTCGCGTGATTCTCCATGGTGCGTGGATCGGCCTCGGAGTCGGCAAGCACTTTGCCCGTAGGGTCGATGACGGTGGCGCGAGCACCCGCGGCCTGGCCTTCCTGGGAAGCGATATCCGCAAGGCTATGTTGGCGATCGTTCTCGACGCGATAAGCGAACAGCAGCGTCTTTTGCCGGAGGTCGCGCTCAATTTGCTCATGCAGCGTGTGCTGCCAAACGTTGCGCACCGTCCACTGGAGGGTGAACGCGGTCACGGCGATCACGACCAGAAATACCACCATCAACTTGGCGAAGATGCGAGTTCTCAATGCGGAACCTCGAAGCGGTAGCCGGCGCCCCGGACCGTCTTCAAGTAACGTGGATTTTCGGGATCGGGCTCGATTTTCTCGCGGATGCGGCGCACGTAAACGTCGACCGAGCGTGGCGTGACGTAAGCGGTATCGCGCCAGACGGAATCAAGGAGCTGGTCGCGAGTGAAAACGCGGCCCGCGTGACGCATGAAGTAATCGAGCAGGCGAAACTCGGTGGCTGTGGTCGGCACCTGCTTGCCGCGCACGGTGAGCGTCATGGCCGCGGGATCGATGTGGACCTCTTCGATCTTGGTCGGCAGAAGCGGCAAGGGACGCTCGAAACGGCGCATGACCGCCTTCACGCGGGCAACGAGTTCGCGTGGGCTGAAGGGCTTGGGAATGTAATCATCGGCGCCGAGTTCGAGACCGAGAATGCGATCGGCCTCTCCGCCCTTGGCGGTCAGGAAGATGACTGGGACCGAAGCGAGCGTAACCGACTGCCGGATCTGGCGGCAGAGTTCCAGACCGTCTTTTCCTGGAACCATGATGTCCAGCAAGAAGAGCGCCGGCCGCTGGCGTTCGGCGTCGGCCACGACGACATTGCCGGTTGAATAGAGCCGCACGTTGAAGCCGGCGGCTTCGAGGTGATGGCGCACGAGGCGCGAAATGTCAGGATCGTCTTCGACGACGAACAGGGTTGGTTTCACGGCCATTATTGTATCTGGGAAATGTAACAGTTTCGTAACAGAAGGAAGCTACGAGCTTTGAGCTTCGAGACAAACCTTCCTGCCCTTGCATGCGGATCAGCGGAGGGGAAGACTCGCTTCAGCGGAGAAGGCGGCTGCGGCGAAGTCGCGGCGAAGAAACTTGGGATACGCGGCAGCGGCGACCATGGCCGCATTGTCGGTGGAGAGCGACCGCGAAGGGAAGAACACTGGAATGCCTTCCATTTCAGCCTCGCGCTGAAACGTTGTACGCAGCTCCTGATTGGCCGCGACTCCGCCGCTGATGAAGAGGGTTTGGACGTCATATTCGCGCGCCGCGGCCAACGTTTTGCTGACGAGGTCCTTGACGATGGCGCGCTGGAAGGACGCGACGAGGTCGAGCGTCTGCCGGTCACAGAGCCGCAGAAAGTCGTCGACTGTGGGCTTGGGAATCTCCCGCAGAGTTGTTCTCCGCTGCTCAATGGACGGCTGCAAGTGCTCGGTTTCTACGTATCGCAGGACGGCAGTTTTGATTCCGCTGTAGGAAAAGTCGAAGCTCGGACGCGAGCCGGCAGATTGGCTTTCCTGGGCTGGTATCGGACCGTATTCGCCCGTAAGCCGCATTTTTCTCTCTCTTGCAACTTCGTTGCGGTCGCGGTGCTTCATCTGTGCGATCTGGAACTTGACCGCGTGCGGATCACCGTGGGGAGCGAGCCGGTCGATAATCGGCCCTCCGGGATAGCCGAGCGCGAGAAGCTTGGCAACCTTGTCGAAGGCTTCTCCGGCGGCGTCATCGCGAGTGTGGCCGATCTCGGAGTAGGTCCAGAGATTCTTCTCCAGTTCGGCGAGGTAGAGATGCGTGTGACCTCCGGAGACGACAAGCGCCAGGACTGGAAACTGAAGATCAGGATTGTCGCTTTGGCGCTGTTCGAGCAGAACGGCATGAACGTGGCCCTCCAGATGGTTGACCGCGATCAGCGGCTTATCAAGCGCGAACGACAACGCTTTGGCGAAGCTGATGCCGACGAGGAGCGCTCCTGCCAGACCTGGACCTTGCGTGACGGCGATGGCGTCGATGGAATTGTAGGTCTGGTTGGCTTCGGCCAGGGCTTGGCGAACCACTGGGACAATGGCGCGCAGGTGCTCGCGCGAGGCTAGTTCGGGAACGACTCCTCCATAAGGCGCGTGGGTTGCGATTTGCGAGGCGACTACGTTCGAGAGGATCTCTGCGCCCGCGCGCACCAAGGCTGCACCTGTTTCGTCGCAAGAGCTTTCGATGCCGAGGATGATTGGGTCGGGCATAATTGAGCTGCGAGCTATGAGCTGCGAGCTATGAGCTTGTTGCTTTCAGTTTAGACGATTGGGATGGGCTTCTTGAGTGTTGCTCAACAACACGCTACTGACATCGTGCGCTTGCTGCGCGCGCGCGGATTTCAGGCTTACTTCAATGGCGGATGCGTTCGCGACATGCTGCTGGGACGCGAGCCTGCGGATTATGACGTTTCGACTGACGCTACTCCGCAGGAAGTGATGCGAATCTTTCCTCGGACTCTGGCGGTGGGCGCGCAGTTTGGGGTGGTCCTGGTTCCCGACAAACCTGAAACCACGAAGGACACGAAGGAACACGAAGGAGAACCTACGCAAACGGACTCTTTATCTTTAACTTTATCCCTGGCGACGGCTGGATCTCTCGAGAATGCTGTATCTCTGGGGAAGGCGGTCGAAGTCGCTACGTTTCGACGCGACCTCGGATATTCGGATGGTCGACATCCGGATGAAGTGCGGTTTACCAAGGATCCACGCGAGGATGTGCAAAGGCGCGATTTCACTATCAACGGCATGCTGTTTGATCCGCTGACGAATGAGATTCTGGATTTCGTTGGTGGTCGCGCCGATCTTGAAGCTGGAATTGTTCGCGCGATTGGCGACCCTTTGCGGCGTTTTGCGGAGGACAAGCTGCGAATGCTGCGCGCGGTGCGGTTTGCGGCGCGCTTTGAGTACACGATCGAACCTGCGACTTTCGCGGCCATTCAGGAACTAGCTCCGCAGATTCATCAGGTCTCACAAGAACGGGTGCGCGATGAATTGACCAAGATGCTGACGGAAGGGCATGCGCGACGCGCATTTCTACTGCTGGATAAGAGTGGATTGTTGCCCGAGGTGTTGCCGGAAATTTCGCGCATGAAGGGAGTCGAACAGCCTCCGCAGTTCCATCCTGAGGGGGACGTTTTTGTACATACCCTGCTGTTGCTGGAAAAATTGCCGGCAGGCTCGTCGAAGACGCTGGCCTGGGGGGCGTTGCTGCACGATGTGGGCAAGCCGCCTACGTTTCGAGTCGCGCCCGATCGCATTCGCTTCGACGGCCACGTGGACGTGGGCGTGAAGATGGCGTGCGAAATCTGCCGGCGGCTACGCTTTTCGAATGACGAGACCGAGCAGATTCTGGCGCTGGTCGATCACCATATGCGCTTCGCGCAAGTGTTCCAGATGAACGAATCGACGCTGAAGAAATTTCTGTGGCTGCCCCGGTTCGACGAGCACCTGGAACTGCATCGTATGGACGTGCTCTCGAGCAACGGAATTCTCTCCGGGTACGAATATGCGCGCGAGCGGTTGCAGTCGATGCCGCCGGAGGCGATGCGTCCGCAGCCGCTAGTTACGGGCGACGATTTGATTGCGGCGGGGTATGAGCCGGGGCCGCGGTTCAAGGAAATTCTGGGGGCGGTTGAGGACGCGCAGCTCGAGGGAAGGGTGAGCTACACGGGAAGCCGCGATGGAGTACGTGCGCCGCGAATTTCCCTTGTAGCTCTCTCCCATTCCCCCCCTCAGTTTGCTTCGGCCGGAAGCACGAGTCTGCCGCTGAGGCCGCCGATGATCGCTCCGACTATGATCGTCGCGATGAGCGTATAACCACCCTCGATCAGCAACAATTCGCGCGGCAGGCTGAGCAGCGAGGGCGAGTTCGCAATCAGGATGACAGCCCACAGGATGAATGCGGAGAAAATTCCCCAGCGAATTCCTTTGCGGTGTTGCACAGTTTGCAGCCACGCGACCCCGTAGGCAAACAGCAGGCACGCGCCTACGCTGAGCAAGTGCGGCGAATACCAGTGCACCATCTCCTTTAACTGTTCCGGGGTCAGGCCGAGGGCGGTCATCCAGCGGCCGCGAAACAGATACTGCGAGTGCCACCACATGCCGACGTAGGCGGCGGCGAAGGCGGCCAAGAGCACGGGCAGATGATAAATCTGGCGGTGCGCCTTGGGGAAATGGACTTCGCCGAGAGTGTAGGGCGGATTGCGCTGGGCTTCGGGGAGACAGTCCTGACCACAGTCGGCGCGCTCGGGCCAGCGGGTGCAATCGGAGAGGCGGAAGTCGGAGTGCCCGCGCAGTCCGGTTAGGGCGGCGTGTGGGGCGTCGATGGTAATGCCGACCTGCTGGTGCGTCTCCGGGCAGATGACGGCGCGAGGAGCGGAATACTGAGAATAGATTTCACGTCCCCAGAGCGCGGGAGTGAAGAGGATGAAAGCGATGCCGAATACGAGGAGAAGGAAGCCGAATAGCAGCAGCATGACAGCACCTCCTGGACCGTGCTGGTGGTCAGAGAGCGAGCCGTTCTTTCTTCGTGCAGGATAGCGCTGGCTAGAGGGGGAAGTCTGTGAGCGGCATCACGCTTTACTTGCGGTGCTTGTCCCTGGAACGTCCACATCTGCAATTTCGACTTCCAGCACAGCGCGGACGAGAGTATCCGCGCCACACTAACTTTGACCACACTTGCTCTAATCCTCATCTTTATCCTGCGTAGTTGTTTGAGGCGACATGGCCTCCGCGGACGCTGACTTTTGCAGATCGATTGGCGGCTGGCCTGCTTTCTTCAGCTCCTCATTGAGTTGCGGAAGGTCTTTGGTCTTGAGCTGGTTCCACGCGGCTAGTTGCTCATCGAGCGCTCTTTCCAGTTCCCGGAACATTTCCAGTTCTTGCGTTGTCGGTGCGGCGTCGGCGGTGTCGAGTTGGGCTAGCATGGTGCCGAGGCCTCCGTTGAGGCGGGCGAGGCTGCGGCCTTCGGGGGTGCTCATGAAACGACTGCCATAGCCGCCTTCAGTGCCTTCGAGGGCGGCGGCTTTGGTGTCGAGATCAGCGGCAATCTTGGCGGCGCCATCCAGCGCCGTGCTGCTGGCTGCGCTATTTGCGTATTTTCCTCTTTGCAGCCACTTTATTTGCGAGCGCAGACTGCGGATCTGTTGCAGGGCTTCGTGGTCGCGATGGAGGGCCTCGGCGATTTTGCGGTCCAGGTCGAACTGGCGTCGGAGATCTTCGGGCGAGGTTTTTACGCGCGGGTCGAGGCGGATTTCTAGTATCTGGTTGTGCCATCCTCGTTGTTCGTCGTTGGGCTGAGCGACGCTCCCGCGCTCCGTAACCTTTAGCCTCACCATGTACTTTCCAGGCAGCACGGTCGCGCCCTGCGGGTACAGCGGCGTGTCGTGATAAATAGCCGAGATGGGGAAATCGCGGGACAACAACTCGGGCACGGGATAAGTGAGATCCCACACAAACCGGTGCATGCCCTGGGCCGACGATAGAACACGCGGAGGTCGCACCCAATACATTGGCACGTTGATATCTTTGGGATTCACCTCCTCCGGCTTGTCTGTACTGGAGAACCTACGGACAAGGGCCCCGGAAGCGTCGGTGATCTCCAGCGTAACAACCGCGTCGGGGATTCCAACCCAATAATCGAATATTGCGCCATCCGGCGGATTTTGACCGGCAGGTTCCTCGGGCGGAAGCGGAGTATCAGGGTAATTGTCTCGGCGCAGGCGATAGGTGAGTTGCGGTGCAAAAAGGCCCGCGCTCATGGCTGCGGTTTTCGTGCTCATCCGCCGCAGCGGCGTGATGTTATCCAAGATCCAGAACGAGCGGCCGTGCGTGCCTACAACGATGTCGTCGTTGTGGACGACCAGGTCGCGGATCGAGCTTGGCGGTAGATTCTGCTTGAGCGATTGCCAGTGGTCGCCGTCATCGAATGAGACGTAGACACTACGCTCGGTCCCGGCGAAGAGGAGACCTTTGCGCTCGGGATCTTCGCGGACGGTGTTGACGGGTTCGTTCTCGGGCAGGCCGGTTACGATCTTCTGCCACGTCTTGCCGTTGTCGTGGGTGCGGTAGATATAAGGATGCAGGTCGTCGAGGCGGAAGCGATTGATGGCAGCGTAGGCGGTTGGGGTATCGAAATGCGACGCGTCCATTTGCGCTACCTTGCTCCATGGCGTGAGGTCGGGCGGGGTGATGTTTTGCCACGTCTTGCCGCCATCGTGCGTGATTTGAATGAGGCCGTCGTCCGTGCCGATCCAGATAAGGTTCGCGTCTTTAGGCGACGGCGCGACTGAGTAGATCACGCCGCGATGTTTTCCTTTGGCGGGATCGTCGTTGACGAATGCGCCTAGCGATGGAGGGACGCCGGGATCTTCGCGCGTGAGGTCAGGGCTTACGATCTGCCAACTATTGCCGCCGTCGCGCGTCACAAATAAGACGTTCGAGCCGAGATAGAGCGCGTGCGGATCGGCGGGCGAGAAGATCAGCGGGGCGGTACGGTTGAAGCGATATTTTCCGGTGCGCAGAACTACGGGAGAGATGTCGCGGGTCTGGCCGGTGTTGCGGTCGAAGACTGTGGCCTTGCCGCCGTAAATTAAATTGGGATGCAGTGGGTCGGGCGCGACGTAGCCGTACTCTTCGACGCCGAGAGTGATCCAATCACGAAACGTGATTTCGCCGAAGTCGCTGCGGCTGGTGATGCCGACGGAGCCGCTCTCCTGCTGTCCGCCGTAGACCCAGTAGGGAAACTGGTTGTCGGTGATGACGTGGTAGAACTGCGCGGTGGGCTGGTTGTACCAGGAGCTCCAGGTCTGACCGCCGTTGACGCTGATGGTCGCGCCCTGATCGACGGCGAGGGCGATGATATCGGGATTTTCGGGATTGATCCAGATGGTGTGATAGTCGTCGCCGCCGGGCGCGCCTTTGATGGCGGTGAAGTTTTTGCCAGCATCGGTGGATTTGTAGGTAGTGGTGTTGGCGACGTAGATAATGTCCGGATTGCGCGGGTCGATGCGGACACAGCTAAAGTCGTCGCCGCGGCCGGTGACGCGATCTTCCGTGTTGACGAGAGTCCAGCTCTCGCCGGCGTCGTCGGAGCGATAGATGCCGGCATTCTTTTTGGCGTCGACCCATGCGTACATGCGATTTGAATCGGTGAGAGCGACGTCGACGCCAATGCGGCCTACCCCGTCGGCCTCGGTGGGCAGACCCTTTGTAATTTGGCGCCAGGTGTCGCCGCCATCGGTGGATTTGTAGAGACCGCTGCCGGGGCCGTCGTAGCCGCCGCCGGTCGTCCACGGTGGACGACGCGAGGCCCACAGGCCAGTGAAGATGATCTGCGAATTTCTGGGATCGAAGACGAGGCTGGTCGAGCCAAAGTCGTCGTTCTTGTAGAGAACTTTTTGCCAGGTCTGGCCGCCGTCGAGTGAGCGGAAGACGCCGCGCTCGGGGTTGGGACCGTAAGGATGTCCCATGGCGCCGACGAAGAGGCGGTCGGGATCTTTTGGGTCGACGATGATGGCGGCGATCTGCTGCGCGTTGCGGAGGCCTGAGTTATCCGAGCCCAGATGCTGCCAGGTGCGGCCAGCATCGGTGGACTTGTAGATGCCGTTGCCGACGGAGAGATCGGGTCGGCGCAGACCCTCGCCGCTGCCTACATAAATGATATCGGGATTGGAGGGAGCGACGGCGAGCGCGCCGATGGAGCCGGAGAGCTCGTTGTCGAAGATGGGATTCCAGGTGTGGCCGAAGTCGGTGGACTTCCAGACTCCGCCGTTGTTGGGCGCCATGTAGAAAATGTTTTGATGGCCGGGAATGCCGGAGATGGAGACGGTGCGGCCTCCGCGGAAGGGGCCGATCATACGCCAGCGCAATTCCTGAAACATGGCGGGATCAACTTGCGCTTTGAGCGGAGAAGAAAGCATTACCGCAGCGATCAGTACGAGGAAAGAGAAAATGGCACGCAGCTTCGCCAAAGATTCAATTTTCAACGAGATACCCCCACGAAAAAATAAGGATAAACCAGATGCTGAATTCCTGGCTTAGAGCGAAGGGAGCCGGGTTAAGAGTCGGGTCACGAAGCGGGCTTGCAATCGCGGCTCGAAAGGGAGGAACAAATTCGAAGCAGTTTGTGGAACGTCGCTGCGCGCGCGGCGGCGATGGGCCACAGTAACCATTACCGTTCTGACTAAAGTCTGCTGAGTGAGTGCCGATTGCTGTTGTGAATGGCACGGGACGCGTTCCCGGCGAAGATGTGCGGAAGGAGAAAGTCTTATGTCGACCACGCCTGTTTCCACCGGCTCGATTTACCAGGAGCTGCAAGCGTATTTCCAGCAGCGCAGCAGCGACATCTCGCAACTTGGACAGGACCTTAGCTCGGGCAATCTGACAAGTGCGGAGCAGGATTTCACGACGCTGCAGACCCTCGGTCAAGGCGGCCCGTTTGCGAACGGAGACGTATTCGCTCCGAAGAACCAGCGCGAGCAGGATTTTGAGGCGATCGGGCAGGCTTTGCAAAGCGGCAACCTGTCTGCAGCGCAGCAGGCGTTCGCGCAACTGGAAAGCACGTTCAAGAACGGAGGCGGGGCGGGATCGGGATCGGACACGGCCTCTTCAGCGCTTACGGCGGCATCGACTTCGGCTGCGTCGGCAGCAGAGACAACCAGTTCTTCTTCCACGGGATCGATCTATCAGCAGATTCGCGAGTACTATCAGCAACGGCAGAGCGACATCGCGCAACTGGGACAGGACCTTGCCTCCGGTAACAGCTCGAACGCGTTGCAGGACTTTAACGCGTTGGTCACGCTCGGCCAGAACGGGCCGTTCAAGAGCGAAAATCCGTTTGGCAATAACCAGCGCGAACAGGATTTTGCGGCCGTTGGGCAAGATCTGCAATCGGGCGATTTGAACGGGGCACAGCAGGCATTCGCGCAACTGGAGGCCACTTTCAAGAGCGGCCAGTCGTCGGGCACGGGCGGTAGTTCGGCGAGCAGTGCGACGCAGGGCTCGACCTTGGATACGACCGCGTGATCGGCGGATACGACCGCATGATGGGCGCGGTTTGAAAAAATTCGACGCGGGAACGGATCGCCGTTTTTAGCTGACTTTTTGCGGTCGAGTGTCGAGTTCCAGCAACGAGAAGATGGGACGCGATGGGACCTCGCCGCCCAGAACGGTCGTGGGAGCCAGAGCGCCCTGCCATCTGCGGCGAGCCAACTCATCCTGTAGAGTGGCTAGACTATTTCTGAGAGCTTCGACGGAGACTTGCACCTCATTTTTCAAAGCAGCCATCTGATCGCGGAGTTTGGCCATTTCCGCCAGGCGATTTCTGAATTCAGCCGTTGCCGGCTTGATGGCGGCCGCGCTTCTCAAGCGAAAGGCGCCGCGAATCGGGCTCGCGCTTACCCACGCGTCGATTTCAGGTCGAGTTGCCACCACTGAACCTCGTGGTTTGCCCGCGGGTCTGCGGACCGGCAAACCCATTTGCCATTCGTAGCGCTGGACGGTGCGCACACCCCTGCCCAGGTAATTGGCGATTTCCTTCCAGCCGCTGAGAAATTGAGAAGGGTCAGACTTCCTTCGGTCGGCTTTCATGATGAGCCTCGCGTGCGGGCCGGAGGGTCCTGGCCCGATTGGCCTTTGTGGTAATTCTAGCACCTCAAGATTTATCGAAGTCGCCGTCAGAGTCCATACAGGAAACTCTGTAGGCGCATGGGGGCGGGAACGGAATGCTCTTCTTATGCGCGATTACTTATCGCAGGACTACTTACTATGGAAGGCTACTTACCCGAGACTACCTCCTCAGGCGCCAAGCTTGCCAATTACTATGCCCGCTTCCGGCGGCGCGGATCGATCGATATCGCGCAGGCGATTGACCTCCTCGGCCATGGCGAATTTCAATTTGTCGATGCCTTCGCCTGTGACGGCCGAGATCGGATAGAGCTTCAGCTTTTTGCGTGTGCACCACTGCTTGAGCTTCTTTAATTTGTCGGGATTGGCGACGTCGATCTTGGAGGCGACCATGAGGGTGGGCTTGTTTTCGAGACCGGCGCCGAAGTTACTCAGTTCGTCGAGAATGACCTGGACATCTTTTACGACGTCGGGGCGGCCACTGGCGTCGGAGACATCGACCAGATGAACGAGCAGCCGGGTGCGCTCAATGTGGCGCAGGAACTGAGTGCCAAGGCCTGCGCCGGTGTGCGCGCCTTCGATCAGTCCGGGGATGTCGGCTACGACGAAGCTGATTTCTTCCTTCTTTTTTTTGTCGCTTTTCTTACCTTCGATCAGGACGACGCCGAGGTTCGGCTCGAGCGTGGTGAAGGGATAATCGGCGATCTTAGGACGGGCGGCCGAGATGCGCGAGATCAAGGTTGACTTGCCGACATTGGGATATCCGACCAGGCCGACATCGGCGAGCAGTTTCAACTCGAGGCGAAATGTCCTTTCCTCGCCGGGGCGACCCTCTTCGTGCTCGCGCGGCGCCTGGTGGGTGGAAGTGGCGAACTGGGCGTTGCCGCGGCCACCTCGTCCGCCGCGCGCAATGATGACTCGTTCGTCCGGACGGGAGAAGTCATGGACGATATCGCCCGTTTCCTCGTCGTAGACGATGGTGCCAACCGGCACCTTCAGCAGAATGTCCTCGCCTTCGCGGCCGGTCTTGTTTGAGCCTTCTCCGTGACGGCCACGGCCGGCCTTGTACTCGGGATTGAAGCGGAAATGCACGAGCGTATTGTGGCGCTCGCTCGATTCCATCCAGACGTCGCCGCCCTTGCCACCGTCGCCGCCCGAAGGCCCGCCGCGCGGGACAAATTTCTCCCGGCGAAACGCCATGCAGCCGTTGCCGCCGTTGCCGGCTTTGACGCGAATTGTTGTTTCATCGATAAACATAAGAAAATCGGGCAAATCCCGTTAGACACGAATCAATCCTGAGTATAAAGGCCCACGTCCGTTCGGCCACAGGAATCGAATTCAGAGAATCGGCTATTTTTGCCGATGTGTTGCGAGAAGGCCCAAATGCCGAACGCTAATCCATGACGATGAGCAAAGCGACAACCGCGGTTGAGCCCGCCAGCAAAGACGAAATCGTGACACAACTGCCTGCCTGGGAGGTAGTCTTGCGCGAAGCCACGAGCGAGGTCTTCAGCATGACGGTCGGAGCCAGTGTGGAGGTCCCGCCCTACGCGCCCGATCACACGCCGACCCACGTTCCCGATTCATCTCTGGTCGCCTATGTAACCGCCATGATCGGGATCGCGGGCGCGATGCGCGCCGTGTTCAGCCTGCGCTGCAGCGACCAGGCGGCGATCAAGATCGCGTCGCAAATGCTCTGCATCTCGCTCGAGGAGGCGGCCTCGCAAAAGTCTGATGCCATCGGTGAAGTCTGCAACATCATCGCTGGCGACTTCAAACACAAAATCGGCATGGGAGACAGTTGCACCCTGACGGTGCCTACCGTGGTGGTCGGCGGAAATTACAGCATTCACTGTCTGGCGAAGGGTGAGCGGATCGAGTTTCCGGTCACCTATGAAGGCGAAACCGTGCTGGTTACGCTGGATATACGCGGGTGAAAACTTGGCTTCGAGCCATGAGCTTCGAGCTCTGGGCTTGAAGCAAAGGGCCTATCAAGGCTCGCGGCTCGAATCTAATTGACTTCGACGGGCTCGACCATCACGAACTTGCCCATTGTGCCCTTGTCGAGGAACTTGATTTTGCCGGTGACTTTGGCGAAGAGCGTGTCATCTTTGCCGCGGCCGACGTTGAGTCCGGGCTTCACGCGGGTGCCGCGCTGCCGAACGATGATGGTGCCGCCGGGGACAACTTGTCCACCAAATGCCTTGAAGCCAAGCCGCTGCGCGTTCGAATCGCGGCCGTTTCGTGAAGTGCCTTGTCCTTTTTTATGTGCCATAAAATCAGTTCTCGATTCTCAGTACGCGGTGACCGGTCACCGGTCACTGGCGGAATCTACTTCTTCGTTTTCGTGGACTTCTTAGCCGTTGCCTTCCCGGCTGTCTTCTTCTTTGCCGGTTTTGCTTCAGCCGCTACGTGAGATTCTTCGTGGGCCTCGGCGGCTTTCTTGACTTTCTTTTCTTTCTTCGGCAGTTCGGGAGCCTTGAAGGACTGCCCGTCGAAAGCAATCTCGGTAATGCGCACCGCGCTGTACTCCTGGCGGTGCCCGCGCAGCTTTTTGTACTGCTTTTTCTTCTTGTAATGGAAGACGAGGATTTTGGCGCCACGGCCCTGCTCTACGACTTCACCGGTGACGAGCGCTTCGCCGCCGGGCTTGCCGATTTTGCCGGCCTCGGCCGAAACCGCCAGCACGTCGCTGAACTTTACTTTGCCGTCGGTATCGCCGCCGTCACTACTCAATTTTTCTACCCGGATCACGTCACCCGGGGCGACCTTATATTGCTTACCACCAGCGCGGATCACCGCGTACATAAGTCCTCCAATTGCGCGTCTAGGGCGGACACTCAGGCCGCGCCCGTGCCAAGACTGGCTTGGCCGAACAAAACTTGAACGAACCAAACCTGACCGTACCAAACTTGGCTGAACAAGACTCTCGCTTGCTGTGGTTGCGCTGCGGCTTGTCG
Source organism: uncultured Acidobacteriaceae bacterium (assembly GCA_963841945.1). Lineage (GTDB taxonomy): Bacteria > Acidobacteriota > Terriglobia > Terriglobales > Acidobacteriaceae > Acidiflorens. The sequence goes on from CAWJFC010000005.1 coordinate 413,234, forward strand.
ACCGGAAACGCGGTGCGGCCCCAACGGGGTCCCCATCGCGCGCGCTTTCGCGGGATAGGGTGTTTAGAACGGGTCCGCGGGTACAGGCAAACTCAACTATTCTAGCGTGCGGCGTGGAAATTGGTCAAACAAAATGGGTTGGCGCGGAAAACAGAGCGCGAGCATGAGCGGAGCGCCGGGCGTGCTTGCCCGGCTTCCGACAGCCCGCAAGACAGGCCGAACTCAGCCTTCCACGTCGAAATAAATCTTGGTGGTGGCGCGATACTGCTTGACATTCGCGCCCTCGATCAACATGTCAAGCGATTCGACATGCGCCCACTTGATATTACGAACGGTCTTGGCGGCTTCTTTTACGGCCGCTTCGGCTGCCTTGGCAAAACTCTCTTTAGAAGTCCCAACTACGTCGATGATTTTCTGCGTCATGGCTTTCTCCTCTTAGGAACCTTGTTCAAAGGTAACTGGGGATTGTACAAGAGCGCGTGGTTTCGGGGCGAGTGGCGTTTGGCTTCCATTCCTTCCACCACGGAGTCACAGAGCCACGCAGAAAATCCCAGGGTCTGTTAAAAAAACAGAAAGAACCCACACACCGCAATCACCGCGATGTGTGGGCCACCCGTCAGCGCAGAGTTTTGCGCGGGTCACTTTCCGGGGTCGGGAACGGCGACCGCTGTTTCGGCCGTCGCTTTTGTCGGTTGCTGTTTCTCGGAAGACTGCTTCTCGACGTCTTGCTTCGGCGTTTCGTTTTTCTGCGCGTCTGGTTTCTGTGCTACCTGCTCCTCGGCTACCGGCCGGATCTTTACCGAGGCCAGAATCTTCTGCAGCTTCCCGAAGACCTGGTCGCGATCGACCGCATGCACGCCTTCCTGGCCGAAGCCGGAGGTTGACAGGCCGAGAGCGTACTCGTAGCAAGCGCCGTTTTCATAGGTGTGGTAGTAGCGGGTTTCGAGTTGCATGGTTGCGTCGCCCACGAACTCCGAGGTCATCTTCATGTCAGTCGATCCGACTTTGACGCTCTCGGCATCGATGGGTTCGCCATCGGCGTCGCTGGTGTCGACGAAGGCGAAGTGCGTGCATTGATCGGCGGAGACGTTGCGATTGACGTTGACGCGGAACTGCGCGGCTTCGAAATCGGTTCCAGCGTAGGGCGTACCTGGGAGCGCGACAGCAGCCACGGCTGTGCCGCCCTGTTCGACAAAGTTCATCGGCAGATCGTTCCCGGTGGCCGATGCGGACTGCAATTTGTCTCCCGAGGCGAGGGCGGCCTTTCTCGGATATATAAAGGAGACGCCGGCATTGGCGTCGCTATACCTGACATTCGCCGCCAGTTTTCTGCGGGCCTTTTTCGGCGTCGCCGGAACGGCTGCCTGTTCGCTTGCTGCGATCGTGCCCGTCCCGGGCAGTTCCGCGGGGTTGGCCAGCGAGGGCTCGGAGTTCGGCGCTGGGGCGCTGTTAGCGGCCGGAACCGGTTTCGAGTCTTCCCTGGATTTAGAACAAGCGGCCACTCCCAGCAGCACAGCCAGTAATACCAGGCATGCCACCGCTCCGAATTTGTCGGCGCGTGTCCACACGGACGCGGCATCGCGGCCAACTCGCGCTACTTCCCTGCGAGGAGGCGCCAGTCGCGCCGTATTCGATTTGTTTTTGTTTTCATCCTGATTTGCATTCCAAGTCGTTCCCATCTCATCACCTCCCTGCGCCTGGCGCAGATGCAAGCAGAGAGGCAAGACGGGAACCACACGGGAGGCGATTGATTCTGCAAGGTTTTCGGCCAAGAACTGCCGCGGGAAATGTAGCGGCGGCCACACGACGTGGCGCGCGGGACACGGTATTTGCGGAGATGGGGCCAATCATCCGGGCGCCAATCAGCGATATGTTTGGCCGAGCGCGGTCTTTACGGAAGCCCGCAGGCGCGCAGGAAGGAGGAAGACTTTCTGCGGAGGCCCGTTCCCAACTTCGAATTCACTTCCGTAACCCGAACGTACACTCCCTTTCGGAAACCTCGGTAATCGTCGGTAACCTTAGACCCCAACGCACGCAGCCTTACAATGACCATGAACCGCAGAAGTAGCTGCGATTGCAGATTGCAGAGGTTAGATTGCGGAGGTGAAGAACCTGTCACTTCGGCAATCTGGCTTCTTCCCTCTGCAATCCGACCGCTTACCTCTGCAATTTCCGGAGTTCGGTCTAATCCTATGGCGTTCGGTTTTGGCTTTAGCAAACAGAAGGTCCTCAGCGCCGCGGAGAAATTCGTGCAGCAGGGCAAACTGCAGAACGCCATTGCTGAGTACGAAAAAATCCGCAAGCACGATGACAAAGACCTTACCGTCATCAACACGATTGGCGATCTGTACTCCCGCCTGGGAGACAGCGAGAAGGCCATCGAGTGCTTCAAAACCGTGGGGGATGCCTATGCCGCACAGGGTTTCACGGTCAAGGGCATCGCGATGTACAAGAAGATCACCAAGCTCGCTCCGAGCGTGGATGGATCGCTGAAACTGGCCGAACTTTACACCCAACAAGGATTGTTTAACGACGCGCGCGCGCAGTATCTGCAGGTCGCCGAAGACTTCATGAAGAGCGGCGATCTGGATCAGGCAATCCGGCTCTTCCAGAAGGTCCTCGAAATGGACCCGGAAAACGTGCCGATGCGTATCAAGCTGGCCGAGGTTTACATCCGGCGCGGCAAGAAAAAAGAAGCGTGGGAGATTTTCAGCGCGGCAGCTGAGGCGCTGCGCAGTCGCGGATCGCTGGCGGCCGCCGAAGATATTCTGCAGCGCATGCTGCAGCTCGATCCGGGAAACAGTTACGTTCTGCTGATGCGCGGGAAAGGGGCGCTCGAGAGCGGCGATGCCAAAGGCGCCATCGAATATCTCGAGAAAGCATCGGATATCGATTCGCATCCCGAAGGGCTGCGCGATCTGCTGAAGGCCTACCTCGAAAGCGGCGAACTCGGCAAGGCCAAGCCGCTTGCCGAGAAGCTCTTGACGGTGCACAACGACTGCGAGGGGCTGTTTCTTCTCGCCGAGGCGGCAGCGCGGTTCGGGCATCCGGGCGAGGCGCTGGAAATCTACACGAAGCACGCCGATCGCATGCTGGCGACCGATTCAACCAAGCTCCTGGCTAACCTGCACAGCCTGATCGCACAGGTGCGCGACGATGCGGGCGCGCTCGAAATCGTGATGGATCTGCTGAAGAAATCGGGCGAGAGTACGCACGTAAATGAAGTGGCCGAACTGCTGGCGCATGCCTCGGTCAAAAGCGGCAATCTGGAGCGGGCGAAGGAACTGTATGCGGTTTTGGCGAAAGACGAGCCGCAGAACGCGCTCCACATGCAGAACTATCAACAGGTGGCGGACCGGATGACGGGAACGTCGCCATCGGCGGCGTCTTCGAATTCGATAACGGCGGAAGAGGGAGCGCTGATCGTCGAAGAGCTGGAAGCGACTGCCCCGATGGTTGACCAGACGTACGCGGATGACATTGCCATCGCGGTGCGCTCGGCCGTCACGGAAGCCGACCTGTTCCTCTCGTATAACTTGCCGGAAAAAGCTCTGGCGCCGCTGCTGGGAGTTTTGCCGCAGGCGCCGCAGGATGTGCGCCTCAATCAGCGCCTGGCTGGGCTGCACACGCGCGCCAAGCGATTTGCGGAGGCAGCAGTTTGTTGCCGCACGCTCGAGACGGCCTATCACGATGCCGGCTTTCCCGATGAGGCTTTGCGCTACGGTGAACTGGCTACCCGCTACGAGCAGAGTGCGTTGGCCAGCGCCGGACAGAGCGCGCCGCAAGAAGTTGCCGCGGCCGCGGGAGCGCCGGCTCATTCCGCGTCTATGGCTGCGGCGTGGCCAACCGCTTCCGCCCATGCTCACGAGACGCCATTTGAAGTTTCCGCCGCGCCCGAGTTCTCAATGCCGGAAATGGACGTGCACGCGGATGTGGATGCGGACGTTCACGCCGAACGGCACGCGGACCTGCACACCGAGTCACAGGATCTCTCCTCCGAGTGGGAGACTCTTACGGTAGACGAGTCGGTTGCGGATGAGGCCGTCGCCAAAACCGAGGACGAAATTTCCGCCAGCGTCGGCGGTGGAACGGCCGAGGCGGACGAAGACGCGAGTTCGAATCCTGAAATTGCCGAGACGGTCGACGAGATCAAGTTCTATCTCGAGCACTTCATGGCCGATCAGGCGCGCTCGGCATTTGAAAAATTGCAGACGCTGACGCGCAGTGCTGCTGTGCTCGACCCTCTGCGGGCCGAGATGGAAAAGGGTTCGAAACCGGCTGACGAGCCGGAGGTGGAAATTTCCGAGATTGAAGCCGCGGACGTAGAGAACTTTGAGGTGGAAGCCGCAGCTCCCGAGGCGGCTGAGTTCGCGGCCTTGCCCGAACTGACATCGCACCTCGAGCCCGCGGACGATGCGCACTCCGCCCATGCCTACGCGGAGAGCGCCGGTGCCGAAGTAGAGCCCGCGAATCTGATCGATGCTCCCGAGCCTGTACATGCCGAGTTGGAGACTGCCGCACATGCCCCGGCGTTTGCGGTGGAAGCGTCCGATGCAGCCGGGCAGGAAAGTATCGCCGAGGCTGTGCATGGGGGCGAACTCGAACATGCAGTCGAGCCTGAGCATGCGGTCGAGATGGCGCATTCTTCCGATGCGCACGCCGAGGTACACGACGAAGTGCATGCCGACGAGATCGCGCATGAGCCAGTTCATCCGGCAGAACCCGTGCCGTCCGCTGAACCGGTGCATGCCGGGACGCATGCGGAGCCAGATGCGCTGACCTCGCTGGTCGCAGACCTCGAGGCGTCAATTCCGGATGTATTTCCAACCGCGCCTCCCGTGGTTGCCGAGCCTCACGATGCGAAGAGTGTGGCTGCGGCCACGGAGACGAAGACCGCTCACGAAAAATTTGCTGGTTGGCCGGTCGCGCATCCCGCGCCGGAATCCGATCCACACTCCGGAGCGACCGCCTACGCCAGCACGGCTCCCGTAATAGAGGACGCGCCAGCCGTTGCATCAAGCGCAGCGGCGGCAGCTTCCGGAACAACCTTCACGGGCAGGCCCTCGCGTTCGTCGCCAACGGACGCTGGCGCTGCCAATGTTGACCTCTCGGAGATGTTCAGCGAGTTGCGGCACGAACTCGAAGAAGAGGCGAGCGCAGGCGACGACGATCCTGAGACACACTACAACATGGGCGTTGCCTTCCGTGAGATGGGCTTGCTCGACGAAGCCATCGCCGAACTGCAGCGCGTCTGCACCGCTATCGACCGCGGGCATGCGTTCTCGCAGAGCATTCAGACCTACACTTGGCTGGCGCAATGCTTCCTCGACAAGGGAGTGCCCGACGCTGCCATTCGATGGTACGAAAAGGCTCTGAACATTCCCGGGCTCGACAACGAATCGCGCCTGGCGCTGCACTACGAGCTCGGAGCGGCCTGCGAGCAGGCGCATAACAAGCCGCAGGCGTTGCAGCATTTCACCTACGTTTTCGGCGCCAACATCGATTATCGCGATGTAGCCGAGCGCATTCAGGCTCTATCGTCGTAAAATCGAACGAGTGGGTCTGGCGTGCGCAGCGGATGGATAGTATGATCCCTCTGGTTTCAGCTACCGGACGATCTTTTGTCTAACCAGCTTTTGCCTAGCGAGCTTTTGTCTGGCGAGCTTTTGTCTGGCGAGCTTTTGTCTGGCGATCTTTTGTCTGGCGATCTTGCCGAGCGATCTTTTGCAGAACGGCCTTCGCAGGACGATCATTGCAGGACGACCACCCCACGACGACGCATGCAATGATCTCCGATCCTAAACTCCCTTTTGAAAGCGCGACCGCGGGCGTGGAGATGCACTCCGAGGTGCCGGGTGATGCCGCTCCCTCCTCCGCAGCTCCTTCCGAGCCGCCGCGAACCGATGCGCCGGTGCGTGGGCACTCTTCGCGGCGGGCGATTTCTACCTTGCAACTTTGGGCACGCCGCTTCGGAGTGTTGTTCTTCGTGTTCCTCTGCGCGACGGTCGGGGTGATGTTGATGATCGTGCCCTGGCGTCCGGAGTGGTCGGAAAACCCGTTGCTGCTGTCTTATCCCGCGCTGCACGATCTGGTAGCGAGCGGCTTCACGCGGGGACTCGTCACCGGACTCGGGTTGCTCAACGTTTGGATCGGTTTCTGGGAAGCGTTGCAGTACCGGGAAGATTGAGGCAGTCGTTGGTCGCTCGGCGTTAGTCGTTGGCGATTAGCTCTGGCGAGAGCGGAGAAATCAACAACCAGCAAAAGAGAACCAAGGACAAAGCAAAAAGAACGAAGTTGAAGGGCCAACGACCAAACACTAACGACTAACGACGGATTCTCTTATGACTGAACCGAAGCTGAAGTCCGCGCCTCTGGCTTACCAGAACGAGCCGTTCATCAACAGTCCGGATGGCCGAATCCTCCGCTTGCTCTCCGAGTACATCGAACCGCTGGCGCGCTTCCGGCGTGAGCAGATTCAGGACACGGTTGTGTTCTTCGGCTCGGCCCGGGTACAGAGCCGGGACGCGGCCGACACCCACCTGAATGGCGTGCGTGGCGATGCCGCCAAACTTGCGGCCGCGGAGCAGGCGCTGAAGCGGGCTGAGGCGGCGGTCGACATGGCGCGCTATTACGAAGACGCGCGCCGCCTTGCCTATATGCTTACCGAGTGGTCGGCGCACATTCCGGCGCGGCGCCATCGTTTTGTTGTCACCACCGGCGGAGGGCCCGGCATCATGGAGGCCGCTAATCTGGGCGCGCACGAAGCCGGAGGCAAGACCATCGGCCTCAACATCAATCTTCCTTTCGAGCAGTTTCCGAATCCCTACATCACGCCCTCGCTCAACTTCGAGTTTCACTACTTTTTCATGCGCAAGTTCTGGTTTGCCTATCTGGCGAAGGCGCTTGTGATCTTCCCGGGTGGTTTTGGAACGCTGGACGAGCTTTTCGAAATCCTCACGCTCGCGCAGACCGAAAAACTTGCTAAAAAAATTGTCGTGGTTATCTACGGCACGGAGTATTGGAAGAAGATCATGAACTTCGACGCCATGGCCGACGCTGGAGTCATCTCATCCGCCGACCTCGATCTGATCAAATTTTGCGATTCGCCGGAGGAAAGCTTCGAGTTCCTGAAGGAAAATCTGACTCGCTACCATCTCGGACCGCAACAACCGAAACGCACGGCAGAGGCGGCTACGCCGGAGATCGCCAAGACGCGGCCGTAGCAAGGCGCACCCCACGACGCGCCTTAAAAGGAACTTCGCGGCCTCTGCTTCCGTATACATTTGTGCGCGTATAGTGCTGGGGATGGACCAGCCGCGCACTCACGTAGATTCCTGGAGCCGGATAACTAATATGACTGTGCGTAGGACCGCATCTCTTCTCGTCAGTTTCATTCTCTTGATTTCGGCCTTGGCCGTTGCGCAGCCGCCCGGCCCCAACGAAATGCCGTCGGTCGTCGTCGTTCCGGCCGCTGCCCAACCGAGCGACCACTTCGATGCCGTGGCGGCTACGAATGCCTATATGGCGCAGATTCCGCCGGAGAAGATCGAGCGCTCCAACAATTACTTTGAAGGCGGATACTGGCTGATCCTGTGGGACTTCCTGTATGGCGCGGCGATCGCGCTAGTGCTCCTCGGCACGCGCTGGTCGGCCAAAATGCGTGATCTGGCCGAGCGCATCACGCGCTTCAAGCCGATCCAGACTTTTATCTATTGGGTGCAATATCTGGTTGTTTCGACTGTTCTTGGTTTTCCGCTGGCCGCTTACGAAGGCTACTTCCGCGAGCACAAATATGGCATGGCGACGCAAACCTTCGGACCATGGTTCGTCGATCAGCTTAAGGGATTGGCCATCGGCGTGGTGCTGGGCGGCATTCTCGTCATGCTGCTGTTTGGCGTGGTCCGGCGTTTCCCCCGCACCTGGCCAATTCTGGGCGCGGGCGTAAGTTATGTGTTCATGATTTTCGTCGTGTTCATTGCGCCCATTTTTCTCGTGCCCATCTTCAACAAGGTGACCCCGCTCAAGGATCCTAAGATTGTGGATCCGATTCTGCGCCTGGCTCGGCAAAATGGAATTCCCGCGAAAGACGTCTACACGATCGACGCCTCCCGGCAAACGACACAGATGAGCGCGAACGTGAGCGGCTTCGGTAACACCATGCGCATTACGCTCAACGACAATCTTCTGCGCCGCGGCTCGCCCGAAGAAGTCCAGGCTGTCATGGGACACGAGATGGGCCACTACGTTCTGAACCACATTTACAAGGGCCTAACTTTCGGATTGATCATGGTCGTGGTCTTCTGGATGTATCTGTGGGGAACCATCGGCGGAGCACTCAAACGCTGGGGCCCGAAGTGGCAGATTCGCGGCATCACCGATACCGCCATCGTGCCGCTGGTGATCTTGCTGGGATCGATCTTCGGATTCGTGATCACGCCGGTCATGAATTCCTACATACGCACGCAGGAATACGAAGCGGACATGTATGGCCTCAACACCAGCCGGCAGCCCGACGGTTTCGCGCAGGCGGCGATCCACCTGGGCGAATATCGCAAGATGAATCCCGGGCCGATCGAGGAGATCATCTTCTTCGACCATCCGAGCGGCCGCAATCGAATCTATGCCGCCATGCGATGGAAGGCTGAGAATCTGAATCTATTCATGCCCGCGCAAGCAGCAGCGCCGATGGCCGCGCAGCCGGCAGCGCCCGTCGATACGAGTAACAAATAATGGCGGATGATGTACGCTGACAGCGGATGCCTGATCGCTGTCAGCTCTATTACATTACCGATCGCTCCCAGTTTCCGGGCGACGAACTCGCGCGGAGACGGGCATTGCTCGCGAAGGTCGCCGAGGCCGCGAGTGCGGGGATCGACTATATCCAACTTCGCGAGAAAGACCTGAGCGGCCGGGAATTGGAAGCGCTCGCGCGAGAATCAGTCAATATCATTCAGAATCCGGGAAATGATCGGAGACCGAGAACTCGCCTTCTAATCAACTCCCGCACGGATATAGCGCTCGCCGTGGGCGCAGACGGCGTGCACTTGCGTTCCGCCGATGTGTCGCCGGCGACGGTGCGATCGCTCTCGCAGAAACCGGCATCTGGCGGCTCGCCCCTTGCGCATCGCAACCTCGTCATTGCTGTCTCCGCTCACACCGCCTCGGACGTTCGACGCGCAGCGGCTGAAGGCGCCGACTTTGTTGTCTTCGCCCCGGTCTTCGAAAAGAGAGATGCGCCTCAGTTTCAACCGACCGGCTTGTCGGCGTTACGCGAAGCGTGTACATCAAAGGTTCCGGTTTTCGCTCTGGGCGGAGTGACGGTGGAGAATGCGCCTTTGTGTCTGGCGGCGGGAGCGGCGGGCGTGGCGGGAATCCGGCTTTTTCAGGAGCAACACATCGAGGATGTCGTGGTCCGTCTTCGCTCCCGTTGATGTAAACTGGCGGACTCTATTGCAGCTTGGCGTATTCGGCCTTGGCTTCGTGGAGCAGCGGCACGTCCGGGTCGGCATCCTTCCAGGCGGCGAGGAAATTCTGATACGCGATGCGGGCCTTGGCAGTGTCGCCCTCTTCCTGATAGACCCGGCCCAATTGCAGCTGCGCGATGTTGACAATCCCGTCGGGACCCATGAGGCATTTCAGATCAATAATCTTCTGGAAATCCTGCTGCGCCTCCGCATACCGGCCGAGCGCGCGATAGGCCATACCTCGCGCGAAGAGTACTCCTCCATTGGCGCGTGAATAAAGGATGGCGCTGTTGAGCAGATCGAGTGCTTTCGCGGGATCGGTCTTCGCCGAATTTGCCGGCAACAATGCAACCAGCGCCCGAATCATCGGAACGTAGACATTTTGCACCATCGTGTCATTCGGTTCGGCTCGCTGAATCTCATCGGCCAGCGCCAGCGCTCTCTGGTCCTCACGTTCCACAGCCAGGATGTTGGCGACGCCCGGTTTCACGTTAGAGTTCTGCGACAAGCGCAGCGCCTCATTCGCATCATTGAGCGCATCCGCGCGATCACCCGCCAGCGATTCCAATCCACCCATCTGCGCCTTGAGATTGGCGCGCCCCGTAAGATGCATCCGGTCGAGTGCAGATCCGGCTTGCTCGGCAAAATTGCGGGCGGCTTTCAACTGGCCGTGTGTGCCCGCCAGGCCGGCACGGAACGAGAGCACGGCATACTGCCCCTGGGGAGTGACAGCGGCCGCCTTGAGGTCCTTCTCCATCTCCGCGTCTCTTCCTTCCGACCAGTCCAGGTTCGCCTGTCCGACATTCAGGACCTGATTCGTCGCCTTCTTTTGCAGAGCAGTGCTAAGCGTAGCGCGCGCTTCCGCGACCCGTCCCAGCCCCGCGTATGCCTGGGCCAGATTTTCATAACCACTCACCATATCCGGGTCCAGTTCCACCGCGCGCTTGGCATTGATCAAGGCATTGTCGAACTGCCCGAACTGCGAATAGATGATGGCCAGATTGTTGTAGGGAATGGGGTCGTTGGGGTATGTCTGCTTGAAAAGCTCCAGCGCCGTGATCCCCTTGTCCAGTTGCCCGCTGTCCGCGTAGTAATGCTCGGTGATGTAGAGCTTTTCGCGCTCGCTGGCACGGTCGCGCAGTTCGAAAGCCTTCTTCCTGTTTTCCTCGGATAGCTCGTTCTGTCCCAGATTGCTATACACCGTGCCCAGGCGCGCATAGGCCATCGCAAAGTTGGGATCGAGTTCGACAGCGCGCTGGTAGTCTGGAATCGCGCCCAGTTCGTCTCCCGAGCTGTGCTTGCTGTCGCCGAGACTCAACGACTTGAGCGCCTCCAGCGATGAGGTTGTCGCCTGCGAGAGCGACATGTCGTACTTCTGAACCATGGCCAGCGATTCTCCCAACTGGCTGCGGAGCTTCGTGGCGGCGCTGTGCAGCGCGTTAAGAACGTCCTCTTTGCGGTCGGCCTGCACCTGCTGCCGTCCCAGCGAGTCGCCCGAAGAGGCGTTGGTCGCCTCCAGCGTGATCACATATTGCCCGCCCACGCTGTCAATGTCGCCGGCAAGCATCGCCTTGATGCCGTCGCGCACGCAGATTTCGCGGCCAACCTCCGGCGTTACGCGCTCATCCGGCTTGCGCCCCATGAACTGCAGCGTCTGACGAATCTTCTGGTCGGGAAAGACGTTCAGGTAGGGCGATTGGCCAAGATCGACCGCCAGCGCTTTTTTCAGCGTGCCATCGAAAACCTGATCGGCAGTGGTGTTTACGAAGTCGGTGATCAGGATCGCGTCTCTTTCAGTGAGCGCGTGGCTGCGATGCGAGAACACAAAAGCAATGCCAGCGGCGACGAGAGCAACGACCAGCACGGGAACCAACCAGCCCGGCAGCTTCTTTTTCGGCGGCGCCGGTGGCCGTCGATGGAGGCCGCTGGCCGTTACTGCAGTGACGTCCCGGATTCCGAGTCCCGCCGCAGCCGCTTCAGATCCGAGCGTACATCGGCGGCGCTCTGGTAGCGGAGGTCGCGATCTTTTTCGAGCAGCTTGGTAAGGATGTCTTCGAAATGGGGCGGCAGATCGGGATTCAGCCGCAGCGGCGACGGAGCGGGACGATTCAGAATCGCATCAAAAATCACCGCCGAAGTGTCACCGCGAAATGGAATCGTGCCCGTCGCCATCTCGTAGAGCACCGCGCCGAAGGAAAACAAATCCGTGCGCGCATCCAGATCCTTGCCCCGCGCCTGCTCCGGCGACATGTACGCTACCGTGCCTACGGTCGAGCCCGGGCTGGTAAGGAAAGGATTGTCGACTGTTGCCGCCGAACCAACAGTCGCGGCGGAAAGCACGGATGGCTGTGCGGTCCGTTTGGCAAGGCCGAAGTCGAGAATCTTGGCCTGATTGCGGCTCGTAACAAAAATGTTGGCGGGCTTGATGTCACGATGGATGATGCCCTTCGCATGGGCGCAGTCGAGGGCATCGGAGATCTGAATGGCGAGATCGAGCAGGCGCTCCAGTTCCATGGGCTGGGCGTGGATGACGCTCTTCAAGGTCGCGCCTTCGAGCAACTCCATGGCAATGAAATGGCGGCCGCCGTCTTCGCCGACCTCATAGATCGTGCATATACCGGGGTGATTGAGCGCGGAGGCGGCGCGGGCCTCGCGCTGAAAACGCTCCAGGGCGGCGGAATCTTTTTCGGTCTCCGGAGGCAGGAATTTGAGGGCGACGTGGCGGCCAAGGCTCAGGTCTTCCGCCTCGTAAACCACGCCCATTCCACCACCGCCGAGTTGAGACAGAACACGGTAGTGAGAGACGGTTTGGCCGATGATTTCCACGAGCCTCCTGGGGGTCTTTCGATGTTAGGCGTCAGTGTTCAGACAAGTCAAACCTTCGGCATTGGTCTTTATATACGACGTGGAAAGGGCGGAAGTTCATCGCTTCGACGCATGTGTCGGCGGTTGGGCCACCTTCTTTCTCCGGGGTGGCCCGGAGACAAACACAGCAGAATTTTGTTTGGTTGGATTGCCCAGCCTCTCTTGCGCGACTGGGCTCCGGGAACGATGACCCAAGGAAATATGAGTTCCCTTGATTGCCTTGTTCCTGACCGCGGGCGAAAAGCCAAATTCCTGGAATTTTCGTTGCGATCCTCCGCAAGCGGTGATGCGAAAAGTTACAGCGCCGGCCAATTCTGTAAGTTGTTGTTTCTGGACGAGGTGATTGCTAAGTCGCAGTTACGGGCAGTAACTTCCGGAAAATCGGCGATGCGTTTCTCATCAAAACGCTGTTGAGCTTTTCAGCGGAAATTCCTGACGGCGCGAATCGCCGATCACGCAACACTTCTCTTTTCATCCACTTGAAAGCGTGTGAGGAAATCATTCGGGGACCTGCACAGTTTGGCATGGCGAATGCCTTAGCAATGGTGGCGAGCGGCCTTAGAAGGCAAGAGCCCTCGAAAACGAGGTGGGTTATGACAGTCATCCTGGTTCTCTTCACATTCGTATCTTTCTTACTGATCGATCACTTCCACAGCAGAAAAGCGGTTGTCGTGCAGCCCGCGCTGGCGACTGCGGCGGCGAAGACTCCGAAGGCGGTTCGGCCTACTCCTGAGCTGGTGAATGGATTCCGGGTTCCCGAGAATCTTCGCTATCATCCGGGACACACCTGGGCGCTGACTGAGAGTCCGAGTTTGGTGCGCGTCGGCATGGACGATTTTGCTTCGAAGCTGATCGGCAAAATTGAGCGCGTAGCGCTGCCGCAACGGGGACAGTGGATCCGCCAGGGACAGAAGATTGCGACGCTCTTCCGCGACGGCGTGAGCGTGGACATGGTTTCGCCGATCGAGGGCAGCATTGCGGACGTGAATGACAGCCTGGCGACCGACCCGAAACTGGCTTCCAGCGCGCCTTACGGCGAGGGCTGGCTGGTGACGGTGCAGTCTCCCGATGCCAAGACGAACTTCCGCAACCTGCTGGGTGGCGCACTGGCTCGCTGGTGGACGGAAGAGTCGGCTGGACGGTTGCAGAAACGGATGCCGATGTTCGCAGGCGCACTGGCGCAGGACGGCGGCGTAGCGGTCAACAACCTGGCCGAGCAGATTCCGGACAAGGAATGGGCCGCGGTCGCAAAGGAATTCTTCCTCTCCTAGTGAGCGGATAGAGGGCTCGGATTCAAAGGATCGAAGCAAGGCTCTCGCCAAGTAAAAAAGAGCAACCACCGCCCAGGGATCATGACCCTGGGCGGTGGTTTTTTTGAGTGTCGTTGCTCCCGCAATCGCGCCGCGAATGTATGTACAGATCTGTATTGGACCACCGTGCCGAAAAATAATTTTTGCGGGCGGCGTTTTGGCTGGGAAATCGGAGGTCGATTGAAGATTTGCCCTTTGTTGGACATTGTCCGCTAGGTCTGGATCCAACTTTAACTGAATGGAATCAGGTAGTTGAGCAAGCGGCTGCCGAATCGTGGAAAGGCATAGGCTGTCAAGTGGTCCTGATTCTAAGCAGGTTAGGCTAGGGGTTGGTGGGCGTGGTGGCCAGGGCTCACAAAAGATGGGGGTTGCGGGCGGCAAGAAATGCGGTGATTTGGGTTTTGTCGTCGAGGTGGGTGAGGTTTTTTTGCGTTTTCCACTTGGACACCTCATTGGGCCGGATTTAGGTCTGGGTGGACCACCACGCAGATTTCGGGTGATTCAGTCGATCGGAAAAAGGTGAACGTTCCGTTCGCGCCGCATTCCCTCTTTTGGAGACGCTACTTTTGTGGGATTGTGGAGGGGTTGCGCCGTGAGAAACACTGAGTAACAGCAGAGTGCGTTTGGAGGACGTTGCCAGTGGGTACTGGACGCTATCTGCGAAATAGTCGAGTGGCCTTATCAGCCATTACGGTTCGACTCCGTCGTCCTCCGCACGGCCCTCGACGACTTTCAATAAGAAAAGAGGAAGATGCTATAATCGTAGTGTCTCGCAGATAGCGTACCGACTGGCAATTTATAAAGCCCCGCCTGATTAGCGGGGCTTTTGATTTTGCGGCCACAGAGCGCGAGCGGTCTGCCGCCCACATTGTGGTCGCACATACGAACGGCTGGGCTACCCGCCTATCTGCTCTTGCGAACCGGCACTCTTTCGGTGTTGAGAGATACGACTTGATCATGCTCGCCGGTTGCCGTGTAGACCGCGACTACATCGAGTCCGACGCCGCTCTCGATGACGGCGAAGCCATCGATGAAGCCGGGTTTGGGCCCGAGGAGTTCGCGGATCTGGGCGCAACCTAGGGAAATGGCCGCGTCCGGACCGAGTTTGATCTCTGCGAAACGAGAGATCACGCCGGGCTTGCCGTCAGCCTGCGTCGAAGCGAACTTGACGCGTATGGAGACGGCGTTGTGGGTCGGGTTATGCACGTTGATGGCGGTGTGGTAGTTTCCGTCCGCGACTTCCCTCGCCGCGACTTCCCTGCCCGTGCCTTCCCTCGCCGTGCCTTCCCGTGTGCGAATCTCGTCCGCCCGGCCGCAGAGGAACTTGGCGGCATATTCGAGGCCGGAGGACAAATGGCTCTTGCCCTGGCGGTCTCCAGCGAACTGGTAGTAGAGGGTGGAGGTTACGGGACCGACGACGTATTGCTTGCTGGCCGGGTCCCAGTGCTTGGCGACTGGATCGACGAATTTTGCGATCACATAGACGGTTGCGGACGGGAAAGGATCGGTTTGCGAGCCTGCGCAGATCGGGCCTTCATAATCGAGCGGGTGGGATGAATCGTTCGGTCCAGCCGCATTGATTTTTTGATTTGGATTTCTGCGAGGAACGATTGGAACGCCCTGGCTGCAGTCGTATACGCCCGACTGGCCGACGAGATAGGTTTCCTTGATGTGGGGCTCCTGGGTGAGTTTGGCCACGGTGCAAGTCGCCCCCCGCTCAAGCTCGGCGCCGGCGCATTTGGTAACACTCCAGGGATTGATAGGTAGCTTGTCGTAGGTCATGGGGCGTCCGTCGCCGACCATGGAATTGATCGAGGCCAGGCGCGGCAACTGGTAGATCTCCGCACTTTCCAGGCGCAGGCCCTGCGGGGGGAAGAAATGAAGTTGCAGGGAGTCGCCAGCCGAATCCACACTGCCTGCATCGTAGCCCGCGAGTCGGGGATGCAAGGCCAGCGCATTCGAACTGGAATCGAAGAGGGTGACATCCTGGATGATGATGGGGTCGGGCGTATCAAAATCGACGCCCATGAA
Source organism: uncultured Acidobacteriaceae bacterium (assembly GCA_963841945.1). GTDB lineage: Bacteria > Acidobacteriota > Terriglobia > Terriglobales > Acidobacteriaceae > Acidiflorens. The sequence continues at coordinate 428,904 of CAWJFC010000005.1, forward strand.
GGTGGCACCGATGTGAAACTGAACTCCGCCGCCGACGACGCCGGGCGATGGATCGCTCCATGCCGGGTTCGACGAAGACCAGGTAATGGTGAACTTGTTGTAAGTCGTGCCCTGGAAAACGGCGGTGCCGGATGGGCCGCTGACGGTCGGATTCAGCCACGGGCTCTGATTGCCGTTGTAGAACCAGGAGATGGTGATCGAGGAGAGCGTGCTCAGAAAGTCGATGGCGAGGCTGGAGCCGCTCTGGGAGTTGGGATTCACGAGCGTCCAGTTGTGCATGGTCTCGACCGATAGACCGACGTTGGTTGCCAGCAGGCCATAGGTCCGATTGCTGAAGTGACGCCGGTAGTCTGCGCGCTGTGATGCGGTCAGGTTGTAGCCGGCGGGCATCAAGTGCTGATAGTAGGGATCTTCTCCAGGGGTAGGTGTTGGGCCGGCCTGACTGTCGTCGCAGTCTGGCGATGCGGGGCAAGGAGGCGGATCATCGTCGGTATGAGCCAGACCAAAGGTGTGACCGGCCTCATGGGCAGCGGTGCCGCCAATGGCCTGAGCCCAGTGTTCGAGAGTGTTGTTAGAACCAGTCAGAGCGCCGCTGGTGCAGCCGGAACCACCGTCGGGCGGGCCGCCTCCGCCTTCACAGGAAGTGTAGGTGCCGGCCCAGACGCGGGCAAAATCCACGGCGATGGCGTTGCCGATGTCCACCTCCTGCGCCTCGCCCCAGGTGGTACCGTTGCTGTCGTCACCGATGCCGACGGTCACGCGCTGCGCGGGCGGACTGGAGAATGTTGCGGGATTAGTGGTTGTCGTCAGCACTTGGACGTTGAATTCGCAGTAATCGTCGGCCACGACGTTCTGGATCGCGTCGATTAACTGAGTGGTCGTCCCGATGCCTGAAGTCAACGCACTCACGTCGAAGGCTGCCAGGGGACTTACATTGGCGTCATAGTTTGGGAAGGTGGAATCGGCGGTGGTTGGAAAGTACAGATAGAGGTAGTTATTCTTGGCTGCGTTGATGCCCGGATCTTCAGTCGGACATGTTTGGGCATGGGCAGGTACTGTCATCGCCAACGCGCATAACATGAGGGTAAGACGAGCGGCAACAATTTTTGCAACACATTCGTTTTTCGACGATCTCTCTCCAATAGACATTGTTAAGCCTCCTCAACGGAAGAACTCTGCGCGAAGGAATCACCCCAGCGAACGGTGCTGTGATTTATCGCACCTCTTGCTGATAGTGAATTGTGGGGTGCTTCCGTTTCGTCGATTCGGCGGATTGAGACGGAGAACGGCGCGAAATTAGCGTAGGGATGTGTTTGGACTTACTGCGGGAGGCGATGACCTCGGGTTTCTGCCCCGAAGGGGATTAGTAAGAGGCCGACGACGAAGGCGATGGCGGTTAGTGCTACTGGCGTGCCGATTGATCCGAAGTGTTTGACTCCGACGCCCACCAGAAATGTGATTCCTGCTCCGCCGAAACGGGCGAAGGAGGTGGCGAAGGCGAAGGCGCTGGCTCGACAGCTGGTGGGATATTGCTCAGGCAACCAGAGAGTGTAGACGGCGAAGTTGGCACCGCCTAATCCGAGGAAAAAGAGACAGACGAAGAACCAGGGCAAGGCGGACGGTCCGAGGTAGAAGACTTTGCCGAAGGTGACGGCGATGAAGACCGCCATGAGGGCGAAGAAGAAGGCGAGAGTGGCGCGGCGCCCGATGCGTTCGGCGAGCCAGGGCATGAGGAGGCATCCGATGATGGTGGCGGCGGAGACGAGCATGATGCCGAAAGTTTTGAGGTGCTCGACCTGGAGGGTGGAGCGTCCGGCGGCTTCGGCGAGCGCGGTGATGGCGGTGGGGACGTAGACGGTGCCGGCCCAGAGTCCGCAGATGGAAGCGAGCATGAAGAGACAATTGAGAACGGTGCGCCCGGCCCAGCGGCGAGAAAAGATCGTGCCGAGTGGACGCCAGATCGCCCAGGTGTGAACGACGTTTCCACTTTCGAGCCAGCGGGCGGGCTCGCTGACGCCGCGACGGATCCAGGCGAGGAGAAGAGCGGGAACGCCCCCGACGGCGAACATGGCGCGCCATCCGAAGGGAGCGCCGATGAGATAGTTGGCGAGGGCGGCGAGGAAAAATCCGACATAGTAGCCGGTGTGCATGAAACCTGCGCCAGCGATGCGGCGATGCTCGGGCCACTCTTCGGCGACGAAAGTGCCGCCCATGGCCCACTCTCCGCCGATGCCGATGCCGGCGAGGAAGCGAAGAGTGGCGAGCTGCCAGACGTGAGTGACGAACGCGCTCAGGAAGGTGAAGACGGAATACCAGACGATGGTGAGCATGAGGGTGCGGACGCGGCCGAACTTGTCGCCGATGGGGCCCCAGAGAAAGGCCATGCCCCATCCGACTAAGAAGAGAGCGAAGAGGAGGCCCCCGTAGTAGCCGACGTTGGCTTTGGTAGCGGCGATGCCGTCGCGCGGCAGGAGTTCGCGAAGCGAGGGGACGAGTACGAGAGCGTAGATGAGGGAGTCCATGCCGTCGAGGGTCCAACCGCCCCATGCGGCCCAGAAACCGCGGACCTGATTGGAGGACAGAGAGCGGTTGGGTTGAGGGGACTCGGGCGGGGCGTTGCGGGCCAGACTCGCCATGGTGCGGAAGAATATAGCACGGGGATGGGCACGACAGGCGAGTTAAAAAACCCCACTCTAGCGTCGCAAGAATACTCGACGGAGAGTGGGGCACCTTCTGGTTATTTTCGACTCACTGAATCTGAATTACGTTGTCCACCGCGGTCGACTTGATCTTTTCGACTCGCGTTATTACTTTGCGGGCGAAGTTGAAGAGGGATTTCGCGCTCGGTGAGTCCTCGCCTTTCAGAACCGCGGGTTGGCCGCTGTCGCCGGAGCGGCGGATTTCGGGGTCGAGTTCGATGCTGCCGAGGAAGGCGGCGTCGAATTGCTTGGCAGTTTTTTCAGCTCCGCCTTTGGAGAAGATGTCGATTTCGTGATTGCAATGCGGGCAGATGAAGTAACTCATGTTTTCGACGATACCTACGATGTCGACTTTCATCTGGCGGAACATTTCGATGGCTTTGCGCGCGTCTTGCAGGGCTACGTCGGAGGGCGTGGAGACTACGATGGCGCCGGTTAGCGGGACGGTTTGAATCAGCGAGAGAGCGACGTCGCCGGTGCCGGGAGGCAGGTCGATGATGAGGTAGTCGAGTTGGCCCCAGTCGACTGAGCCGATGAACTGGCGAATGATGGAGTGGAGCATGGGGCCGCGCCAGATGAGCGGCTTGTCGCCGGGATTGAGGAAGCCTACCGAAATTACTTTAAGGCCGTGGGCGCTGATGGGGACGATCTGGCCTTCGCCTTGAACTTTGGGCTGCTCGTTGGTGCCGAGCATGAGCGGGACGTTAGGGCCGTAGACGTCTCCGTCGAGGAGGCCGACGCGGTTGCCCATTTGGCTGAGCGCGAGAGCGAGATTGACGGCCAGCGTGGTTTTGCCGACTCCACCTTTGCCGGAGCCGACGGCGATGATGGCGCCGACGCCAGGAAGAGGTTGCGGGGTGGGCATTTGCTGGCCGGGATGGGAATGAGAGCTCACTCGGAATCCTTTCGAGAAGCAGGGCCGTTTTTCCGCCGATCTTTGTTTAGCCGATCTTTTGTCAGCCGATCTTGTTGTCAGCCGATCTTTGCTCAGCCGATCTTTGCTTAGCCGATCTTTGTTTAGCCGATCTTTTGATTATAGAGTAGCTCTCGGTTCTCGGCTCCCCCGCCAGGAGATCTCGGCAGGGGCGCGATTTTGAAGGGTTGACGCCTTAGCAGCTGAAGCCGCATCCAAAAAGGACTGCCGTTATCGCCGCGCTGGAGCGCTGCGCCACCCAAAGGTATGGCGATCACTCACACGAGCCAGAAGTCAGCGGTGAGATTCTGCCATGTTGCTGGCAGAGGCAACGAGAGGGTCGCGCGGGCGGCGAATAATCTTAAGTTACCCTGTTTCGAATTTGGAACACAAGTCTCGCAGACATTGTACTGTGATGTCCGTCACATCCTCCGCACCAGGAACCATCCAATATCTCTAGATGTCAGAGCTGTCCTCTTCGCATCTCGAACCTAACATCAATCTTGCTGAGGTCGAGCGCCAGCATCAAAATCTCATCCGTATCGTGCACAACCTATACCATGCGATTAATGCAAGGCGGGGACAGGAAGTAATTGGAAAGATCCTGGCGGAGGTCGTGACCTATACGATCTACCACTTTGCTACAGAAGAAGGATTGATGCAGCAGCACGAATTCCCGGGATTTGCCGCTCATCGCATTGAACACAATACCTTGACCCTGAAGATACTTGGCCTACAAGGGGAACACGAGGCGGGCAGACCAGACGCGGCTGAAGGACTCCTCAAGCTCCTGCAACATTGGCTGGAAGAGCACACATTGAAAAGAGACAAGGAGTATATGCACTTTCTCAGTGTGAAAGGCATCGCGTAACTATCCGCACGAAGCCGAGGCAGCGGCTCGATGAGAAAGCGACGTTCGTCTCACTGCCGACGTAACATCGCAACTGCACTGATCAACCTCCAGTTGCCCCACCGCCACTAATTGCGTTCTTAAATCGCCTTTCTCAGAAGCGTCCTTAGTAGTGTCCTTCGCCTTCCTGCACTTTGCCTCGGAACATTCGGTAGACGAAGACGAAGTAGGCTAGCGCTAGCACGGCGCCCATGGTCCACCAGATCAGGCCGATGCTCAGGCCGTGGTGGGCGGCGCTGGTATTGGCGATGGTGAGGTCATATTGATGATCGCGGGCCGGGAGAACGGTTGGATAGAGAGCGAAGGCTGCTCCTACCAGCATGCCAGTGATGTAAAGGCTGGAGGCGATGAAGGCGACCTTCTCTTTGCCTTTTGGCGTGGCCCAGAGCATGACGGCGAGCGTGGAGAAGACGAGGACGGGCACGAGAAGGCCGATCTTGTGATGCTCGTAGTTCTCCATGATATCGGGACGAACGAAGTAGGTCGCGACCAGCGAGATGCAGGTGAGAAAGAACTGGACGGGCCAAAAGAGCAAGGCGATGCCGCGCGCACGGCGTCCGAGATCTTCGTCGGTCTTGAGAGCGACATAGTGCGAACCGTGGGCGGTTAAGGTGACGAGCGCCAGCACTCCGATCAGAACAGTGTACCAATCGAGGATTCCGGTCTCAGGGCCAAGTTTGAAGTTGGTCCAAAGCGGCTCGAAGAAATAGCCGGTGGCATCGAGGGGGACGCCGCGCACGACATTGCCGAGCGCCGCGCCGAAGAATATGCAGAGCAGAATGCTGGAGACAGCGAAGACGACGTCGAAGAACTGCTGCCAGACCGGGACTTCGAGATGGGCGCGGAATTCGATGCCGATGGCGCGCAGCATAAGCAGCCAGAGAACCATCATGAGCGGCAGATAAAAGCCGCTGAAGCTGGAGGCGTAGAGCTGCGGGAAGGCGAAGTAGAGTGTGCCGCCGGCGGCGAGGAGCCAGACCTCGTTGCCATCCCAGACGGGGCCGATGGAGCGCAGGACGCGGCGGCGCTCGGCGGTCGTCTTGGCGGCGAAGAGATAGATCACGCCCGCACCAAGGTCAAATCCATCGAGCACGACATATACCGTGACCATGACGGCAACGATCCAATACCAAAGAGCGCCGAGTGTCATTTCGCCTCCAGCACGGGACTAAGGCCCGATGCGGATCCGGTGCCACCGGGACCATGTTCAATCTCCCGGCGCAGCAGGAACAGACCGAGGATTCCGAGGACCATGTACATACCCATGAAACCGAGCAAGGTAAACAGGCCATTGCCGGCGGACACGTTTTTCGAGTAGCCGTCCTCGGTGCGCATGAGGCCATAGACGAGCCAGGGTTGGCGGCCGAGTTCGGCGGTCAGCCAGCCCGCGGTGTTGGCGATGTAAGGGAAAGGCGCCGAGAGCATGAGAATCCAGAGCAGCCAGCGCGAGGAAAATAATTTCCCGCGCCAGAGCATGAAGAGTGAAACGACCATCACCGCGATAAAGAGCGTTCCGAGGCCAACCATGATGTGATAGCTGTAATAAAGGAGCGGGATATTGCCCGGCCAGTCTTCCTTAGGGAACGCATCGAGTCCGCGAACTTGCGCGCTCCATCGCCGGTACGTGAGCATGCTCAGCACGCCCGGAACTTCGAGCGGGTTGTCGATAGTCTGCTTGGCGTCGTTCGGTTGGCCAAGGATGACGAGCGGTGCGGCGGTCTGGCCGTGGAACAAGCCTTCCATCGCGGCCAGAGTAACCGGTTGATAGTCGGTGACCAATTTGCCTTGCTTGTCTCCCGTAGGGAAAATTTGCAGGATGCTGAAGATGCAGCCCACGATGACGCCGGTCTTGATGAAGATGCGGCCGTACTCCTCGTGTTTTTTCGAGAGCAGATAGAAAGCGCCGACGGCGGTCATGATGAAGGAGCCGGTGATCGCCGCTCCGCTCATGTTGTGCGCGTATTGCCAGAGCGCCCAGCGATTGAGGACGAAATCCCAGAAGCTGCCGAGCTGAAGGCTGCCATCGGCGGCTTTGAAGTAGCCGACCGGATATTGCATGAAAGCGTCGGTAGCGATGATGAAATATCCGGACAACCACGAGCCCACAAACACCGCGACCGCCGAGAGCCAGTGCGCGCGCGGGCTGAGGCGTTTCTCGCCGAAGAGGAACAATCCCAGGAACGACGATTCAAGAAAGAAGGCGAACATGCCTTCCATGGCGAGCGTCTGACCGATGACGCCGCCGGCGAAGCGCGAAAAGATCGACCAGTTCGTGCCGAACTGAAATTCCATGGGGATTCCGGTAACCACGCCGAGCACGAAGTTGATGCCGAAAATTTTGGCCCAGAAGCGGGCGGCCTGGTCGTAGAGCGGATCCTTGCGGCGCAGCGCGATCGTCTTCAGGATGACGATCAGCAGCGCCAGGCCCATGGTGAGCTGCGGGAATAAGTAGTGGAAGGTTGCGGTGAACGCGAAGTGGATACGGTGAATCAGCAGTGCACTTTCCATGAACAAGCCCCAATCTATGCCGCTGCGGAATCCGGAATCGCGACAAGCAAGCTATCCATTATCGGAGCGACGAACTCTGTCTGGTGTGACCGCGATCACACTGCACTCAACAAAACTACTATCATGCCTCGTGGTGCGTCGCTCGCCGGCGATCTTTTTCCGCGGTACGAATTTCGCGGCGGTGGGCGGCATCTTCAAAGCGCCGCTTCTCATCCGCAGTTTGCGGAATCACCGGTGCGACCGCCAGTCGATGGCCGGCTGCGTCGATGGCCACAAACGTCAGATAGGCGGAGCTGACGTGCCGCTTCTCTTCCGAATGATAGTTTTCGACCCAAACCTTGACGCCAACCTCCATGGAGGTGTGAAAGACGCGATTGACCGAGGAGCGCAGGATGACGAGATCGCCGACGCGCACGGGAACGAGAAAATCCATGTGGTCGATGGACGCGGTGACAACCCGCTGACGCGAATGCCGATGAGCCGCCATAGCGCCTGCGAGATCAATCCAGTGCATGAGGCGCCCGCCGACCAGGGCGTTCAGCGGGTTGGCGTCGTTGGGCATGACGATCTCGGCCATCTCGGAGATGGAGTCATGAACGGGCCGAGGGGTGAGGCGCGCAGTGTCGTTGATCATAGTTTGTCAGATGAGAGAGCCGCTTTGCCGGACTCGATAAGCTTGTAAGTAACTGTTGGCCAGCCGATGCACGCGCGCGTCCGCATGCGGATCGCGCCAGGCTTTACGGGCGAGATCGTAAGTCATCGTGCCATGTGCGATGGGCGCGTGATCTTTCTCGCACACATAGAAGAGAGTAATTTGCTGCGCGGCGGAGCCGGCGACGGAAAACCGAACCGCATCCCAATCCCGAGCCGGAGGAATATGCGGGCACGCTGACGCGTAACCGAGGTTGCAGAAGTCGCGAAGGGAGTCGTTATCGACCGCGATTGGCGTGCTGGCATCGGCGTCCGCATTCGAGTCTGACGCGCAGCAGCCTCCGCTCCATCCGGCGCCGAGCGGCAGGCGCGCGGGATGCGGCCATGCGATGTCATACACGATCTCCCGCGGCACGAAATAAGGGCAGGCCAAGTTCTTCTCCGGAGAAAGCCATTGTAGCGCGGGGCGTGATATGAATGAAGCTGCGAGCTATGAGCTTCGAGCTGCGAGCTTCGAGCTATTAGCTGAGGGCGTCTGAGCTGCGCAAGCTATCGATGCTGTGCGGAGTCACTTCATGCGGCATCACCGTGATTAGAATAGAAACTGAGAGCTTCTTCTAAAACTGAGAACTTCTTTTATGGATCGTATTGCTGCCTTGACTGAAATTCTTTCCGCGAATCCTGAGGATTCGTTCGCGCGCTACGGGCTGGCCATGGAGTATTCGAAGGCCGGTGACGTGGAGCGGGCTGTGGCGGAGTTCAAGACTTTGCTGGAAAAGAATCCGGATTACACACCCGGATATTTTATGGCGGCGCAGACTCTGGCTGGGGCTTCGCGCGTCGATGAGGCGAAGCGGATGCTGGTGGATGGCATCAGTTCGGCGCGGCGGACGGGGAATCAGCATGCGCAGTCGGAGATGACGGCCATGCTGGAAGAGCTGAAATAGCGGGGAGCAGCTACGAGCTTTGAGCTACGAGCTATGAGCTTTGAGCTACGAGCTAAAAGCGCAGGGCCCAAGAGGGCCACCGGCCACCCGGGGAATTTAGTTAACGGGCGATCGTCGGAGCGTTCTCGGCCCGTCCAATCTGATTTCACCGCCATCATTGACAGCAATGCTATCATTGAGGTCATGGCCAGCATCACCATTCGCCAACTGGAAGAGAGCACCAAGCGCAAGCTCCGTATGCGGGCGGCCAGCCATGGGCGCTCGATGGAGCAGGAGGCGCGAGAGATTTTGAAGGCGGCGCTGAGTCAGGCCGAGGAGCAGCCGACGGATCTGGGCAAGGCGATCCGCGATATCTTTGCGTCTCTGGGCGGCGTCGAGCTTCAGATTCCGCCACGCGGCCCCATTCGCGATCCCGGCATTAAGTGAGATTCGATTCGATGAGACTCGGCAGCACGTTGCAATGATCCTTCTCGACACGAACGTCGTATCCGAGATGATGCGGCCGGAAGCTTCGCCAATCGTCCTCAAATGGTTTTCTCGACAGCGCGCACAAGAGGTCTACAGCAGCAGCATCACCCTGGCGGAGGTTTATTACGGCATCGAATCGCTTCCCGGAGGGAAGCGACGGCATGAACTGCTGGCCGGTGCAGACAGAATGTTCTCGAAGGTGCTAGCCGGACGCGTGTTTGCATTTGAGGAAGAAGCGGGACATGCATTCGCCAGAATCGCCGCTGTGCGACGAAAAGCTGGAAGACCAATCGCTGAGATGGACGCGCAGATCGCGGCCATCGCCCACGTCCACGGCGCGACGCTCGCCACCCGCAACACCGGCGATTTCGAGGGTTGCGGTATTCGTCTCGTGAATCCCTGGCACGATTGATTGTCCATCTCGATTGGTTCGAACTTCCCTTCCGCCTGTAAACTGTTGGGTCTTCTTTTACACGTTTTCGCTGGAGGCCGTCATGCGCGTTCGCCTGCTTCTCGTTTCCATCTTTCTTGTGGCGTTCTTCGCCGCTCTTTTTGCCTTGCCTGCCGCCGCGCAGGCCAAGCATCCCTTCACGTTTGAAGACATGATGAAGCTGAAGCGCGTGGGCGAGCCCGTGCCTTCGCCGGATGGCAAGTGGGTTCTGTTCAGCGTGATGGATGTGGATCTGGCGGCGAATAAGAAGACGCCGCATATATGGATTGTGCCGCTGGCAGGCGGCCAGGAGCAGTGCTTATCGCCGATCAGGATGGGGATCGTCCGCGGTGGGCGCCGGATGGGAAGCGGTTTGCGTTTATCTCGAATAAGGAGGGCGGCTCGCAGGTTTGGATTGCCGAGTTTTGACGGCGCGGCGGGCGCGGTCGCTGTCGGTGCACAAGTTGACTTCGATTGCTACTGAAGCTGGCGGTGAACTTTGGTCGCCCGATGGCAAGAACATCCTTTTCACTTCCGATGTCTATCCCGAATGCGACGGTGCGCCCGAGGCGGAAGACGTCTGCAACGCAAGAAAGCGAAATAAGCCGGGGAATCGAAGGTCAAGGCCATGCGTTTTCGACCGCCTGCTCTATCGCCACTGGAACGCTTACAAGGATGGCAAGCGTACCCACATCTTCGTGACCGAGGTCCCCGAGCCTCGAATCCGAAAACCGGGACCGTTGACGTCGAAGGTCCACTAAAACCTCTGCCTCGCGATCTGACGCCCGGCGATTACGATGCGCCTCCGTTTACACTGGGCGGGCAGGATGACTATGCGTTCTCGCCTGACGGGCAGGAGATTTGCTACACGTCGAATCATGACAAGGTTGAGGCCACGTCCACTAATAACGATCTCTGGATCGTTTCGGTGAATGGAGGAGCGGCCAAGAACATCACTGCCGAGAATCCGGCGAGCGACTCGACTCCGCTCTATTCGCCCGATGGGAAGTACATCGCGTATCGCGCGCAGTCGCGGCCGGGATATGAGAGCGACCGGTTTCGGCTGATGCTGTATGACAGGAAGACGGGAGAGAAAAGAGAATCTCACAGGAACGATTTTGATCGGTGGATCGGAGCTTTCACATTTTCAATCTACTCGAATGAGATATTTTTTCTCTGCGGAGAACGCGCGGCGAGTCGCCACTCTATCTCGGTCGCACTGCCGGATTCCCAACCGGGAACCCATCCATTCGTCATCTTTGTTCCACCTCAACATGGTATTCTCGGATTCGATGACGACTTAGCCACGACTCCAAGACGGAAACGTGTTGTTCACGCCGAATGACCGTCGGGGATCCATCGAGATCCATCAAGGCGGAACTCGATGGCTCGCGCGCAATTGTGTCCAAACCGTTACTGACGGGCACGAACGGGATGCGCTTCGCTTAAATGAAATAGCGTTGACGCAGTCAATGACACACTCCTTTCACAACGTCGCTATGTCCCCTCTCGAACCCTTCTGGTTCACCGGCGCGCACGGCGATAAAGTCGAAGGCTTTCTCGTCAAGCCGCCGAACTTCGATCCAAGTAAAAAATATCCGGTGAAGTTTCTTCTTCACGGCGGGCCGGAGGGGGCCTGGGGAGATGACTGGTCTTACCGGTGGAATCCGGAGCTGTTTGCGGCGCCGAGTGCGGCAGTAAGTTCGGGGTATGTCGTCATCATGATCAACTTTCATGGGTCGACTGGATATGGGCAGAAGTTTGTGGACGCGATCAATGGCGATTGGGGTGGGGCTCCGTTTGAGGATTTGATGAAGGGGTTGGATTACGCGGAGAAGACTTACTCATTTATCGATAAAGACCGCGAGTGCGCGCTGGGCGCTAGCTATGGCGGATACATGGCTAATTGGGTGCTTGGACACACGGACCGGTTCAAGTGCATCGTCTCGCATGACGGAATGTTCAACTCGATTTCGGCCTGGGGAACGACTGAAGAACTGTGGTTCAACGAGTGGGAGTTCAAAGGGACTCCTTACTCGAATCGCGAGATGTATGACAAGTGGTCGCCGTCGAATGCGGCGAAGAATTTCAAGACGCCAACGCTGGTGGTGCATGGGCAGCTGGATTACCGGCTGGATGTTTCGGAGGGCTTCCAGTTATTTACCACCTTGCAGCGGATGGGCGTGCCGTCGAAGATGCTGTACTTTCCGGACGAGGGGCATTGGGTGCTGAAGCCGCAGAATTCGCAGCTGTGGTGGAAGACGGTGAATGACTGGGTGGATCAGTGGGTGGGGAAGTAGTTGCCGGTTGTCGGTTCTCGGTTCTCAGTTCTCAGTTCTTAGTTCCTAGTTCTCGGTTCTCAGAAGGCGAGTTTTGTCTTTGGGCTTTCGGCTCCCTCGGGCGCTGAAGCGCCACATCGTTATGGAGGCTGGATATCGGCACGAGTGAACTCGTGCCCTTCCCGGTTGGCTGGCATGCCAATCTCTTTCTTTTAAGGACCCGCTGCCGGGGCGGCTAGCGGTGATTTTGCGGCTCCTGTGGGTGAATCTGGCGAGCATGGTTTTCCGTTGTCTGGGGGATTCGCTGGGTCGGTCGCCCCGGTTTTCGCGACTCCACTTCTCGGACAAATCTTTGTTGGCTCGGGCGGCGGTGGGTCGACTGGTTGCGGATCGGCAGGCGGCAGATCGGCTGGAGTGGGCTCGGCAGTGTTTGCATCGGCTGCCGGCGGAAACTCTGCCGCTGGCATCTCCTGCGGGACCGCGAACAACTCCTCCAATGGTTGCTGGGTGGTAATGACAGGCTCACCGAAGGTCTGGATGAATGGCATGGCGTGCGAGCCGGGCTGTTTCGGCTGCGGTTGCTCGGTGGATGGGAGCGCGTCGACATCTTCGAGGTCGAATTGCGCGGTGGCTGCTCCGGCGGTTACGGTGATGAGCGCGTCGCAGGGACCGAGATTGCCGACGCTGGGAGTGATGGCAGCTTGGCCGGTTTGATCGCTTGCGGCTTGCGCGGTGGATGTTCCGAGAATGACTGGCTGGCTGTCTTGCGGCTTGCCCTTGCGCATGGCGTTGCCTTGTGGCGGGCCTCCGCCACCTTGCGGGTTGCGCTCTAGCGTGGTCAGGAAAGTTACGGTTGCTCCCTGCACCGGATTGTCGGAGGCTGAGCCGTCGGTGACTCGCATTGCCAGCGGCTGGAAGGGCTGACCGTTGGGGACGATTTGCGATGCGCCGCCGATGGCTTCGAGGGTCCACGAAGTTGAGGGCACGGCGAAGAGAGTGAAAGTCTGGCACGGGTTGTTGCCCGGAGTTTCGCAGGCGCTTACCTGCACGGTTGCGCTGAGGTTGGTAACGGTGGCCGTGGTGGCGGCTAAGCCCTGGCTATTGGTGGTGGCCGTCGATGGGGAGAGCTGTGCGGCCCCGTTGGTTACGGTGAAGGTGATTCCGACTCCGGCTTGGGGCGTGCCCATATTGAGCGCTTCCACGGTCAGCGGCACGCTCGTGGTCACGCCTTGCGCGAGCCAGCGTGTGGGCGCGATGGCGGCGAGGTCCTGCGTGCTGGCGGTTGCGACCAGAGTTGCCTGTTGCGTTTGCGCGGGCTGATAGGCGGTGGGCGCGAGTGCGGCGACAACGGCCGCTGTCCCGAGGGCGATCGGTGCGGCCCAGGTTGCGGATTCGCCAGCTCCATCGGTGAGCACGGAACAGGACGTCGCTCCAGCGCAGACGGAGAGTTCAACTCCGTTGGTCGCGTTCCATGCGATGGTTGCGCCGTTTACAGGCGTGATGCCGTCGGAGGCAACGGCGCGCATGCGAATCATGCTGGGCGCTTGCGCGCCGATGGGGCCGGTTTGGCTGGCACCCAGGATCAGTTGGAGGAGATCGGAGGCGGCCGCGCCATAGGTGAGCGCACTCTGCATCTGGGAGAACGATCCGGTGGCGGGATCGGTGACTTCAACGGTGGCGACGCCGTCGATGGATGCGCCGGGAAGAGAGATCTGGAGCTGTGTTGCAAACTCAGTGAGAACGACGCCGCTGGCCACACCGTTGTCTACTTCGAGGCCGGGTATGAAGCCGATGCCTGCGAGGGTAGTGACGCCACCGGCAAGGTTTAGGCGCGGGGGCGTAATGGTGTCGGAATAAAGAAGACTCGCCTGGTAGGCATAATCGGGACGGCCGTCGCCGCGGTAATCGGCGATGCCGACTTTGTAGGCTTCAGTCACCGTGAACTGCGCGTCGAGTCGGCTGACGGCGAAGGTTTCGGAATTGAAGGCCGAGGGCGTGGCGGCGGGTGCGGGGTCGCCGGTGTCGTCGCTTAGCTCCCAAATACCAATGACCGGCTGGAGTTTGGACTCGGTGGGCGCGCCGTGTTCGTCGAGAGCCGTGACTGCGACTGACGCAGTGCGATTGGCCTGCACATTGAATACGAAGAAGTCAGAAGAGCCGTAGCCGGATGTCCACGAGTTCCAGCCTCCACCTTGCGGCAGCGGCGCGGGATTGGTGTAGCTCGAGCCGGTACCGGGATGTGTTTCGGCGATCTCGCTGCCGAGCATGAGCACGTCATTCTCGACATTCGAGCCGTTCTGAATGGTGACGACGAGCGGCTCGAATGAACCAGAGGGCTCGACTTGGATGGGACCATAGGGCTCGACTCCCCAGGACCAGTTGGTATCGATTGCTTCGACGGTTAGCTGATATTGCGCGATGGTCTGGCCGGTGGGAATGGTCAGCTCGCCGAGGTCGTAGAAGCCTTCGACGGAGGTATCGCCCGAGCCGAAGCGGTTGAAAGGCAGGCCGGTCGGGATCGAGATAGCCGGTGATGAGGTTGCCGGCGTTGCCGACGAAACTAAATCCAGAGACCGACGTGACTACGTATTGGCGCGACGGGGTGCCGCTGACCATGAGGCGCGCGACTACGTTGACGCCTTGCATCATCTGCGCGGCTTGGCCGGTGACATTTGTGAAATAGACATTGCCCCAGATTCTGCCGGTCGGTTGTGGATTGCCTCCGGCCGCAGGATAGAGGCGGGCGAGGGCCGTCGCGTCGTCGAGAGCGGGCGTGGTGGCGAAGTTGCCGAGCGCGCCCTCGAAGATGCCGCCGTAACAGATGCTGATGGGGATGCAATTCACCGGGTCCATGAAATGCATGACGGGGAATCCGGCGTAGTCGGCAGTGGTGGGATAAGGATTATGCGTGAGGACGTTGTCATTGGCCTGCGACCAGGCGAGTCCGAAGATGTGACCGAGAATGCGGACGAGGCGGTATTGGACATCCGGCAGTTGGGAGCTGGTGGTGGCGCAGACTCCGTTGATGATAGCGACCGCGTGGACGATGTTGCCGCTCACGGAGAAGTTGTCGGGACCACCATAGACGGCGTTGTAGAAACATTCGTCGGAGTCGCCGGCGCCCTCGCCGAGCAGGACGTCAGTGACGCTGCCATCGTAGTCATAGACGATGCCGAGCGGCGTGCCGGTGGCTTGCGGCGTGATGTCAGCGGGGGCGGCGATGACTCCAAACTGGCCCTGGATGTTGCTGCCGTTGACGTCTTCGGCGAGATGGCCGGCCTGGGTGACGGTGAGGGCGACGCCGGGAGCGTAGGTCCAGGGCGCGATGGCGGTGGCGATAAAGGCATCGGCTTGCGCGTTGCTGAGGATGGGGCTGAGCGCGCCCTGGTCGGTGAAGTATTCGACGGTGGCATTGGTCCAGAGGATGGGCTGACCTTCGACTCCCTGGTTGTAGCCGACGCCCGCGACCCAGCCTGGGCCACCAGCGTGGAGCGAGACTGGGACGAGGAGAATGAGCGCCGCGATCCTGAGGGTACGTGGCATGGTTACTCTCCTCGCGCGGCGTGGATGGCGCGCTCAAGCTGCGAGACGGTGATGGAGGGAATGGTGATGGAGGGACGCGGGGCGCGCCTGCTCTGCTGGCTGAACTGGCTGCGATCCGATATCAGTTCCGGCCTGCTCGCGCTCGGCTGGGCGATGTTTTGGCCGGTTGAATCGAGGCGTACTTGGCCTCGCCCGCCGCCGACCGGGCTGGTCAGGCCGAGTCGGCTGGGTGGATATAAAAAGAGGAGGACATGTTCACCGGGGTGGAGTGGAAGCTGGCGTGAGAGCGCGCCCGTCCATTCGCGGATGGTGAGAACTTTGCCGGGTTCGACGCCAGCGATGGGGCGCTCGATGCGGAAGCGCAACTCAATGAAGCTGCTGTTCAGAGCGGCGTTTGCGGGGAGACTCGGGTCGTTGCTCGGCAGGCCGCGGGAAGTTAAGAGGGTGCCGCTGAAGATGATTCCGGCACGGCGAGAGAGGTGTATCCAATCGGAGCCGAGAGTTTGCCGGGCGGCATCGGCGTCGGAGAGCTTAGCTGCGAGGGCCGGAGATGGACAAATGAGGAATAAGAAGGAAACGACCGTCAACCATCCCGAAGGGCGCAGAAATGGCACACGCATAGCGAGGCTCTTTCTGGAGAGGATGGACCGGGGTGGTCCTGGGAGTGGAACCAATGTAGCGCGCCGCGGCCCGGGAGGATATGCGCTGGGTCACTGTGGAAATGTGATGAAAGGAGGGACGTGAAAATCGAGGCCAGGCCTAAACGGTGCCGTCCGGTTGAGGTTAAATAATGGCGAATGCCCGCAGGGTCGATAGTGTTCTGCGATGGATGAAATAACGATTTCGAGGTTGCGAACAGCCTGCAACGCCGTCCTTGCAAGAGTCCGTCGGACGAGCAAATCGATACTGGTGACCCGACGGGGCCAGCCATTAGCGGTGATTATGCCGCCAACATGCGTGAGGCGGCGGAAATGGGTCGGCTCTCTCAAATCGACGGGCAAGATTGTAGGAGACATCGTCAACCGAAGGTGATGATCGAGAGGATGATTTAAAGCTACGACGTAGAAACAATGAGTGTCAGGCTGGCTTTTGGTCTAGCGGTTCCGGCGCTTCTGGAGATTCTTGTTGGCCCTCCTGTTCAATTTCTCCTGGCGCTTTTGATATTTCCTGGCCGCTTTGCTTTGCTTCTTGTTGGCCTTCTTCAACATCTTTTGCTGCCGCTTGATGTCTCTGCGTGACTGCTTGGCGTTCTGCTCCGGCGTCATGCGCGGGGATTTTTGCGCGACGGCAAAGGTGCCGAGGCTTAGGAAGGCGAGCAGGGCGAGGGCAGCGAACCGTTTCATAGAGTCTCCATGAAGGCTTGTGGCGATTTTACACCGAAGCCGACGACCCGGTCGGCGATTGTGGCCGGAACGGACGGACGTGTCCGGAGGGGTAATAGTTTGCTCGGAACTTGATTCGGCGGGGCGGAAGGCATGCCAGTGCGCCGTTTAACGCGCTCGTAACACGGCTGTCACCTACGGTTCATTCTGGTCTGGTATCTCCTAGGAAGGTCTGCCTCACATCCCTTTCTGGAGGAACTCCCCCTATGAACTCGAACCGCGGACTTCGTGTCGGCGGAGCGCTGCTGGCGTTTTTGCTGGCCGCGGCTTCGTCGTTTGCGCAGAACAAGATTCAACATGTTCTGCTTATCAGCGTCGATGGCATGCACGGCGTCGATTTTGCCAACTGCGTGAAGGGCGTGCCGGAGAGCGGCAATGAAACTTATTGCCCGAACATGGCTACGCTTTCGACGACCGGCGTGCATTACCTGACCGCTCTGACGTCGCGGCCGTCGGACTCGTTTCCGGGCCTGGCTGCTCAGATCACCGGCGCGACGCCGCGCTCGACGGGACTTTTTTACGATGTGACCTATGACCGGGCGCTCTCGCCGCCAGCGAAGACCACGCCCTACGGAATCGTGGGCGGCGCAAAGCTCTGCCCGTCCGTGATTGGCACGCAAGTTGGCTTCGACGAGGAGATCGATATTGACTATAAGCAGCTCGACGGCGGCGGGGGGATCAATCCGGATTATCTGCCGCGGAATCCGAAAAACAATTGCGCGCCGGTCTATCCGCATACGTACATCCGCGTCAATACGATCTTCAATGTGGTGAAGGACAGCGGAGGTTACACGGCGTGGTCGGACAAGCATCCATCCTACGAATACACGATGGGCAACACGGGCGACGGCGTCGACGATCTCTACACGCCGGAGATCAATTCGATTCCCGTTCCGCTGCCCGCTTCGCAATACAACATTCAGGGTTGCGATCCGCTGCCCGATCCGGGAGCGGCGAAGTCGAGCAATGCATGGACCGACAGCTTCCAGAACATCCAGTGCTACGACAAGCTGAAAGTACGAGCGGTGCTGAACTGGATTGATGGCCTGACGCATGATGGCAGCGCACAGGCGCCAGTGCCGAACATCTTTGGCATGAACTTTCAGGCGGTGAGCGTGGGCGAGAAGCTGGTGGAGAAATCGCTGGGCGAGACCGGTGGTTATGTTGATCCTTTCGGAACGCCGAGCAATGCTCTGATGGGCGAAGTGCAGTTTGTAGACAGCGCGATTGGGCAGTTTGTGAACGAACTGAAGAAGCAAGGGCTGTACGATTCGACTCTCATAATTATCTCGGCCAAGCACGGGCAGTCGCCGATCGATCCCAACCGCGGGCTGCGCATTCCGGCCGACAATCCGGCGCTGGAGCCGCCGTCGCAGGTGCTCTCGCCGAGCGGCGTTGGGCCTGGGTTGCCCGTCGTGCAGGCGGATGAGGATGACATCTCGATGCTGTGGCTGGGCGATCAAACTCAGACCGCGGCGGATGTGGCTATCCTGGCTGCCAATGAAAACAATTATGGCCAAGGTCAGATTTTTGCCGGGCAACTACTCACACTTTATTTCAACGACCCGCTGTCGGACCCGCGTACGCCGGACATTATTGTGGCGCCGAACGTGGGCGTGATCTACACCGGAGGGACTTCGAAAGTCTCGGAGCACGGCGGGTTTGCCGAAGACGATCGCCACGTGATGCTGCTGGTATCAAACCCGAAGATCAAGGCCTCGACGTTCCTGGATCAGGTGGAGACGCGGCAGATCGCGCCAACGATTCTGAAGGCGCTGGGATTGGATCCGACGCAACTGATCGCAGTACAAAAGGAGTTCACGGAAACTTTGCCGGGTTTGCCGTTCACGCAGAAGTAACGAAGTAGGATTTATTCTCCTCGACGCGGAGGGCTCAGGCCCTCCGCTTTTTTTTCGCAGAGGCTAACGGGTCGAGGCGTTCACGCCGCCACTACTGCGTCGTTCCGGAAACGGTTGTGCAGTTACCGGTCTGGATCAGCAACGCTTCGTTGCCGCCATTGGCTATCGTTCTTGTCACGCGCGACATGTAATTTGGACACCGGCCGAGCGTAAAGCACAGTGAAGTAGGCTTTGCCCGGACGTTTGCGTTACTTTCTGGACGAACTGGGCTCGACCTTGCTCGCTGGCGAGCATGCAGAGTGCTGTTTAGCACTCCGGCGCGTGGTTGGGAACCGCGGCGAGCCTCGACGGTGGATGATTGTGGTTCGTTTATTTCTTTTCTATTTCTATTTAGGGTGTCGTGTCCTATAAATGCGCCTCCAGGGACACTCATACCGTGAAGTTGATTGCGGGCGCGCCCGGGCATGAGGCAAACCGATTTCCAGGAGGAACTCGAGCGGATGCACCCGGCCAGCTTCGGTTGGGCGCTGTGGTGCTGCGATCGCGGGCGGGATGAGGCCGAGGAAGTCCTGCAAGCGGCTTACCTTAAAGTGCTGGAGGGAACGGCGCGGTTCGACGGAAGGTCGAGTTTGCGGACATGGTTCTTCTCGGTGGTTCGGCGCACGGCCTGGGAGCGACGACGGCGGCGATGGGCGCGGGAGCAGTTGCTGGAACGATGGTTCGTTCGACGGCCAGAACCAGTCGCCGAGCTTGATCCGGAGAGAGCTGCGGACAGATCGGAGAGCAGCCGAAGACTCCTCGAGGCGGTGGCTGGCTTGCCGGGCCGACAGCGTGAGGTGCTGCACCTGGTCTTCTATCAAGACCTCACGATCGAGGAAGCAGCGTCAGTACTTAAGATCTCTTTGGGAACAACACGCACTCACTTTGATCGGGGCAAGGCAAGGCTCCGCGAACGGCTGGCGGGACGAGAGGGGGACCATGGCGGGCGCTGATGGGAATCATGATCTTCACGATGAAGGCCTGCGCGATGACGACCTGCGCGAGCGCTTTGTGGCGTTGCGGCGGGAGGACGAGGCTCTCGCTCCAGAGTTCGCTGGGGCATGGGCGGGCAGAAATCGCGGAAGGCGGCGATCGGCGGGCAAACTGGTGGCGATTGCGGTTTGTGTAGTAACGATAGCAGCGGGCGTCTGGCTGCGAATTGGGGCATCGAAGCCGGAGCCGAAGAGAGACGTCGCTTCCATCAGCGAGTGGAAAGCTCCGACGGACTTTTTGCTCAACACGCCGGGGCAGGAGCTGCTGCGGACGGTGCCGACTCTTGGGACGGGGCACGACTACGCCGGGATTCCAGGGGCAATAGAAAAGAGTAAGCAAGGCGGGCGGCAGACACCTTAAGGAGGAACGATCTTGAAATCTTATTTAGCTTTGTTGATGTTGGTCATTTTTGGCAGCGCTTGCTGGGGGCAGGACTCGAAGCCGGCGGACGATCCGCTGGCGCAAAACCTATTTCCGCCGGAACTGGTGATGAAGTACCGGCAGGAGATCAACCTGGATGAAGGGCAGTCGAAGACGATCAAAGAAGCGATCCAGAAGGCGCAAGCGAAATTTCTGGACATGCAATGGGACATGCAGTCGGAGACAGAGAAGCTGGCTCGTCTGCTGAAGGCCCCGAAGGTCGATGAAAACGCCGTTCTGGCGGAGGTGGACCTGGTATTGAACCGGGAGCGTGAGATCAAGAAAACGCAAATCACTTTACTCGTTCGAATCAAAAACGCGCTCACTGAGGCGCAGCAGAACAAGCTGATGGAATTGCGACGCCAGCCCTGATGGCGCTCGATGTGACGAAGGGACCAGCAATCAAGGAGACGACTGCATGAACGCACGGGGCTTGCCGAGATTCGAGAATTGGCCGGGGGCAGTAATGGCTTGGGGCTTGCGGCGCCGATCGGTCACGGCGCTGGCCTGCAGCGCGTTCGCGGTGTGCCTGGCGAGTTGTGGCTCGAGAGGCTCATCGGTCCCACATTTCCAGTCATCGGCAACGATCTGGTTTCATCCGTTGCCGGCGGCATCGGCATGGCCTGGGGGAGAACCTAACGGCGGTTCGGTCGACTTTCTTGGGTTGTTTCAAGCGAACGCGCCGTGGCCGCGCGCTCTGGCAAAGACGCAGGTGTTTGGAATGTATGCCGGATGGATTGCCGCGATAAATCCGCAGGATCTACAAGCGATCGTGGCAGTTCTCAATGCACACAATATCGGGATCGAGATCGAGGCACCGGCGCTCCAGGCACTTGCGACGTGCGGGTCGGGTGTTGAAGGCTACGTACCTTATGGACAGACAGTGCAGGCTTTTACTCTGAGCTATTTGCAGCCGTTGCAAGCCGCGGGAGCAGGGACGGTGTTTATTAAAGTCGACGAGCCGTATTTTTTTGGCAACGTGGTAAGTGATCCGCGGTCCTGTCATTTTTCGGTGACGCAAATCGCCACCGAGGTTGGGCAATATGTGGAATTGGTCAAGACAGTATTTCCGAATGCCGAGGTCGGCGATGTGGAACCGATTATCGCCAGCGCCTACACGCCCGACGTGGTAACGGCGATTACCCAGTGGCACGAGACCTACCAGCAAGTCACCGGTTCGCCTTTTCCATTCTTTTTCTCGGATAACGATTTCGGCAATCCGCAATGGCCGACGCTGGCGAAGCAGATCGAGGAGGCTACGCGGCAGAGTGGAATGCGGTCGGGCATCATCTATATTGGCGACCTTACGGATACATCCGACGCCGAGTGGAGCGGGAAAGCGGTGGCGCGTTTTCAGGCGTACCAGGGAGAGAACGGCGGCCAGCCCGACTATGTGCTCTTTCAATCGTGGGAGCCGTACCCGCAGTACTGTTTGCCGGAGAGCGATCCGACGACACTTACCGGAGTGATTGATTCGTACCTGATGGCCGCGGGCTGAGGCGCTTGGAGATCGCGCTGCCTGAAAACATAAGCAACGCTCAACGCCCTTGGACGGTCGTATACTTGTTGTTTCGAGGTCGCTATGGGGCGATACTGCCGAAGCCAAATCTTCCTGAATATCGCCTGCTGTGTATTGATTTTTTTGGCGGCGGGCATTCGTCCGCCCCTTGCAAGTAGCTTCTTTAAGCTGATCGTTTCCGTGGCGCTGGCTTGCCTGCTCGCTTTCATCGTCGTTCATTCTGCGAATTTCTGCAAACTCCTGATTGCCCGCCTGCACGCGCTCCCGCAATCATTATTTCCATTAGCAGTGGCTCGGCGATGGTCGGACAGGCTTCAGCCCAAAATCGCAGTTCCGAGCGAACCTGGTCTCTCTCCGCTCTTTCAGCGTCCCCCACCTTTTCTCGCTTAGCTCCTCTTTATTCCTGATCGGTTGATTTGACGCGCAAAGCCGCGGTTTGGGGCGCGCCGCCTTTATTTTCCACATAGAGAAACGGGTTTGTTGGCCCGGGGAGAAACATGTCATGAATACATCTGACTGCGAAGAGGAAGCCTTGGCTTCCAATCCGTGTAAAAGCGCAGCGAATGAATATGCCCGCCGGCTGCAAGTACGACAACGACAACTCGCGAGCATCAGGAGTTTTCACCGGCGATTGTGGATTTATCTGAGTGCAACTGCGTTGGGTGGCATAGCCGTCATCTGGGCGGCACTTTCATCTCACATAATTTCCAGGCTCTGGATTGTGTTGCCTTGCATGGTGGCCCTGTCTCTTCTCCGAGCGCTTGGGAAAAACGCACAGCTACACGGGCGCGTGGAGCGCATCGTACGCTTCTACGAACTCGGCGTGGCACGACTGAGCCACCAGTGGCAGGGACGTGGAGTTGCCGGCGATGATTTGCGACCCGCTGAACATAGCTACGCTTCGGATCTGGACCTGTTTGGCGCTGGATCGCTGTTTGAACTCTTGTGTACCGCTCGAACGGGTATTGGACGAGCGACGCTGGCGAACTGGTTGCTCTATCCGGCGCAATGTGAGGAAGTCGCGGAACGACAGGGCGCGATCGCCGAGCTACGCGGCGCGCTCGACCTTAGGGAAGAGTGGGCGTCGATAAAAGGTGGGGCGCTGGATCGAGGTGCGACGTCGCTTAGGGAGTGGGTGAAGGCGCCGGCAATTCGTTTTCCGTTTTACGCGAAGGCATTTGCCAGCTTCTTACCGATTTGCCTGATTGTCGTTTCATTATTTGCTGGGGCTGGGGCTTTCGGCCATTAGCGGGATGTGGGCGGTTGCCATCACCGCCGCGCTGGAAGCATTTCTGGCAATTTTTCTTCGGAAGAAAACGAACCTGATTGCAGCCGATCTGGTGGTGCCGCTATTCGAGCTTGAGCTTCTTGAGCCCATGCTGCTTCGCTTTGAAGGGCTATCTTTCGAGTGTTCGCTACTCAAGTCGTTACAGTCGCAACTCGCGGCCGCGACAGGACATTCCTCAAGACGAATCCGGCAATTGCGGGTATGGGGCTGGCTACTTCATCTTCGACGCTTTGAGTATTTTGCCGTGCTTGCTTCGCCCCTTCTATGGGGAACGAATTTGGCAATTTTGACGGAACGATGGCGGCAGAAAAACCGGGAAGGCTTGAACCGGTGGCTGGAGTCGCTGGGCCAGTTCGAAGCTCTGCTCTGTTTGGCCCGATACTCCTATGAGAACCCCGATCATACTTTTGCAGTGCTCAAGCGAGATTCGCCGGCGCTATTCGAGGCCGAGGGACTGGGGCATCCCCTGTTGGATGGCGGGACATGCGTGCGTTGTGACGTTCGACTGGACGCGCAAGGGACCCAAGTGATGATCGTGAGCGGTTCGAACATGTCGGGCAAGAGTACTCTTCTGCGCTCGGTCGGTTTGAACTCGGTGCTGGCAATGGCGGGCGCTCCGGTGCGCGCCACACGGCTACATATATCACCAGTGCAGATCGGATGCTCGATTACCGTCCATGATTCTCTCTTACAAGGCAAGTCACGCTTCCGGGCGGAGGTGGAGCGGCTTACTCTGATCCTCGGTCTAGCGCGGACAGACAAACTGCTCTTTCTGCTGGACGAGGTGCTGGGCGGGACAAATTCCACCGACCGCTTGTTTGGAGCGCAGGCGCTGATCCGCCAACTGATTGCGAAGGGGGCGGTAGGCATTGTGACGACGCACGATCTGGCGCTTACCGAAGTGGAAAAGGATTCCAATGGGCGGGTGATCAATGTGCATTTCGAGGAGCAGTATGAAGGCGGCGAGATGCGTTTCGACTACCGAATGCGGCATGGGGTACTGACGCGCACAAACGGCGTTAATGTCATGGCGGCGCTGGGACTACTGCCGAAGGAGGGTTAGTCCGAAGACAGATCGAGGAAGGGTGGCACAAATAGAGAGTCCCGAGGGGATGTTGGGCTCTTTCGTCTCGGCCAGTAGCTCACGTTTTAACCCTTGCTGACCTTATTCCTGCAACTCCCTTTGCGGGTTACGGCAGCCCAAAAGAGGGCAACGACGCCGGGGAACGGCCTCCTAGAGGAGCGGCGCATCCAGGGATGCAATGAACTGAATTCCTGGAATGATCTTTCCAACGAGACTCTTGTCATTCGTCAGGAACAAGTCCGCACCCGTCTGAGCGGCGGTCGCGAGATGGATGGCATCCGCCGGCGTTACGTTGAGAATGCCGCGAATTCTCGCGTAATGATCCGCAGTTTCCAATGTAAACGGTACTACTTCCGTCACGATGGCTCGCAAGAGCCGGCGAAATTCATTCGCGATTTCGGGGGACCGCTTCCGATACGTGCCCGCCAGCACCTCCCCGAAAGTGAACGCGCCAGTGATTAAATGATCCTGGCGCTGTTTCATTCGAGAATGAATCGCCTCCACTCGCTCGGCGAACTCGGGATGATCCTCCAACCAATAGATGAACAGCATGCTATCCCAGTAAATGCGGCTCATTTGCGTTCCTGCGAAGCGTAGAAGTTGTCTCGCTCGGCGCGAAGATAGGCTTCCCCACCACCGAGTTCGGCAAACACGTCTTTAAGAGCTCCACGCAGGCGTTGCCACGCTTCGGAGGAAGGTTCAGTCGCGGACTTGGGATCGACAAATTCGTAAGTGTAGACAACGGTGGTGCTCAGCCCAGACTTGGGCCCAGTCGCATCGACCAACTTCAATCCGTTGTTCCGCAGGAATTCTTTAGTTTTTAGCGCACTGCATACCGCGGGTATGCTCCGATAGAGTCGATGCTCTCGAACAATGTCGCCGACTCTGATTGAAAATCTCTTCTGGCCCTGCTGACGAGCCGGCAAAACGTATTTCTGGGTCGAATAATCCCTTATTTCAGAGGCTCCAATTCTCTTTTCCTCCGGATTCAGGCCATCCATGAGCAGTCCCTCCTCAAGTGCAGCCTAGAACGAACATGCAAGAATGTCAAGAATAGACTAGATTGAATATTATAGAGTATGTAACGTAATGATAATATTACTACAATAAATGTCAGATTGCGTTATGGTGGGAAATCTTTGGAAAATCTGGAGGAAACGCCGGGAGGGACGTCACGCATAAATAGAGAGTCCCGAGGGGATGTTGAGCTTTTTCGTCTCGGCCAGTAGCTCGCGTTTAGACCCTTGCTGACCTTATTCCCACAACTCCCTTGCGGGTGGATTGCAGGCCGATCTTGCTCGGGCTCCGGGCTCACCGCCAACCGGATAAATCAGTCCAACTCCTCGGGACTCTATCTTGCCTTCGACGTTCGTTCCTGTTCGCCTCAACCAGCGCTCAGCTATAGACCCTTGCTTGCCCTCTCGTACCGGCCTTGCGGTTTTCGGAGTGACTTCGCTTGAGCCCCGGACCTTGCACCAACCGGGAAAACTTCAGAACGTGTCAAAGAACGATTATGTTTTTAACATGACTGCTTTTATCGTCAATGGAATTCGCCGTATTGTAAGTACTGATTTGTCAGGTATGTGCAGGGCGTCCACAGGCGGGTGACGCAAAAATTGTGCAGCCAATCGCAGCCGAGTGGTTTCAGGCAGCGTTGATCGGGCTTTCGCTTGAATTTATGGACTTCCAGCACTTCGGTTCGTAATCCGGACCACCCTAGTCCTGTTGTGCAAATCTCACGTCAATGCAGGCGGAGCGCGGCATCTGGCAGGATGCTGGTTTGAATCCATCCGCGCAAAAGCGCGCGTAAGAGTTTGGCGAGACCACGGCCGACAGGCACTGTCGGCGGACACGACCGGCGGAACGAGTCGCCTCCGCCGAACCACCACCCGAGTTATGATCGATGCAAGCTTGCCGCAGACTCAGATCATGTTCAATCAACGACGAATCACCGTGGTTCTCATGCTGGTAGCTCTTGCTCCTCTTTCTTTCGCCGCCAAAAAAGGGAAGAAAGAAAAAGAGGAACCTGTTCTCCATCAGGTGGGCTTCTCCTTCCGTCAGTTTGCGACGCCGGAGGGCTACAACTGGCGCGACTCCAAGGAGCATGCGCTGAGCGGCGTCGTTTGGTATCCGTGCGAAGACGGCGTTGACGCCAAAGACCAGTTCATCGGGCCTCCGGATGCGCCGCTGTTTTTTGCGGGACACGCCGCCAAGGATGCGATGCTCGCGCCCACGTTCGCGAAACTTCCATTGGTCGCGCTTTCTCATGGCACGGGCGGCAGCGCGCTGCAAATGGCGTGGCTTGGAACCTATCTGGCGGCGCGCGGCTATATCGTGGTTGCAGTCAATCATCCGGGCAACAACGCGGTGACCGGATACACAACCCGGGGCTTTGTCGAGGGTTGGGAACGGGCCAGGGACATCAGCACGGTGATCAGCGACATGCTCGCCGATCCGCGGTTCGGTTCGAAGATTGACCCGGATCGGATCGGTGCAGCCGGCTTCTCTTTCGGCGGATACACGATGATGGAACTGGCGGGCGCAACGACCGATATCAACCGGCTATTGGCCTGGTGCGGCGAACCAAAGTCCGAGCGAGCAAAGACAGGCGAACCTAAGACCGACGAATCGAAGACAGGCGAGACAAAGCCCGCCGAGACAAAGAACGACCAACCAAGAAGCACCTGCGATAATCCCGAGATGCCGGATCTGATGGAGAAGTTCGCGGCCGAGAAACAGTCGCCCGAGGTGCAGCAGGCTTTGCAACACGCCGGGGATTCGTACCGCGATCCGCGCATCCGGGCCGTCTTCGCCATTGCGCCCGCGGTGGCACGGGCATTCACACCGGAAAGTCTCGAGAAGATCGCGATTCCCGTAGAGATTGTCGCGGGGGCGGCCGATCCGATCGCCCCTCCTGCCACAAATGCGCAGTTTTTCGCCACGAACATCAGGAATGCACAGCTCACCATTTTGCCGGGTGGGGTTGGGCATTACACATTTCTCGATGTCGGCACGGACGCAGGCAAGAAGCAGATGCCGCAATTTTTTGTGGATAATCCGGGCGTCGATCGCGAGGCCGTGCATGAGCAGGCTGCGGGGATGACCGCCGACTTCTTCGACAAGGAACTGGCGCCGCAGAAAAAAAGGCGGTAAACGGCGTCCTAGACCAATGAATGCGGCGAAGGTCGCAGGAACCGGCGTTACGACAAGTTGTTACGACACATTGTTACGACACGTTGATACGACACCTTGACACGACACTTTGATACGACACTTGATCAAACGCGCCGGATCACTGCGCGCTACGCATCTCCTGTAGAATTCTGACCAATCGTGAATCCAGAGATGACAACCGATACATTTGCGCGGGCCGAGTCGGCCGAGGCCTTCGTCCGTTCGCGGAGCCCGTTGCATCCCGAGATAGGGCTGGTGCTGGGATCTGGACTTGGCGCGTTTGCCGACGATCTCTCCGAGGCGGTGCAAATTCCTTACGCAGAGATCCCTTCGTTTCCGCGATCGACTGCGATTGGACATGTGGGGCAGTTGGTGATTGGAAAATCGGGGAACGTGCCGGTTGCGGTGATGCAGGGGCGCGTGCATTTGTATGAGGGCTACTCGGCGGCGGAGGTCGCATTTCCGACGCGCGTTCTCGGGCGCATGGGAATTCGGACGCTGATTCTGACCAATGCGGCGGGCGGGATCAATGCGGAGTATGGTCAGGGCGCGCTGGTGATGCTGCGCGACCATATCAATTTGCAGGGACAAAATCCGCTGACCGGGCCGAACGATGAACGCTTTGGGCATCGTTTTCCGGACATGAGTTTTGCGTATGCGAAGCGGTTGCGCGAGATAGCGCTGGAGGAAGCGCGGAAACTGGGAATCGCCCCGCATGAAGGCGTGTATGCGGCGCTGGCCGGGCCAAGTTACGAGACTCCGGCGGAGATCCGGTATTTGCGGACGATTGGGGCGGATCTGGTGGGGATGTCAACCGTGGCGGAGACGATTGCGGCGCGGCACATGGGGATTGAGGTGCTCGCAATTTCCTGCGTGACGAATATGGCGGCGGGGACTACGGATAAGGCGCTTGATCATGAAGAGGTGCTGGAGGTCGGCCGGCGCGTGATGGGACAGTTTGTGGCTTTGCTGCGAGCGGTCTTGCCGCGGGTAAATGCGGCGGCTCGATAAAGCGATCTGTTCGAAATCTGTGGCAGGATGAGACGGAGCACAATGAGCCCCGTCCCTCCAAATCACCCCGAACAACTACAACACCACGCAGGCTTCCCCAAAATCGAGGCGCGGATTGCGCGGATAAAGTTTGCTGTGGTCGCCGTAGCCCAGGTTGCAGAGAAAATTTGCCTTCCACTTGCCGTCGGGGAAAAATTCGGCGTTCACTTTGTTCTGGTCGAAACCGGACATCGGGCCGCAATCGAGGCCCAGGGCCCGCGCGGCCAAAATGAAATAGGCACCCTCAAGCGAGCTGTTGCGCAGGCCGGTTTCCTCGATCAGAGATTGGTTCCCTCTAAATAACGGACGCATGTCACGCTGCGGAAATAATTTCGGGAGCTTTTCGTAAAATTCCGTGTCCCAGGCCATGATCACGGTGGCGGGAGCGGCCATTGTCTTTTCAACATTGCCGGGAGCTAGCGCGGGCTTGAGGCGCTCTTTCGCTTCGGGGCTGACGAGGAACACGAATCGGGCGGGTGACGTGTTGGCGCTGGTCGGGCCGAGACGCGCGAGTTCGTAAGCCTTGCGGAGAAGTTCAACGGGAACCGGCTTGGGGAGCCATGCGCTGTGGGTGCGCGCCTCGTGAAAGAGCTGGTTGAGGACGGCATCGGGAAGAGCGGAACGAGGGTGCGAGTGGGTGGCCGTTTCCGGCATTGTTTTCTCCTTAATTTTTAATTCTCTTCGCATTACCGGTTGATGTACTTCCCAATGCGCGGGAGGCCGAACAGGACGCCCCTTGACACGATCCTTCTGATACTGTACTTTCTGTTGTAACAGAAATTACGGATTTGCCGGTATACGGAAGTTCGCAAATTTCAAAACTGCTTCTTCCACGGATGAACGCGGATTCTCACGGATTCTAATAATTCACTTTCCTGTGGCCGATTCTCTTTGACTCCGTCGGGCGCAGGAAGTTCTCGGGGGCAACTATGCCGCTTTCGCCGATCGACCAACGATTTGTTCTGCACTGGGGTGAGATGGGAACGCGCTGGGGAATCAACCGGACCGTCGCCCAGGTGCATGCACTGCTGTTTCTTTCCCCCAAACCGCTGCACGCTGAGGAGATTGCCGCGACGCTGACGGTAGCGCGCTCGAACGTTAGCAACAGCCTGCGCGAATTGCAGGGCTGGGGGATCGTGCGTGTGGTGCATGTTCTTGGGGACCGGCGAGATCATTTCGAGTCGGTGAAAGATGTGTGGGAGATTTTTCGGATCGTTTCGGAGGAGCGAAAGCGGCGGGAGATCGATCCGACGCTGCGCGTGCTGGAAGAGTGCGTCAGCGAACTGAAGGGTGCGGGCCCGGCGAATGCTTACACGCGTGAGCGACTGGAGGAAATGCTGGAATTCTTAACCACGACGTCGGGCTTGTTTGAAGAGCTGGTGCACCTGCCGACGGGAACGCTGCGCGGGATGGCGCGCCTCCGCGGAAGACTGAAATCGCTTTTCGGGGCGGGCAAGACGACGCAGAAGTGAGGGAAGGATGATTTCGCTGGCATCGGAGTTGACGGACACGAAGGGGCGGCACGCGCGAGGCTGGCTGTTCTACGACGCGGAGTGCGCGTTCTGCACGCGAATTGCGCGATGGCTGGCCGGTCCGATACGCAGGCGCGGGCTGGAGGTGGGCGCGTTGCAGGATCCGCGAGTCGGGGCGCTGCTGGGGTTGTCGCAGGAGGAACTGTTGCGCGCGGTGAGGTTCGTGTTTGCAGATGGTCGGCATTGCGCGGGAGCGGATGCATTGCTGGCGGTCGTGAACGAATTGTGGTGGGCGAGGCCGCTGGTTTGGGTGGCGAAGATTCCCTATGTTTTGCCGGTTCTGCGTGCGGGATATCGGTGGGGCTCGGCGCGATGGAATTGCCGCGCGGACGTTTGTATCGGCACTTCTCTTTCGGCGGGCCGATGAAGGAACTGGGAGGAATCAGACTCGTTGCACTGTGAGCACAAACTTATCACCACTGGGTTACACAGAGGAGCATAAGAGCTTAACTGAGGTGGCGCTTCCATGAAGATCAAGTTCACTGACTTGTGGAGTACGAGCGGAACGATTGATCGCGGGGCCTATGCGCTTGTCGGCGTGATCGGGTTCGCGCTGAAACACAACCTGGATCGTCTGGTCGCAACGGTTGGGTTTAATCGACCGTGGAGCGTGTTTAACTACGTCGAGCCCGTGCGCGACGTGGCGCGGATCACGCAGCTTCGTGGCGCTGAGGCGGCGTTTCTCGCGACGATGGTGGCGATGTCGCTCCCATTCATCTGGGTGGGCGTCGTGTTGACATTGAAACGGCTTCGCAGCGCGAGATTGCCGTCGGCGCTGGTTGCGCTGTTCTTCGTGCCGTTCCTGAACCTGTTGTTCTTTCTCGTGCTCTGCCTCGCTCCCGCGCGCGCTGCTTCGCTTACAGATCAAAGCGAAGGCAGGAAGAGGAGTTCCTGGCTGATGCGAATTCTCCCAGAGAGCGCGCTCGGAAGCGCCGCAGCTTCAGTGGTGTTCACAGTGCCGGCTGGTTTGGGCCTGGCTGTGCTTGGATCTCAAGTCTTGAAGAATTATGGCTGGGGATTATTCGTGGCTCTGCCATTCGCGATGGGATTTGCGGCCGTCGTTATCTATAGCGCGCGCGAGCCGCGTAGCTTTTCCAGTTGCATTGGAGTCGCGTGCCTGTCGGTGGGGCTCCTGGGAGCGGCCTTGCTGGCAGTTGCAGTCGAGGGCGTGGGCTGCCTGATTATGGCGGCTCCAATTGCATTGCCCCTCGCCATCGGCGGCGGAGCGTGCGCGTTCGCCGGGCAAAGGCAATGGCGATTTCGCGGCGATGCGCCCGCCTATCTTTCCGCGCTGCTTCTCTTCGTGCCCGCAGTACAGTTGACGGAACACGCCGTGGCCCCGCCTGCGCCGGTGTTTGTTGTGCGATCTTCAGTGGACATTCATGCGTCGCCAGAAAGAGTTTGGCACCAGGTGATCGCGTTTTCGGAGATTGGGCCGCCTACGGAATGGATTTTTCGGGCGGGGATCGCATATCCAATTCGCGCGGAAATGTTGGGGAGCGGTGTGGGCGCGGAACGGCATTGCGTGTTTTCTACGGGCGCGTTCGTCGAGCCGATTGAAGTTTGGGATGAACCGCGGCTGCTGAAGTTCTCGGTGACGGCGAATCCGCCGCCGATGGCGGAGTGGACACCGTACTCGCATGTCGACCCTCCGCATCTGCATGGATTTCTGGAGTCGAATGGCGGACAGTTTCGGCTAATACCGCTGCCCGATGGCGGGACGCGACTGGAAGGCACAACGTGGTATCGGCATGGCTTGTGGCCGTCGGAGTATTGGAGACTCTGGTCGGACGCGATCATTCATCGGATTCATATGCGCGTGCTGCGGCATATTCGGGACGAGGCGGAGAAAAGCCCTTAGCCCTCTTGGCGTTTAGCTCTTGGCTCTTGGCACAACGCTGAGACGCGGCGAGCCGCGTCTCTACACATCTTTTGTTCCTCTTCATTTCCCTCCTGCTTGCCATTTCCTGGAATCTTGAAATGCTTTGGCGTTGATTGGCGGTTTAACGGAAGCGTGAAGCCGCTGGGCAGCATCTATAATCGACAGTGACTTCATGTGAGGAGATTGCGATGTCGAATGTGATTCCTGAGAAGTATCGTGACCTTTTTACGAAGAAGGCTTTTGCGAGTTTGGGAACCCTGATGCCGGATGGGCAGCCGCAGGTCACGCCGGTGTGGTGCGATTTTGATGGCGAACATGTGATTTTCAATTCGGCGAAGGGGCGGCAGAAGGACAAGAATGTGCGGCGCGATCCGCGCGTCGCCATGGCCATTATCGATCCTGACAATCCATATCGATATCTGGAGATTCGCGGCGAGGTGGTGGAGATCACGGAAGAGGGCGCGGACAAGCATATCGATAAGATGGCGAAAAAATATTTGGGCGCGGATAAATATCCCTATGCGCAGCCGGGTGAGGTGCGGGTGATTTACAAGATCAGGCCCGAGCACACGACGGTAATGGGATAGCATTTGCAATCTGGAAAGCAGCGGACGACATAATTTTTGAAGTGGCGTTGCGCCGACATCGCAGGCAGCAAGAGAGCGGTATGCCCTGGAAAAGTGGATCGTGATGCACGCCTGGAAGGGCGCTTGTGCCTCGATATTCGGGGAACCCTGAGTGTCCGCAAACGGACAACGCGCCCAAGCGAATACGAATCGCAAGTATCAATCAACTGCGCAATTTTGTTTGCTTCCATTTTGCGCCGTGAAGCGTCCAAGCAATAAGCAAGTGTTCACGGGGGGTTAGTTTCCCGGCGGCATCGTGGGCCGCTCACGGGAACTTTGAAGCGATCTTCGCCGTATCTAAACAGAACGGAAATTTGGGCTGGCAGGACCGCGTTTTTTTGCGTTGTGGAGGGCTTATGGAAGTTGCCAAGAACGGTCATGACGGGTTGCAGAGCGTAGCTGTACTGAATGACGTTTCGGTACACCAGGTAGTGAAGGCGGCGCACGAAGAGCTGCGACAACTTTTGCAGCAGCGGGCCGAGATCATGAAGCGCATCGGGACAGTAAAGCAGACGATTACGGGACTGGCCGATCTGTTTGGCGAGGAAGCGCTGGGCGAAGAACTGCTCGACTTGATTGACCGCAAGCCGAATGGCCGCCAGCCTGGTTTCACGAAGGCTTGCCGGCGGGTGTTGATGGAGATGCGGCGTCCGATGGGAGCGCGGGAGGTGTGCGCGGAACTGGAGCGGAAGGCTCCAACGATTCTGGCCCGTCACAAGGACCCGCTGGCGTCGGTGACCACGGTGTTGAACCGGTTGGTGGATTATGGCGAGGCGCGGAGTTTGTCGAACGATCGCGGAAGGCGGGTCTGGGAGTGGGTCAGCGAGGGCGAGCAGCCCGCGACGCAAACCGTAATGCAGGAGAGGATTCCGGCGTAAGGGATCTTGATTTGCAAGGCTGTCCGAAGGCTCAATTCCTCCATGAATTATGGATGTCTGGCGGGCGATGCCCGCCTATCGGCTGCAGCGCGGCCATGTTCTAAGTCACCTGTCGTGGTCTTCTTCCCGACAACGAATCGTCTCTAAAAACTGATTCAGACCCGCGAGCAGCGATTTTTGCACGCCGGACCGGGTCCCACTCTTTAGTGCACGGATTCAGTACTCCACTGCCCTATTCACTTTCGTAACTCCTCACCGTAGGCCGGCTGACGCTATCCTAGATTTGGCTCCTCCCTGAAGAACACAGCCAAACCATTTACTGGGTGAAGTGCGACTGGGCAGTGCCGGTTTGCTTGCCGGTGGCTGCATCCGTGAGGCGACTGCAATGGCGACGATGTTTGGCCGGTTCGACGTCCAGAACGAAATTTCGAAATCGGAAACTGCCTCGATTTACAAGGCATTGGATATAGAAAGCAACCAGGTAGTGGCGCTGAAAACGCAGCGCCTGACGACACTTGGAGATCGCGCGGGGGCGTTTGTGCAGACGCTGATGAGCGAAGGCGAAGTCGCGCAGCCGCTCACCGGGCAGAACATCGCGCAGCTTTACGGAGCGGGCGAGATTGAAGGACAATTTTGCGCGGCGATGGAGTATATCCAGGGAAACAGCATCACGACGATGCTGGCCCGGCACGAGGGGTTTTCGATTTGGGACCTGCTCGACATCGCCCGGCAGGTGTGCGCGGCGCTGGAGGCGGCGGCCAAGCTGGGAGTAGTGCACTCGTCGCTCGAACCGGACAAGATCATCGTGCAGTGGGACGGGCTGGTGAAAATCGCGGGCTATGGCATTTCAAACATGAGCCTGCTCAGCGCCGAGGCCGGTAACGGCCTGGGAAGATTGATGCCCTATTGTTCGCCCGAACAGATTCGCGGTGAGGCCATGGATCAGCGGTCGAATCTGTTCACGGTCGGAGCGATCCTGTACGAGATGGTGACGGGACGGAAGGCGTTTGACGCGGAGGATCCGGTCGTTCTGGTGGAGCAGGTGGAAAACCAGATGCCGCCGGAGCCAGTTTCGCTGAATCCCAAGGTGCATCCGGGGGTCAACGAGCTGATCATGAAGGCGCTGGCGAAGGATCCAGCGGAACGGTACGCGACGGCGCACGAACTGGTAGACGACCTGGAACGGTGTAAAGAGAGCAATCACAAGGCGCAGGCCGAAGCTCCGAAGAAAATTTCAAGCGTGAAGCCGGATGCGGCGGCCAAAGCGGCGGCGGCCATGAAGTTTGTGGGAGCGGCGGCGAGTGCGGGAGCGGTGTCTGACGGGGGTCTGCCGAAGCCGGTGGCGCGAGAAAGTGCGGTGGCGAAACCTGCGGCGACTTCGCAACTCACAAAGCCAGATGCACGAACGGCGCCGACGACGGAAGCGAAATCATTCGCTGCTCGCGCGGGACAGGGAACGAACGCCGCCAGTGGTAGCGGATCGAGTTCGGGAGCGCGGACGATTGAGGAGCCCTCGTTTGAGGCGGCTCTGCCAGAACTGACGGTAAAGCCGAACGGCGATTCTTATGCGAGTTCGACCGCATCCCATGGACCCCGGGCGGGTGGAAGCGCGCACAGCGCCTTCATGTCGGCGGCCGCGCCCGTGCAAGAGGAGGAATCGCAAACCAACAGTCCCGCTTTCGATCCGGCGATGGCGGGATCGACGGCGGCGAAAACTGGAGTTAGCTTTTCGGAGATGGATGCGTTGCCTCCGCTCAAAGAGCCGGTGTTTGAAGCGCGCCCCGAACCCGCACCCGAACAGATGCCGGCGCTGCAGCCGACGATCTCGGCGCGGCTTTCCGCGAAGAAGAAGGACGAGAAACCCAGGATTCAGCCGCGCGAGATCGCGCAGAAGGCGATGAAAGAGGTTTCGACCGTGCCGCCGCGGCTGCTGCTGTATTCGATTCTGGGAGCGATCGCCGTAATCCTGGTGGTGGCGGTTGCGATGTACTTCCATGTGCGGTCGGAGGACGATGGCTTGACGGCGGCTCCGCGCGCAGTGAAGACGGCGAGCGAGCCGGCAGCCGCGGCTCCCGCGCCCGCAGCACAGGCGGCGCCAGTTCAAACACCAGTAGCACCCATCACCGAACAACAGCCCGACTTGACGGTGCGCCAGGTTCAGAAACGCGCGGCCAAAAATCGCGCGCCAGCACCGGCGCCCGTTGCGGTCGTAACTCCGGGCGAAGCTTTGGTTGATTCGACTCCTCAGGGCGTACAGTTTGAGGTCGACGGAAAGAGCGATCCCTCGTGGGTAACGCCTTTTAATGTCGCGGGCCTCGCGCCAGGCAAGCATCTGATATCGGCGATCAAGGCGGGCTACACATCGGAAGTGCGATCCATCGATGTTGCTTCGGGCGGCAAGACGCCGGTGCTCTTTCATCTATCGCCAGTAAACGCGCTGGTGGTGGTGAACAGCACGCCGACGGGCGCGGACATTATTCTCGATGGCAAGCCCACGCACAGAGTTACTCCCGCCCAGTTCGCGGTGGAAAAAGGCACACACACGGTCGCTCTCAAAAAGCAGGGCTTCTTGGATGAGACGACGAGCGCCGACCTCGGGCCAGGACAGAACTTTCAATATGCGCCGGCGCTGCGGGCGCTGGGCGATTCGGACGCGATCCGTACGGTGGGCCGCTTCAAGAAGCTTTTCGGCGCCGCCGGCGGCGAGAGCACGGCTGGCATGGGCACGGTCAGCATTCACACCAAGCCGAAGGGCGCGCAGATCGTGATCAACCAGCGCATCCTCGACAAGATGTCGCCGGTCGACGTGATGATGGGTCCGGGGAATTATGTCGTTGACATTACTCTGACGGGGTTCAAACCGGTGCATAAGATCATCACTGTGGAAAAAGACGGCAAGGTGGCGATCGACGAGACGCTGGAGCGGGAATAGATTCCCGCTTTGTAATGTAGCCTCTTTTCACTAACTGCTTGTTCTGACTTCGTAAGGCCCTCGCCTCCGTGGGTCGAGTGATCCTCTGGTTACTCATCCTCATTGTCCTTTGTGGTTTCGGGATGCCGCGGCTCTGTCCTTCACAGCGGCTCAAAGGTCGGCCTTCTTATAGTGATCTGCTGTGACGGCAAGGCAACTGACGATTCACCTTGCGGTGTGATCCCCGTCACCGCCGTCCGTTTGTCGCGGGTGCAGGATGGACCCCAGAAATGAGTTCAAGAAGTGTCCTCCGACTTCATGCGCGGGCGGTTCAGCCCAGAGTTTGAGGAAGCGCTGCGCCCCCTGATGGCGGAACGCATTTTCCCAAAAGGCGCGACCTTCTATCGCCGGGGAAGCCCTGCGGAGGGAGTCTATCTGATCCGAACGGGTGCCGTTCGCGTGCTGTTGCCGGCAACCGACCAACACAGCCAACTGCTGGAAGTGGCCGGCGAGGGATCGGTTCTAGGGTTGAGCGAGACGCTGTCCGGTGAGCACTATCGCGTAACGGCGGAGGCCGATGAGGCGACCACAGCTTCGTTCGTTGCGCGCAAAGATTTTGTGGAACTGCTGAACACCAACCACGAATACAGCATGCAAGTGGTGCGGTTGCTAAGCGACAGCCTGCACGGGCTTTATCACCGCTTTCGCAGCGTGAGCGCGCACCCGGGACGTCCGCGGCGCCGCGGACCCAATGAAGGGCTGAATTAATAGTGAGCAAGTCTTGGCCGGAATCCTGCCAGCCAAGCCAAAATCATTCAGACAGCTGAGAAAGAAGAACCCGCGACTGGATCGCCGAGTCGTGCGGGCCCGATTCTATTGCGCTTTGAACCTGATCGTAATCTGGGTTTGGATCGCGACCGGCTGGCCATCGAGATAATAAGGCTTGTATCGCCACTGGCGAACGGCCTCGAGCGCGGCGGCGGTGAGCATCGACGGCCCGCTGAGCACCTTCGGATTAACGACGTTGCCTTCCTTATCGATGGTGGCTTCGATCTGCACCGCGCCTTCGGTATGGGTGGCGAGGGCATTGGCCGGATAGCGGGGCTGCACTTGCTTGATCAGAAGACCTTGCGAGACGCCCTGCGAGACCCGCACTCTCCCGAGGGAAGGCTGGGCGGCTGTGGAATTGAGTACGCCGTTCAAAGCAGCCGGGCTCGGCGCAGCCATGCCGAGCGCGCTCGGCGGCGCGGCGGAAGCCTCATCCGAAGTTTGCGGCGGCGTTCGAGGACGCTGGACCGAACCGGGTTGAACAATGATTGGGGATGGCTCGGATTTTGTCTGGGTCGATTCGGAAATCGCTGGCCGGTCTGCGCTGGGCGCTGGATTCCCCGCTGCGTGCACCGTCTGCTGAGACGGCGCTATATGGTTGGCCGCGGTTGTCGAATTGGAATGCGTAGTCGTGGGCGCTGACGGAGCCGACGCGGCGGTATGGAGATCGGACTGCGGCGTCGATTGCGGCATGGGCTGTGGGACAGACTGCGGCGCAGACTGAGGCGCTGTGGAAGTGGAAGATGGCGCGAGCCCGGGAGCCGTGTGTGACTGTCCGAACTTGGTCCATCCGAAGTATCCGGCGATGATGAGGACGGCAACGGCGGCTGCGCCCATCAGAATTTTCTGTCCGGAACCACCTGCATCCTCGGTGGCGGTGGAGAATGACGGACCCGCCGACATGGTCGCGGAGGCCGCGAATGGACTAGGTTGCGGAGTGTGGAGAGCTGCATCAGAGGCAGGCGCTTCTTCATTCCTGACTTCGCTATGCTCCGGTTGGGGAGCGGGCTTGACAACCTCTTTCGCGGGAGCGGGCGCGGAGGCCGCTCCGTGAGGCTTCGCCGCGGCCGCCACAAAGGGTACGACATTGGCATGGGCTGCTGCTTGCTTGCCGGGAGCTTCTGAAGTTTGCGGAGTTGCCGCGGCTGGCGGAGCAGGATGTGGGGCGGGCGCGGACTCAGGATCGCCTATGGGCGGCTCGGCTCCGAGCGCGGTCCAGGGCTTTACCCGGATCGGCGGCGCGAACACAGGTGTCTCTTCGAGGATTGCATGCGCTGGCGCGGATGCCACCGGCGTGGGGACCGCTGAAAAATCCGTAGATTGGTGCTGTGGAACCGCGCTGTGCGCGGATACGGAATCGGGGTGCTGACTGGTTGTAGCGGTAGAAGGAAACGCCGCGGCTGGTGCGGGTTTCACCGGTGCTGCGGCCGAATGGCTGGAGGCTTCCGCACCTTTGCGCAGAAGTCCGCGCGCCACGCGCAGAGTTCCTTTAGCCTGTTCGACATTAATGGGTTTGGTAAGAACCAGGTTTGCGCCCATGCGATAGGCCTTGGCGACGCCGGCCTGCCCTTCGACTAGTCCGATGGTGAGCGAACCTTGATTGAAGCTGGAATTGCGAGCGCCCTTGACGAGCAGCGAGGCGCTTTGCTCATTTTCGCAGTCGATGACGATAGCGTCGTAGTGATGCGCCATGAGAGTCTTGACCGCGGCAAAGGGATCATTCACAGGCGCGACAGCAAATTCAAGTTCACTGAACAGCTGGCTTACGACCCGGGCGAGTTTCTCATCCGTGCAGAAGAGCAAAGCTTGGTAACCCATGATGAGGCCATCCTAGGCAGGCCGGTAAGCACCGGCAAGTTACGGGCGTAATCGGTGGGACGCGGATCCGGCGCGGGGCGCGGGAATTAAGGCGCGAACGAAGGTCATCGTTACTAGTTAGTGCTGAGGCGGCGTTTTCGAAGCTGGCGCCGAACTCTTCCCGCCGGAAGATGACGCTGGATGTTCCACCGCGTTCGGCGAAAGATCGATGCGCGTGACGCCGGGCTTGGTATGCGGTACGGCGGATTGCGGATTGGTGCTTGCGCCGGCTGGAGTCGTCGCAGCCGGGGTGGGCGCGGCCGGATTTGCCGGCGCGGTCGGAGCAGGCGCGTTCGCCGGAGCGGCCTGCTGGCCGGAAGCGGGCGAGGTCGCATTGGTCGACGCCGACGGCGCGGACGTCGCACCCGGCGCTGCATTTGGATCTGGAGCGATGGACTGCCCCGATTGCGTGGCGTCGGGACCATTCGTCGGGAGCGGGACTGCGGCGCTTGGCTTCGGCGCCTGAGATGTTGGCTTCACCGGAACCGGAGCGGGCGCTTGAGTTTTTGGCGCCATTCCAGTCAGGACGAGCAGGTGATTGACCTGCTCCTTGACCAGCGACTGGAAACCGGGCTCGTAGGTCCAGGCACCATAGAAGGCTCCACAGGCCACCAGCAGAAAGAAAAGAGTGATCATCCGGCTGAGTGATTTAGAAGTCTTCGCAGCGCTTTTCTTCGCTGGAACTTTGGCGGCCACTTCTTCGCTGCTAGTCTCGATGCTCTTTGTCTCCAGCGTGCCGGACTCTTGCTCGATCGGAGCCGCGGATGCGGCAAGCGACCCGCTCTTCACCCCGATCACCTCGGTCTTATGTTCGCCGTCTTTATGTTCGTCTTCCGATCCTTGCGCGGCTGAAGGCTTGGAATCCGTCGTTGCTTTTTCGCTCACTTTAGCCTCGGCGGATGAAAGCCGAGACGACGTACCGGATGTCGTCGCATTGCTGGCGACGAATGACGACCCTTTGGCCGTCGATGCAGCTTCCGCGACATCGGACTCGGCGACCGACGCGCTCATCTTCACAGCAGGTGCCGGCGTCGAAGAAGGGACAAGATCATGGGCCGACGTGAGCGAAGGAGAACCGGCCGCGGCCGTGGCGGCGAATGCCCGGCCTTCGGCGGCGACGTAGTCGGCAGCGTCATCGGCGTGTTGCTCCAATGCAGGCGTCAGGGTTTTTGAACTGGCGACCGCCTGGGCTACGCTTTCCTGACCTGTGGCGTCGGGGCGAGATTCCTCTCGCCGGACGCGGCTGAGGGCGGTACGAATGGTGACGCGGGCCTGATCTTTGGCCACCGGTTTGGTGAGAATCAATTCGGCGCCGAGGCGAAACGCGGTCGGCAGACCCGCGCGGCCGTCGACGACAGCGACCGGAACCGGGCGGCCGCTTCCCTTGCGATTGCGGCAGACATCGAAAATAAGTTTGGCGGCAGGAAGGTTCTCGCAGTCGACGAGGACCAGATCGAAGCGATCGGAATTCAGCTTCTGCGCGGCCGAGGCGCCATCAAGCGGGCGGTCACAGGTGACGGACATCTCTTCGAGCACGGACGTGATGGCGGCGACGGCCTGATCGTCAGGCGACAGTAAAAGTGCAAGAGGCATGGCTCTCTTATGCTAGAAACCGTGGTGCAAGGCCGCAAGTTACATTGGTAAGTAGCGCAGGTCGAAGGCACAGGCGCTTCGCCACGTTTAGCTTTTTGTGGCTCTCTTTTATAACTTTTTAGCGACGGATGATTCCGGTGGAGGATAGGGGATCGATCCGCGGAAAGATGCTTTGTCGGCGGGCGTGAAATCAGGGAAGGGCAGCTGATTTTGGGCGCGCCACTCCTGGACCTGCTTTTCAGCAGCCGCGGCTTTTTCACCGTCGAGGCCGTGATCGCGCCCCAGATACAGCGTCTGGGAGGGATAGGCGAAGCTGGTGCCGGATCGCCCGACGATCTCGCTGATGCGCAGCAACAGATCTTCGCGGACGGCAGCAAACTCGTTCGAATCCTGGGTGCGCACGTAGGCAAAAATCTCAAGCCGCAGCGCGCTTGGGTCGACATTCGCAAGGCGGATGCTTGCCGTTTCCGCCTCGACTTTCGGATGTTGGTAGAGCAGGCGGCGAATTTCGGCGAGCAGATAACGGAGCTGGTCTCCCGTGGTGTCGTAGCGAATCTCAAGCGGCGGATTGAATAGAATTTTGTCTCGGCGCGAAAAATTCTCGATGCTCATGGTGGCAAGCGTGCCATTCGGAATCGAGAGCTGGGTGCGGGCGTCGGTGCGCACGCGGGTCGAGCGGAGACTGATATCTTCGACCGTCCCGGTTTTGTCACCGAAGCGGCAGTAGTCGCCGACGCGGATGACTTCATCGGCGAGCACCGAGATTCCGCCAAAAAGATTTTCGAGGGTCTTCTGCGCCGCAAAGGCGATAGCGATGCCGCCGATGCCAAGACCGGCGAGCACCGTGGTCAGGTTGAAGCCGAGAATGGCGAGGATTGCGAGCAGGCCGAGGATCACGAGAAAAGCCGAAAGCAGACGCTCGCCGAGCAGCATGAGCGTTCCGGTGCCGAGGCGCCCAATGGCAATGGCGTGCGAGCGCAGGCGCTGCATAATCAGGGCGTTGACGCGCAATAGCAACCAGAAAAATCCGATGCTGATCAGCACTCCGACCGTGCGGTTGTAGTAGTAGTGCGACAGCAGCGGCAGACCCAGCCGTCCGGCGATGATGCGATGGGCGATGGCCGCGAACACCAGCAGCAGCGGCGTCGAGACGCGGCGATAGGAATGAAGGTCGGGACGCTTTTTTAATTTGAGATAGAGGCGGCGCGGAATGGCGAGGAAAAGCACGATGGCCCAGCCAATGAGGATGGCAACCGGCACCGCAATCAGGAGCGCGAGCCACTGCCAGAGCGGCATTCCGCCGAATGTCGTCTTCACGAGGCTCTGCGGAAGTTTGGTTTCGACCTGGTGCTCCTCGATCGTCTCGTAGAGTTCCGGGACTCTGCTGAGCGTGATGGAAGAAAACAGCCAGATTTGGCCGGCGCTCGGATCGGTCACGCGAACGAGAACAACCGGAACGTCGCTGTCCGCGCCCTCGTTGGGAAGAGAAAAAATGCCGATGGTCTGTTGATCGGGAATGCCGTTGTCCGGATTCCCCTCGGGGCTGGTGCTGATACGGCTGAGCTTGCCCACGAACGCGCGGTCCATCAGGACCTTCAATTTCGTCGCGAGGTCGGCGCCTTGCGCTTGACGGCGCGCGGTGCTCATCTGCAGGTAGTCGGCGGCGGCTTGATAGTTTCCGGACTGCGCCGTCTGAAGGAAGCCAAGCACAGTGCCGGAAGGATTACTCCGGCCAAGTTGGTCGGCCGATGCAGATGATGTGCTCTTTGCATTGGCTCCGGTGAACAGACCCGTGACGGACTGGGCGGCGAGCGGGAATGCCGTAGCGACAAAAAGTAAAAATATGAGCGCGGATTTCTTCATCGGATAAATCGACTTGACTGGCGCACAGCACGCAGGCGCTGAATTGCTAAGTATATTCTTAGCGAAGCGGCGCGACCGATGCCGTGCCCTTCCCTTCTCCCAAGGCTAAAGTCAGGGCTGTTTCGCGCTCACTTTTTTGGGCGATAGATGTCCGTTGCCAGCCCGTAGTAAATCTCCGCCGACTCCATGATCGTCTCCGAAAGCGTTGGATGCGGGTGGATGGTCATGCCTACATCGGCGGCGAGTGCGCACATTTCAATGGCGAGCACGCCTTCAGCGATCAGATCGCCAGCGCCCACGCCGACGATGCCAACACCGAGCACCCGCTCCGTCTTCGGATCGATGATGAGTTTGGTCATGCCTTCGGTGCGGTCGAGCGTAAGCGCGCGGCCTGACGCTGCCCACGGAAATTTGGCGACGCTGATTTCTCGGCCCTGCTCTTTGGCTTGCGTTTCGGTGAGTCCGGCCCACGCGATTTCAGGATCGGTGAAAACGACCGCCGGAATCGCGTTTGGCTCGAATGCCACTTTGTGTCCGGCGATAGCTTCGACCGCGGTGCGGCCTTCGTGCATGGCTTTGTGCGCAAGCATCGGTTCGCCCGCCACGTCGCCGATGGCGTAGATTGCGGGGTCGGCGGTCTGGCGTTGCCCGTTGATTTCGATGAATCCCTTGGCATTGACTTTGACCTGTGTTTTGTCGAGGCCGGGGATTTCTGAATTGGGACGGCGTCCGACCGACATGAGCACGCGGTCGAAGACCTGCTCGTTTTCTTTTACATCGGGACCTTCGAGCGTGACACGGATTCCGGTCTTTTCATCTTTGAGCGATTTGACGGTGGTGTTGAGGAGAATCGCAGAGAACAATTTTTCTAGACGCTTGTGCAGCGGGAGAACGAGATCTCGGTCGGCGCCGGGCAATAGGCCAGACAGCATTTCAACGACGGTCACTTTGGTGCCGAGCGTGGCGTAGACGGTGCCGAGTTCGAGTCCGATGTAGCCGCCGCCGATGACGAGCAGCGTCTTCGGGACGTCGGCGAGGTCAAGCGCGCCGGTGGAATCCATGAGGCGAGGACTGTCGATTTTCAGGCTTGGCACGACTGTGGGACGCGAACCTGTGGCGATGACGATGCGATCGAAGGTAAGCGTTTCTTCGCCGCCAGCCTGGCTCTTTGTCACTTTGAGCGTAGTCGAATTGACGAACGCGGCTTTGCCTTGAATGAACGTGACCTTGCGCTGCTTGGACAGTTGGCCGAGCCCGCCGGTCAGCTTTGTGACTACGCCCTCTTTCCATGTGCGAAGCTTGGCCACGTCGATTTTTGGCGCGGCAAATTCGATGCCCCAGTTTTTGGCGTGCTCAGCTTCCAACAGCAATTTCGCGACGTGGAGAAGGGCCTTCGACGGAATGCATCCGCGATAGAGACAAACGCCGCCGGGATTGACTTCCGGATCGATGAGCGTAACTCTCATGCCGAGGTCGGCTGCGAGAAATGCGGCAGCATAGCCGCCGGGGCCGCCGCCAATTACTGCAACACGGAGATTGGAATTCGTTGCCATTATTTATTGTCCTTATGAAAACACTTTTGCCGCAGAGTACGCGGAGATCGCAGAGAGAAATAATTCAAATTAACCCGCAGTTTTCTGCGTACTCAGCAACCTCTGCGGTTAGGGTCTTTCATCCCTGCACACTCAGCAAAAACGGCTGCTCGAACGCTTCCGCAATCCACCGCAAAAACCGCGCGGCGTCGGCGCCATCGATCAACCGGTGATCGTACGAGAGCGAGAGTGGAAGAATCAAGCGCGGCTCGAATTTGTTGTTGACCCACTCCGGCTCCATGCGCGAGCGCGAGAGGCCGAGGATCGCGACCTCGGGATGATTGACGATCGGCGAAAAGCCCGTGCCGCCGATGCCGCCCAGATTCGTAATCGTGAACGTGCCGCCTTCCATCTCGTCCGGAGTCAGCTTGCGGTCTTTCGCCTTCTTCGACAGCTGCGTCAGTTCGGCAGCCAGTTCGACGATGTTTTTCTTGTCAACGTCGCGAATCACCGGCACCAGCAGTCCGCGATCGGTGTCGACCGCGACCCCGATGTTGATGTACTGCTTGTAAATAATTTCTTCCTTCCCCATATCAATAGATGCATTGAATTGCGGAAAGACTTTCAGCGCCGAGGCGCAGACTTTGAGCGCGATAGCGGTGACGGTCATCTTGCCGCCGGCCTCTTCGGCGCGCGGCGCAAAGCGGGCGCGCAGTTGCTCAAGCTCAGTAATGTCGGCGCGGTCGTTTTGCGTAACATGGGGAATCGTGTTCCAGGCCTGGCGAAGGTGCTCGGCGGTTTTGCGTCGCACGCCGCGCATGGAGACGCGCTCGGTCTTGCCCCATTTGGAGAAATCGGGAAGCTCGGGTTCTGCGAATCCGATGCGAGGAGCCGCTGCGGCAACGGTCGCGGCGGCCAGGGCATTTTTCGCATGCAGCTTCACATCTTCTTCGCTGATGCGTCCGCCCGGTCCGCTGCCCTGCACGCTGTGAATGTCAACACCAATCTCGCGCGCCAGTCGCCGCACGTGCGGCGCAGCCGGAGCCGGATCGCGATGCTCGGTGCCGGC
The DNA here is from genome assembly GCA_963841945.1 of uncultured Acidobacteriaceae bacterium. GTDB lineage: Bacteria > Acidobacteriota > Terriglobia > Terriglobales > Acidobacteriaceae > Acidiflorens. The sequence continues at coordinate 473,631 of CAWJFC010000005.1, forward strand.
AACTTTGCCGAGTTGCACCGGCATGGAGAATTGAGGCGGCGCCGCTGGTGGCGCCTCACTGGGAAAGTCGCGCGGCAGTGCCTGCTCTTCTGTCTTTCCCTCGGCCTTCATCGCGAGTTGGAAGGAGAGGCGAGCGGACTGCTGCCCGGAAATATGTTCGACCGGCTGATGTCGACGTGGGGCTTCGGCGGGCGCGACGGCCGCGCCTTCGAGCGTGAAAATGACATCTCCAACTTTTACTTTCTGTCCCTCTTTTACTTTGACTTCGCGAACAACGCCGCTGATCGAGGACGGGACCTCTACTACTGCCTTGTCGGTTTCGAGTTCCATCACTGGCTGGCCCTCGGCAACGCGGGTACCGGGAGAGATCATGAGGCGAACCAGATCACCAGAGTCAATGTTCTCGCCGAGTTCGGGGAGTTTGAATTCCGAGGCGGTAGCTCGCGCAGGACTCGTGGGAGATGAGTCGACCCCCGGCATGAGACGTAATGGCGGCCGGCATGGGCATTGGCGATGTCGCTTTCGATGGCGTCGAACTTTTGTCGGCAGCAGCCCCTTTTGCGGTTTGAGCGACCGCAGCTGTCTGCTTGGTTGGCCCCGCGCCATTTTCAACCGTGAAGATAACCTGGCCGGTGCGCAGTTTGTCGCCTTCTTTCACGCGCACCTCGCCGACCGTGCCCGTAACCGACGACGGGACTTCAACGACTGCCTTATCGGTTTCGAGTTCCATCACCGGTTGGCCCTCAGTGATCGAGGCGCCGGGCTTGATGAGAAGGCGAACCAGATCGCCGCTCTCGATGTTCTCGCCCAGTTCGGGCAGTTTGAATTCCGTCGCCATCCTTATTAATGGTCCCCAATCCGTGGTTATCGTGAAATGTTCATTGTGAAATGTTTATCGTGAAAAGCTCATCCGCGAAATCCGCAGGAAGACGTTAGCTCGTTGCCGGATTCCGCTTCTCCGGACTGATCCCCAGATCGCGAATCGCTTTCTCCAGCACGTCATTGCCGACCTGCTTCTCTGCGGCGAGCGCGTGCAGCGTTGCCAGCACGATGTGCTTGGCATCGACCTCGAAAAAGTCGCGCAGCGATGCGCGATTTTCACTGCGGCCGAAGCCATCGGTTCCGAGCGCCACTAACCTGCCCGGGATCCATTGCGAAAGGCTCTCCGGCAGCACCTTCATATAATCCGATGCCGCGATAAACGGCCCAGCCGCGCCTTTCAGCGTCTGCGTCACATACGGCACTTTCGGCGTCTGCGTGGGATGCAGCATGTTCCAGCGCGCACAATCGTTCGCTTCGCGATAGAGTTGCTTGTAGCTGGTCACGCTCCACACGTCGGCGGCGACTCCGTAATTCTTCTCCAGAATTTCCTGCGCCTTCAGCACCTCGAACATGATCGTTCCGCTGCCGAGGAGTTGCGCGCGCAGCTTGGCGCCGTTCTTTTTGCCGCCCGTTTTTTCGGATGCCTTGTAGCGGTACAGGCCCTTGAGAATCCCCTCGCGAACGCCGGGGCCGGAAGGCATCTCCGGCATGGGCAGCGGCTCGTTGGTGACGGTCAGATAATAGAAAATGGATTCGCCGTCGACGTACATGCGCTTGATGCCATCCTGAATGATGACGGCAATCTCGTACGCAAACGCCGGATCATACGCGAGCAGATTCGGGACGGGCAGCGCGAGCACATGGCTGTGTCCATCCTGATGCTGCAAGCCCTCGCCGGCCAAAGTCGTGCGGCCTGCCGTGCCGCCAATCAAAAATCCGCGGCAGCGCATATCGGCGGCGGCCCAGATCAGGTCGCCAATGCGCTGGAATCCAAACATCGAGTAATAAATGAAGAAGGGGATCGTGTTGATGCCGTGATTCGCATACGCCGTGCCCGCCGCGATGAACGAGCACATCGAGCCGGCCTCGGTGATTCCCTCTTCGAGGATCTGCCCGTTTTTTGCCTCCTTGTAATAAAGGAGGGTGTCCATGTCAACGGGCTCGTAGAGCTGACCAACGTTGGAATAAATTCCTACTTGCCGGAACAACGCCTCCATGCCAAAGGTGCGCGCCTCGTCGGGCACGACAGGCACGATGTACTTGCCGACCTCCGGATCGCGCAGCAACTTCGAGAGCAGCCGCACAAACACCATGGTCGTCGAAGCGTCGCGGCCCTCGGTGCCTTTGAAAAATTCTTCGAATACCGAATCGGCCGGAGGCTTGATGGGCTCGGCGCGCTCTTTGCGCACCGGCATGTAGCCTCCGAGCTGCTGCCGCCGCGCCTGCATGTACTTGATCTCGGGGCTGTCATCAGCTGGACGATAGAACGGCGCGTTGTGCAGTTCGTCGTCGGGGATGGGAATGCCGAAGCGCGAGCGGAAAACTTCCAGCTCATCGTCGTTCAGCTTCTTCTGCTGGTGCGTAATGTTCTTGCCTTCGCCAGCTTCGCCGAGCCCGTATCCTTTAATGGTCTTGGCCAGAATGATGGTCGGCGATCCGGCGTGCTCGACCGCTGCCTTGTAGGCCGCGTGTACCTTGATCGGATCGTGGCCGCCGAGCCGCATGCGCGCCAGTTGCTCGTCGGACAGATGCTCGACCATCTTGAGCAGCCGAGGATCGGTGCCGAAAAAGTTTTGCCGGAAGTAGGCCCCCGATTCCACCCAGAATTTCTGATACTGGCCGTCCGTGATTTCGCCCATGCGGCGAACGAGCAGACCATCGCGATCCGACTGAATGATGGGATCCCAATCGCCGCCCCAGATCACTTTGATCACGTTCCAGCCCGCGCCGCGGAAAATGGCTTCGAGTTCCTGGATGATTTTGCCGTTGCCGCGCACCGGGCCGTCGAGGCGCTGCAGGTTGCAGTTGACCACAAAAATAAGGTTGTCGAGTTTCTCGCGCGAAGCGAGCGTGATCGAGCCCAGCGCTTCGGGCTCGTCCATTTCGCCATCGCCCATGTAGGCCCAGACCTTGCCGCCGGTCGAAGTTTTCAGCCCGCGATTTTCCAGATACTTAATAAAGCGCGCATGGTAGATCGCCTGAATCGGCCCCAGGCCCATCGAGACCGTGGGAAATTCCCAGAAGTCCGGCATCAGCCATGGATGCGGATACGATGACAGGCCGCCGCCGGGCTTCAGTTCGCGGCGAAAATTTTCCAGCTTCTGTTTCGGAACGCGGCCTTCCAGATAAGCGCGCGCATAGATGCCGGGTGCGGCGTGTCCTTGAAAGTAGACGACATCGCGATCGCCCGATTCGGTTGCCGCCTGAAAGAAATGATTGAAGGCAACTTCATAAAGCGTGGCTGCCGACGCGAACGTGGAAATATGTCCGCCGATGCCCTCTTGAATTTTATTCGCGCGCACCACCATCGCCATGGCGTTCCAGCGCACCAGGCTCTTGATGCGGCGTTCCATCTCCTGGCTGCCGGGAAACGGCGCCTGCTGCCGTGAAGGAATCGTGTTCTGATAGGGCGTGGTCGCGGAAAATGGCAGATTGACGCCGGCTTCACGCCGCGCGTGCAGCGCCAGTTGTTGCAGCAATCGTCCGGCGCGCTCGGCGCCGCCGTGCGAGAGCACATAATCGAGCGAGTCCATCCACTCGCGCGTTTCAAGAACTTCGACCCCATTGGTCGATTGCGTCGGTTGCGTGCGCGTTTCAGCCACTCTCGTGCCACCCCATGAAATGAATGCGTCTTCTCATCATAAGCAATCGACAGGAATTTTGCTGGCAGTCAGCGTGAAAACGTTACCCCAACCGCACGTTAGGCCACACTTGAGGTATTCGCGGTCTATCGGATTTAGTTGTTTCCCCACTCGCCTGACTCTCACTGTTCAGAGCAGTTCGCGGGCGCAGCGCGGCCGGCGAAGCGATCCTGAATCCAGGACATCTGCTCGCGGGCGGAATCTCCGATCACGCTGCCCGGATCGCCTTCCGCAAAGCGGCGAAACAGCAGGCGGTCTCCCTGGCCACACATCCGCCGGACGACTTTCATAATTGCGACCATCGCCGCGCCCTCCTCGCCGCTGACTATCAGCAACGGTGCATCTGCGCGCGCCTCGCCCGCCCGATTTCGGTTGAAGTACGCCCGTACGAACTTATTGCTTTGCCAGCCCGGTCTGAACATCGCTGCCGGTGGAACTTTGCTCGCTTCGGGAACGCCGCATTCTTCCTGCTCTTTTTGATAGACCGGCATCGCCTGCGAAGTCAGAATTTCTTCGGGCTTGAAGATCGGATCGATCGCCTTAATGCCGTGAGCCAGCAACAACGCCGAATCGGACGACGGTGTAAGAGCGGGCGCGAACTGGTCCACCAGATCGGCGATTCGCGAGATCGCAATGCTTCCGAGGAAGTTTGAGTTTCCATCCGCGCGTTCGACCTCCGCAACGCGCAGCGCTGCCATGGCGCCTTCACCCGCTCCCATCGCAATCCAGCGTGAGCCAATGCCGGGCACCGCGTCGTGCGCCGCCGCCACGGAATCGATCACGTTCCATGCGTTCGATTGCGCGTCGGCAAAGGCATTCGGAAAATTCGTGCCCAGCCCGGTGTAGTCGGTTGCCACCACCGCGTAGCCGAGATTGACATACATTGCCAGCAACGGCCCATCACCCACGTTGCGCTCGAGCGATGGAGCGCACACGCGCGCCACTCCGCTCAGAGCGTGAGCCCACGCAATCAGCGGCCAACCACCCGAGGGAGGCTTCTGGTCCGGGAACAAGACTACGCCGGAGGCCGCAACCAACTCTCCATTTGCCGCGCGCGAGTAATAAAGGATGCGCGTGGCCGAGACACTCGGCGGCAAGCGATACTCGTCAAACGCGCTGGCGCGAATCAGCCCACCCGGTTTGCCGGGACCAAGCGGAGCCGGCGTGTCATAGAACTTAGTCAGCGGCAGGCGGGAGAAAACTTCCGATCGTTTGCGCAAAGAAGAAGCCTGCGCCGGTGCCTTTTCAGTGAAAGAAAATGCTCCAAGGCAAAGCAAAAGCACGACTGCAGGCAGCCGCCAACGTGCGCCCCCCGCGGGAACCGCCCCTCGACAGCCGGTCATCTCGAAACGAAACTTGAGCACCTGCATTCCAGTTCCAAATCTAACTATACCGCTCTGAATTGCACGCGGAAACTTATCGACCTTCTCTTTCGACCGCCCGCAAATACTCCTCAAGTTTCGCCTTGCCCTCGTGCTTTGCCCAGTCGGCCGGCGTCGCGTGCCAGAGAACGTCTCTTATATCCAACCTCGCGCCGCGCTCTGCCAACAGCCGTACCATTTCTTCATTGCCGCGCATCGCCGCCTGATGTAAGGGCGTCGTGTGCGAATGTCCGCCGACCGGGTTGTAGCGATTCGGATCTTCGCCCGCATCGAGCAGCATGCGCATGACTTCGATCTGTCCGTAATCGGCTGCGATGGCGAGCGCAAGATGGCGCTCCTCGCCGCTCGCCTCTGGAAGCTGGCGGCGAAACTCGTCGACGCCTCCCAGGGCGGCGGCGATCGGAAGAGTGACACGAGCGCCGCGCTGGATAAGGGCACGCACCGACTCGATCTCTCCGAGCACGGCTGCGATTTCGATGGCGCTCTCTGGATCGGCTCCGCGATCACAGAGAAGATCGATCAACAGAGTTTGTCGCCTGCATTCGCGCGCCACGCTGCCGGTCGCCACCAGCATGAGGGTCTGATTTAGTTCAGTTTTGTCGCGACCGGCGCCCGCGTCAAGAATAACCTTCGCAACTTCGACGATATTTTTCGGCATGGTGCCCCGGCGTACAGGATTTTCCGCAATAAATTCAAGCAGCGTTGGATTATGAAAATAGTTCATTCCCTCGAAGACGACGTGCTGATGCACGAGCCCTGGATGGGCGCGAAGATAAGCTCGCAGGCCGGCAGCATCACCGGCATCGATCAGGTCGACAGCATGGCGAAAAATGGAATCTTTAATGCGCTCGTGATGCCGGAGATCAAGCCGGTCTGAGGGCGTCGGCTGCTCGACGCGACGCTTTAACCGCGTCCAGCTCTGGAATCCTGACTCGCGCGCGATCGCTAGCTGTGCATCGGCAAGCTTGAGTGGCGCGTTGAAGATTTCGTCGTCCGGCGATTGCCGAAAGCGAGGATGAAACTCGCGCAATCGCTGCGCCGCTGCGGGATCGCGGCGAGCGTGATCCTTCAATAAATCTCTGGCTTGATATTTGAGGTGAGCAAGATCGGGATTAGGCGGGAGCTTTCGTACGGGCATGCGAACTTCCTTTCATGAGCCCGAGGTCCGCATTGACGGGCAGAAAGTAAGTTCGTAATGCTGAATTGTGAAAACCAAGGTGGACTTCTGTCCTTCCCGCGGACCGGATGCGCCCTTTGCGCTCCGGGGATATTAGCACGATTGGAAGATTGGATCTTGGTCCGCAATTATGGCTTGACCTAACAGCGGAGAAGCGCAAGTCTAAAGGCAAGGCGCACCGAGTTCGTCACCACATTTCGGAGTTCTTTGAAAAATGAATTCGCATCTGGCAAGGGGCTCGCTTTCTGTGGTGTGTGTGGAGGCTAATTGGCTTAGAATCAATACTTTACTACTAAGTCTTCTGTTATGAATACTTTGCGAGGAAAATCTTCCTAAAACTAAGATTCTACAAGGTCGGCGGGATGGGGGGTGGGTGGATTAGATCGGTCACTATCCATCAGCTCTGAAGGCCGCTGTTTTTAAGCGGATCGGATGGTTAAGCGGGTTCAATACCGGCAATAAAGGTCCGCAGCACATTTCCCTCTTCATCGAGAACAACAAAGTCGGCGTCTGCGCCAACTTCCAGCACTCCTTTATTATTGCCGCCCAGAACGCGCGCCGGATTGCGGGAGGCTGCGGCAATTGCGGTTGCGAGATCGCACTCCGCAAAACTCGACAAATTGCGGACGGCGCGATCCATCGTCAGAACGCTGCCCGCAAGTCTGCCGGCTGTTTCGCACCGGCCGTCTTTGACATCGACCTCCATCGATCCCAGACGATAGCGGCCGTCGGGCATGCCGGTCGCGGAGATGGCGTCGGTGATGAGCACAGTTCGCTGCGGACCTTTTGCGCGGGCGACCAGTTTCACGATGGCGGGATCGAGATGAATGCCGTCCGCGATCAGGTCGGCGGTGACGCGGTCGTCGGTGAGCACGGCGCCAAGGATGCCGGGATCGCGGTGGCCGAGCGGCCGCATGGCATTGAATGTATGCGTCGCGTGCCGCGCTCCAGCGGAAACCGCGCGCTCGGTGGCAGTGAAGTCGGCATCGGAATGTCCGACACTGATGCACACGCCGCGCGCAACGGCGCACGCGATGAGTTCGAGCGCGCCCTCGAGTTCGGGAGCGATCGTCATCATGCGTATGCGACCGCGGGCGGCTTGCCAGAAGCGCTCGAAAGTTTCGACTCGAGGAGGCAGGAGATTCTCAGGCGGATGAACACCCCGGCGAACATGACTGATGAATGGTCCTTCGAGATGAATTCCGAGAGGCTGCGCGCGTTCTGCAAGCGATCCGACTTCCTGGGATGATAGGCTGCCATGCGTTACGCGAGAATTGTCGAGGGGTTCCGGGCGCGCGGCCTCGTGTTCTTCGATCGCACCAGCGAGTCGATCAAGCGTTTGCAGCGTCGCATCCATCGATGCGGTAACGGTGGTTGGCAGATAGCTTGTAACTCCATGGCGAGCGAGGGAGCATTCAATCGCAGGCAAAGCATCGGGTGAAGAGTCCATCACGTCATAGCCCGCGCTGCCATGGATGTGCAAGTCGAGATATCCGGCAGCAACGATCTCGTCGCCAAAGTCGGTCAGCGAAACGCCCGCCGGGATCGGCGCCGCAGACTGGGGGCCGACGGCGACGATGCGTCCATGCTCAACCAGCATCCGGGCATGTTTGAGCGCGGCGTGGGGCGCGAGCAAAGTAGCAGCAGAAAAAGCAAGCATAACGAAAACGATCGAAGCACAAAAAATCAGAACGCGAACGGCAGGCACAAGAACATTGGAGCGCGAATTTCTTCTCTGAAAGTGCTGAACGCAGCGGCACCAAAAACAAATGATGCAGCACGAAAGCCATGAACGCGAAGGCCCATGAACCAGCTCAAAACCGGCGCAGGACCGTCCAAGCTCTCCGGCTACAGAATGTTATACTGTAAACGTCGTAGCGATCGCGCCCCAAACGTGATCAGCGTTGTGCACCAGTCGGGGAGTGGCTCAGCCTGGTAGAGCACCTGGTTCGGGACCAGGGGGTCGGAGGTTCAAATCCTCTCTCCCCGACCAATCTTTCTCTCGCCCTCTCAGTTGTTTACGCAGCTTTTGTTGCCTCGGTTTTTGCTTCGATTTTCGGTACATTCGGTACAACAGAGGGTAGTTCGAAGCCAAAACAACTTTTTTCTGCCCACATTTTGCGGAATGGAACGTCCTCTCGGATCTTGTCGTAGAGGTCGTCCATGGAATTCCCTGCGTGCCCCATCCAGTAATTCCGGAGACCTTCCGGGCACTGAGTTTTGTGTCGCAGCTACGTGTTTCGAAACCGACGGAACGCGTGATTGCCTGCCTTGTGCGTTCCGGTGTGCGGATTGATGTAACCGAGTTCTTTCAGCGCCGGGTGAAGATGCCGTCGGATGACATTTGACGATGAGAGTGGCTTTCCGTTTCGAGTACAGAACAGAAATCCGGACTTCCTCTCGCCTATGAAATCCTTCAATAGCGCGGCGAGTGCTGGATGAAGATCCACGTCCCGCTCCGCGCTCGGCGTTTTGAGCCGCGTCTCAACCTAGCAGTGCCGCGCCTGCTGCCTAACGCTGATGGTTCTGAAATCGAACGAGATGTGCTTGTCGATCTCAATACCAAGTGCCTCGCTTATCCTTAAGCCAGTCGCACCACAAAGAACGAAAAGCATGCGTTCCTTCGGCTTTTTCCATTTCGCCAGTCCAGTCATTACCTCCGAAGAGAAACTCGGCGTGTTTTGCTTCGACTTCTCGACTAGAGGCACGTCCATGAACTCATGGTTCCACTTGCGTGGGTAGACTTGATTGCCGTCACCATCCACAACTGATGCAACAACCATTTTGGGAACTTGGAGGTAGTTTTCGATGGTTTTCCCTGACATTCCCTTGTCTGCCATGAGCGTCACCAGCTTTTTCAGCACTCCATTGTTAACGTTAGCAATGGGGCAGTCTCCTATTTCTGGATTGATTTCCTTATTCAGGATGCGATCCCATTCATCAATCGTTCCGGGTTCAACAGGTTTACGTTTGCGCTTACGGAGATGCTCAAGCCAGCGTGATGCTTGCAGCTTGAACGTGACAGAGTCTTTTTTCTGATGCTGTACAACATTGCTGAAGTGCTCGACCGAGTCAGCGCCACTTTCCGCAACGATCTCGCGGGCACGCCGTTTGCGTTCCGACGCCGAGAGTTTTCCGACTCCTGAAATCGGACAAATCTTTGCTCGCATGTGGCTCCGTTGATATTGACCCGGTACATCCTGCCACCAACGAACAACCCACCACTTTCCACTCCTCTCAATGTGTCCATCTTGACCAGTTCGGCGGGACATAGACTTTCCTCTCCGCTTCACTGGTGTCG